>NZ_JBITSF010000037.1:0-51288 GCF_044540485.1 Streptomyces sp. NPDC085946 | reverse complement strand
CCGCTCCGCGGGAGCGCTGCTGCTCGCTGCGCGAGCAGCTCACCCGCCTTGCTGTGCAAGGCGGGTGACGCTCCGTTCGCTGCGCTCCCGGCGCTGCGAGGGCTTCGATCCCTTGGAGTGGCTTCCGCTGCGCTTCAGCCACTTGGTGGCGCTTCGCGCCACTGAGGCCGGCCCCGCTGCGCGGGGCGGCCAACGGGCCTGCGGCCCGGGCAGCGAGGGGTGAGGTGCTGGGGTGGGTGATCCTGTGTCAGGTGATGCGCCGTGTAGCTCTGATGAATCAGCCTGCTGGCCTGTGCTTCAAATATAGGTCTGGATAGATTCTGGAACGGTGCCCCTTACCCGGATGAGTCGCTCCGGGTGTCCTGTGGGGTGTTGTGAATCTTTCTGTAGTTGAGGTCTGGCTTTGGTTTCCCTGCTGCCGCGATGGGCAGAATAAGAGTGTCGGAAGGGGCGGCAACTCCTTCCGATGACAACCTCTCTCAAGGAAACGAAGGGGAACAGAATGCAGCTCAAGCCGGTTTCTCTGGACGTCATAGCAGAGGCCCGCGAGGAGGCACACGCGGTCCTGGCCACCCTCATGGCGCGGTTAGCGCCGGGTGAGCATGTGGTGCGGCTCGGGGTGGACATGGAGGGGCAGGAGCGTCCCTTGAGCGCGGTCCTGCCGATCACGGTGGAGGGTGACGGCGGCGCTGAGGACCTGGTGGGCGCGGAGCCCAAGTACCTGGACAACTTCGCCTTCCTGCTGACCTGCGGTCTGGCGCAGACCCTGTGCTCTGGGGTGATGTACCTGCATTCCCCCGGCGCTGATGGTGGGCCTGCCACGGTGCGGGCGTGGCACCTGTGCTGGGGGGCGCTGAATGAGTGCTCGGCCGTTGAGGCGGCCGAGCTGCTCGGTGAGTACGTGCCTGGTGACTTCGTGGACGCCTTCGGCGTCCACGCCGCCGAGGATGGCGACGAGGGCGATGAGGGTGAGGCGGTCTATCCGCCGGTGGCCTACACCGTCCTGTAAGCCTGGTGGGCCCGGGGGTGGCTCCCCGGGCCCGCTTCCTGCCCCGGCTGGCCCGCCCGGGGCGCGCAGGGGTGCTGCGGATGGCGACCCGGCACCCCTGCGCCCAAACGACCACGCCCGCCCCCGGCCCTGAGGAGGGAAGCGCAGCGGACCGTGCCCGCTGGGCGGGGAGCGCAGCGCACCGCCCACGCCGTGCGGGCGGCGCAGCCGCCCGCCTTTCGCTTCCCTTGGGCGCGCAGCGCCCTGGGACACCCGCTCCGCGGGGGAAAGAGAAATGGAAAAAATGCTGCGCTGCGCCAGGATTTCACCGGGCTGCTTCCTTGGAAGCAGCCCGGTTTATTTGCAGGGCGGGGCAGTATTAGTAATGCTGGCGGGGAATTCTGGATGCGAACGGGTCGGCAAACCCTCTCCGGGATTCCCCGCCAGCGTCTCTCTCAAGGAGACTGGTCTATGGTACGGGAGTTGGTGGTCACGATGCTGCGCTGAGCACAGCATGAGGGGTGTCAGTGTTGGTGATGAGCGAGGGCGGCGCGTCGCGTCGGGTTCATGACGGCCGGTGGGTGGTGAGCCGGGCCTGGGTCATGCAGCGCACCGGGGCGTCGGCGGCCACCGTGGCCCGCTGGTACGCCCAGCGCGGCCAGTACCCGCAAGAGCTCCGGTTCCCGGAGGTGGCATGCGTGCTGGAGCGCACCCACTTCTACGACCAGGAAGCCGTGGAAGCATTCTGGAACGCCTGGCAGCAGGACGTCGGCACCGGCCGTCTCCAGGCCGCCGGACGGCGCCCAGGAGATGGCCGGGGCAACCAGGGCGGCGGCTCCGGGCGCGCCCAGCGGGACCGCGCTGTCGCCATCGTCCTCGACAGGCTCCGGCAGGCCGGCGGATACCAGCGCGGCCTCGCCGCACAACTGGCCCGCGAACACGGCGGCCATGAACGCAGCTGGCAACGCGCCGTCACCGAAGCCCGCACCCTCTACCAGCAAGACCAGAACCAGGGCCAGGGGCAGGAATACGGGCAGGGCCAGGGCCAGGGATAGGGGCAGGCCGGCGCCGGGACAGCCCTGCAGTCGCCGGCTCCCTCATCCTGACGCCTTCCTGCGCAGCCACGCCCGGCCGGTGTTCCGCCGGCGCCCGGCCTCCTGATGCGCCGGCCTGCCCGGCGCACAGCGCGCAGGCCCCGCCGACGCGCAACACCACAAAGGGCCGCCCGATCCCCCGGCCGCACACCACCGCCCCACGCCCGCCCGCCCCTCCACCTTTATTCCTGGCCCGGCGAGCGAGGGGGTGTGCCAAGGGGGATGTCGGGCTCCCGACCACGCCAGGAACGGCGTGGTGACCTGCAATGATGCAGGCCGAAGCGGGGAGGGGTGCGGACAGTTGTCGGCGGGGTTATCGGAGGGGTTGTCGGCCCGGTTTACGGCGGGGTTGTCGCTTTGTGATCGTGGTCGGGTGCCTGTGGTCGTCACAGCTGCGTACCGGCTGATCCATCCGGCCCCCGGGCGCGGCACGTTCGGGGCATGCTCGCCTCACGCTGACGGTGACGGTGGGGGGATGCGGGTGCGCGGGGCAAGGACGGGCGGATGGGCGAGCGTGCTGCGCCGCTGGGTGCTGGTGGCGGCACTGGCCGCCTTTCTGGGGGCAGTGGCCTGGGCAGTTGCCCGTTTCGGGCTGGAAAAGGCGGACCAGACCGCCAGCGTTGTCGGCGGCAGCATCGCCCTGCTCAGCCTGCCGATCTCCCTGTACGCCCTGCGCGCTCCCAGCAGCGCGGGGGCCGGTCCGGCGGCAAGCGGTGCGCCGGCGGCACGGGAGTGGGTGGCTAACGCCGCGGTCAGTGCTTCCCTGCGGCCACCGGTCCCAGCGGCGCCGGTGCGGGGCCGGGACAGCGAGCTGGCCATGCTGGAGCGTCTGCGGCGTGGTGGGGGGATGGCGGTGGTGTGCGGGGCCGGGGGCCTGGGCAAGACCACCCTCGCCGCCGAAGCGGCCCACCGCGCCCGACAAGCCGGGGCAGCGGTGTTCTGGGTCCGCTGGCAGGACGATCCCAGCCGCCTGGCCGAAGACCTCACCCGCATCGCACAGGCCCTCGGTCTTGCCGAGCAGCGGCTGGAGGAGGCGCGGCGGGGCCAAGCAGTGCTGGTCGATGTGGTGTGGGAGCAGCTGGCGGTAATGCCGGGGTGGGTGATCGTCGTGGACAACGTCGACACCCCCACGCGGATCGGGCCGGGCCGGGAGCCGATGGCCACCTACCGAGGCTGGCTGCGCCCCGACGGCGCCGGACTGCTGATCATCACCAGCCGCGACACCGCAGTCACCACCTGGGGCCAACGGGCGCAAGTGCTGAATTTGGAGCCGCTGGAGGAGGCGGCCGCGGCCGCCGTCCTCACCGATGCCGCACCGTCGGCCGGCAGCGAGACGGACGCCCGGGCCCTGGCGCTGCGGCTGGGGGGCCTGCCGTTGGCGCTGGAGGCCGCGGGCCGCTTCCTGGCCACCGCGACGAGCCGCTACCGGACCTTCACCGCCTACCGGGAGGCGCTGGACCAGGAGTTCGGGGAGCTGCTGGGGGCGGAGCATCCGCAAGCCGCCGCCGATCCTGAGATCGCCCGCACCGTCGTCCGGCACACCTGGGACCTGTCCCTGGAGCAGCTTCACGACGACGGCTACATCCTGGCCCGCCCCCTGCTGCACCTGCTGGCGCTGCTGGAAGCCGCCCCCATCCCCCGCTCCCTGATCACCCCCGCCCTTCTCGCCGACGCCACCGGCCACAACGTCACCGCCACCGCACTCGACGCTGCCCTGGCCGGACTCCACCAGTACGGCCTCCTCGGCACCCCCCGCACCACGCTGGACGCATCAGTTGAGGACAGCGCGGCGGTCAGCGTGAGCCAGGTGGTCTTGCACCCGCTGGTTCGCGAGGTCATGGCCATCAGCCTGCCCGGCAGCGACCCCACTCCCTGGCACACCGCCCTCGACGCCCACCTCATTCAGGCCGTGAACGACACGATCCACGTTGGACGCGCCGGCTGGCCTACCGCCCGCCTCCTCGCACCCCACCTCCCAGCGCTCCTGAACCGCGCCGCCGACCAGACCTTCATCACCACCCGCAACACGCTCAATGAACTCGCGCAAACATTGCGCGGAGCCGGTGCCTTCACGGAAGAACACCTAGTGGGCAAGCACATCCTGGACGCCGACAAGCGTCGCCGTGGTCCCGACCACCCAGACACTCTCGCCAGCCGCACCAGCTTCGCCAACACTTTGGCCCTACAGGGCCATTACCAAGAGGCCGCCGATTTACAACAACGCGCCCTCGCCGACCGAGAACGCACTCTCGGCCCTGACCACCCAGACACCCTCACCAGCCGCCTCTACTTCGCGACCTCACTGAACGATCTCGGCCAGTATCGGGAAGCCGCCGACCTGCTCCGCCAAACCCTCACCGACTGCGAACACATCCTCGGCCCCGACCACCCAGACACCCTCACCGGTCGCAACAACCTCGCCAACGCATTGGCCGGCCTCGGCCAGTACCAAGAAGCCTCTGACCTCCACCGCCACACCCTCGCCGACCGAGAACGCATCCTCGGCCCCGACCACCCAGACACCCTCACCAGCCGCCATAACTTCGCTACCTCACTGAACGATCTCGGCCAGTACCGGGAAGCCGCCGACCTCCACCGCCACACCCTCGCCGACCAGGAACACATGCTCGGCCCCAACCACCCAGACACCCTCTACACTCGCAGTAACCTCGCCGTTGCCTTGGTCGGCCTCGGCCAGTACCGGGAAGCCGCCGATCTAGACCGGCGCACCCTGGCTTACCGAGAGCGCACCTTCGGCCCCAACCACCCAGACACCCTCGTCACTCGCAACAATCTCGCCGCCACCTTGGACCGCCTCGGCCACCACCAAGAAGCCGCCGACCTCCACCGCCAAACCCTCGCCGACCGAGAACGCATCCTCGGCCCCCACCACCCGGACACTCTCAGAAGTCAAGAAAACCTCGCCCGCTCGGAAGCAGCAGCCGCACGAACGTCGCGTGGCCGGTGGTCCAGACTGCGTCGACGCGGTCGACCGTAGGTACCGCATGCGCCCTGGCCCTGCCCCACGCGGCTGGGCCGCCCAGTGGAAAACACGCAGGCCCTGGCCGACGCGCGGCCAAGCGCAGGCGCCCCGCTCCCCCGGTCGCACACCGCCTGCTCCGTCCATCCCGCCCCTCCCCTCTTCTGGCAGTGAGGTGATCACGGGGGCGTACAGGGGAGGCCGGGCTCCCGACCACGACCAAGCCAGCGTGGTGACCTGCGAATACGCGAACCGGACCCGGACAGGTACGGGCCGGTGTCGGCGGGGATGCCGAAGAGGTTGTCGGCCAGGTCGAGGACGGTGTTGTCGGATCGTGACCGTGGTCGGGCCCTCCTGGTCGGTGGTCTGGTCGGGGTCGGCTGCTGCCGTGGTCCGTAAGCGCGGCGCCGGGTCAGGCGGTGCCGCACCGAGCGGATGCGGGAGCAGAGCGGTGAGGGGTGTGGACGCGGGCGGCATCGACCGGCTGGCGCTGGCGGTGCTGGTGCAGTACCGGATGGCGACCACCGAGCAGCTACACCTGCTCCTGGCGCCCGGCGTGCGGATCGAGCAGACCAGGCGGCGTCTGGCCAGGCTGCGCGAGGAAGGGCTGGCGGACCGGATCACGCTGCCACGGGCTGGGAGGCTGCGGATATGGTTCCCCACCGCCTACGGGGCGCAGATCGCCGGCGAGTGGCCCGAGCTGCGCGGCCGGCGGCCCTCGAGGACGGTCTCGGACCGCACCGCGGTACGGCTGCGGGCCGGGCACGCACTGACGGTCACTGAGGTCGCGCTCGCCTTCGTGCAAGACGCCCGCCGCCGCAGCGATGTGTGCCAGCCTTTGGACTGGATCCCTGAGGTCCATCATGCGCTCGGGGGCGGCGAGGCGGTCATCCCGGATGCACTGCTCTACTACCGCAAGGGGTCCAACGGACGCGGGGTGATGCTGCGGGCGTTCGTCGAAGTCGACCGCGCCACCATGGGACCCGAACGCCTCGGCGCCAAACTCACCGCCTACGCCCGCCTCCATCAGTACGTGCCCACGCCGGCGCCCGGCACGCGGCGCCGTCAGATCGGGATGGAGCCGCTACAGGAGGAATGGCGACGCCACTACCCGCTCTTCCCGCGGCTGCTGTTCGTCCTGGACGGCACCGGACCCACCGGCGTCGACAACCGCATCCGCGCCCTCCACACAGCCGCCAGCCAGCTCACACCGGACGCCCTGCCAGGCGTCCCCGTCCTGGCCGCGGCACTGACCGACATCCTCCGCGGCGGGCCCTGCGCACCCATCTGGCGGCCCGTTCAGAATCCCGACCAGCGCGTCGGCTGGAGCCACTGATACCACCCGGAGAGCCGTGGTCGGGCTGTGGTGGGATCCCGACCAGGTGTTGCGCGGAAGCCCGACCATGACTCCGACCACGGCCGCCACAGCCCCGACCATGCAGGTCATCGCGCTGCGCAAACGATTGCGCAGCCACAGGACATTGGCCTTCGGCACCGGGACCAAGAACCGTCACCACTCGGCGCGGTCGCGCGCTGCGCAGTGTCGTGACGCGGGCTGCGCAGTGCGCAGTCCTGCGTTGCGCAGCCCTTGCGCAGGACCGGACTGCCAGCAGTGGCGCCGCTTGCCCGAGGCGGAGCCCTGCCCGGTCCCCTCGGCCGCCGTAAGGGCAGGAGCCGGTGCGGGCACGGCGGCTGTCGGGAACGGCTGTGCGGGTTGGGGAATGGCCGCGCCGTCCGGGACCGGAGTCAGGGCGGCCAGGGCGCGCTGCAGGTCCTCGATGTGGGCGGCCCGTTCCTGAAGGCGGTCCTTCAGGTGGCGGGCCTCGGCCTCGGCGAGTGCGCGGGCGTGCTCGTGCCGGAGCCGTTCCAGTTCGGCCCGCAGGGCGGCCGCCGTCTCGTCGGAAACGGTGTCCTGCCGCATCCCGGCCGGTGCCTGGGTGTTGACCGCCTTGCCGTCGGTCGTGTCAGTGTCAGGTGGGCGGGGGCGTGGAGCCGGAACCCGGCGGCGAGCAGGCCTTCCACGGGGATGAGCCAGCCCCGGTCGTCGTCGAGCACGGCCCCGGGCAGCTCGCCGGCCTCCCGGCGGCGCCGGATCGTCGTACGGCTCACGCCGCACGCAGCGACGGCTTCACGCTGGACCAGCAAGGGGCGATTGGTGCTCATGACTCCGTACCCTCCCTCTCCCTGCCCGCCGTCATTGCCAGTAGCCCGACTCACACGTCGGGGCCAGCGCCCAGGACGCGGCGGCCAGCCGGACGCGGCGCCGCTTGGGGGGCGGGCAGGGCGGTGGGCAGGCGCTCGGCGGCAAGACGGGCACGCGGGACGCGCTCGGCTTCGACGGCGGGATCGTCGGTACGCAGGGGGCCTGTGCCCAGCGGGCGGCGCTCGGTCGTCACGCCCGGATTCTCCCGCACACCCCACCAGCCCTCCCCCGCGGGCCCCTGGCACCGGACACCCTACGAGGCGTCCCCGTCCTGGCCGCGGCACTGACCGGCATCCTCCGCGACGAGCCCTCCGCGCCCGTCTGGCGGCCCGCCCAGGATTCCGGCCAACGCATCCCTTGGAGCCGCTGACACCACCGGAGAGCCGGGGACGGGCTGCGCACCACCATGGTCGGGCTGTGGTGGGATGCCGACCAAGCGTTGCGCCGAGCCCGACCACGGCCGCCACAGCCCCGACCAAGCAGGTCAGTGCACTGCGCAGACCAGAGCAGCGGATTACGCAGCCGTCCGCTCACTGCGCACGGGGCATCCTGGTGCACCCAGTGTGCGCCCCACCCCAGCCATGCAGGTCAGCGCGCTGCGCAGACGATTGCGCAGCCACAGGACACCGGCCCTCGGCGCCAGGACCAAGAACCGTCACCACTCGGCGCGGCCGCGCGCTGTGCAGTGTGGTGACGCGGGCTGCGCAGTGCGCAGCCCTGCATTGCGCAGCCCTTGCGCAGGACCGGACCGTCGACAGTGACGCCCGGTCCCGCTGCGGGTTCCCGTCCACCGGCCCGTGCCCTGGGTCGATTCGGGCCGAGCGTCTGGGAGTGCCGCTGGGCCAGTCCCTCCTGTACCCAGCCGACGACTTCGGCCAGCCAGTGTCCAGAAAAACCCAGAAATTGAGCTTCAGGGAGAATGATCGCCAGGGTTGCGGTCGAGTCGCGCCGGGCGAGCTGTGATCCTCCTGCGCCGGATTGAGTCGCCCTCCTCAAGCGCCCGTCCCTGGACAGCCAGTCGCCAGGGGCCCGATGAGCCAGTAGTCGATCGCCACTCGGACGCCGAACGCCGCGCCGCCCTCCAAGGTCCCTTGGTGCATCCGACTGAGACAGGACAAAAGGGCGCGGACGCTGTGCTCGGCCATGTGACGCAGGGGCTCTGGGCCATAGGCGCGCAGTGCTGCCGAAAGCCCTGGACGGTACTTGATGGCAGTGCCGCCGGAAGGGATGCCCATAGGGTGGGTCAACAGCAGCAGCACATAGAGCTGCGTGTCGTGGCTTACCGTGTCAGTACTGCGCAGCTTCTCCGCATCAGCAATGATTTTGTTGCGGTAGTTGATGGCGGACGGTCTGTCGGGCCCTGCGAAGTCGAACGTGTAGGCCGCCTTCAACTCCAGCAAAGCCCGCGGTGAGTCCCCCGCTGTATCAAGTACCGCCAGGTCGATCCAGCCGACCGTGTTCCTCCATTCGCGCGCCACCACAGCACCGGCAAGCCGTGTCTGAAGCGCCCAAGCAAGCCGGTCCCGTACCGTCAGCTCCGGCTTGCTGGTCAACGCCAAGTAGGCGAGTTCACCTGGCGCATAGGACGCCGCCACGTCCTCCAAAGCTGCGATGAAGCCTTCGGGGCTGATGCGTTTCATGAACTACCTCCGCACCACAAAAGTGCCCCGGGGACACCAGCTCACGTCCACGCCTCTGCGCCGCACTACACGGTATCCCGTCCGGTGATGTGACCACCCGGGTCGTCCAACAAGGCAATGCGGGCAATGATGCGTTTGCCGACCGGCTCCCGCTGCACCTCAAAACCCTGGGCGACAGCCATCAGGATCTCCAGTCCCTACTGCCCCGCCCGCCCGGCATCGGCGGCCCGGGCGATCGGCCGGCGCGGAACACCCCCACGTCGGCAGGGAGGACGTTGGCAGGCAGCTCGTACCGTCTCGTGCTGCCGGAACACCCCCGCGTCGGCAGGGAGGACTTGGTCTGCTCTTGCCGCAGCTCCGTGCACTCCGGAACACCCTCGCGTCGGCGGGGAGGACCATGCCGCCTCCCTCCTACTGTCCTTGTGCTGCGGAACACCCCCGCGTCGGCGGGGAGGACGGCGATCTCCTGCGCGCCGGCCCACGGATCGGCGGAGCACCCCCGCGTCGGCGGGGAGGACGTGCACACCCCGCAGGCGTTCGTCCGCGTGACCGGAACAACCCCGCGTCGGCGGGGAGGACGGACGCCAGACCCACGCCGGGTGCGCGCCGGGCGGAACACCCCCGCGTCGGCGGGGAGGACGCCACCGTGCGGCCCCGGCTCGTCATGCTCGGCGGAACACCCCCGCGTCGGCGGGGAGGACTGCTGCACCTGACGCCCACCTGCCCCGCGATCGGAACACCCCCGCGTCGGCGGGGAGGACCCGAGCCAGTCGACGGCCGCCAGCACGCCGTCCGGAACACCCCCGCGTCGGCGGGGAGGACCCGGCTTCCTGGATCTGCTCGGGGGTGGGCTTCGGAACACCCCCGCGTCGGCGGGGAGGACTGCTTCTGCAGGCGGGAGTGCGCCACCTCGAACGGAACACCCCCGCGTCGGCGGGGAGGACGCTGACAGCCCAAACGAAGGGAACCGTGATGGCGGAACGCCCCCGCGTCGGCGGGGAGGATACCTTGCCGCCCGCGAAGATCACGTTGCCCTGCGGAACACCCCCGCGTCGGCGGGGAGGACCCGTACGGAGCGTCGTCGTCATCCTGGCCGAGCGGAACACCCCCGCGTCGGCGGGGAGGACACCAGGCCCAGGACGGGCCTGCCGGCCGGTCTCGGAACACCCCCGCGTCGGCGGGGAGGACCTCCGCGGCGGCCTGCACCAGGGTCACCACGGCGGAACACCCCCGCGTCGGCGGGGAGGACGGCCCGCCCCCGGCCCATGATCGAATCGTCATCGGAACACCCCCGCGTCGGCGGGGAGGACGGGTTTGCCTGCACGGCGGAGGTGATCGCGGTCGGAACGGCGCTGTCACGTTGTTGGGTGTGCGAGTGCCTGTCGGCGTGTCGTGTGTGGTGGAGCCGGGTTCCGGGCTCAGGCCCGGCGGGCCGGCCGACGACGCCGGTGACCTGGTCCCAGATGGCGAAGCGGACGGTCATCTCGGCACGGTAGTCGTGTGCGGTCATCAGGTGGCGGCGGGGTCTGAAGTGGGGTGAGATGCCGCTGAACGCGGCCAGGAACCGCTGCGCCCCGCCGGTGCTGCGGAAGCCTTTCATGGCGCGTTCGCGTTGTCGGGTGGGCTGGTGGCTGTTCTCGGCCCGGTTGTTCAGGCCTTTGTGGGAACGGTGCTCGACCGAGGGCATGACCTCGCGGTGGGCGGCGCCGTAGGAATGCAGCTTGTCGGTGACGACCACCCGCGGCACCGCACCGGTCCTCTTCAGCAGCCTGCGGAAGAAGCGCCTGGCGGCGGCCGTGTCCCGCCGGTTCTGCACGAGGATGTCCAGCACGGTGCCGTCCTGGTCGACGGCCCGCCACAGGTACTTCCGCTCTCCGTTGATCTTCACGAACACCTCGTCCAGATGCCATTTATCCCCGGGCCTCGGCCGGCGGCGGCGCAGTCCTTTCGCATAGGCCTGCCCGAACTTGGCGCACCACCGCCGGACCGTCTCGTACGAGACGACCACACCGCGTCCAAGCATCAGTTCCTCGACCTCCCGGAACGACAGCGGGAAGCGGAAGTACAGCCACACGCAATGGGAGATGACCTCGACCGGGTACCGGTGCCCCTTGTACGACGGCGACGCGCTGTCCACGGACAACCCCTCCGCATGATCAACCAGAAGATCATCCCACTAACTCAGCCAACGTGACAGCGCCTCCCAGTGGTCTCTGGCATTTCGCTACAACCGTTTGGTGATGACGTCAGTCGGACTATCCGCCCTCGATCGCCAGCGCGAAAGATCCGACATGACCTTCCCGTCTCCCGCCGACATCCCTCAGCCCGAGGCGCCACAGGTCCCTCCCGGCACAACGGAACTGTTTGAGGGGATGAGTGAGGAGCAGGTTGCACTGACTGTCGGCTTGGGAGTGCTCGTGCAGCGTGCTGCGGAAGTCGAGTACATCCTGCACGGCCTGTACGCCCACCTTGGCGGCGTCGAGCGCCCCTACACGGACAAGCCTCATGAGACGGTGAAGCACTTCATCACCAAGGCCAAAACCCGGCTGGCCGCACTCCCCGAGGAGCGGATCCCAGCTCACGACCGTTCCGCGCTGCTGCATGACCTGGACCTGTGCACCTCTGGCTTCGAGCAGCGCAACCGGTACATCCATAGCTGCTGGGTGTACGACGAGGAAGTCCATGGGTGGCGGACTGTAAAAGGGACCAAGGGACTGAGTCGTCCAGAGATCGGCCTGGTGTCCAGCGAGGACGTCTGGGACCTGGCCAACGAGTTCGCACGCCTGCGAGACAAACTGATCGCATGGGACGCCCATTTCTTTGGCACACCCGGTGACCCAGATCGGGGCGAACCTCCCGCTTCATCGAAGCGTCGGTGACTCACCACTTTCCGCTGTACAAGCTGCGACCGAGGGCGGCCACGTTTCTGCCGATCTTGGAGCCCGATCCGCGATGCCTCCCGCCTTCGCTCCGGTGCCGCCCTTCGGTCGGGGAGGCAGCTCGTTGCCGTCGGCCAGAGCCTTCCGTCCCGCCGGGGTCAGGTTCCAGATCGGGTGCCTTCCGTCCTTGCCGTTCGTCTCCGCCAGCCCCAGCTCCGCTGGCTTCTTCATCGCCCTGCGCACGTACGACCGGCCGTCGGCATCCTCAGCCGTGATCACCTGAGCCATCTGCCGCATAGTGGCCATCCGAACGCACCCCAGCATCCGCAGCGCATCGGCCCGCACCTTCCCGGCCGTGGAAGTGGACTTCTTTCCCTTCGTCAACGTCTCAGGGGAAGGGAGAGAGGTGTCAGCGCGCCAGGAGACCCCTTGTCGGGCCGTGTGAGCTGCGGTGATGGGCACGACGTTGGAATCGTTCGCGGCACCGTTCACGGCACTGGATTCCGGGTCGCCCAAAGGCCGCTCGGCACCCCTTGTCCAGGTCGGGCGCGGCTCCGGCTCGGGCTGCCGGGCGCTGCTGGCGTACGTCATGACGAAGCTCCTCACACAGGTGGCACGGGGGTCCGGATGGAATCCCCCGTCACCTGCTAGAGGTGTCGTGAAAGTCGACGGTGTGACACTCGCCCGAGCGCCGTTACCGAGTCGTGATCGTCAGGCAGGCGCGGCTGTCCTCTGACATCGAAGTTGAATTGTTTGCCAGCGAAGTTGGACTGGTAGTCGTTGGTGACAGCGAAGTTGGGCCGCCGCTGGTCAGGCTGCGGGACGGTGGTCCACCAGTCGCAGTGCCCAGCTGCGCCTGCTGACGGCGGACTCACCCCGCGCGCCCTTGGGGGCTTGGACAGGAGTGGTGGCGGTCAGGAGGCGGTAAGCCGGATTGCATGGAAAGCCCGGCTGAGGCGCTCCGCCTCCCCGAGCATCCTCTTCTGTTCGGCGGTGGGCAGTTCCACCCGGCTGTAGTTCTTCACCTCGGCCCGCAGCTCCTCGGGCATGTCAACGGCATCGCTGAGATAGGACAGTTCGTTCCGCGCTTCGTCGAGGTCCGGGGCTGCTGGCCATGCCATCGCCGCGAAGAGGGCGATGCCATGCAGGAGCTTGCCCAACGTGAACCAGCGAAACTCGGCGCGTGAGGTCCGCGCCTCCACCAGACTAACCACCTCTTCCACTACACGCCCGCACGCGATCATGACGCCCCTGCCAGGAGGGTCCGTCTCCTCCAACCGGGTCCTGATCTCACACAGCTGCGCGGTTTCGGCGTCGCTCAGGCCGATCAGATGAAGCGCGTCCAGAAACTCCCGGAACCGTCCGGACGCGTCCAGCTGGAGCGTGAGGGCACTGCCGACGGCGGAGCCGGCCTGGAAGAGGGCCAGCAGCCGGTCCTCGGCGGGCGACGGGGCCGGCTCGACGGTCTCGTTCCTGGCACGCTCCGCTCTGGCGGCGGCCTCGGCTCCATCAGCCGCGATCCGCCGCAGTGCATGTAGGGCGTTCAGGGCGTTCTGGCTCATTTCCAACGCCCGCCCCAGGGCTTCGACTGTGCCTTCCCTCGGTATAGCCCCGTTGAAGAAGTTGTAGAGGGTGGTTCGGCTCAACCCCGCCAGGCCAGTTAGCTGGGCTGCTGTCAGCCGCCTGTTGATCTGTCTCTCGTGCACCCGCCTGCGCAGTTCGACGAGCGCTTCCTCGGGCCCAAGGTTCTCTGTGCTCATTGCTCCCCAGCGTCGGGTGTCCAGCAGCAGTGTCCAGGTGTACAGCTTTGTCCAATGTGAACCTCGTTGGACACCGATTCCAGGAAGGTCGGCCACGTCAACGCCCCGACCTCTATGGAGATCGCCGTGAACCACATCGTCGTCGTCCTGTTCACCAGCGCCCTGGTCATCGTCCTCGCCCTCTTGGTCGGAGCTGCTGCGGGCGTGCTGGCCCGCCTCGACGGTGCCACCTACCCCGCCGCCGTAGCCCGCGCCAGCGCAGCCTTCGCTGCCGTCCTCGCCCTTGCCGCTGCCACCGCTGGCGTGGTCGCCCAGATCCTGATCTGACGTTGCGGGAGTCCAGCTCATGGCTCGGTCCGGGACCGGCGTCCTCATCGGCCCCGGACCGAGCCATCGTGCGCGGCCTTCCGACCCTGGCAAGGATCGGAAGGACCGTAGGGGGACCACTGCGGGGTGGGCACCGTCCTGGGGCCTGACCAGAGGCGATCCAGCTTCACTGTCACGAACGACCGCCGATCCAACTTGGGAGGCAATCGGTCCAGGTTCGTTGTCACCGATCAGCGGCTGTCCAGTGACACCGAACCTGGACATGTTGCCACTGAAGTTGGACCACTGGCCGGTGACTGGCCTCGGGCCGTCAGCGCGCCAGGCTGAGGCGTGCCGTCTCTGCGGCATGGGAGGCCGCTTCAATCAGCCCGAGTTCGCCGGCGAGCGTTCCCACGAAAGCATCGACCGCCTCGATCGCGCGGCCCTCCATGGTCTCGGGCTCAGCAAAGTACGCCGCGAACTCTCCGGCACCGATGGTCGCCATGGCGGGCCGACGAGCATGGTAATCCGCCCACTCTGGCCGAAAGGCGGCGCGTACCCGGTCGAGCTCTTGCTCGTCGATCTCCTCGTGCCGAAGGCGGCGGATCGTCTGCTCCCTGGCCTTCCACATCGCGATGTGGTGCTGGACGGAAACGGGCCCGAACGGGCCGGCCAGGGCTCGTTCGATCCTCGGCATTCCGGGCTGGACTGGCCAGGGCGAGTACAACTCCGTGAGGACCGCGGTCAGTCTGTCGATGTCGATTCGGCCCGTCCGCTCGCCTTCCTCGAGGACGCGCTGGGCGGCGCGCCGTTGCTTGAAGGTGGCTGAGGGGTGGGCGAGTTGCTCAACGATGGCACGGACGTTCTCGCGGCGCCGGACAGCGGTCGTCTGGCCAGTAGCGCGCGCGTGGGTGCGCCAGGCTCGGCGCGCCTGCGGGGTGAGCACGATCGTGTCGTCGATCAGCCACAGGTACAGCACGACGCGGATCAGCGACCGTTGCGGGATGCGCCCCAGCGGGGAACGCTCTCGAGCTTCGAGAAGTCTGGTGAACAACTCACGTTGCTCCGGGGGGAAGACTCGCGGATCGCTGCCGTGCGCGCTGGTCTTGCGCGGCTCAGGGTTGGCGAGCATCCCGTCCTCGACCCAGGAGGTCACCATCCTGGGACTGGCTTTCATCACGCCCAGAGCGTGTGCGTCGGCCACCAGGTCGGCCGAAGTCCCTTCGACCCACGTCGTGGCCCGATTCCCGTTCATGGCGCCGAACTTACATCGAGATTCGAGCCTCGGGAGCTGCATTCAGCGCACGTCAGCCATAAGGCTTGGGGCCAGCAGAAACTGCGCCCCGCACCGTATCCCTGCCAGGAACACGCGGTGCGGGGGCAGCCGACTCATCCCCTGAACGGAGACCGTCATGTCCCACCGTACGCACCGCCCCGTCCCGAAGCGGCGACGTGCCCGCCATCGTCTTGTCCAGGGCCTCGGGCAGGCGGCGTTCTACGCCGCTTCCGCCACGTTGGCCGGCGGACTGGTCCGCGAGCTGCTCCACCTGATCCACACGTCCGTCTCTTCGTGCTGACCTAGGCGCCGGGGAGATGCCGCGTCCTGCCGCGCGCGGCATCTCCCCGGCGCCGGCTACGGGTAGAGGTCTGCAGCTTCGAGTTGAGAAGGCCGCGGTTCAGCGGGAGTGTCGGGAGCGGCGCGCGGACAAGGCGGCCGTCGACCCGAGCGAGACGGCGAGCGAAGTCCGGAGCCCCGGCCGCGGGGGCATCGCGCAGCGTGGAGGGACGGAGATTCCTCCCCGCCTAAATGGGCGGAATGTCGCAGGTAGCGGAACTGGACAAGAGGCAACGCGAGCGCCGACCGGGCGAGTCCGCTCACCGTCGGTGCGCGGAATCTGTCCACAGGCACCCGCTCCGAGAATCGCTTTTGAGGCCGCTGCGATCGGCGGGGCGGCCCGTACGTGAGGAGCCGACATGCCCGGCACCACGCCGCTCGCCCCGATGACCCCGCACACGGCCATCAGTGCCTTCAGCTACCTCCGGGCCGTCCAGGCCGATGACATCGACGCTGCCCGTCAATTCGCCGGCGCCGAGCCGTGGATACCCGAGCTACTCGTCGACGTTGCCGAGCGCATCGTCGTCCCGGTCACCGCGCTGCCCGGCCCGGAGGTCGGCGAGCCTTACGCGGACACCTTCGCCCTGGAGGCCCTTGGGCGCGTCTTCGTGACTTCGCTGCGATCTGGGCGCAGTCCTGGCCGGACGCAGCGGAGGGCATCGCCCGCGCCGTCATCGACTTCGCGCAGCAGTTCCTCACCAAGGACCACGAGGACGTCGCCGATACCTGCGCCAGATGGAGGACGTCGGCGTGGGCCAGGTCCTTGATGCACACCCCGCACCGGCCGGTGCGCACCCGGTGCGCCTCACTGCCGTGTAGTTCGCGCGCCGCGCGGTGGCGGTGCGCACCACTGAGCCTCCGCCAATTTAAAGCCGCAGGTCAAAGGGCTGGTGTGATCGGTTCTTGGGGTACACACGCTGGTCGTGGGCGACTGTCTGCGGAGTAGATCATCTGACGGAGTTGTGCCGGGGCGGATCAAGCATCAGGACAAGTCAATGGCAGTTCGAGGTAACGATCAGGCAGGGTGGACGGATGCCTGAGTCGCCCTTGCCCGGAGGTTTCGTCAATGCGGTCGTTCGTGTCGGGGACACGGTGCGCCGTCCTGCCTCGGCTCGTACGAGGTTCGTAGGTGATCTGCTGAGGTTGCTTGAAGCACGTGGCTGGAGTGGTGCTCCGCGGTATCTCGGTGTGGACGACGAGGGCCGTGAAGTTCTCAGTTACCTCGAGGGGCATGTGGCGTGGGAGCCGCGTCAACCTGCTGCGGTTTCATCCGACGAGAGTCTGGCGACGGTCGCCCGGCTCGTGCGTGAGTTCCACGACCTGACGGCCGGCACCCCGCTGGCCGGTGACCAAGAGGTCGTGTGTCACAACGACCTGTCGCCCAAGAACACGGTCTATCAGCTGTCCGGTGGGGAGCTTCGACCAGCGGCATTCATCGACTGGGACCTCGCGGCGCCGGGCGCGCGGATCCATGACATCGCTCATGTCTGCTGGCAGTACCTCGGTCTGGGTCCTTCGGTCACCGATGTCGAGGAGGCTGCCCGGCGGTTGAAGCTGATTGTTGACAGCTACGAGTTGGGGGACCGGCAACGTCTCGTGTCTACGATCTTGTGGTGGCAGGACCGGTGTTGGCGGGGCATCGAGTCCCAGGCTGATGCCGGTGATGTCGCCATGGCCCGGCTCCGTGAGGCAGGGGCGGTTCGGCACGTCCGGGCGGCCTACCAGTGGGTTTCCGATCATCGGGGTGCACTGGAACGCTCAGTGCGGTGAGCACATGAGTAACGTTCGCGGTGGGTTCGCTGGTTCCTTCCCGTGGCGGTCGGACGACCTTCTACGATCCGACGCATGCTGGATCCCGAACTGCTGGAACGGATCACCGCGCGTCGTGCGGAACTGGACGAACTCGAAGAGCAGCTAGCCAAGCAGTTGGCGGAGGTGCGGGCCGAGCGGGACGAGCTCGCCATCGCCGAACGTGTCCTTGACCGGGTGAGTGAGCAGCTCGCCGAGGAGCGCGCCTCGGCCGCCCCCGCGCCGGGGCAGGTGGGCGGTCAAGCGGTGATGCTGATCCCGTACCGCACGCCGGATGCGGAGGAGACCGTGCTCCCGCCGGAGTATCAGCGCATCCTCGCCGCCGTGCGCCAGGCCGCCGGACCGGTCATGGCGCGCCAGGTCGGCGAGGTGGTGGGGGTGGATGTCAGCGTGCGCTCCAAGCTGGAACCGCTACGTAGCAAGCTGGTCAGACTCGCCGATCGCGGCTGGCTGCGCAAGCTGCCCGACGGCCGGTTCACCACCCGTCTGTGACCACGAGCACTGCCGTTCGGAGTGGCTCGGTACGAGCGTAACCGGGGTGCCCCCGGCGGCTGTTGGAATTATGTGACGAATACCAAAGAGCGCGCCGAGGACACCTGCCCGATTGCTTACCAATGCCGTCTGTCGCTGTCCACGCGCACCGTCAACCACCTCGCAGATCTGCTCAGGCGCCATCTGAAGGCGATCCGGTCCCGATGGCGGATCCTGGCGCCGGGGAAGATCGCGGTGATCGTCCTGGCCGTACTGCGCCACGACCAGCGCCTGGCCGATATGGCCGGCGGCAGCAACGTGTCCGAGTCCACCGTCCGCCGCTGGCGCGACGAGCTGATCGGCCTGCTCGCCGCCCAGGCCCCGCGCCTGGACCGTGCCCTCAAGAAGATCGCCAAGAAGGGCGGGGAGGCGGTCCTGGTAGACGGCACCCTCATCCGCACCCAGCGCCGCACCGGCAAGGCCGACCGACGGAACTACTCCGGCAAGCACCGCAGCCACGGCCTGCATTTCCTCGCCCTGACCGACGAGAACGGCCGCCTGATCTGGATATCCGCCGCCCGGCCCGGCCGCACCCACGACAACACCGCCGCCCGCCACGACCACATCCTGGCCCACCTGCGCGCCGTCGGCCTCGGAGCGTTGGCCGACCTCGGCTTCCGCGGCCTCGACAACGACATCCTCAACCCCGTGATCGTCACCGGCTATACCGCAACCCGCACCCACAATCTGACCTCGGGCCAAAAGGAAGCCAACCGCGTCCTCGCCGTCGGACGCGCACCGGTCGAGCACGGCTTTGCCCACCTCAAGAACTGGCGGATCCTCACCAAACTCCGCACCGACCCTGCACGCGCCACTCGACTCCTACGCGCTCTGCTCGTCCTGACGAACCTCGAAATCAACCGCTGACAGATGATCTCCTCCGTGGACTTACGCCCGCGACCAGCGTGAGCACCCCCAAGAACCGATCACACCAGCCCTTTGACCTGGGACTTCAAGTTGGCGGAGGCTCACTACACGGTATCCCGTCCGGTGATGTGACCACCCGGGTCGTCCAACAAGGCAATGCGGGCAATGATGCGTTTGCCGACCGGCTCCCGCTGCACCTCAAAACCCTGGGCGACAGCCATCAGGATCTCCAGTCCCTACTGCCCCGCCCGCCCGGCATCGGCGGCCCGGGCGATCGGCCGGCGCGGAACACCCCCGCGTCGGCGGGGAGGACACGGTCGCCTCCGTGACCTGGATCGAGCTGCGCGGAACACCCCCGCGTCGGCGGGGAGGACGCGGCTGACCGTCGCTCGGCCGATGCCGGAGTCGGAACACCCCCGCGTCGGCGGGGAGGACCCCGTCGCGGACCACGATGCGCAGGCTCTCGCCGGAACACCCCCGCGTCGGCGGGGAGGACTTGCTCAACGGCGCTTTGCGGGGCTGGGACGCCGGAACACCCCCGCGTCGGCGGGGAGGACCCTGTCTCCTCGTTGAAGATGACCAGCCGGGTCGGAACACCCCCGCGTCGGCGGGGAGGACTTCGTCGCATCCGCTATCGCGTCCCATGCCGGTGGAACACCCCCGTGTCGGCGGGGAGGACCTCATCAGGTCGTCTTCGTGCCCCCCGTTGACCGGAACACCCCCGTGTCGGCGGGGAGGACGTCGTAGTCCATGCGGCCGAGCGCCTGGGCGGCGGAACACCCCCGCGTCGGCGGGGAGGACCGCATTCCCGACCTCACCCGCCTGTGGCGAGACGGAACACCCCCGCGTCGGCGGGGAGGACTGCCCGTTGGCCTTGACCGTCGCGCTGGCCTTCGGAACACCCCCGCGTCGGCGGGGAGGACTCACCGGCGTGCGGATGGTCTCCGAACCAGAACGGAACACCCCCGCGTCGGCGGGGAGGACGAGGAACGGGACCCTACTGATCGTGGCCCAGCCGGAACACCCCCGCGTCGGCGGGGAGGACCCTTTCTGACCTGCGCTTCAAGAGGGGGTTTGCATTTCCTTTACTTTTGGTGCAGCGGTCATGCGTATCAGGGTGAGGCCGTCGAAGTCGACGGGGACCCGGCGGCGGGTTCCCGCGGTGCGGATGGCGTAGCCCTGTTCTGTGGCGGCGGGGTGGACGAGGATGGCGGCGCCGTTGCCCACGACTTCGGTGACGGCCTGCCAGAGTTCGTCGCGGACGCGGGCCGAAACGCTGCCGACGAAGATGCCGGGCACTACTTCGCTGGTCCATCGGCTGAGGGCGCCGCGTAGGTGGTCAGGAACTGCGGTGGTGGCGATGACGACCATGGAGGGCATCAGGTGCCTCCATTGGCGTAGTTGACGCCTGCTGGGAGGGCTCCGGTTTTGGGGTCCCAGAGGTGGACCATGCGCACGTCATGCCGTTCGGAGCGTTCCTCGTCGGTGTCGTTGTCGACTGTGGTCGTGTGGGTGTGAGGTGTGGGTCAGTAGGGATTGGACGTCCTGGACGATGCGGGGCAGGAGGCGCAGGAGTCGGAGGTCTTCGCGGAAGCGGCGGCGGGCTTCTTGTTCGGGGTTGTCGGAGTTGTGGAGGGCGAATGCGAGGGGGAGTGTGATGTCGGCTTTGTAGAGGTCGGCGATGTCGTAGACGAAGGCGTGCTGGGTGCCGGTGTGGACGTAGCCGAGGGCTGGGGAGAGTCCGAGGGCGAGCAGGGCGGCGTGGACGACGCCGTACAGGCAGGTGTTGGCGGCAGACAGGGCGAGGTTGACGGGGTCCTAGGTGTCCCATTGGTCGGGCCGGTAGTTGCGGCGGAAGCGTCCGATGCCGTGCTGCTGTGCGAGGATCTTGTAGAAGGCTTTCATGCGCTGGCCTTCCATCCCGCGGAGCTGGTCCAGGGTGACGGATTCGGGTACGTCGGCATCCTTGAAGCGCATCCGGTACATGCGGACGGCGACCTCAAGGCGTCGTGCCGGGTCGGCCCACGTCGCGACCTGCTGTTCGAGCCAGTGGGTGGTGAGGGAGTCGGGGAGGATGCCCGCGTAGGCGCGGACGCCGCCCGCTCCGACGCAGACGACGCTGGTGCCGTGGCGGGCGAGGGTAGTCAGGACCGGGGTGGTGATGGAGACGCCGGGGCCCAGGAGCAGGCAGGACAGGGCTGCGGTGGGGATGTAGACGAGGTCGGTGCGGTGTTCGTCGATTTGGATCTGTGCGCATACTCCGGTGTCGTCCTGTATCACTCGGACCATGTCCAGGTAGAGGAAGGACAGGGAGTCCGCGACGCGGGGGAGCATGGCCAGGGTGGGGGCGGCGAGGCGTCTGCGCGCCTCGCCGCCCCGTCGGGGTGCGCTCACGTGGTGCTCGCGGGGGCGAGGCTGAGCAGTCCTGCTCCGTACGGTTTGCCCCGTCCGATGCCGTGGATGACGGCGTCTTTGAGGGCGTCGGGGTCGGTGACGGTGGCGGTGCCGTCGTAGCGGATCAGGCTGTGCCGCACGCGGGGGGCGTCTGGGGTGCGGGGGCGGGCCGGCTCCATGTTGGTGGGGGTCAGGATGTGGAGGTCGAGGCCGGCTTCGGCGGCCCGGCGGAGCCACCACTGGTCGGCGTCGGCGCCGGAGAGCGGCATGATCCGTCCCCGCTTGCCTTTCTCTTCCAGGGAGAGCCGCTCTCGTTTGGCGGGGTTGAGGACGATGCGGTAGCGAACGCCGAGCCCTTTGCGCAGTGCGGTGAACATCGGGGCGAGGCTTTTGATGTCGGCTTGGCCGTATCCGGTGGGCAGGCGTGCCGGGTCGAGCTTGGTTGCCTGGACGAGGAGGGTGCTGGAGGTGTCGGTCTCCTCCAGGCGGTACAGCAGCCCGGCCTGCTGTCGGGGGGCGTCGCCGAGGTTGTCGGGGGCCATTCGCATGACGGTGCGGTGCATTTGGGTGGCGTCGCGCAGGTCCCGCTGCACGTCGCGGCTGTGCGGGTTGAGGCGGATGCGTGCGATCACCGGGTGGTCGTTCATGCGCTTTCCTCGAGGTGGGCGTAGTCGATCAGGCGCTGCATCAGGGTCTGTGGTGGGCCTGCGAGGGAGCGGGGCACCGGTAGCCGGGTGCGGTACAGGCGGCGGCCGGTGTGGCTACGGCCGTGCTGGGCGAAGCTCACCGGTACGTCGTTGACGTCGATGATGTCGACCGGTGCAGGCTCTCCAGGGCTGGGGGGCGGTGGCTGTTCCAGGAGGAATTCCACGGTGATCGTCCTGGCTTCCTGCCCGTCGCCGTCCTTGGCTGGTGGTGCGGTGCGGCTGAGCGGCACCCGGGTGCGGAGTTCTTCCTCGGGGTCGTCGACGTGGCGGCGCAGGAGGAACGGCTCGTCGGGGACGCAGGAGCGGCGGCCCAGGTAGGGCGCCCAGTGCGGGTGGCTCAGGGCGTCGGCGAGGCGCTCGATGGTTTCGTCGGCTGCGGTGACGGCGACGACG
The DNA here is from genome assembly GCF_044540485.1 of Streptomyces sp. NPDC085946. Lineage (NCBI taxonomy): Bacteria > Bacillati > Actinomycetota > Actinomycetes > Kitasatosporales > Streptomycetaceae > Streptomyces > Streptomyces sp. NPDC085946. Next base: position 29,122 of record NZ_JBITSF010000037.1, on the reverse strand, counting down.
AACACCGCGTCGGACAGGTAGTGGCGTCGGGTGATGACGGCGGCGCCTTTGTTGCTGCCTCCGCTGGTGGCGGCGGTGCGGTCCTTGGGGAATCCGCCGCCGGCGGTGTGATAGTCGACGAGGCGGATGCCTGGCCGGTCCACGCGCACGGTGAGTCGCAGGTCTTGGTAGCGCTCCAGGCCCGCCTGGTCGCGGCCGATTCCCTCGGCCGCGGCGAACATGCCGATCAGTGCGGAGCGGGTCGGGAAGGGTGCGGTGTCCCGCACGGGGGTGAACGCGGAGCGTTCACCCCAGGACTGCAGGGGGCCTGCCAGGCGCAGCAGCAGCCCGCTCACTGCTGGTCCTGCCTAGCGGGCACGGCGGCCTCGACGGCGGCGTCGATCAGTTGGTCGAAGGAGTCGTGGGCGGTGCCGAGCCCGGTGTACTTTTCGGCGGGGTTGATGACGGTGTGGCCGTGGAAGCGGCGGTTGCGGTTGCCGGTGAGGCGGTTGATGTTGCTGGCGTAGATGTCAAGGGCCTGGCGGGAGGGCTGGGAGAAGCCGCCTTGCTGGTCGCCGGTGACGGGGGTCTCGAAGGCCGCGGCCAGGGAGAGCGGTCGGTGTTCGCGCACGGCGAGGTAGGCCAGGTCCGGGACGGTGTGCGGGGCGGTGCTGTTCTTCTTGGCCTGGGGAAGGGAGAGCAGGAAGTGCTCGGCGAAGGAGCTGAGGACGGTCCGGGCGGCCTTGGCGTCGCCTTCGAGGTTCTTCAGCAGGTCGGCGACGTTGACGGTGGCGTACCGGTAGAAGACGCCAGCGCTGAACTCGGCGGTGTCGAGGTGGCCGCTGCCGGTTTCGGCCTCGCCCAGCCAGTCGTCGACGGCGGTGAAGTAGTCACGCTGCGGTTCGGCGGCGTGCGTGGTGAAGGCGTGGGCGACCTGGGCTGCCCCGTCCACGTTGGCGTCCGGGAGCTCGGCGAGCATGCGGCCCAGCAGGCTGATGGAGGCGGTGCGCCGCTTGAGGATCTGCTCGATCTGCTGAGGCGGCAGGACCTGGCCGGGCTTCTTCTTGCCCTGGGCCGTCTCTAGGGCTTGACGGTGCTCGGCGCACACGGCGGCCAGTTCGTCGATGGCCGCTTCCGGCAGGAACAGCAGCACCGAGGTGTGGCCGGCCGCTTCCGTGCCGATGCCCTTCTTTCCTGCGCTGGCGGCGACCTGCGCTCCGGCGAACGCGGCCAGTTCGGCGGGCCAGCCGGCCTTCTCCAGAGCGTGCTGCACCTTCGCTGGCACCAGGCGGGTGCGGGCAGCCTTCTCCCCGAGGTCCTGTTCGACGCCGAGCCGGATGGCCCGCTTCCAGGACTGGCTGGAGACCCGGATGCGAGAAGCGTTGCCGTAGCGGACCTGCTTGGGAGAGCCGAGGTCGTCACGGTTGAGGTTGGCGGCGGGCACCGACTGCAGGGCGCTCAGGTCCAGGTATAGAGTCATCGGTCGTTCTCCTCAGCAGAATCAAAGGCGGAGTCGGGGTCGGTCGTGCCGCCGGCGGTGCGGAAGTAACTCTCGAGCCAGCGGGTGGCGATGCGGTCGCGGCTGCGGTTCCACCAGGCGAGGTCCTCCAGCAGGACCGCCCAGTCGACCGCGATGCCGCCGGACAGGAGCTGGCGGATAAGGGCGGGCAGGCCCGGGTGGACGGCGTCGCTGCTCTGCCGGGCCATCAGGTGAAGAGCGCTTTCGGCGGAGTTCGCCTTCATCACGCCCTGGGCGACGGCCTGGCCGAGCGAGGCCCCGAGGTTGGAGCGCTCGTACCAGGAGACGGACGCGCTGTCGTCGGGCGTGGTGTCGCGGGCCGAGCGGGGACGTGCGGCGATCAGCGAGGCCACCGCGTAGTACGCCCGCCGGACATCGGCATGGTGCTGGTCGTCGTGGTCGCGCAGCCACGGCACCAGATAGCGGTGCATGTAGTTGCACCGCTCCACCGGCAGCCCGAGACCGCGTCGCAGGGCGGCACGGCCCTGAGTGGAGGCGCACACGCGGTGCACGTAGGCGACGAAGCGGTCCGAGACGCGGACGGGCGTGGAGGTCGGCGGAGCAGATGCCGTCGGCACGGAATCGGTCATGAGACATCCCTGATGCGGGGAAAGGGTGAGGTGGCAAAGCGCCGATCGTGTCGGCGTGGGTGTAGCCGGGCGGGTTCAGTCGGTGGCGGACGGCTGCAGCAGTGCGAGAAGGAGGCCGCGGGCGCGGTGACGGGCGCGCGCCACCCGGATGTCCGCACGGTTGGCTTGGCCGATGGCCTCGTCGAGAGCGGCAAGGGCTGCGTCGACGAACGGCTTCTCGACCCGGTCTGTGGTGCGGCCGGGCTCGGTGAGTTGCCAGAAGGCTGTTTCCGCGGCCGGCCAGTACCGTGTCAGCGCGGCAGAAGCCCACGGGCCGGGCCTGCGGGCATCCAGCTTGATCTTGGCCTTCGGCGATGGGTCGACACTGCTGTCAGTGGCGATCTTCCAGGCGATCCTTGCGGCGAAGTCCAGCCGCTCCCCGGCCTGCTCCGCAGCGGTGTGGCAGCGCTTGACGTGGTAGGCCATCTCCGGGTCGTTCTCCTCCTGCCACTGCAGGACCTGCGGACTGGTCGTCCGGAACCAGACGCTGTCTTTTTGCTGACCGTCCTGGTCGAAGCCGTAGGCGCGCACCCTCAGCCGTGGCAGCAGCCACCTGGGCAGGTGCTCGAGAGCCGGAGGGCGGCGGGCGTCCTGGCGGCTGTCCTTCAGCAACAGCGAGTCCAAATCCCGCCACAAGGCCCGCGCTCCGTCGGCCTCCCGCGGCTGGAAGTTGCCGTCCCCTCGCCGGTCGAGGATCTGGTACGGGTCACGCACCTTCTGCGGCGGCTCGTGCGTCGACCAGGTGAGGTAGGCATCGGTCACCGTGCGGCCGTCTTTGGACGGCACGAGCAGCGCGGCATGACGGAACCGGCCGGTCAGCATCCGGCCCGGCCACGTGACCGGCGGCAACGTTCCCAGGGGTGCGGGGAGTTCCTCCTCCCACGGGCACGCGTCCTCGGTCTCCCAGTCGACCTCGATCTGTGGGCTCGGTACGGCCAGCATCAGCGTGGTGAACAGGTCGTGCCCCCACGGGAAGTAGGAGATCGACTTGCGCAGCGGGGCCGCGTCACCGCTGCCCGCCCGTTCCTCGGTGATGCGGCGGGGCGTGCACTGCCCGGACGGCCCGTAGTACAACTGCGCGATCAGATGCCAGGCGGCCTCCGCGGCCGGTACCGGCACGGGCGCGGTGTCGGTGAAATGCCCGAACAGCACCGCCCCGTTGACTCCCGTGGGACGGCCCATCACCAGCTTGTTCACCCCGGACGGGTTCGGCGCCCCCTTCGCGTCCACGCACTGCGCAACCAGGCGAGGATCCTGCAGGAACGGCCGCTCTGGATGAAACAGGTCGAACCGGCCCGCCAGATCCTCCCGGCCAAAGTAGGCGTCCACCGCCCGCGGATCGAACCGGCCGGCCTTCAGGAGACGCTCCCGCAAATCGAACCAGTCGTCGATCTCTTCCGCGACGTCCGGGTCATCGAGCCGCTCATCGCCATCGGCGGCGATCCTCGCCGTCATCGGCGCCAGAATCCGCATCAAGCCCGCTGCTGCCGGCGGCACCGGAATCTCTACATCCTCGATCTCGTGCGCCCGCGTGAACAGTTCACGCAAACCTATGCACGCCGGTTCCCCGGTCAGCAGACGTACCGGAATCCACGGCTCGACCCGCAGGTCGAATCCCCCACTCACGACCATCCCCTCCAACAACCCTGGACCATGACACACAGGCACGGCAAAGCCCCCAGCAGCCCTGCTCTGGCGTCGTCTGGGCATTCAAGCAGCCGCCACTGACAATGGGCCCGGACCCGGAGGTTTTCAGATCAAAGGCGGGCAGTGACTGGTATCAGCGGCGCACCAGACCGAGGTCCTCATCCAGGCAAAGAGTCTTGCCGCCGATCTTCACCGCCTGCGCGCTCCCGTCCTGTACGGGCTGGTACAGGACGCGCAGCTCTGCGAGCATCGGATGCTGCGTCCACGACTTCGGCGGGGCAACGCTGTCGGGGTCGGCTTCCTTGAGCCAGTCGGCGCGGATTGGGATGGTGCGGCGCATCACCTCCCGCACGGACGCAACCGGCATCGTGCCGTCCGCCGCAGCTTGGGGAAGCAGATGTACTCCCTCCAGGTCCAGGGTCACCCGGCCGTCCTGGTGCACGTGGGCGCACAGCAGTCGCACCGAGTCGGCGCCGAGCCGGGTGGACACCTCCCACTCGTCCTCTTCACCGGGCAGATTGTGCAGGTCATGCAGCGCCGAAACGCTCCGCGCGCGCGGGACGGCGAGGAGGCCGGCCATGCTGCGTTCCGCCATCTCCTTGCCCTTGTGAGCTGTCCAGGCTTTCGCCTCGCTGCTGCCCGGGGTGTTCCAGTCGAACTCCTCGCTGTCCCCGTGGACGGCTTCGACCAGGTCCTGCACGTCGCCCGGGATGGAGACGGTCCCTCCCTCGATGTCGGCAAGAGTGCGGGAGGTGGAGGAAAGGAGGTGCTCGGAGTACACCTCGCCCCACTGCCCTGGCGTCTTCCCGTCGCCCGCGATCGGGTCGAGCACTACCAGACGCGGCCCGCCCGCCCAGGCCGGGCGGCCGCGGCCGTCGGGATAGCCGTGCCGGGCCCAGTGGTTCTCGTGCCGCCAGCACCGCCCGGCCCGCTGCAGCAGCAAAGAGAGCGGAGCGAGATCGCTGATGACGATGTCGGCATCAAGATCAAGCGACTGCTCGACGACCTGAGTGGCCACCACGATCCGGCGCAGCGGACGCGGCCCTTTACGGCCCAGCCCTTGCGTGACCTCCTGCGTGCGGGCCTCACGCACGTCACCGGGGAAACGGGCGTGCAGCAGTTGCACGCTTCCGCCCTGCGCGTGGGAGCGCTTGTCGAACCGCTCACGCAGCTTCAGGTAGGTGTCCTGCGCGTCCCCAACGGTGTTGCACACCACCAGAGCAGTGCCGCCCTCCTTCCCGCTCACCGGTTTCAACAGGCGTTCGATCACCGCCAGCCGGGCCCGGGCACCCCCACCGGAGCCGTGGACGACCGGCTCCACCACGACATTCAGCTCCATGCTCCGCGCACGCGCCTGCTCACTTTGACGGGCAGGCGAAATCTGAGTCGCCCGGCCGCTCTCCCCGTCCACATACAGCCACCCCGGATAGGGCGCCGGGAACGTCCGCTTGCTCAGGGCGCGCGTCTTATGACCGGCGCCCTGCAAGTACTCCTTGATCAGCCGGTCGCTGACCGACGCCGGCAACGTCGCCGACAACAACACCACCGGCACGCCGTACGTCCCGAGCCAGTTCAGCAACCGGCCCAGCAGCACCTGCATGTAGGGGTCATAGGCGTGGGCCTCATCGACGATGAACGTCTTCCCCGACAAAGCCAGCAACCGCAGCGCGCTGTGCCGCACCGGCAGCATCGCCATCAGGGCCTGGTCGATCGTGCCCACCGCGAACTGCGCAAGCAGCGGCCGCTTGGACCCGCGCAGCCACTGCTGCGGCCGCATGTCCGCCTCCGCCCGCCTCCTGCCTTCCCCCACCTCGTCCCCGTCACAGGTCAGCACGCTCTGCGCCACCAGGTCCTCATCGGCGTAAGCACTGTTCAGCCAGGCCATACTGTGCACCAGCGTCAGCCCGGCCTCCTCACCGGACTGACGCAGCAACGCCTGCGCGACCCGCCCGTACATCTGATCGCTGGTGGCCATCGTCGGCAGCAAAAACGTATACCCCCGTGTGCCGAACGCCTCGGACAAGATCCGCTCGGCCTCCAGAGCCGTCTCGCTCTTGCCATCCCCCGGTGCCGCAGTGACGAGAAAAATGCCGCCACGACGCCCCTCACCCACCGCCTGGCGCAGCTCGTCCATCACCGAGCGCTGCAACGGATTGGGCTCACCTTGAATGCCGTAGGCCTGCGCGAACTCCTTGCGCTGCAACTGCACCCGGGCCAGCCCGGCCCCGGCCAGCAGACGAGGAGCATCGTGCTGGGACCGCTGGAAATGATCCGCCAGCACCGGCTCCAGCCCACGCTGCCGCTCCCGGAGGTAGTCCTCTTGACTGACCAGCCAGTCCGCGAGAATGACCACGCCCGTCACCAGCACCGCGGCCGGCGCCTTGAACACCCCCGGCCCCTTCGGCGCGCCCAGCAACCCGTGCACCGCGGCCGCGTGCGCCCTCCGCTGCTGCGCCCAGGCAGCACCACCGAGAAACGCCGCAGCGATACTGTCCTCGAGACGGTGAAAGCGTCCGTGATGACCGCCGATGACCTCGGCCAGCCGCTCCGCGACCCTCAGCTCCCCGTCACCGGCAAAACCCAGACCTGCCAGCACATCTCTCACGCCCTGTGCGCCGGCCACGTCATGCCCGAACCGCTGCGCACACATCTTCACCCGGTCACCGCCCAGCTCCGCGCTGAGGTAGCGGCTAGCGTGCCAGGAACAGAACTGGAACCCCGACAGCTTGCCGATGTCGTGCAGACCGGCACATAACCCGACCACCGCCCGCGCACGGTCCAGCTCGCCCGCCAGCCCCATCCCCTCCGCGATCCGCACACGCTGGTTTTCCGACAGGTAGACATCCCACAGGTGCAGCGCCATCGCGGCAGCATCCAGCAGATGCCGGATCAACGGATACGGCGCCAGCCCTGGATCCAACCCCCTCGACTTCCCCCACACCGACTCATCCGGCACTCCCCACTCCCCCACCATCCCGCCTCCTCGGACAGCCGACCAAACCCCACTACAGAAGCCCGCATTCAATCACCAACCACCGACAACACCCCCGCCACCCAACCCTCGATACAGTGACCACATGCAGCCCCACCCCCCACGACATGGACCACTCCCCAATGCAAAGGAAGAGCAAAGCCCTTCCTGAGCCCCAGGTCAGAAAGGGTCCTCCCCGCCGACGCGGGGGTGCTCCGGCGCCGGAGCTGCCCGAGGTGGAGGTGCCGGTGTCCTCCCCGCCGACGCGGGGGTGCTCCGCACGAGCAGCGCGCGAAAGCCAACGCGGCCGCGTCCTCCCCGCCGACGCGGGGGTGCTCCGTCCGAAAACCCGGGCGCAGTCGGTGCAGCGGCGTCCTCCCCGCCGACGCGGGGGTGCTCCGGTCCTCCTTGTAGGAGGAGCCGGTCATGACCTGTCCTCCCCGCCGACGCGGGGGTGCTCCGCTGGCCGAGGAAGCCTTTCGGGCCACTGTGAGGTCCTCCCCGCCGACGCGGGGGTGCTCCGTGGGGACCGACGACCATCGCTGTCGCCCAGGAGTCCTCCCCGCCGACGCGGGGGTGCTCCGATGACGGACGCCGAATACAGCCAGGCCCGTCGGTCCTCCCCGCCGACGCGGGGGTGCTCCGACGCTGGAGCTGATTACGGCCAAGACCGTCGAGTCCTCCCCGCCGACGCGGGGGTGCTCCGCACCTCCCGGGCCGTCAGGCGAAGTACCTGGAGTCCTCCCCGCCGACGCGGGGGTGCTCCGACTCAGCGGCTCATCAACGGCTACCTCGGGACGTCCTCCCCGCCGACGCGGGGGTGCTCCGTGGGCCGAGATTCAGGAGGGCTTGGAGCGCGAGTCCTCCCCGCCGACGTGGGGGTGCTCCGGACGCCCGGATCCTGACCCCGGCCGGTCGGCTGTCCTCCCCGCCGACGCGGGGGTACTCCGGCCGCGGACTACACCCGATCCCAGTACAAGGGTCCTCCCCGCCGACGCGGGGGTGTTCCGTTCATCGACGCGAGCCACTTCGGTGGTGGGGCGTCCTCCCTGCCGACGCGGGGGTATTCCGCCAATCACGAACCGGACGAAGAAGGACGGGCTGTCTTCCCCGCCGACGCGGGGGTATTCCGTTCGGCGCCCTTAACGCCGTCGTCCTCGCCGTGCTCCCCCGCCGACGCCGGGGTGCTCTGTGGCCGCCCTTCCAGCCTTCGTAGGTTGCACCGTCCTCCCTGCCGACGTGGGGGTGTTCCGACATCCTTCGCCGGCCAGCTCCGCGGCCAGCCGTCCTCCCCGCCGACGCGGGTGTTCCGAAGCCCTTGAGGCCTGAGAAGCGGAACTGGAGGTAATCCACCGCTGTGGTCTTCAGCTCCGTATCCGGCACTCCCCACTTACTAGCCGCTGAACACACCGCCCCCACCGCGACGCGGGCTAGATGGATAACCACGGCAGCAGCAGAGTCCACTGAGTCCGGACTCAGTGGACTCTGCTGCTGTGCCCTTCTACGACCGGGTTGTCGGCTGTCGCGGCGGGGGTACCGCGCCCAGCAGTTCCCACAGGGGGCGTGAGCCGGCCGCCCACTGGGCGAGGACCTGGCGGTCGACGAGGTGCAGGCGCTGCTGTTGGGCGAAGGTGCGGCCGGGTTGGGTGATGCGGCCGTTGGTGACCAGGACGACGACGTCCGCTTTGTGGACGGGGCGGCCTGTGCCGTTGAGGACCTGCAGGTCGGGGGTGCCGACGGCGGCGCCCTGGCTGCCGTTTCTGCGGTGCTTGCACTGGATGACCCAGCGCCGGCCGTAGGGGTCGGTGGCCTTCACATCGGCGCCCAGGTCGCCTTGGCCGCCGACCTGGGCGGCGTCCGTGCAGCCGTCGCGGTGCATCAGGTCCCGGATCGCGTGCTCAAACTGGCGGTGGGACAGGGCGTCCAGTTGCGCCAGCCCGTAGCGCAGTGCACGCGCCTGGGCCTGCTGCCACTGCGCGCGCTGGCTGCGGTGCTGCCACCAGCCCAGTGCGCCCAGCAGCAGGACGAGGGCGGCGGCGGCAAGGACCCACCAGTGGGCGATCAGCCAGTTGACCACCGTGACCATCAGGCTGATGGCCACCATCGCGGCGATGCCCACGGCCAGCAGCTGCATGTCGTCCTGCTGCTGCCGACGGTTGCGTCGGGGGTGCCGGGCAGGGCTGCGGCGCCGGGGCGGGCGCCGGCTCACTGCCCACTGCCCAGGGTGGAGAAGTCGATCGGGTACGACACCGTCGGCCTGGGCGGTGCCGGCCTCTTCTTCGGGGCGTCGAACTTGATGGGGTACGACACCGTGGGCCGCGGCATCCTCATGCGCGGTTTCGCCCGGCCGGCACTCTGGTCGAAGCGGAGCGGAGAGGTCACCGCCGGCCCCTCCCCCGGCTTCGAGCGCGGGCCGGTGGTGCCACCCGCTCCCCCGTTGCCGTTGCCAAAGCCCACGACGGCCACGGCAATCAGCGCGAAGACGGTGAGCTCCCGCCGGGCACCCGGCGCCCATCGAAAGTGCCCGCGCACCGGCGTCCCATCGGAACGCACATAGGGCCGCACGAACGGCATCTGGTCCTCCCCCAAGCCATCACAACCACGTGGGGACCATGCTGGAGGCGACCACTGACAAACGATCTAGGTTGGAACAGCGGAGAGTACCTGTTCAGGACACCGGCTCCACACATCGCACGCCGGTCACTGTCCGACTTCGCTCGAACGACAGTCCCGCACTTCCCCGAGCACGCCCGCGGGCACGTCCAGGAGCAATTGGTCGTGTCCGCAGAGCAGGCCAAGCAGCAGAAGGCCAAGGAGTCCGTTCCGCTGCCTTGAAATGAAGTGCCGGATCATTCCTCATTGATCAAGAAACGGTGTCGGTCCCTCTCGGACGGGCGCCTTAACGTCCGACCGCCGGTCTGTATCTGGGCAACCAGGACGTGGCTGAACAGAACCGCAGGCCTCCTGGTATCCAGACCAGGGGGCCTGCGGTGTTTCCTGGGTGATCCCATCCAGTCTCAGCGACGCATGCGCTGGACGGGGCGGAGCGGAAGTGATCGATCGAGTCACAGCGGCAGGTTGTTGCCCCCGGGGACCGGCTTTACCAGTCCCTGTGTGCTCTGGGTCTGGTGGTGGCAGCAGAGACGGAGCGATGCTGCGGGCCTCGTCGAAGTCGACTGGCCCCTTCGGGGGAAGAACCGGCACGAAGTCCGGTCCTCTCGCCGACGCAGGGATGATCCCCACACCATCCTCAATAGGACGGCAGAGAGACTCGCTCAAAGCGGTGCCGAGCCACATCACGCCAGTACGCTCGGCCAGCGTCCAGGAGATCATCATGCCCGGGTACGCTCGGGTCATGATTCGCGCTGTGATCTTCGACGTCGGCGAGTGCCTCGTGGACGAGACCACCGAGTACAGCGCCTGGGCAGACTGGCTCGGCGTACCCCGTCACACCTTCCACGCCATGTTCGGCGCGGTCATCGCCCAGGGTCGCGACTACCGCGACGTGTTCCAGGAGTTCCGGCCTGGTTTCGACCTGTACGAGGAGCGGGAGAAACGGGCACAGGCCGGCCAGCCCGAGACCTTCAACGAGGAGGATCTCTACCCCGATGTCCGTGACGCGCTGGCTGCGTTGCGCGCGGACGGCCTGTGGCTGGGCATCGCCGGGAACCAGACCGTACGCGCGGGCAAGATCCTGCGCACGCTGTTCGCCAACGACGTCGACCTGATCGGCACCTCCGACGACTGGGGCGCCAGCAAGCCGGATAGGGCCTTCTTCGATCGCGTTGCCGAGGTCGTTCCGGTTGATCCGGCTGAGATGCTGTACGTCGGTGACCGCGTCGACAACGACATCCGGCCCGCCGTCGCCGCCGGCATGCACACCGCGCTGGTGCGCCGCGGGCCCTGGGCGACGATCCAGTGGAACAGCGAGGAGGCGCAGAAGTTGCCGACGTTCCGCGTCGAGAGCCTTTTGGAGCTGTCCCCGCAGATCGCCCGGTTCAACGAGCAAGTGCACTGACGGTGGTCGTCCACCCGTACAACCGGTCGTCCAGCTCCCGCACGCACTGTTGCTGCTGGTGCGGCGCCAGCGCGCGCCGCACCTCGCGGATGCGGTCCATGCCCATCGCGTACCAGGTGCACTCCAGTTGGTCGAGTGCGCGCAGCGCGTATCGGCAGGCGGCTTCCGGGTTTCCGGCCGCGGCTTCGACCGCGGCCAGGTCGCCGAGCACGACCGTGGTCTGCTTTTCCTCGGTTGGGTCGAGCGCGTCAAGGACGCTGAGGAGCGTCTCGCGCGCTTGCGGCAGGTGTCCCGCGCGCAACTGCGTGTTCCCTTTGAACGCGGCGAGCCTGGCGGGGGAGAACCAGTCCAGCCACGGGGGTGAGGCATGCTCCGATCCGGTGGCGAGGACGTCCTCGGCGTGGCCGATCAGGTGCAGCGCCGTCCTGGTGTTTTCGCAGCGGGTTTCGCATTCGGCCTCCACCGCGTCGAGCCAGGCGAGCAATTCGGCGGAGGCCGGGCCGCGACGGGCGTAGGTTCGCGCGGCCACCATCCGCTCACCGGCTGCTTCACGGTCACCGGTCCAGGCGGGGATGAAGGCCATGTGTGCCAGGATCGCGGCGCCGAGCAGCGGGTCGTTGGCCTCGCCTGCGGCCTGCAGCGCCCGGAGCAGGGTGTGTCCAGCGCGGTCGGGCTCACGGGTGTCGAAGAACTCGATCCTGCCGGCCAGCAAGTAGCTCTCGGCGAGCGCTGCGGCGATCCGCTGCCGGGTCTGTCCGGCAGTCTCCGGGAGGAGGGCGCAGCCGAGGGTGGCGTGCGCGAGTGCCGCCGGGTGCAGTGTGGTTGGCGCAACAGACCAGTACAGGCGCCGGTGCGAGCGGGTGACGGCTTCGTAGTCCTCAGCCGCGGTCGCCGGCTGCACTGCGACGGGTTGGACGGGAAAGGCGGCATGGCCGACAGCGGCAGCCGTAGCAGCAAGTACGGTCCGCCGCCCACTGTCGGGCGCCCCGCTGGGCGATGTGAACCCAAGAGCTTCCAGGTCTTGCCCGAGCGTACGCGTGAGAGCCTGGGCAACCTCGGGCTGCGGCCAGGGCGGAGCATCGGATTCCCAGCGGCGGACCTGACGGACGCCGACGCCCAGGGCGTCGGCGAGGGCCTGCTGAGAGTGGTAACCGGCCGCGAGCCGGGCGGCCTTCAGGCGAACGTTTCCAGGGCGTGCCACAGCTGTACCTCCATCGTCGTGTACTGCGGCAAGTGTCGCTTCAAGTCCTCTTGCTGACTAGTGGTCACCTCTACGGCTTATTAAAAGTCCTCTTAACGACACCAAAGAGACCTCTTTAAGTCCTCGGTCTTCGATTTAAACAGGACCACTCTGGTGTTCACCCGATCACGCCCTGTGCCGACCGAGGAGCCCTCGATGCTCACCGTTCCAACCATGGACAACCTGTGCAGGACGCCGCCCGCGTGTCACATCGCCCCGGTCTTCGCCGTGCTTGTCATAACGCAGGCGACCAGAGGCGGCATCACCGTACGGCCCTCGACGAAGCGGGATGCCATGTCGGACAACGTGAAGCCGCCGACCGCGCGGAAGGAACCGAGCACGCGCCTGGCCACCAGGAGCAGCAACAGTCGGGACGGGTTGTGATACGCACCGTCGGTCGGTACGCGGGAGTCCTGTTCATCATCATGATCAGCGGGTCATGCGGCCTGGTGATCGGCATGGCCCTCGCCATCGACCAGTAGACCGGCCGCCCCGGACGGGTGTCCCCTCCCCGGCCCGGGGCGGCCCTCCACGCCACTCATATACCGCCCAGAACACACATCGATCACGTGCGTGGCAGCAAAACCGCGACCGGCACCACGGCCGAGGACGGGCCGGACCTCGACCTGAACCTCGAAACCGTCGCTTCGGCTGTCTCTGGCCCACAGCTGAACGGCACCGTCGACAGCTGTGGCTCTACTTGCCAGCCCGCCTGCTTCATCAGCACCTGTATCGACGGGTGACCCACCCCGCGGGGCCTATGTCGACCAGGCCGAATCCCGCACCACCCCGACCGCCAGGAGGCACAGCGATGTATCCCGCAGTAGACGCGAACATGATCAAAATGTTCGCATTCCACACGGGTGCGACGCGATGACGGGCACCGAGACCCCACCGCAGGCGGCCGGGGCCGATCCGGTCCCAGCGCTGATTGCCGAGGCGTTCGAGGCCGGCCGCCGCTACTGGCCGCACGACCGGTACGTCGGCCTGGACAAGAGGCTGCGGGAAGAGGTCGAGCGCCTGGTACCGATCGTGCAGCGCCGCGCCGACCGCACACCGTCTCGCTCCCGCCAGTGGTACGCCTGCACCAACGCCATCGACGCGGCCCAGGACGCCCTCGCCTTCCAGATGGGCACCGGGCCGCTCGCCGCCTCGCTGCACGTCGCCGAACTCGCCCGCAGGATCATCGCGCTGCGCGAGGCAGCCAGCATCCATCGCGACGACACCTCTCTCATGACCCCTCGGCCTGAGACCGAGCCGGCCAGCCCTCCGGAGTCCCTCTCGCTTGGCGTGATCATGCGTCTAAACGCCCGCACCTGGATCGAACAGGACGACAAGGGCGCCCCGCTGCCGGTCCTGATGCTCACCCACCCGCCGACCAATTGGGGCTGGACCGGCCCGGCCGCCCATACGGCGCCCCGCAATGACGCCGGCCCATTGCCCGTCGAGGCCGTCATGCGGCGTGTCGCGGCATCCCTCAACGCCGTCCCGCCGGGTGCGGTGGTGCCGGACGTCGGCCGGCGCATCAGCCTGCACGGACCCGAAGCACTGCTGTGGTTCTCTGGCTGCCCCTACGCCCTGAAGATCAGCAATCCGCGCTGGCTGCACGCAGCGGACACCGCCGGGCGGGCGCTGCTCCTGGTCGGGCTGGAGGAGCTGTCGCCGGTCGCGTCGGCCGCCGAGGTCGAGGAGTACCGGGACAGCGCCCGTGCGGCCGGCCGCCTGCACTGCGCCCTCGCACACGTCGGCCGCCCACCGAAAGACGCCCGATGAAGACGCCGACCCGGCCGGAGACGGCCCCCTTCATCACGGCATGGAGCGGCGAGCAGCCACAGCAGCGCACGGTGGTGTATGCGGGGCGGGGTGGTATCGCGTTCGCCGACGAGCGCCCCGAGGACCGCGACCAGTACGGCGTGCTGTGGAACGGCCGCGCCATGGCCCCCGGCACCGGACACCCGCTCTACGGCGACGTCCACCCGCTGCGGCAGCGCCATGCCATGCAGCACCTTTTGTGCCAGGTGTGCGGCGGCCCCGCCGACCGCGACGAGCGCGGCGCGCTGTGGCTGCTGGAGGACAACCGGAGCGACTGGACGGGCTGTCCGAACGACCTGCTGACAACACACCCGCCGCTCTGCCTGCCGTGCGCCAGCACGGCCGTCACGCAGTGCCCGCACCTGACCGGCAACGCCGTCGCCGTCCGCGTCCGCGACAGCGACGTGTGCGCCGTCTACGGGCGCATCTGGTCAACCTCGGCATGCGGACGACCGGTACGCACCGCGGTCAAAGACGTCGTGCCCTACAGCACGATGGCCACACGCTGGGTGCTCGCCGGACAACTCGTCCGCGCCCTGAACCACTGCACCCTCCTCGACCTCCAGCACGAACTGAAACGATCTTCATGAACGAGGCCGCCCGGCGAAGCACTCCCCCAGTCCCCCACCGGGCGGTCCACCAGCCGACGCGACACGTAGGAAATGAACGGAGCGCCCCCGCACCCGTACCCGCTATCTCACCTGGACGACGTGCGTCCGACCAGGGACCTGCCGGTCCTGCGGGGGCGGCCGCCCTATCCGATCACCTCCACGACGGCGGCGTCGCTGAAGACGGCGCACACCCTGACCGTGGTGCGCGCCCATCTGGCCTTCGCCGCCGACGCCCGCCGGCTCGGGCACGAGCACGGCCCGTGGGACTGGACGCCGGAGGTGTCGCACTCCATCGGCGAGGGGGAGCGGGTGATGGCCGACGCCGTCATGTACTACACCGTCGTCAGGGATGAGCAGCGGCGCAAGCTGCGCGTGTTCGTGGAGGTCGACCGGGCCACCATGAGCGGTGAGCGCCTGGCGGTGAAGCTGATCGAGTACGCGCGGCTGCACCAGTACGAGGCCCAGCCGGTCGGCCAGCGCCGGCGCGCTGCGGAGTACGGCTGGATGCGCTGGTATCCGGTCTTCCTCCGCGTGCTGTTCGTCCTGACCGGTGCCTCCCGCAGCCGGCTGGAGGGCCGGATCAGCGACCTGCAGGCGATGGCCGCCCAGCACCCGCTCGTCGCCGCGCTCGCCCGGGAGGTGCCGCTGGGCGCCGCCGTGCTCGAAGACCTCGAGCAGCACGGTCCCGCCCAGGACGTCTGGACGCCCCTGGCCGGCGGCACGCCCCGCCCCTGGACCGACCTGTGACGCTGCCGGCCTTTGCCGGTGGACAGGCACGCGCGCCCTGGGCCGTATCGGTGTGACTGAGCATTTGTTTTGGCGAGTTGAGCAGGGTACCGGTACCACCCCGGTTTGATTTGATGTCCTCCACGTCGGTACTCCCGCCCCTGCTGTTGCTCGGCGACTGCTTCCGAGTGGACGGCGTACATGGAAAGGCTGATGATGTTGCGCTTACGTCCAACTCGGTGCCGTCC
Organism: Streptomyces sp. NPDC085946; assembly: GCF_044540485.1. Classification (NCBI taxonomy): domain Bacteria; kingdom Bacillati; phylum Actinomycetota; class Actinomycetes; order Kitasatosporales; family Streptomycetaceae; genus Streptomyces; species Streptomyces sp. NPDC085946. The sequence goes on along the minus strand of NZ_JBITSF010000037.1, from coordinate 13,722 downwards.
CTTTGGGGTCCCCGAACGGCACTGGTCGACCGGTGAGGGCGTCCAGGAGGATGCGGTCACCGAGCGGCTGCGACAGTTCGACCCTCATGTTCTGTTCGATCATGTCGGCGGGACATGCGCCGCTTTCGACCCCCTTAATGGAGGCGTATAGCACTACGCTCTCATTTGTCTCCAGCGCTTTGACGAGGGGGCCGTCGTCGCAGGATCCGTGAGTGGCCTTCACAGTTATGGAGCGACCATCTGCCGCCGTTCCGGCCAGCCGGGCGATGCTCCTGAGGCCGCCAGTAGTCCCTTGTCGGGCTTGTCCGATCGGCGGCTTGGGAAGCTTTGACGGGGTTACGGCGACACGCTTGAGCGGGGTTTCGTAGCTCTCCAGCGTGAACAACCAGGCGGGAACGGTTGCCTTGCCGCGGCTTGTCACGATGGTTGTCGTACCGAGCCGGGCCCCAGTCACGGTCAGGTGGGGTCCGGCGCTGCGGTTAAGAGCGAACGACTGGTATGCCTTCTTTGCCCCAATCAGCGGGCGGGTGAGATTTTTCCCGTTTCCCCAGTCCACCTTCCCGAGGGTGGGGGCCGTGCTGGGCAGATCGCCACCCAGGACGAAGTTTTTCGTTTCGTAGGCTCGCTCGTCCGCCTTACTGCGCCAGCCGGATTCCGGCTTCTGCACCGCGTCGGCCATCGGGTAGTAGCCCTGCGCCCAGGCAGCGGCGGCCGCAGATGCCCGCCAGGCATCGGCTACTTGACGGGCGCGCTCCTTTTGCATGCGCAGCGACTGATCGTTCGCACGATCATCGCCTGTGCTCTGATCATTGCTGCAGCCAGCAAGGAGGCTCGTACTCAGGAGTGATACCAACAGCATGCAGACGGAGCGCTTCGGTTGCGTATTCATGAAGTCCTCTGTGGCAGTCGATGAGGGGTTAGCTATGGAACACAAGGGCGCGGGGACTCTTCAGCGCCCAGCGCTGACCCACTCCCCCACCTTCGACGCGGAGGGGCGCATCTGGGTTCACTCTCGGCCTCTCGCCGCCTGCTGCACCTGCGTTGGTGTCTCAGGGCCGCAGGCAGCGAGAGGTCGTCTGTGGCCTAGTAGACCTTCAGACCTTCCCAGGAGAGCACCTTGTATACCGGCTCGTAGAAGCTGGAACGGTCCGCTTGGCTGTCCGAATCCCCACATGGCTGGTCGGCATAGCTGCCGCCCGAATTGATACCCAGCGCCGTCTCACCGCTGAAGAGGGGGCCTCCGCTGTCACCATGCACGGTGCAGTTGCTCGCCTCGATCATGTGGCGGAGCGTGGTGCCGTCGCTGTAGGTGACCGTCGCATCCGTCGCCAGCACCATGCCCACGAGGTCCTGGCTCATGGTCCCCACACGCTTCACCTTCTCCCCGTCGAACGCGGAGGCGGAACGCGAGATCTGCCCTTCCGATCCGTCCCTGTACTGGATCGTTCCGTACGGCGCGACGTCGCTATTGCTGTACTCCACCACTCCGTAGTCGGACTGATTCACGTCGTTGCCGTAGGCCCAGTCGATGGCCCTTCCGAGGGGAACGTCCCCGCTCCTGCGGCGCCAGGTGACGGCGCCTCCCTCCATGCAATGGCCGGCGGTAAGCATGTACTTCTTACCGCTGGAATTCTGCACGTTGAATCCGGCAGAGCAGGTTCTGGTCCAGCTTGTCCCGCCTGACGTGAAATTCGACACTATGCCTAAGCCGCCGCGCATGGCGTACGCGGTCGATTCGATCTTGCCGGAGTGTTCGGTTATGTCGACCGCGTCCCCGAATCCGGAAACGGCCTTCTCGATTCGAGTTCTGTCGACGTCGGAGACCCCGTCGTAGATCTTTACGTTCACCCGGTTGCTGCTCGGGTCGATGCTCCAGGCAGTGTTGGGTATCCCCGCCAGTTGATCCAGTTCCGCCTTGGCGGAGCTGAGCTCGGCCGCGCTGTGTGGGACGACCTCCGCTGCCGCCCCAGTGCTTCGCACAGTTTCTGCTGCGGCCTGATCGGTAACGGCGACAACGAGTCGTTCGTCCTGGTAGTAGATACCAGCTGTGCGCTTGTCGCCCAGCTGATCGGCGATCGCCGCCGCCTCTGCCGGATCGGTGAGCGGTGCCGGCACTGCATGGGCGGCGGTAAGTGTGGTCAGTGCGAGAACCCCGCCGACCGCCGCCGCTACGATCTCTCGGTACGCGTGATGACGTCTTCGCATGCATGGCCCCCTTGCTTGTCGAAGTTGGATTGCGCTCCCTGTGATCGACGTGCTCGGGCGAGACTCACGACAGCAGATGACCGACCAATGAACTGAACATGACATTCCTGTTTGCTGATCATATCTGGCTTAAATCCACAAGCTGCGGGCCGGAAAGTCCCCACGAAAAAGCGTCTTGGCCTCGCCGCCGTAGCTGTTTACGACGGCCCGCCAGCTGGGGTGACGGGGCGCGGGGTGGTCACTGTGTCCGGTAGAGATCTTGTGTCTTCCACCCCGCCGTCACCCTCGTACGCAGAGCTGGCCGCTCTGGTGGTTGAGCTTCACCCCACCCCACCGCCCCGGCCCAACTCACTCAAGCCGTCGACGCCGCCCCTCTTCACGCGCCAACTCGCGCACTCACTCGCCAGCTGAAGCGCTCAGTCACAATCGGTCCGGAGCGCGCGTGGTATACGGGCCGGCTATAGCTCGAACTCCAGGTGCTCGATGTCGGTGAAGCGGACCTCGTCCAGGCTCCCGGCGCGGCGGCCGCCATCCTGGAAGTACACCTCGCGCAGCGCGTCGGCGGCGATCTGCTGGAGCTGCTGGTCGCCGGCGCCGGCTTCTTGAGCGTCGAAGAGGCGGGCGGCGTGCTGCGGGGGCAGGGCGACGGTCAGATGGCGGATGCGGGACTCGTCGGTCGATCCGATCGGTGCGGTGTAGCCGAGGCGGGCGCGGGTGTCGATGACGATGCCGCCGGTGGTGGCCGCCTTCTGCCGGGCCCGGGCGCGGACCTGCGGCTGCCACCGCTTTTTCACCTCGCGCTCCAGGCGCGCGGCGAGGTCGGGGCGGGGCTTTTTGATCTGGTCCTTCACGTACCGTTCGACGGTGCGCTGGGAGATGCGCAGCAGCTGGGCGACCGCCTTGGTGCCCTTGAGCTGTTTGACCAGGTAGCGCATCTGCGCGGGTGCGCTCTTGGGTGTCGGGCGGGTGAACGCTTTTTGCACCGCGGCGTCCAGGCCGTCGCCGATCAGGCTCATCGTCGCTCTTTCCTACTCTCCGTTGTCGACGTCGGTGACGGTGCCGTCCTTGATGTAGCGGGCGAGGTTGAGGTCGGGGGCGTCGAACCGCTCGCGGACCTCCTCGCCCCACAGGACGCTCTGGGTGCCCTCGTGCTTGACCAGGCCGGGGTTGATGCCGAGCTTGAACCCGCCGGGCAGCGGCTTGCCCTCCCGGTAAGGAAGGAAGTCCAGCGGGCTGGGACCGCCGGCCGCGTAGACGACGCAGTCGGACAGAATTGCGACTGGGTACTGGCCGGTGAACGCCGCATGCTTGACGATCTTGCGGTGCAGGTTGATGCGGGTGCGGGAGATGACCGCCGCGCGGATGTCCGGCCGCCACGTCGAGCGGGACAGCGCCCGCCACGGCTGGCCGGGCCGCCAGCCCTCCCCGCGCGGGCGCTCGCGCAGCTTGCCCAGACCGCCCTTCACGGTCGCCTTGATCGCGGAGGCGACGATCGCCAGGTCTGGGTCGCGGTCCTTGTAGCCGTCCATCGCCGCGAGGAAGTCCGCCGGCGCCATGTCCGCGTGCACGCCGAGGTCGGCCATCGTGGCCAGGTAGGCATCCCGCAGCCGGGCGTACCAGGCATCCAGGTAGCGGCCATTGTCGTAGCGCACCCACGCCTCGATCGGGCGTACCTCGTAGCCCAGTTCTTGGGCGTAGGCGACGGTGGGCGTGGCGTACCAGGCCGGGCCTTCGGGATGGTCGCCCTTCGGGGTGAACGGGCTGGGCAGCAGGTCGCCGTCCAGGTTCGCCCACTGCTTGCCGACCTTCACTCTCGACAGGTCGACGTGGGAGAGGTCGACCAGCCAGGAGCCGGGTAGCTTCGGGTCGAAGACCGGGTTAGTGACGTGCGTGGGTGCGCCGAGGCCGACGGTGAGGCCGTTGGCTCCGGCGGCGAAGGCCATGTTCACGTCGATGCCGACCAGGTGCCGCAGGGTGCACTCGGCATCCGTCATCGGCCGCGCCCAGTCGTACGCCTCCTCGAACAGCTTCTCTGCGGGGCCGCGGACGTGGAAGCGGGGCAGGTCCGCCAGGAGGGGGTGCCCGTCGGGGGCTTCGCACGGCGCCGGATCGACCGGGTCCTTGCCCAGGCTGCCGGGGTTGTGCTCGGAGTGCCGGCGGCCGTCGGCGTCGGGGTCGGAGGCGCGGGTCGGCGGGTGCAGCGCGGTCATCAGCTCCAGGCCGGTGACGGCGGTGGAGCCACGCGGCGTCATCACGCGGGAGGCGTAGGTGCCCAGGACGCGGGCGAGGTCCGCCGGCGGAAGCTGCGCGGCCTCGCCCCAGTGCCGGGAGTCCAGCGCGTGCCAGGACGGGATGCACAGCTGTACGCAGTTGCGCTCTGAGCCGGTGGCGGGGCGGTAGATCCGCGCCCACGGCCCCAGGCCGCGCTTGGTCAGCTTCCACTCCGCGCGGGCCAGCTGCTTGACGACCTTGTGACCCTCCGGCAGGCGCCCGGCCAGCCGCTCCTCCTCGGTGAGGGTGGCGGGCAGGCCGTAGCGCTGCAGCGCGGCCTCGGTGAGCACGAGCAGCGGGTCGGCGTCCTTGCCCGGGCCGGACAGCCTCGGCTGCCCGAGTCTGGCCTCCTGCAGCGTCCAGTCCACCAGGGCCGGGAGGGACTTGGCGGGCACGTCCAGGACCAGGCCGCCGGTGCAGTACGCCAGCACCTGCCCGTCGGTGTCGACGTCGACGACCGCCAGGGGCCCGTTCTCGAAGCGCGGATCTGAGCCGCCCGCCGGCGCTCCGGCCGGGGCCGCCTTGTGCGCGCCGGGACGGTGCGACGTCGAGGTGCTCCTGGCGGTGCGCGCCGGACGCGGCGCGGCCGCCGGAACGGGAGGAGTCGGCGGAGCAGGAGAGGGAGGGGCGGTGTGGGTGTTCCCGGTTGCCGTCGTGGCCGCAGCATCGGGCACCGGGCCGGGGAGCAGAGGCTGCGTTTCCGCAGGGGCAGGCGCGGTGGTGAAGGTGGCCGGCGCCGCCGGGCCGGCCGCCCCCTCCGGCACCGAGGGGGCGGGGTAGAGCTCCGCGAGCTTGTTCAGCAGCCGCGCATACGCCTCACGCTCCGGCCCCCGCGGCTCGACCGTCTTCTTCACCGACTCCCAGCCGGACACCGTCGCCCGGCGCACCTTCAGCGCGGTGGCCACCTCGTCCAGCGTCAGCCCGTGCGCGACCCGCAGCCGCTTACGCTCCTGGGCTGATGGCAGCGGAGCACGGGACGCCACCAGCGCGTCGACCGCCTCGAACAACTCCGACATGAAACACCTCCAGGCCCACACCCTATCCCTTTGAACCGTACGGATGGCGCACTTTTAGCGTACAAATTGCGCACCAAGTGCTTAGGTGTCGGTCTGAGTGTTCGACCGCGCTGACCTGTGACAGCGAACCTTGCCTGATTGCCACCGCAGATTGATTGACGACGATTTGTGCCATCGAAGATTGACTGCGCAGGTCAAGGATGCCGCAGCCGGTCTGTTTCGATGACGTCCAGTGCGACTACGCCCGGCTGTTCCTCGCCCCTTGGACACCGTTTTGCCGGAGCGGCAACAGCAGTTGCGTGACCGGGCCACGATGGGTGACGTTGGGCCCGTGACCGACAACATCACCGCGGGATCGCCCGCGTCTGACACATTTTTGCCTGGCGACGGATACGTCGGAGACCCCGCGGTGCGGGCGGAGTGGGACAACCGGTACGCCGACCGACAACAGCTGTGGAGCGGCCAGCCCAACGGTGCGCTCGTGGCCGAGGTCGCCGGGCTCACGCCCGGGCGGGTGCTCGACGTCGGCTGCGGCGAGGGCGCGGACGCCGTCTGGCTCGCGCGCGGTGGCTGGGACGTGACCGCGCTCGAGGTCTCGGGCGTGGCGCTGGAGCGAGCGGCCGGGCATGCGCGGGACGCAGGCGTCGCCGTTCGCTGGGTACACGCCGCGCTGACGGAAGCGGCGCTCCCGCCGGCCTCCTTCGACCTGGTCTCCGCGCAGTATCCAGCCCTGCTGCGCACCCCCGACGCCGCAGCCGAGCGAGCGCTGCTCGCGGCCGTCGCGCCCGGCGGCGTGCTGCTGCTCGTACACCACGCGGGGGTGGACACCCAGCAGGCGCACGACAGCGGCTTCGACCCGGCTGACTACGTCTGGCCCTCGATGGTCGCCGCCCTGCTCACCGACGACTGGAAGGTGGAGGTGAACGAGCAGCGACCACGGGTGGCACCCGACGGCGGCGCCGGCGCGCACCACACCGACGACTTGGTGCTGCGTGCGCGACGGCTGCGCTGAGTCCCTCCGCTCACAGCGGGCCCGGCATCTGGGCAGACTGCATGACCGAGCCACCGAAAACGGGCTGCGGCCTCTCATAGATCAAGGGTGTTCTCGCTACTTCGAAACCGCGCAGTCGTTCCGGCTCGGGTGCCGATAATTCCGCTTCAGCGCACTGCTCCGCTCCGAAGCCACCGACAATCGGGATGGTATCCAGCACATTGACCTGGGCGGTCAATCTTGGTTGGCACGAATTGAGCAGTGGTTAACCTTCGATGGCAAACGGTCAAGGTTCGCTGTCACAGGTCACGCGCCCTGCACCTGGTCGACGTTCGGCAGGAGGCCCTGGAAGACCCGAACAGCAAGGGCAGCTGGCTGCACGGCCACCACGCCTACGTCGTTGCCATCGACAACGCTCACCGCGCCATCGACGCGTGGAAGGCTGCTGCCGAGCCCTTGAGCAGTGGGGCATCCTTCCAGCGCGGGGAAGGCGACGAGTTAATGGCCGACGCCTACGAGCAGTCCATCCTCCCCGCCGGCCACCCCCCGGTACGCAGGCCCGACATCGACGCTGGAGCGGAGGCCGCCCGGCTGCACGAGGAACTGGACGCCAAGCACGCCCACCGCAAGGCCCTCGCCGCCCAGACGCTCAGCCTGGCTACCGGGCTCCGCGGCGAGACCACCGGCCAGAACTGACGAACGGCAGCTCCGATTCGGCTCGGCATTGCGGGCGAAGGACCGCCCGAGCTGCCCCGGGCGACCAGGGCACTGACCGGACGGTGCCCGCTAGGTGCTGACGGCGGTCATTCATCGCGTCCGGCGCGGGCGGCAGGCCATGCCCTTGGTCTCCGCCTACGACAGTCTGGAACGGCTCTGGAGTGCACCGATGCCGTTCCTCTTCCAGCGTCGCTGCGGCCCAGAAGACCGGGCGATCCCGCGCAACTACATCTACACCTGCCTCAACGACGCCCTCGCCGCCAGCGGGCGACCGCTGCGCGACCCGGACGCCTCCGGGTTGGACGACGACGAGGACGACGACGGAGCGGAGGACTGAAGGTGATGCCCTCGCGGAGTGCCGACGGGCCTGCGAGCCGGGCCGGCCTGCCGCCTCCGAACGGGCCGGGGTGGACCGACCGGGTCCGTGCCTCCGACGACGGCGCAGCACCCGCAGGAGTTCTGGCAGGAGCGGGCAGCCGGCCTCTCGGGAGGCTCTGCGCGAATGATCGTCGCGGCACTGGCGGTCAGCAGTGCCGCGAGGAGGTCGCCAGGCCCGGAACGCGACCGTGAGGAACCAGTCAGGAGGGAGCTGAGTTGGCGGTATAGGTCAGCACCAGGCATCCGTCGTTTCCACGGGTGCCGTTGCCGGCAGGCTCCTGCTGAGGATCGACGCCGCCGGAATTGCCAGCGCCATGCCCTCCGTAACCACCCCGGCCGGCGCCTCGGCAGGTGTCGGGGTACCGAGCGGGCTTGCCGCCCGAACCGCCCGCGCCGGGAGTGTTGCGGGACCCATCGCCGCCACGCTCGCCACGGTGACCCGACAGGCGTTCGACGTCGTCGCCCACGCACCAGCTCTTCTCCGCGGTGCCTTGCCCTGAATCAGCGCCGCCGTAGCCACTCTGGATGTTCCCGGATCCCTCTCCACCCCAGCCCTGCCAGCCGGCCTTGGCGGACACCAGAACAGTTCCGACAACCGAGACGCTGGTCGACTCCCCCTCTTCCCCCGAGCCACCGTTGCTGTACTTTCCGCTTCCGCCCCTGCCGCCGACGCCGCCCTCGCCGACTTCGAGGTACAGAGTCGATCCGCCTTGGACGGAAATGCGGCATGACACCAGGGCAGCCCCTCCGCCGCCACTGCCTCCACCGCCGCTCAGGGGCCCCCCGTTGTTGCCCCCGCCGCCGCCTCCGCCGCCCCCTGCTCCCACCGCTACGACCTGGATCTCGCTGACGCCCTCTGGCACAGTGAACCTATGCATGCCACCGGAGTCGAACGTCTGGACCTGAGGGAAAGGCGCGGCATGGACCGGGTTCAGCGCCAGCAACGACGCTGCTGTGACGGTTGACGCCACAACAGCGCACCGCAGCCTGGCAGATGAGGTGAATCCCAAGAGAACCTCCCGAAGCTGTGTAAGGTCGCCTCACGGTTTCCCCTGCGCAGGCCGATTGTGCGGTTCCGCGCATGGATTCACCGCCTAGAGGCATCTCTCGAAAGAACGTCGAGCAGGGACCACAGGTCACGCTGTGCGCCTTCAGGGACGCTGGTGTCTGGTCTTATTCAGGAACGGTGGCTCTAACGGACATACGGCTCCTCATTACGAAGCTCGAACAGGTGACCAGGGCGTCGTCCACCTCACCCTTGGTGATCTTCGCCGTCTGCAAGCAGGGGCCAGAGCCGCACTGGCGTTTAATTTCACAAACGACCATCTGTGAGAGTTCTGCGAGAGGCCCGGCCGCGATCACATTTCCGCAGGTCGCCGTTCGCAAAAGTCCTCTCGAAACCCGCATGTTGTGCCAGGCACTTCTGAGCGACTGCCCGGATGGATTTTACGCTCGATCAGGCAGCACTTGCGGTAGAACATCATGACTGCCCGAACTGTGACGTTCCCGCCGGCAGCGCCTGCCGCACCCGGGGCGGGAAGACCGCCGCGAAGTACCACACCCCCCGCTTCGCCCTCGTCCCCGCACTCCGCGAGGAACTGGAGATCCGCGTCCCCGCCGACCGGCACCCGGGCCGCGCGTGGAAGCAGGGCCCGGCGCTCGCCGTCGTGCCCGCGCCCCGCACCGAGCGGCCGGTGAGGATCGGGTACGCCCGCACCTCGACCGCCCGCCAGGAACTGGCGAGCCAGCTCGAAGCCCTCCACCGCGCGCAGTGCCACAAGGTCTTCAAGGAACAGATCAGTACCCGCGTCAAGGTCCGGCCGGAGCTGGAGAAGGCGCTCGCGCTGGCCCACCAGTTCAAGGAGGCCACCCCCGAGACGCCGGTGATCTTCACCATGCACGAGCTGAAGCGTCTGGCCAGGAACGCGGCCGAGCTGATGACGCTGTCCGCCGAGCTCCAGGCCGGCGGCATCCAGTTCGAACTCCTCACCGGCCCGCTCACCGGGATCTACGACCCCAACGGCATGGGCGCGATGTTCTTCGCCGTCCTCGCCGTGGCCGGGCAAATCGAGCGCAACTACATCCGGGAAAAGACCCTCGAAGGCCAGGTCATCGCCGCGTCCAAGGGCAACCACGGCGGACGGCCGAAGGTCATCGACGACGACATGCTCACCTTCGCCGTCGCGCTCAAGGACAAGGGCGTCCCCGTCCCCGAAATCGCCAAGAAGCTCACCATCAAGACCGGCAAGAACGCGGGCAAGTCTCCCTCGGTCGCCTCGCTGTACCGGACCCTCGCGGAAGCCGAGGCCGACGCGGTGGACGACGGCCTGCCGCTGCGGCCCAAGCCCGTCCGCATCCGCAGGCCCGAGGACCCGCTCACCGCCGAGGAGATCGACCTCCGCGACCGGCTCCAGTCCCAGCCCCACCCGAACACCGAGCTGCGGTAGCGCCTTCCCCGCCTGGCTTCGGGGCTCGCCTCGGCCACCCGCGGGGAGCGAGAGCCGACCATGATCAACGGCTTAGCGCTAACAGCTGTACCGATATCCCGGCTGGCGTACGAGTCGATGACCTGCACGCCCGCCGACTCGCCCTTGAGCTGGAGGCGGCGCTTGACCCCAGTGTACGAGCCGAGCGCGGAGGCCAGGTTGTGCGCCAGGATGCCGAGGGCGACCCCGGCGGCGAGCGCGGCGACCGCGTTGTGGGCGTAGTGGGCGTAGTGGGCGCCCGGGACGGAGGGCGCGGACACCTCGCCGAGCAGATCGCGCACCGCGTCACGCACCAAGGCCGCCTCGTCGGACCGCGGGCCGGACTGACCGCCCGCCTCTCACTCCTCCCGTGCGCCACGGGCCACTTCGGCCATGACCTCCGTAGCGATGCCGAGGAGGGGGCGGAAGTCCCCGTAGGCGGCTTTCCACCACGCCGAGGTGCGCGGGTCGAGGATCTGGCACGTGATGAGCGCGTCCCAGTCGGCCGCCACCCGACACCGTTGCATGTGGTGGTCCTCGTGCGGGAAGTGCCCCGTGCGTCGTGCCTGCCCTACCCGCAACACGCTGCTCCGTAAGACAACGTCGCTGCTTTCATCGAGCAGCCGCAACGCGCGGTCCGTGTCGGTGAGGTTGGCCGTGCTGACCATGTCGATCAGGCTGACCATGCCGTCGCCGCGCGTGGGTCCCGGCTTGTAGCCTTGCTCCTCCATCAGCTCGCGCAGGCGTCTCGCCCGAGGGTTGGCGGAGAGGAATGCCTCTTCCAGGGCTTTCTGGCTCAGCGTGCTGAGGGGCTGCCCCATCTCGGCACACATGACCCCGAACGCCTCGCGCAGACCGGTTCTCCAGGCGCGCTTCCCCCCGGTGGCTTTCTGCACGTCCTCCAGGAAGGCGTTGATCTGATCCTGGCTGATCCCGCGAATCTGGGCGAGGCGGACGATCATCCCCAGCACCGGCTTGGGTGAAAGCGGAAGCAGCGCCTCGATGGCCTTCTGGGAGTAGACGTTGGTTCTAGGAGGCGGCGGTCCGATCTCAGGTCGCTTCAGGAGGTTCTCGACTCCCTTCCGCAGTGCGGTGCGGAGGTTGCGGGTGGCGCCGGGATCCGGGTTCATCGCCAGCAGCCTCCCTTTCACCCCCGGGCACAGCTGGCCGGCAGTACGGGCCCTAGCGCAGAGTTCGGCGGCCAGCACTGCGTTATCGATCTCTTCAGCCGCGGCGTCCGCGGTCAGCTTCGGAATGAAGCCGACGTCGTAGTCCCGAAGAAACGTCTTGTCCTTGTAGACGTCCGGACCGTAGCCAGCAGCGTCCAGGGCTTGCCGTACGGGCCGGAACGCGAGGGGTGGCTTGTTGTTACGGCTCACGCCCCGAGGCTAGGCGTCCTCACGGGGCGGGGGTCCACTTTTCTGCCTACCCGCCATCCGGCGCTTGCGGTCCGATGGGTTTTCCACGAGGACGAGGACTTGCGGGGCTAACCCCCACGCCCTCCATCGTGACGATCCCAACTCACCGGAGGTCCCTCATGTTCGGCATCGACGGCGTCACCTCGGCAGCCGCCTCCCAGGACACGGCGCCCATGCCCGCTGTGACGTTCGACCTGTTCACCGCATTCGTCGTCGCCGTCGCGCTGGTGCTCGCCTGGCTCGTCTACCGGTGGACGGCCCCGGCTCCGGGGTCCCCCGTCCAGGCGTCCAAGGGCGAACGGCTCGCGTACGCCATCGGCGCTGCGGCGTCGGTCATCGTGATCGGCGGCTACCTCGGCGGCGGGTTCAGGGGGTTCGGGTACCCGGAGCCAGACGCCCGTCTGGTGTCCCGTGACAGCCGTTCGGCGGCGCTCGTGCAGGGGCCCGTGGCTGACGGCAGTCCTGCCGGCCACGGGCCGTAGACCCGTGGCGGGACCAGGTCCCTCGCGGTCAGGTCGCGGGTGGCGAATTCGGCGTTAGCGCCGGTTTCCGTTCCGATGCCGCCGCTGGGTAGCTGTTCGCTCACTGCAGGAGTCGGTCCGTACGGGAGCTATCGGCAGGTTGCCCGCTCCGGGTGTCGCCAGCGGCTGGAGTTTCCGTTGTAGCGTCGGACGCCGTTTCGGCAGCGGCAGCGGTGCGGCGTTTGCTCCACTTGTCGTAGGCGATGGTCCCCGCGATGGAGGCGCTGGTGATGGCGCCGCCGATGATGCCCCGCCCGGTGTAGAAGGCGCGCAGCGCGGTGGGACCGCCACGCTTGGCTGCTTCCTTGGCCAGTTCCGCGTAGGCCCACGCCATGGTGCTCCTCAATCTCAATTCGTGTCGCTCACTCAAAGATGGATCAATGATCGCAGGGCGACACGTCGTGGGTGGGTCGTTCACGGACGTACGTCACCGGGTGCGGGAGTCTCCGCCGCCGATGGTGCGGCCGTAGGGTGAGGCGCTGCGGGCACCCTGTCCGCTGCTCGACGGTCCTGGCAGTGGTCGGTGAAGGAGACTAACCGGCCCTGAAACCGGACGCCGTTCGCGATCACTCATCGTCACGAGCCGGTTGGAGCCCCCGGCGAACTCGCGACAGTTGAATACGAGAGCCCACCAGTACCAAGGCCGTGCACCGGGTGGGCCGATGCGGTGGTGCAGGTGGTGCAGCGGCCGTCGCCGTCGGGGTGGGCGCGGCGGGGGGTGGGTCCGGGGCAGGTGCGGCAGGGTGGCCAGCCCAGGCAGGTCGGGCAGAGGTCCTCGCCGGGCGCGGTTCCGGGGACTCCGCAGCCGGCGCATTCGACGAGCGCCCGGTAGGTCAGGGCCTCGTTCACCGTGCGGGCGGCGGCCCTGGTCGAGGAGCGCTCCGCCGGCTGGTCGGGGGCCGGTTCGGTGAACGGCTCGGCCGGGCGGTGCGTGCCCGGGTGGCCGGCCGCGGTGGTGGGGGGTGGGTAGGCCTGGGCGGCGCGCAGTCGGGCGGCGATGATCGCGCCGACCGAGGTGCGTACCGGGTGGGGCAGGGGGCGGTCGGTGATGACGTGGCGCAGCTGCTCGGCGCTCCAGCCGGCTTCCAGCATGACGGTGACCACGCGGCCCTGGTCGGTCAGTGCCTTGCCCGTCAGCAGCAGCTCGGGACGGCTCGTTGCGATCTCCAGCAGCAGCCGGATCCCCGGATGCATCTCGTCGGCCGGCGGGGCGGGCGCGGGAATGGTCGGCGGGTGCGGCTGGTCCGTCCCTGCGGGAGTGCGCGCGACGGTGTCGTGGGCGCACGGACGGAGGGGTCTGGTGTTCTGCTTGTTGGTCTTCTTACTGATGGTGTTCTTAGTGGGGCGATGAGCCAACGTAGGTTTATCCACTGGTGGAAAACCCGACTCTGGTTGCGACCTGCGGTTTTGCAGGGCGGGCAGGTCGGTGATGCAGTACGCGGCCGCCCCGAGGGTGCCATCGGGGTTGCGCTGGCGTTCGCGCAGCAGGAAGCCGTGTTTCTCCAGCTCCTTCAGCCCGCTTTTGACGGCCGCCTCGCCGTCGCGGCCGCGGCGCGCCAGGTCGGTGACGGTCAGGTGCCAGCCGTCGCGATGGGTGCTGATGAGTCCGAACAGGCCCTTCGCCTTGAACGACAGCCGGCCGTCGCGGAACAGGCCGTTGGCGATCTGAGTGAACTGATCCGCGGCCATCACCCCGCGCCGGATCCCCGACGCGAAATCGGTGTCACAGTCGGCAGCCGG
>NZ_JBITSF010000036.1:0-55199 GCF_044540485.1 Streptomyces sp. NPDC085946 | reverse complement strand
GGCTCCGCCCCCGGTACGGACGCCTCCGGTCCCGCGCAGCCGCCCGCCTCCCCCCCCGGCCGGCCGCCCCCCCCCCCCCCCCCCCCCCGGGGCCCCCCCCCCCCCCCCCCCCCCCCCCCCCCCGCCGCGGTGCCGGGCGACCGCCACGACTCCGGCCGCTCCGCCCCGCACCCGAGGACCTGCCGGGCCGTGCGGCCGGTATCGGTGCCCGTGCCGGACGACCGCCGGGGCCGCACCGTCTCCGGCCCGGCCGCCCTTCGCCCCCCGCCGTGACCGGACACGTCCTGCTCGGGCGATCCGGCGCCCGGTCCGGCGCGCTGCCGGACCCGCCGGCCGGCGGCCTCGTACCCGCGCCCGCACCGCGCTCGTCCCCGGGAGCCGCCCCATGACGCGACCCGCCGTGTCCGCCCACCGAGGAGGCGCCGAACGCGTCCGGCCCGCCACCCGGGAGGCGTACGAGGACGCGCTGCGCTCCGGCGCGGAGTACATCGAGTTCGACGTCCGGCGCACCGCGGACGGCGTGCTCGTCGTCCACCACGACCCCCGGGTCCGGCACACCGGCCCCCTGCTGTCGGCGCTCACCCACGCGGAGCTGTGCGAGCGGGCCGGATACCCGGTGCCCGCCGTCGAGGAGGTCATGGCGCTGATCGCCGGGAGGGCCGTCGGGCACCTGGACCTGAAGGAGACCGGGTACGAGCGGGAGCTGATCGACCGCGCGACCGCGCTGCTCGGCGCGGACGGGTTCGTCGCCACGACCCTGGAGGACCGTTCCGTCGCGGCCATCACCCGGGCGTTCCCGGCCGTGCGCACCGCGCTGTCGCTGGGCCGGGACCGCCGGGAGCTGCGGCCGGCCCGGCTGCCGGGAACCCGGCTCAGCGAGCTGCTGCCCATGCGCCGGGTGCGGGCCTGCGGCGCCCACGGGGTCGCGGTGCACCACCGCCTGGCCCGTGCCACCGTGCTGCGCGAGGCCGCCCGCAACGGCCTGTTCACCCTGGTCTGGACGGTCAACGACGACGCCCTGACGCGGCTGTTCCTCGCCGACGAGCGGGTGGACGTCCTGGTCACCGACCGCCCCCGGCGCGCCCTGGAGCTGCGCGACCGGCTGCCGGGCGCACACGGCCCGGCCGTGCGCCCCCTCGGGCCTCCCTCGCCCTGACCGGAACTCCTCCCGGGATTGACAACAGGCCACTCAAGTTTTGTGCTGGAGTTCTGAGGTGCCCTGGCGGAAGGGGACGGCGATGGGACGTGCGGTCGGAATCGATCTCGGGACGACGAACTCGGTGGTGGCCGTGCTGGAGGGCGGTGAGCCCACCGTCATCGCCAACGCGGAGGGGGCCAGGACCACGCCCTCGGTCGTGGCCTTCGCCAAGAACGGCGAGGTGCTGGTCGGGGAGGTCGCCAAACGGCAGGCCGTGACGAACGTGGACCGCACCGCCCGCTCGGTCAAGCGGTACATGGGCGACGCGCACTGGCGCTTCCCGGAGCACGGCTCCGTCGACGGCACCCGCTACCGGGCGCAGGAACTGTCCGCCCGGGTGCTGCAGAAGCTGAAGCGGGACGCGGAGGCGTACCTCGGCGAGGACGTCACCGACGCGGTGATCACGGTGCCCGCCTACTTCGACGACGCCCAGCGGCAGGCGACCAAGGAGGCCGGGGAGATCGCCGGCCTGAAGGTGCTGCGGATCATCAACGAGCCCACGGCCGCGGCCCTGGCGTACGGGCTGGACAAGGAGAACGACCAGACGGTCCTCGTCTTCGACCTGGGCGGCGGCACCTTCGACGTGTCGCTGCTGGAGATGGGCGAGGGCGTCATCGAGGTGAAGGCCACCAACGGCGACACCCACCTGGGCGGCGACGACTGGGACCAGCGGATCGTCGACCACCTGGTCAAGCGGTTCAAGGGCCAGTACGGCATCGACCTGTCGGCCGACCGGATGGCCGTGCAGCGGCTGCGCGAGGGCGCCGAGAAGGCCAAGATGGAGCTGTCCTCGTCGTCCGAGACCACGATCAACCTGCCGTACATCACGGCCTCCGCCGAGGGCCCCCTGCACCTGGACGAGAAGCTCACCCGCGCCCAGTTCCAGGAGCTCACCGCGGACCTGCTGGACCGCTGCCGCAAGCCGTTCCACCAGGCGATCGAGGACGCCGGGGTGAAGCTGTCCGCGATCGACCACGTGATCCTGGTGGGCGGCTCCACCCGGATGCCCGCCGTCACCGACCTGGTGAAGGACCTCACCGGCAAGGACCCGCACAAGGGCGTCAACCCCGACGAGGTCGTGGCCGTCGGCGCCGCCCTCCAGGCGGGCGTGCTGCGCGGCGATGTCAAGGACGTCCTGCTGCTCGACGTCACCCCGCTGTCCCTGGGCATCGAGACCAAGGGCGGCATCATGACCAAGCTCATCGAGCGCAACACGACGATCCCGACCCGGCGTTCGGAGATCTTCACCACGGCCGCCGACAACCAGCCGTCGGTCGGCATCCAGGTCTACCAGGGCGAACGCGAGATCGCCGCGTACAACAAGAAGCTCGGCGTCTTCGACCTCACCGGGCTGCCGCCCGCCCCGCGCGGCGTGCCGCAGATCGAGGTGGCCTTCGACATCGACGCCAACGGCATCATGCACGTCTCCGCCAAGGACCTGGCGACCGGCCGCGAGCAGAAGATGACCGTCACCGGTGGCTCGGCGCTGCCCAAGGACGACATCGACCGCATGATGCGGGACGCCGAGCAGTACGCCGAGGAGGACCGCAGGCGCCGCGAGGCCGCCGAGACCCGCAACCAGGGCGAACAACTCGTCTACCAGACCGAGAAGTTCCTCCGGGACAACGGCGACCAGGTCCCGGCCGACACGAAGGCCGAGGTCGAGGCCGCCGTCGCCGAGCTGAAGGGGCAGCTGGACCAGCAGGCCGACACGGCCGCCCTGCGCGCCGGCGTGGACAAGCTCGCCACCGTCAGCCAGAAGATGGGCCAGGCGATGTACGCCCGGGCGCAGCAGGCCCCCGCCGGGGACACCGGGCAGCAGGGCGCGCCGCAGGAGGAGGAGGGCGTGGTCGACGCGGAGATCGTCGACGAGGAGGCCGGGGACAAGGGCGGCAGGGACGGCGCGGCCTAGGGGCTGTCGTTCGGATCACGCCGCGGACGCGGGGCCCGGCACGCGCGTCCGCGGCGTTGTCGTCGGTTGCCGATGCTCCGCATCGCCGCCCTCCTCCGCCTTGCGGCCGCACGCACCGGGCCCCGCTCACCGGCGCTGACGACACACAGTCGATTCCCCGCGACCTGATCCGAACGCCAGCCCCTAGGGTCTGTCCGACGATTCCCGCCTGTCTCGCGACGCCGTGCACGCACTCTCGCCGCACCGGGCGCAGAGCCGAGTACGTCCCGTACGAGGCTCCGCGCCCGGCACGCCGAGACCACGCACCTGACGCCGCGCGCCCGCCCTCCGGGCGACGACGGGAAGGGGCGGACGACCCCTAGCCGCCCGCCCGGGCGGGCGGCAGCGTCGCGTGCACCGCGTCCAGGACGGCCGCGTACGGCGTACCCAGCTCCCGGAGCCGGCCGCGGAGCCGCTCCAGGCCGTCGCGGTGCGCGGTCAGCGGCCCGGTCTCGCCCGTGCGGGCCGCGAACTCCAGCACCGCCGGCAGGAAGTCGGGCGGCTCCTCGCCGGTCAGGTCCAGACCGTGGGCGCGGTACAGCTCCCGCCAGGCGGCGGGGGACGTCCCGGACGGCCGGGTGCCGCCGTCGTCCCAGGCGCTCAGGTACAGGCTGCGGCCCTGCTCCGCGTCGAACACCTCGGCGTAGTGCGCGGCCAGCTCGGCCGCCGGGCCGGCCGCCGCGTGGTCGGTGAACTCCCGCAGCTGCGGGGCGGCTTCGCGCAGCAGCGGCAGCCGCGCGCGGAACGCGTCGCCGGGGTACGTCAGGCACAGCGCGGCCGCCTGGTACAGCACCTCGAAGCCGGGCATCGGGCCTCCTTCCGGGCTCCCTCGCCTCGCCCCGTGCGCCACGGCGCAGGGGGCCGTCCGGCACGCCTGCTCCGCGGCGCCCGGCCCGCACCCCCGACGCCCGGCTCCGCCCGGGCGGCTCCGCCACGGGGGCGCTCCGGCACCTCGTGACCGCACGCACCGGACGCCGCGGAGCCCGTCCGCCGGGCGGGCGACGGGGAGGTACCAGACAGACGCTAGGCGCGGGCGGGGGAGCGCACCTTCCGGCGGGGCCCGTACGGGTCAGCGGCCGCGGTCCGCCCGGGCGGGGTCAGGGATTGCGGGCCACCCCCGCGTACACGGGCACGATGCCCTCCGCCTGCGCCGCGACGTCCTCCGGCTCCGGCCGCCACCCGTGCACGGGGATCACCCCGGGGCCCAGCAGCTCCAGACCGTCGAAGAAGCGGGCGAACGCGGTCAGCGGGCGCGGACGGAACGGGGTGCCGCCGCGCCGGAAGAGGTCCGCCGCCCGCTCCACGGCCCCGGGACCGAGGTCCGCGGTGACCTGCGACAGGATCAGGAGACTGCCCGGGGCGAGCGCGGCGACGTACGCCCGCAGCAGCCCGTACACGTCGTCGCCGTCCGGGTCGTCGTCCAGGTAGTGGGTCAGCGCGACCAGCGACAGCGCGACGGGCCGGCCGAGGTCCGGCACCTCCCCGGCCCGGCCGAGCAGGGCGGCGGTGTCGCGGGCGTCGGCGTGCACGTACGCGGTGCGGCCCTCGGCGGTGCCGCGCAGCAGCGCCTCGGCGTGCCGCAGCACGACCGGGTCGCGGTCCGCGTACACCACCCTCGCCTCCGGCGCGACCGCCTGCGCGACCTGGTGCAGGTTCGGCTCGGTGGGGATGCCCGTGCCGATGTCCAGGAACTGCCGGATCCCGGCCTCGGCGGCCGTGCGCACGGCCCGGTGCGTGAACCGGCGGTTGGCGCGCGCCCCGCGCCGCACCGTGCCGTCCACGGCGAGGATCGCGCGCGCCGGCTCCTCGTCCACGGGGTGGTGGTCCTTGCCGCCCAGCCACCAGTCGTAGACGCGGGCCGGATGCGGCCGGCCGGTGTCGATGCCGTCGGGTGCGGCGTCGGGTGCGGTCATGAGCCGTCCTCTCCCGGGGCGCCCCCGGCGGTCAGAAGCGGTCGCGGTACTCCCGCAGGAGCTTCTCGGTGCGCCGGACGGAGGCGGCCCGGGCCGTCATGTGGTCCAGCACCTCCAGGTGCGTGGAGATCTCCCGGCGGGAGTCCAGGTAGAGGGCGCCCGTCAGGTACTCGGCGCACACCATGTCGGGCAGTTCCGGCTCGGCGAAGCGGAACAGCGTGAACGGCGCGCACGTCCCCGGGTGCGGGCCGCTCGCGAACTCGGCGACCTGGAGCGTGATCCGGTCCCGCGCGGCGTATTCCAGGAGCTTGTCGAACTGCTCGCGCATCACCGCGCCGTCCCCGCCCACCGGGCGGCACAGCGCCGTCTCGTCCATGATCACCCACAGGTGGGGCGGGTCGGGGCGCTCCAGCAGCCGCTGCCGCTCCATCCGCAGCGCCACGTGCCGGTCCACCGCCCGGGGGCCCGCCGCGCCGATCGTGCCGGCCTCCAGCACGGCACGCGCGTACGCCTCGGTCTGCAGCAGGCCGGGCACGAAGTGCGGTTCGTAGCAGCGGAGCAGCCGGGCCGCGCCCTCCAGGCTCACGTACAGGCTGAACCAGTCCGGCAGCACGTCGTGGTACCGCTGCCACCAGCCCGGCCGGTTCGCCTCCTGCGCGAGCCGCACGAACGCGGCGATCTCCTCGTCGGGCAGGCCGTACGCGGTCAGCAGGACCTGCAGGTACGGGATCTTCAGCGCGACCTCGGCCGTCTCCATCCGCCGCACGGTCGCGGGGGCCACCCGCAGGACCCGGGCGGCCTCCTCGCGCCCGAGCCCCGCCGTCTCCCGCAGTTCCTGCAGCCGTCTGCCCAGCACCACCTGGCCCACGGTGGGCGCGGCCCGCCGCTCACTCACGCCACGCCTCCACCCACGCGCCGAACTCCGCGATCAGTTTGGCATGTTCCGGCTACGGAAGGGACGGGATCGCGCAGGAGTGGCCGGTCCCCGGTGCTCCCGCGGGGCGGCCGGGGGAGCACCGCCGCCCCGGAGCCGGGCATCCGCCGGGCCGGGCCGGGCCTTCGCCGCGGAGCCCGGCGCCGCATGACCTCGCGGGTAATCGACCCGGCCGGCCCCGCGCGGGATCGTGGACGCGTCGGGTCCCGGGCCGGCGCACTCCGGCCCGGGACCCGGCTCCCGTACCCCGACCCTGACGGAGAGTGATGCCCCATGTCCGCTACCCCGCTCGCCACGCTCGCCCGGACCTCCGAGCCGCAGTCCGCGCTGCGCCGCTTCCTGGCGCTGGACGCGGTGGTGACCGGTGCCAACGCACTGGCCTACCTCACGCTCTCCGGCCCCCTCGGACGGCTCTTCGCCGTGGACGGCACGCTGCTGCTCGGCCTCGGCGCGTTCCTCACGGCGTACGCGGCGGGCGTCGGCCTGCTGGCCGCGCGCCCCGACCCGGCGGCACCGGCCGTGCGGGTCGTGGTGGAGGCCAACCTCGCCTGGGCGGTGCTCAGTTGCGCGGCGCTCGCGCTGTGGCTCACGCCGAGCACGGCCGGCGCGGTGTGGACGGTGCTCCAGGCCCTCACCGTGGCCGGATTCGCCGCCCTCCAGCACATGGCCCTGAGGGTCCGTCAGTCCAGCAGCCCGTGAAGGTACTTGGCCGTCGCCGGATCGGCCGGGAGGAACGTCTCGATGGCCAGCTCGGCGACGGTCACGTCCATCGGCGTGTTGAACGTGGAGATCGAGGAGATGAAGGACAGCGTCCGGCCCTCGTGCTCGATCTGCATCGGCAGCGCGAAGTACGGGTGGGGCGGCTCGTCCGCCGGCTCCGCCCGTGCGGCGTCCTCCGGCAGCGGGTAGGCCGCCACCTCCTCGTACAGCTTCCGCAGCGGCTCCGAGCGGTGCAGCGCGATCTGCCGCTCCATCTGGGCCAGCAGATGGCCGCGCCAGGCGCGCAGGTTGCGGATGCGGGGCGCGAGGCCCTGCGGGTGCAGCGTGAGCCGCATGGCGTTCAGCGGTGGGACGAGCAGGTGCTCCGGCACCCCGTCGAGCAGCATCGTGATCCCCCGGTTGGCCGCCACCACGTGGTACGTCGCGTCGACCACCAGCGCCGGGTAGGGCTCGTACCCCCCGATGAGCCGCTCGATGCCCTCCCGCAGGGCGTCCAGCGACGGGTCGCCCAGCGGGGTCTCCGGGTAGTGCGGGGCGT
The DNA here is from genome assembly GCF_044540485.1 of Streptomyces sp. NPDC085946. Taxonomy (NCBI): domain Bacteria; kingdom Bacillati; phylum Actinomycetota; class Actinomycetes; order Kitasatosporales; family Streptomycetaceae; genus Streptomyces; species Streptomyces sp. NPDC085946. Next base: position 47,945 of record NZ_JBITSF010000036.1, on the reverse strand, counting down.
ATCCGGCCGCCAGCAGCAGCGCGTTGCGCTCCCGGACCGGCACGTCCAGGTGCTCGGCCAGCCGCAGCACCATCTCCTCGCTGGGCCGGGAGCGGCCCGTCTCGATGAAGCTGATGTGCCGGGCGGAGGAGTCGGCGCGCAGGGCCAGCTCCAGCTGGCTGACGCGCCGCTGCTCCCGCCAGGCCCGCAGCAGCGGGCCCACGCCCCGGGCGGCGGAGACGGCGGTGGCCGTGGGTGCGGTCATGCCAGGACCGTAGTCGAGAAGTGGCCGATCCCGACAGGCACCCCTCCTGACCAGGGACTCCGGGCACCGGCTGTGGCAGGCTGAAGGAGGATCCCAGCAGGACGCGCGAGCGAAGGAGCGCAGCCCATGCCCGTCGAACCGCTGTCGCACGAGGAGATCGAGGACCGGCTGGCCGGACTGCCGGGCTGGTCGCTCGACGGGGACCGCCTGACCCGTTCCTACCGTCTCGCCTCGCACGTCGCCGCCGCCGCGATGGTCGTGCACGTCGCCGCCGTCCAGGACGAGCTCGACCACCACTCCGACCTCACCCTCGGCTACCGCACCGTCTCCCTGTCGGTGCACACGCACAGCGTCGGCGGCGCCGTCACGGAGAAGGACGTCGAACTCGCCCGCAGGGTGGAGGACCTGGCCGCGGCACACGGGGCACACTGACGGCCGTGCTGGACTACGACGAGGAAGCGGAGTGCTACGACGCCTCGCGCGGCGGCGAGCCCAGGGCGGCGGCCGCCGCCGAGGCCGTGCTCGCTCTGGTGCCGCCCGGCGCGCGCAGCCTGCTGGACGTGGCCTGCGGCACCGGCATCGTCACCCGGCGGCTCGCGGCCGGACGGCCGGGACTGCGCGTGACCGGCGTCGACCTCGCGTCCGCGATGATCCGGCAGGCCGCCGCGCGGCTGCCCGGCGCCGTGGTGCGCGCCGACAGCCGCCGGCTGCCGTTCCGGGACGGGGCGTTCGACGCGGTCGGCAGCGTGTGGCTGCTGCACCTGGCGGCCAGCGACGAGGACGCGCGGACCGTCGTCGGCGAGTGCGCCCGGGTGCTGCGGCCCGGCGGGGTGTACGTCACCACGGTCGACAAGGGCCCCTCCCACAACGTGGGCAGCGACATCGATGTCGTCCTCGCCGCCCGCCCCCCGAGCCCGGTCCGGGACGCCGCCGCGGCCGTCGGGGCGTACGCCGCCGAGCACGGCCTGGTCCCGGCCGGGCGGGCCCGCTTCCGGGGGCACGGGCAGGGCCGCAGCCCGCGCCGCACCGTCGCGGACCTGCGGCGGGGCTGGTTCATGACGCTGCCGGCCGACGGTCCGCTCGCCGACCGGTTCGCCGCGCGCCTCGCCGCGCTGCCCGACCAGGACCGGCCCCGCCCCGACCCCGTCTTCACCCTCCTGGCGTTCCGGAAGCCGGAGGACCCCCGCTCCGCGTGACGGCCCCGCGCCGGGGAGGGGAGCCGGCGCGGCGGCGGTGGCGGGCCCGCCGGCCGCCGTGCCGGCGGCCGGCGCCGTGCGCGGTGCTCACGGGCGGTCCCCGGTGGTGCCCTCGGGCAGGGAGTCGGCGAGGTAGGCGTCGAGGTCGGGGACGGCGGGGGCGAGCACGTGCCGGACCCAGGCGTCGCGTTCGTGCAGGACCGGCGGCAGCTCCCAGACGCAGCCGATCCACGGCCGGCCGGTGGGGACGAAGTGCGCGGGGTCCCGGTCCGGGCAGCCGAGGACGGGCTGGCCGGCCGCGGCGCCCTCGAAGTGCAGCACGTTGTCCCACACCCAGCTGTACGCGTTCAGGTAGGCGCCGTCGTCGCCGCCCCGGTGCAGCACGACGAACGTCGCCGGCGGCGTGCGGTCGGGCTCCGGCAGTAGCCCGGGCAGCAGGGCGTACGCCGCCTCCGCCACCTCGGGCGCGATGCCCGCCGGGTCGGACGTGACGTGGTAGCGCTTGATCCACCGCCCCGCCACCCGGATCGGCGGCGGCACGGTGAGGAGTTTCTCGGTGAAGGCCATGCCGGGACGGTAGGAGCACTCTCCTGCCACCCTGTGTCAGTGAAGTCCAGCCGTCTCGTCTCGATCCTCCTGCTGCTCCAGACCCGGGGCCGCATGACCGCCGCCCAACTGGCCGAGGAGCTCCAGGTGTCGGTGCGCACGGTCTACCGGGACGTGGAGGCCCTCGGCGCCGCCGGGGTCCCGGTGTACGGCGACGCGGGCCACGCCGGCGGCTACCGCCTCCTGGACGGCTACCGCACCCGCCTGACCGGCCTCACCGCAGGCGAGGCCGAGGCCCTCTTCCTCGCCGGCGCCCCGGGCCCCGCCGCCCAGCTCGGTCTCGGCGCCCGCCTCGCCGCCGCCCGGCTCAAGGTGCGGGCCGCCCTGCCGCCGGAGCTGCGCGCCCACGCCGACCGGATCAGCGGCCGCTTCCACCTCGACGCGCCCGGCTGGTACACGGACGCCGGCGAGGCGCCCTTTCTGCCGGCGGTCGCCGACGCGGTCTGGAACAGCCGGGTGCTGCACGTCGTCTACCGCCGCTGGCGCGCCCCCACCGACGTGGAGCGCCGCCTGGAGCCGTACGGGCTGGTGCTGAAGGCGGGCCGCTGGTATGTCGTCGCCGGCCCCGGGCCGCGCACGTACCGCGTCGACCGGATCCTCGAACTCACCGCGACAGAAGAGGAGTTCACTCGTCCGGAGGGCTTCGGCCTGGCCGCGTACTGGGCGGCGTACCAGCGGGACTTCCACGACCGGCTGCACCGGTCGGAGGCGGTGGTGCGGCTCGCCCCGGGCGTGGCGCTGCCCGGCCGGGCGGGGGAGGCGGCGCGGCGCACCGGCCGCCCGGACGGGGGCGGCTGGACCCGGGCCACGGTGCCCATCGAGTCCGTCGACCACGCCCACGCCGAGTTCCTGCGCCTCGGCACGGGCGTCGAGGTGCTGGCCCCGGCCGAGCTGCGGGAGCGGATCGCCCGGACGGTCACCGAACTGGCCGCGCGGTACGGCAACCTCCGCGCGGACGGCGGCGACTGAGGGGGACGGAACCCTTCCGCTCCCCAGGAGGTACCTCGCGTGCCGCACCCGCACCCGCACCCGAAGAAGCACCGCAGACGCCGTGTCCTCGCCCTGTCGTCGGCGGCCGCCGCGGCCGTCCTGGCCGGCGCCGGGCTGACCGCGTTCGTCGGTGACACCGCCGAGGCGGCCACCGCCCGGCAGGTCGAGAAGCTCGACCGCGGTGTCGTCAGCGTCCACACCGGCAGCGGCAACCTGGTCGGCTGGCGCTGGCTGGGCACCGACCCGGACAACGTGTCCTTCAACGTCTACCGCGCCGGGACCAAGGTCAACTCCAGTCCGGTCACCGGCAGCACCACCTTCTTCCACGCCGGCGCCCCCGCCCAGGCCGACTACACGGTCCGCGCGGTCGTCAACGGCGTGGAGCAGGCCGACTCGGTCCACGCCGTCCAGTTCCGCACCGGCTACAAGGACGTCCCGATCACCCCGCCCGCCGGCGGCACCACCCCCGACGGGGTGGCGTACACCTACGAGGCCAACGACGCCTCCGTCGGCGACCTCGACGGCGACGGGGCCCTCGACCTGGTGCTGAAGTGGCAGCCCACCAACGCCAAGGACAACTCCCAGTCCGGCTACACCGGCAACACGGTCGTCGACGGCCTCAAGCTCGACGGCACCCGGCTGTGGCGGATCGACCTGGGCCGCAACATCCGCTCCGGCGCGCACTACACGCAGTTCCAGGTGTACGACTACGACGGCGACGGCAGGGCCGAGGTCGCCATGAAGACCGCCGACGGCACCAAGGACGGCACCGGCGCGGTCATCGGCAGCTCCTCCGCCGACCACCGCAACTCCTCCGGCTACGTCCTGTCCGGCCCCGAGTACCTGACCATGTTCGACGGCCGGAGCGGCAAGGCGATGGGGACGGTGGACTACGTCCCGGCGCGCGGCACGGTCTCCTCCTGGGGCGACTCCTACGGCAACCGGGTCGACCGCTTCCTCGCCGGCACCGCCTACCTCGACGGCTCACGCCCCTCCCTGATCATGGCGCGCGGCTACTACACGCGCACGGTCATCGCCGCCTGGGACTGGCGGAACGGCGCCTTCACCCGCCGCTGGACCTTCGACACCAGCTCCTCCACCAACAGCGGCAAGGGCTACGACGGGCAGGGCAACCACGCGCTGTCCGTCGCGGACGTCGACGCCGACGGCAAGGACGAGATCGTGTACGGCGGCATGACCGTCGACGACAACGGCTCCGGGCTGTGGACCACCAAGCTCGGCCACGGCGACGCGGGCCACGTCGGCGACCTGAACCCGTCCCGCGCCGGACTGGAGTACTTCAAGGTCTCGGAGGACTCCTCCAAGCCCGGCTCCTGGATGGCCGACGCGCGCACCGGCTCGGTCCTGTGGCAGACCGCCTCGGGCTCCGACAACGGACGCGGTGTGGCCGCCGACGTCCACGCGGGCAGCCCGGGCGCCGAGGCCTGGTCCGCCGCGGACACCACCCTGCGCTCGGCGACCGGCGCCTCCCTCGGCCGGGAGCCCTCCAGCGTCAACTTCCTGTCGTGGTGGGACGGCGACCCGGTGCGCGAGCTCCTCGACGGCACCCGCATCGACAAGTACGGCACCTCGTCCGACACCCGCCTGCTGACCGGCTCCGGCGTCTCCTCCAACAACGGCACCAAGGCCACGCCGGTCCTGTCCGGCGACATCCTCGGCGACTGGCGCGAGGAGGTCGTCTGGCGCACCAGCGACAACACGGCCCTGCGGATCTACTCCACGTCGCACGACACCACGACCAGGATCACGACCCTCCTGCACGACACCCAGTACCGCACGGCACTGGCCTGGCAGAATTCCGGTTACAACCAGCCCCCGCACCCCAGCTTCTTCCTCGGCGACGCCATGCCGACGGCACCACGGCCGACGGTGTACACGCCCTGACGGACCAGGCGCACCGGGCCCCGGCCGCGTGGTGCGGCCGGGGCCCGACGCCGTACCGGCGCCACGCGGTCCCCTCGCTCAGCCCACCGCACAGCTCCGGCCGTCCACCGTGAACGCCGTGGGGTGCGGGTTCGCGCCCGACCAGCTTCCGGTGAAGCCGAAGCCGATCGACGAGCCCGCGGCCACCGCGCCGTTCCAGCCGGTGTTCTTCACCGTGACGGAGGAACCCGCCTGCGTGTGCTCGGCGTTCCACAGCTGGGAGATCCTCTGGCCGTTCGGGAACGTCCAGTTCAGCGACCAGCCGGACCAGGCGCCGGTCCCGGTGTTGGTCAGCCGGACGTCCGCCTGGAAGCCGTCCGACCACTGGTTGGTGACCTTGTACGTCACCGCGCAGGCACCGGTCGGCTGGGGGTCCGGGTCGGGCTCGGTGCCGCCGCCCCCGGTGCCGGAGGTCTCGCCGTAGACGACCCCCCGGCCGTTGGTCGCGACGTACACCCGGCCGTACACGCGCGGGTCGCCGGTGATGGCCGCGCCCGTCCAGCCCCACTGGTGGGCGTCGTCGTTGACCCGGGTCCAGGTCGCGCCCTTGTCCGTGGAGCGGAAGATGCCGCGCACGCCGCCGATCTTCGCGCTGGTGTACAGCGTCTGGTAGGACGCGCCGGCCGCGGCCTTGCCGAAGCCGATCGCGTCGGCCTGGTCGACGCCCGGGAGCCTGGTGAAGCTCGCCCCGCCGTCCGTGGAGTGCCACAGCCCGTACGCGCCGTCCGGGGCGCCGCCCGCCAGCCAGACGTCGCCCTTCCCGCCGGGCAGCGCCTTGAAGCGGACGCTGTCCCCGGCGGGCAGGCCGGCCGCCGCGGACTCCTTGAAGGTCGCCCCGCCGTCCGTACTGACGTAGAACTTCCCGGACTTGAAGCCGTAGAAGGTCTTCGGGTCGACCCGGTCGGACTCGACGACCGCGCCCGCCGGGATGCCGCTGGACGCCGACCAGGACGTGCCGAACCCGGTCGTGTGGTGCACGCCGGTGCCCTGCGGGCTCCACACGAACCGGCTGCCGTCGGCCGCCGCCGCGACCGTGCCCCCGCCGCTGACGCCCGACGGATCGGTGCCCGCGAACCAGTTGGCGCCGTTGTCGGTGGAGAACGCCACGTGCGGACCGGAGTCCAGGTTGCCCACCCGCACGACCGTGTTCGGGTTGCCCTCGGCGAAGTCGAGGCTCGTCGTCGAGGTGAAGTTCGGCTGGGTGTACATCATCGCCGGGACCTTGGTGAGGTCCGTGTGCCGGAAGCCGCCGACGTCACCGAGGGCGCTGAGCAGCGGCGCGCCCGACGGGGGAGAGATCAGGTCGTTGACCGCGGTCTCCTCCAGGCCCCGCACCATGGGCGTGATGGTGAACTTGCCTCCCCTGTCCCAGTCGGTGAGGTTCTCGGTGCCGTAGACCGTCGCGCCCGTGCCGTACATCATCCGGTCGCTGTCGAACGGGTCGATCTCCAGCGACTCCGTCATCCAGCCGAGCTTCGGCGTCTGCTCGGGCGGCGAGGGGTTCGCGCCCCAGGTCAGCCACGGCGACGACGACACGTCCATGGTGTAGCGGTTCTCGCGGACCGGGTACGACGTGTAGTCCCACGCCTTCGTCCAGGTCGCGCCGCTGTCCGTGGAGCGGAAGATCTGGGTGTCCGGCCACCAGGAGCTGTACGCCGTGGCCATCACCGTGCCGGGCCGCTGCCGGTCGACGGTCAGCCCGCTGAAGCCGTAGTAGGTGTCGGCCTCGGCGACCGGGCTGATGTCCGTCCAGGTGCCCGTCGCCGTCGCGTACCGCCACAGCCGGCCCTTGCCGCCGTCGTACGGGCCGCCCTTGTCGCTGTACGCGAGGTACAGGAAGCCGTTCTCCGCGTCGAGGACGCCCTTGTGGGCCAGGTGGCCGGTCGGCTGCCCGGCCAGCCGCTGCCAGGTCGCGCCCGCGTCCGTGGAGCGGTACACCGCGTTGTCCTTGTCGGCGACCCCCACGTAGACCGTCTTCGTCGCGGTCCCGGACGTGCCGGTGGACTCGTCGAAGGTGACCCAGACGATGCCCTGGTTGTCGCTCGCGTACCCGGACGTGTCGCTCGGGTCCTGCGCGTAGGTGCCGACGTTGGGGAAGTTCGTCACCTGCGACCAGGTCGCGCCCGAGTCCGTGGACCGCCACAGGCCCTTGCCGCTGGGCGCGCCCAGGTACAGCACGCTGTTCCTGTTCGGGTCGACGGCCAGCCGCTCGCCCATCCCGCGGCCGGGCATGTTGCCGCCCAGCTTGAAGGGCAGGTCGGCCTTCCGCCAGCTCGCGCCCCGGTCCGAGGAGCGCAGCACCGCGCCGTTCCCCGGGTCCCAGTCGTTGGTGTACGTGCCGACCGCCGCGTACACCTTGTCCGGGTCGACGGCGTCGGAGGCGAGGCTGACCACGCCGGTGTGCCCCCAGTCGTCCCAGCCGACGTGGTCCAGCAGCGGCGTCCAGGTCTTCGTCGACTCCTGCCAGCGGTAGGCGCCGCCGATGTCGGTGCGGGCGTAGGCCAGGTCCTTCTCGGTGCGGTTGAAGACGATGCCGGGGACGAAACCGCCGCCGTCGATCCGGGCGTTCTTCCAGGTGTAGGTGTCGGCGGCGACGGACACCGCCGGCCGCTCGGCGGCCAGGGCGGGCGGGGCGCCCGCGAGGAGACCGGCGGCGAGCGCCAGCACGGTCGTGAGGATGCGGGTTCTTCGCACGGTGGGGATCCCTTCCGGGAGTGGGGAGGGGGAGGGGACGCGCGACCGGGCGGCCCTCAGTGCGGGTGAGGACCGCCCGGCGGTACGCGGAGCCTTCAGCGGGGACTTATTCCAGGAGCTCCGCGTACGAACCCATGGCGGTGGCGATGTCCGCCTGGGCCCAGAACCGGTGGTACGTGAAGGTGGGCGCGGCCCCGCCCGCCAGGTAGCTCTCGATCTTCGACCAGGCCGGGTCGTCCTCGTAGAAGGAACGGATGGAGTCGAACGTCGACGAGGAGTTGATCGTGTCGCCGTTGGGCATGGTGCCGGTCCAGCCGCTCGGGACGTAGACCGGGTCGTCGAAGCGGTTGTAGTCGGTGCGGGTCTCCGGGACGGCGATGCCCAGGTCGTCCTGGTGGTTCTTCCACATGCCGTCCAGCAGCGCCTTCGCCGTGCTCGCCGCCTCGGTGTCACCGGAGCGGTCCGCGTAGTACGTCAGCGTCTTGGCGTACGAGGCGGCCACGCCGACGTCGTTGGTGTAGTCGGCGACGGTGACGTGCAGCCCGTTGTTGGCGCCCGGGCTCGACGCGTTCCAGGTGTCGGGCTGGCCCGACCACTGCAGCGTCGACGGGATCCGGAAGGTGCCGTCCGGGTTGACGGTGGTGTGCTTCAGCGCCCAGTCGACCCACTTGTCCAGAACCGTCTTGGCCAGCGCGTTCCCCGTCTGCTGGTACAGCTCGGCGACCCGCTCCATCGACCACGCCTGGAACCCGAACCACTGGTTGGACGGCGGGTCGTGGTACACCGGCTTCTCGTCGTAGTACATGCCGTAGAACGTCGACTTGCCGGCCGGCGGGGCGGCGTAGCGGCCTCCCCAGCTGTTGGTCGCGCCGCCCGCGATGCCGCCCTCGGCGGACTGCAGCCAGCGGTAGAACTCCAGCTGCCGGTCCATCGACTTGGCCCAGTCCGCCGCGCCCGTCGCCGACTTCGGCTTCAGCGGCGCGTAGTTGGCGAGCGCGTGGGCCGCCAGCGGGTTCTGGTAGCCGCCGTGGGCGTGGCTGGAGCCGATGCGCCAGGCCCAGCCCGCGGAGGTGTCCACCGCGCCGCCCCAGGCGTAGTACCAGGAGAGCAGGTAGTGCGAGGCGTCCTTGCCGGTGCCGGCCGGGCACGAGGGGCTCGTGCAGTTGCCGATCTTCTTGAAGTACTTGTCGAACAGGGCGTAGCGCAGGTAGTCGCCCATCTTCGCGGCCTTGGCGACGGTCGCGGAGACCTGGGAGCCCTTGCCCTGCTCCTTCGCCCAGATGTCCGCCCAGTACGCGGCCTGCACGGCCCGCGCGTCGGCGTCCGGGGCGTTGGTGAACTTCCACTGCTTGGCGTAGGAGGCGTCACCGGTGAACAGGTCCAGGTAGCCGTTCTTGCCGCCGTACTTGAAGGCGTCGCAGGTCGGCTGCGGCACCGTCTCCCACACCGACTCCTGCGGCCCGCGCTGGAAGGTGTTGATGTACGACGGTCCGGTGTCCGAGGGACCCGCCTCGCACTTGCCGGGCGAGTTGCCGTAGCCGTACACGTTGTCGACGTCCTGGAGCCAGTGCATGCCGTAGACGTCGTCGGTGCCGTACGCGCTCTTCAGCTCGCCCGCGATCGGGTCCGGGCCGACGGAGACGCCGGTGTCGAGCCGGGAGGGGTACTCGTTGGGCGTGTCGTACTCCGGCGCGTACGTCGCCGGCTTGGAGGCGTTGTAGGAGGAGTTGGTCGGCTGGTCGGCGTGGGTCGGGATCATGTACTTCTCCATGATCTCCCAGGCGCCGTTGAACTTGGACCAGTCGCCCGTGACCTTGCCGTACATGGCCTGGAGCCACAGCAGGTAGCTGTACGCCTCCGACGTGGTCTCGTGGCCGTGGTCGGGGGCCTCGACGATCAGCGTCTCGACCGAGTGGTAGGGGATGCCCTCGGGTGAGAAGTAGCCGTTCGCCGGGTTGGTGATCTTCCCGTACAGCTCCAGGAAGCGCGCGTCGTACTCCTTCGTCGCCCCGAGCTGCGTCACGGTGACGGCGGCCTTGGCGTGTCCGGGCGCCGTCGACTCGAAGACGGCCGAGCCGGTGCCGGAGGAGCCGGCGCTGATGGTCACCTTCTGCGCGGTGTTCCAGTTCTGCGGGGTGAAGGTGAGGGACGCGCCGCCGGTCACGGTCAGGGCCGAGTTCCCGCTCGCGCGGGCCGTCGTCACGGTCACGTTCGCGCTCGGCTGCTTGGACAGCTTCACGTCGTACGTGCCCGTCTTGCCCTGCTGGACGCCCAGTTGGGACGGCGAGGCCACGACCGTCGGGCCGGAGGCGACCGTGATGCCGACCGGGGTGGACTCCGCGGACGCGCCGAGGCTGTCGTACGCCTTGGCCAGCAGCGAGTGACTGCCCACGGCCAGAGCGGCGACGGAGAGCGTGTAGGGCGCGCTGGTGTCGGTGCCGAGCAGCTCGGTGTCGTCGTAGAACTCGACCTTGCTGATCGTCGCGCCGTCCGCGGCCGCCGCGGTGGCCGCCAGCGGGACCGCCTCGCCCTGCGTGTAGACGGCGCCCGCGGCCGGGCTGGTCAGCACGGCGATCGGCGGCTGGTGGGCGCCGGTGCAGGGGGTGCCGTTGACGGTGAAGGACGTCGGAGCCGCGTTGGTGCCGCTGTAGGTGAACTGGGCCCCGGTGGACACGGCGGACCCGGCGGCCACCCGCGCGTTGTACGAGGCGTTTTTCACCGTGACGGCCTGGCCGGACTGCGACCAGCTGCCGTTCCAGCCGCTGCCCTGGAGCTTCTGGTTGCCCGCGTAGGAGTAGGCCACCGTCCAGCCGTCGATGGCGTCCGTACCGCGGTTGGTGAGGGTCAGCTCCGCCGTGAAGCCGGAGCCCCAGTCGTTGGTCTTGTAGTCGACGCTGCACTGAAGTGCCGCCGCCTGAGCGGGAGTCGATCCCGCGGACAGCGCCGTCAGGGGGAGTGCGAGGGCCGCGACCGCGGCGGTCCACAACCGCCGTACGGCTCCGCGTCTCCTGGGTGGGGGATGCATGGTGCTGGTTCCTCCTTGCGGCTCGACGAAGTCAAGGCTTGAACCAGTGGGAGCGCTCCCATAGTGAGGACGGGGCTGATGGGGGTCAAGACGTTCGAGGAGTCGAAAAGATTCGACAGGTCCGGTTCCGGGGAAGTCGGTAACTCCCCTGGTCTTTGCCGTCACTTGGCGCTAGCTTCATGGACACCAGTGGGAGCGATTCCATCAGTCGGCGTGTCCGTCACGGGCCCGAACTGCAAGGACTCGCTCATGCGACACCCCCCGCGTTCAGTACTTTTATCCGCCCCGCCCGCCGTCGCCCCCGTGCGCCGGTGCGGTCGCGGCGCTCCGCACGGCACCGGCGGCCCCGCCCGTCCGCAGGGCGCGGCGCACGGCCGTCGTCCGGTGGGGCACCGGCCCGCGGCGCCCCCGGACGACCGCCGGCGGCACCGCGCGACAGCCCGGCCGCCGGGGCCCGCGTCCCGAGCCATCGGTCCGGCGCCGGCCGGCCCTGCCCGGACCGGGCATCCGGACCGCTCCGGCCTGCCCGGGCCGCTCCGGGCCGTCCGGGCCGCGAAGCGACAGGCGTGACCCGGATCCACCGGGACCGCGCCCCCGCAACGCCCCGGCCGACCACCGCGGCGGACCGTACCGGCGCGCTCCCGTGCTTCCCCCCGCGTCACCGGCCCACGACCGACACGCCTTCCGAGGCGCTCCCACGACCGCGCACTTCCCGGCCCTGAGGCGGCGAGCCGCGTGCACCACCCGCTCCGCCTCACCCACCCATCCGACCCATCCCCACGGACAGGACGACCCCACTCATGAGTCGCACGAGAACCGCACTGCTCGCCGCCCTGGCGCTGACCGCCGGGGCCTCCGGGACGGCCCTCGCCGTCGACCCCGGAGGCGTCGGCACCGCCGCCGTCCCCTGCACCGTCGACTACAAGGTGCAGAACGACTGGGGCTCCGGCTTCACCGCCGCCGTGACCGTCACCAACAACGGCGCCGCCAAGTCGGCGTGGTCGGTGAAGTGGTCGTACGCCGGCACCCAGAAGGTCACCAGCGGCTGGAACGCCAAGCTCAGCCAGAGCGGCACCGCCGTCACCGCCGCCAACGAGTCCTACAACGGGACGCTGGGGACCGGGAGTTCGGTCAGCTTCGGCCTCCAGGGCACCTACAGCGGCAGCAACGCGGTCCCCGCCACCTTCACCCTCGACGGCGTGACCTGCAACGTCGACGACGGCAGCGGCGGACCCGGCGGACCCACCGACCCGCCCCCCACCGGCGGTGCCCGGGTCGACAACCCGTACGCCGGCGCCAAGGTGTACGTGAACCCCGAGTGGTCCGCGAAGGCCGCCGCCGAACCGGGCGGCAGCCGCATCTCCAACCAGCCCACCGGCGTGTGGCTGGACCGGATCGCCGCGATCAACGGCGTCAACGGCGGCATGGGGCTGCGCGCCCACCTCGACGAGGCCCTGAAGCAGAAGGGCAGCGGCGAGCTCGTCGTCCAGCTGGTCATCTACAACCTGCCGGGCCGCGACTGCGCCGCCCTCGCCTCCAACGGCGAGCTGAAGGCCGACGAGATCGACAAGTACAAGACGCAGTACATCGACCCGATCGCGGCCATCCTCGGCGACGCCAAGTACAAGGACCTGAGGATCGTCACCACGGTCGAGATCGACTCGCTGCCGAACCTGGTCACCAACGTCACGCCGCGGCCCACCGCCACGCCCAACTGCGACACGATGAAGGCCAACGGCAACTACATCAAGGGCGTCGGCTACGCGCTCAACAAGCTCGGTGACGTCCCCAACGTCTACAACTACGTCGACGCCGGACACCACGGCTGGATCGGCTGGGACGACAACTTCTCGTCCTCCGTCCAGATGATCAAGCAGGCCGCGACGGCCGAGGGCGCCACCGTCAACGACGTCCACGGCTTCATCACCAACACGGCCAACTACAGCGCCCTGAAGGAGCTGTACTTCACCATCAACGACTCCGTGAACGGCAAGTCGGTGCGCGAGTCGAAGTGGGTGGACTGGAACCGGTACACCGACGAGCTGTCCTTCGCGCAGGCCTTCCGCAACGAGGCCGCCCGGCTGGGCTTCGACTCCAAGGTCGGCATGCTGATCGACACCTCCCGCAACGGCTGGGGCGGCTCCGCCCGGCCCGCCGGACCGGGCGCCAGGACCGACGTGGACACCTACGTCAACGGCGGCCGCATCGACCGGCGCATCCACATGGGCAACTGGTGCAACCAGTCCGGGGCCGGCCTCGGCGAGCGCCCGCAGGCCAACCCGGAGCCCGGCATCGACGCCTACGTCTGGATGAAGCCGCCGGGGGAGTCCGACGGTTCCAGCAAGGCCATCGACAACAACGAGGGCAAGGGCTTCGACCGGATGTGCGACCCGACGTACACCGGCAACCCGCGCAACGGCAACAGCATGTCGGGTGCCCTGCCGGACGCCCCGGTCTCCGGGCACTGGTTCTCCGCCCAGTTCCAGGAGCTGATGCGCAACGCGTACCCGCCGCTGTCCTGAGCGGGTGACCCCCGGGGCCCGGCCGGAAACGGCCGGGCCCCACGGGCCGGACGACAAAGTGCCGGGGTCGTTTTTTGCGATACCGGCAACAGCAGTGGCCTTCCGCCGGTGCGTCGGCGCACGCTGACGGCATCCGAGCGAGAGGCTGGCCACCATGGCGCACCACCACGACCACACCGACATCGACTGGGCCGAGATGGGCCCGCTGCTGGAGTCCCAGGCCGAGCTGTTCACGCCCCTGTACGAGCGGGCCCTGGCGTGGCTGGCGAAGGAGGTGACCGAGCCGGGGCTGATCGTCGACGCGGGCAGCGGGCCCGGTGTCGTCTCGTGCCTGTTCGCCGAGACGTTCCCGGGGGCGCGGGTCGTGGCGGTGGACGGCTCCGGACCCCTGCTGGAGCGGGCCCGCGCCCGGGCCGCCCGGCAGGGCGCCGCCGACCGCTTCGACACGCTCGCCGGCGAACTCCCGGCGGTCCTCGACGAGTTGGACTACCCGGCCGACCTGCTGTGGGCCAGCCGCAGCCTGCACCACCTCGGCGACCAGCGCGCCGGCCTCGCGGCCTTCGCGGCCCGGCTGGCACCCGGCGGCACCCTCGCCCTGATGGAGGGCGGGCTGCCCGCCCGGTTCCTGCCGCGCGACCTCGGCTTCGGCCGGCCCGGCCTCCAGGCGCGGATGGACGCGCTGGAGGAGGAGTGGTTCACCCGGATGCGGGCAGGCCTGCCGGGCCACGTCGCGGAGACCGAGGACTGGCCGGCCCTGCTGGGCGCGGCGGGCCTGACGCACACCCGCACCCGCAGCTTCCTCCTCGACCTGCCCGCCCCGGCCACGGACCGCGCCCGCTCCTACGTCGCCGCGTCCCTGTCCCGTCTCCGCGACGGCTTCGCCGACGACCTGGACGCCGAGGACCGCGCCGCCCTCGACCGCCTCCTCGACCCGGACGACGAGGCGAGCGTGCACCGCCGCCCGGACGTGTTCGTCCTCGCGGCCCACACGGTGCACACGGCCGTGCGCGCGGACTGAGGCGGGCGGCCCGGACCGTGGCCGTGCCCGGCCGGGCGGCGCCGGGCACGGAGGAGGGGGAGGACCCGGCCGGGTCCTCCCCCTCCTCCGTGCCGACGGGGACCGTCAGGCCATGTCGAACGACGCCGGGTCCGGGCCCAGGCGGCGGTCCTCGTTCAGGGCGCTGATCGCCGCCAGGTCCTCGGCGTCCAGGGTGAAGTCGAAGACCTCGATGTTCTCCTTGATCCGGGACGGCGTCACGGACTTCGGGATCACGACGTTGCCGAGCTGGACGTGCCAGCGCAGCACGACCTGGGCCGGGGTGCGGTCGTGCTTCTGGGCGATCGCCACGATCGCCGGGACCTCCAGCAGGCCCTTGCCCTGGCCCAGCGGCGACCAGGCCTCGGTGGCGATGCCGTGCTCCGCGTGGTACTCGCGGGCGGCGTGCTGCTGCAGGTGCGGGTGCAGCTCGATCTGGTTGACGGCCGGGACGACGGACGTCTCGCCGATCAGCCGCTCCAGGTGCTCCGGCAGGAAGTTGGAGACGCCGATCGCGCGGATCCGGCCGTCGGCGTGGAGCTTCTCGAACGCGCGGTAGGTGTCGACGTAGGTGTCCCGGGACGGGACCGGCCAGTGGATCAGGTACAGGTCCACGTACTCCAGGCCGAGCTTGGCCAGGGACGCGTCGAAGGCGCGCAGCGTGGAGTCGTACCCCTGCTCGCTGTTCCAGAGCTTGGTGGTGACGAAAATTTCCTCGCGGGGGACGCCGGAGGCGGCGATGGCCTTGCCGGTGCCCTCTTCGTTGCCGTAGATCGCCGCTGTGTCGATGCTGCGGTACCCGGCCTGAAGCGCCGTCGCCACGGCCGACTCGGCCTCGTCGTCCGGCACCTGCCAGACACCGAAACCCAGCTGGGGCATCTCGACGCCGTTGTTCAGGATGATCGGGGGGACCTTGCTGCTCACGAGCTCGTGATCCTTCGGTTTGTGGTCAGGTGGTACTCCCATCGTCAACGATCACGGGCCGCGATGCATTCCTGACGAGGAAAACACGGCGAAATGCGTAGGCGACGAACCCCCGCTCACCGGGCATGTCAGGCGCGGTACAGCGCCGCGACCTCCTTCTCGTACGTCCGCTCGATCGCCCGGCGCTTCAGCTTCAGGGACGGCGTGAGCAGCCCGTGCTCCTCCGTGAAGGGCTGCGCCAGGATCCGGAACGTGCGGATCGACTCGGCCTGCGAGACGAGCGTGTTGGCCGCGACCACCGCGCGCCGCACCTCGGTCTCCAGGTCGGGGTCGCGCACCAGGTCGGCCGGCGGCATCTTCGGCTTGCGGCGCATGGCCAGCCAGTGCTCCACGGCCTCCTGGTCGAGGGTGACGAGGGCGGCGATGTAAGGGCGGTCGTTCCCGACGACGATGCACTGGCTGACCAGCGGGTGGTCCCGGACGCGCTCCTCCAGCAGGCCGGGCGAGACGCTCTTGCCGCCGGAGGTCACGAGGATCTCCTTCTTGCGGCCGGTGATGGTGAGGTAGCCGTCCTCGTCGAGGGAGCCGAGGTCGCCGGTGGCGAGCCAGCCGTCCTGCAGGGTCTCGTCGGTGGCCTTGGGGTTGTTGAGGTAGCCCCGGAAGACGTTGGGGCCGCGCAGCCAGATCTCCCCGTCGTCCGCGATGTGCACGGTGACGCCGGGGACGGGCTGCCCGACGGTGCCGTAGCGGGTGCGTTCGGGCGGGTTGGCGGTGGCGGCGGCGGTGGACTCGGTCAGGCCGTAGCCCTCGTAGATGTGCACCCCGGCGCCCGCGAAGAACAGACCGAGGCGCCGGTCCATCGCCGACCCGCCCGACATCGCGTGCCGGATGCGGCCGCCCATCGCCGCGCGCACCTTGGTGTAGACGAGCTTGTCGAAGAGCTGGTGCTGCACGCGCAGCGCCGCCGACGGCCCGGGGCCGGTGCCCCAGGCCCTGGCCTCCATCGCGTCCGCGTACTTCACCGCGACCTCGACGGCCTTCTCGAACGGCCCGGCCCGGCCCTCCTTCTCGGCCTTGCGGCGGGCGGCGTTGAAGACCTTCTCGAAGATGTACGGCACGGCGAGGATGAACGTCGGCCGGAACGCGGCCAGGTCGGGCAGCAGGGCCGCCGCGTTGAGCTGCGGCTGGTGCCCGAACTTGACCCGGCCGCGGATCCCGGCGACCTGCACCATGCGGCCGAACACGTGCGCGAGCGGCAGGAACAGCAGGGTGGCCGCCTCGTCGCCCTTCTTCGAGTGGAACACCGGCTCCCAGCGGTCGATGACGGTGTCCGCCTCGTACATGAAGTTGCCGTGCGTGATCACGCAGCCCTTGGGGCGGCCCGTGGTGCCGGAGGTGTAGATGACCGTGGCGACCGAGTCGGGCGTGACCGCCTGACGGTGCCGGTGCACCACCTCGTCGTCGAGGTGGGCGCCGGCGTCGTACAGCTCCTGCACGGCGCCCGCGTCCAGCTGCCACAGGCGGCGCAGGTGGGGCAGCCGGTCGATGACGGTGGCGACGGTCATCGCGTGGTCCTCGTGCTCCACGATCGCGGCCCTGCACTCGGCGTCGTACAGCATCCAGAAGCACTGCTCGGCGGAGGAGGTGGGGTAGACGGGCACCACCTGGGCGCCGATCGTCCACAGCGCGAAGTCGAACAGGGTCCACTCGTAGCGGGTGCGGGACATGATCGCGACCCGGTCGCCGAACCGGACGCCCTGGGCCAGCAGGCCCTTGGCCAGCGCGAGCACCTCGTCGCGGAACTCGGCGCTGGTCACGTCCCGCCACGTCCCGGCGTCGTCCTTGCGGCCGAGCGCGATGTGCAGCGGGTCGTCCTGGGCGTACCGGAAGACGACGTCGGCCAGACCGCCCACCGGCGGCGCCGGCGCCGACGGAGGACTGGTGAACTCGCGCAAACCCGCTCCCCGCTCTTCGTGGCACTCCGCACAGCGCCGTGAAAGCTACCCCACCGGCGTGAGGGGCGGGAGGGGGCGAAAGCGGAGCAGTGCTCACGTATGCGCCGGTCGGCGGGGGACGATCGGCGCACATGCGGAAGGGGCGGACAGATTACTGACGTCCGAGTAAGTTTCGGTGCCGTAATCTTCACCGAACCTGTACGATCCGGTCACCGTCCGTGGTGGAGGTGGAGGCGGAGGCGGAGGCGGATCCGGCGGACCGTCCGGGCGTCACCGCTCCCCGTTCCCTCAGCGCACCGGCGGCCGATTTCGTCACCCGGCCGCGCCGCCCGTCGGGGCCCCGCGCGGACGGCCCCGGGGGCAGGTCATCCCGGCGGAGCCAGCCGCAGCGTCACGAAACGCGGCCGGTACAGGGACACGTCCCGGCTGAGCTGCGCCGCCGCACTCGCCGTCTCCAGCCAGTTGACGTCGTAGCTGAGCACCAGGCGTCCGTCGCCGCTCAGCTCCGGGTGCGCCTGCGGGTTGTACGCGGCGACCCGTCCCTCCGGCAGCGGCGGGCCGAACTCCCCCGCCGGCCCGTGCCAGGGCCCCGTGGGGGAGCAGGCCCAGTACGACGTCACCGTGGTCAGGCCCTCGGCGCCCGCGGCCATCGTGAACAGCACGTACGTGCCGCCGTACCGCACCACCGAGAACGCGCTGCCCACCCCGCGGCGCCGCCCGTCCCCCAGCACCGGCCGGGGGTGCGTGCCCCACCCGGAGCCGTCCCAGTACCGCCACGCGCCGGGTTCGCCGAGCCGTCCCCGCGGCACCCGTGCCACGTACGCGTGCGAGACCGGGCGGGAGACGGCCTGCCCGTCGTCGCCGCCGAAGACGTAGGTCCAGCCGCCCCGGGTCACCAGCGTCGTGCCGAACAGCACCCGACGGGACGGGTCGGGCGTCAGGCGCTGGTCCAGGACGGTGACGACCGACTCCACGCGCAGGTCGGGCAGGGACAGCGTGGCGACCTCGGTGGCCGTGGGCACGCCGTAGATCCAGGGGGAGGCGCCCGCCGTCCGCACCCACAGCAGCACCCGGACCACCTGCTCGGCCGCGCCGGGGGAGCGCGGTTCCACGCGGGCCGCGACCGGCCAGCGCCACCGGTCCGGGGCCGGGTCGGGGAACAGAGGGGCGGGCAGGGTGGCTTCGAGACGGCCGTCGCGCATCACCACGGCCGAGTTGCGCACCAGGGGCGCGG
Source organism: Streptomyces sp. NPDC085946 (assembly GCF_044540485.1). NCBI lineage: Bacteria > Bacillati > Actinomycetota > Actinomycetes > Kitasatosporales > Streptomycetaceae > Streptomyces > Streptomyces sp. NPDC085946. The sequence goes on along the minus strand of NZ_JBITSF010000036.1, from coordinate 29,575 downwards.
CCGCGTCCCGCCAGGCGGAGGACTCGCCGACCGGGTTGGGCGGGCCGTACACCCGGCCCAGGTAGGTGTCCGAGAACAGCCACAGGATCCGGCCGTCCGGCAGACGCAGCGAGTGGGTGCCGTCGCCGCCGGTCCAGTCGTCGGTGCGGGCCGGGTCGTCGCCGTAGCGCGCGAACTCGCCGGTGAGCCGGTCGTCCGCCGACCAGGAGGCGACCGCGTGCGGGCCGCAGCGGCCGCCGGGGTCGCCGCGGCCGTCGCCGGAGCGGCCGTCGCCGGGGCGGCCGGTGACGGTGAGCAGCGCGGCGGCGAGGACCAGGGCCAGCAGCAGGCCGATCCCGGCTCCCGTGCGCTGTCGTGCTCGTGCTGCGTCGTCGGGCACGCTCCGGGACGATAGGGCCTGTCCGGCGGCCGGGGCCAGACCGCCTCGCGCCGCGCGTGGCCGGGCAGGTGCTCCGGGGCGACGGGGCCGTGCGCGGACCGCCCCCGCTGCCCGGCTCCGGGCAGGTGCTCCTAGCTACGACGGGACTGTGCGCGGGTGGCTCTGGCGTGCTGCTTGCTGCCGGGTAGGTGCTCTGGGCGGTGACGGGAGTGTGCGCGGGTGGCTCTGGCGTGCTGCCCGCTGCCGGGTAGGTGCTGCGGGCGATGACAGGGACGTGCGCGGACCACCCTCGCGCTGCCCGCTGCCCCCTGCCCGCCGCCCGGCACGTGCTCCGGGTGGTGCGGCCACGTGGCCGTCGGCGGACCGTTCCGCCCTACGCGCCGCCGCGCACGTCGTCCAGGGGCAGCCACAGGACCGTGCCCCGGGCGGCCGGGGCGGTGCGGCCGGTCAGTTCCGTGTCGCTCAGGGCGCGGTCCCAGACGCGGACCTCGTCGACCGCCCCGGTGAACAGGGCGCGGCCGTCGGGCCGCCGGCCCAGGTGCACGCCGAACGGCGCGGTACGGCTGACCGACCCGGGCACGTCCGCGGTGCTGACGGCCGTGCCGTCCAGGACCAGGGTGAGCCGGCCGCCGCCGCGCCGCAGGGCCAGGCGGTGCCAGCGGCCGTCGTTGGCCGCCCCCGAGGTCCACACGGACGCCGTCCGGACGGTGCCCGCGCCCTCCCGGGTGGTGATCAGCGCCCGGACCCGGTCGTCCGCCGGCTCGCCGCGCAGCCACACCTGCGGCTGGCCGCCGCCGACGCCGCCCATCCACAGCAGCGGCTGCTCACCGGCCGTGGCGGCGTACCGGAACCACAGCGACGCCGTGAAGTCCTTGGTCCCGAGCGGCAGTCGGGGCCGGTACGGCAGGCGGACGGCGTCGTCCGCGCCGTCGAGGGCGAGTGCGCCCGCGCGGACGCCGTCCGTGCGCCGGGCGCCGCCGAGGACGGCCGCCGGGGCGGCGGGCGCGGCGAGGTCGGGGGTGACCGGGTCCGGGCCGCGGCGGGGCGCCAGCCGGTCCTCGGGGACGTGGGCGAAGCGGATCTCGTCGCGGGCGTCGGCCGTGCCGCCCTCGTACAGCAGGCCGACGGTGGTGGCGTCGATCCGCGTCAGGTCGGAGTAGCCGGACCAGTCGGTGGTGACGACCGTGCCGCGGTCCGTGCTCTCCCAGCTCCTCCCGCCGTCGTAGGAGGAGCGGATCATCATGGTCCGGCGGCGGTCCGGGTCGGCCGGGGCGGACAGCAGGAGCCGGCCGCCGAGGCGCAGGGCGGCGCCCTGCACCTGCGGGGTGGACAGGTCGGGCAGCGCCCGGAAGGGGGCGGCGAAGCGGTCGCCGCCGTCCCGGCTGACGGCCTGGGTGCGGTGCCCGAGGTCGGTGCCGTCCTGTTCGCGGCCGCTGACGAGGAGGGAGCCGTCGGCGCGTTCGGTGAGCGTCAGCTCGGACGGCTTCTGCCGGAAGGTGCCGTCCTCGGCGACCGGCCAGGAGTCGGTGGCGCCGACGCGCCAGTGGTCGCCGCCGTCGTCGCTGACGACCAGCGCGGCGTGGTTCGCGGTGACCCGGCCGCCCTCCCGGGTCTCCGCGTTGACGCCGAGGACGAGCCGCCCGGCGTGCCGGCCGCGGGTGAGCTGGACGCCGTGCACCGGGCCGGTGGCGTACCAGGCGTTCCAGTGCGCGGGCCGGACCTCCCCGCTCAGGTCGCGCGGCGCCGACCAGGTCAGCCCGTCGTCGTCGCTGTACTGCAGGTGCGGGACGCGGTCGCACGGCGCGGAGCAGTTCCCGGCGTCCGTGCGGCCGGTGTTGTAGGTCTCCGCCAGCAGGATGCGGCCCGTCGCGCGGTCCACGACGGGGGCCGGGTTGCCGTGGGTGTCGCCGCCGCCGTCGTTGACGACCCGCAGTGGGCCCCAGGTGCGGCCGCCGTCGGTGGAGCGCCTGACGACGATGTCGATGTCGCCGGCGTCCCCGCAGGTGCGCACCCGGCCCTCGGCGAAGGCGAGGAGGGTGCCGGCGGTGGTCCGCACGATTGCCGGGATCCGGAAGCAGGCGTAGCCGGGGTCCTGGGAGGCCCGGAAGAGGACCCGCTGCTCGAAGGGCGGCGCGGGGGCCGGGGGCCGGGTGTGCGCGGGGGCGGGCGCGGCGGCGGCCGTCACGGCCGGGGCGAGCAGGGCGAGCAGGGCCGTCAGGGCGGTTCTGTGACGGGTCCGGGGCCCTCGCGGGACGGAACGGCCTGTCGGCATGCGGAGACCTGCCTTCGGCGTGTGTCGTGGTCCGGTGTCCGTCGGTGTTCCGGCCGTCCGGCCCTCCGCACGGGACAGGTGAGGACATCAGGACATTTCCTGTCCGATGCCGCGCCCCGACGTTAGTGCGGACCATCCGGTCCCACAAGAACCACGCGTGTGTCGGCCCGGCACGAGCCGTCGGCCGGTACCGGGCCTTGAGGCGGGCCCCTGCGGCGCGGGGACCCCAGCCGGCCGGGTCTCCGCCGGCCGGGGGCCCCGCCGTGCCGCGGGAGACCGGGTCAGCCCCGGGCGGCCGCGGCCCGCAGGGCGATCCGGTCCTCGCCCGCGTACACGTTCATGGAGCTGCCCCGCAGGAAGCCCACCAGGGTCAGCCCGGTCTCGGCGGCCAGGTCCACCGCCAGCGACGAGGGCGCCGACACCGCCGCCAGGACCGGGACGCCGGCCATGACCGCCTTCTGGGCCAGCTCGAAGGAGGCCCGGCCGGAGACCAGCAGGATCGTCCGGGACAGGGGCAGCGTGCCGTCGCGCAGGGCCCGGCCCACCAGCTTGTCGACCGCGTTGTGCCGGCCGACGTCCTCCCGGACGTCCAGCAGCTCCCCGTCCTCGTCGAACAGGGCGGCCGCGTGCAGGCCCCCGGTCCGGTCGAAGACGCGCTGGGCCGCGCGCAGCCGGTCGGGCAGCTCCGCGAGCAGCTCGGGGGAGATCCGCAGCGGGGGAGTGTCGGCCAGGGGCCACCGGGCGGTCGTGCGCACCGCGTCCAGGCTCGCCTTGCCGCACAGGCCGCAGGAGGAGGTCGTGTAGACGTTGCGTTCGAGGGTGATGTCCGGGAGGACCACGTCCGGGGCCGTCCTGACGTCCACCACGTTGTAGGTGTTGGAGCCGTCGGCGGTCGCCCCGGCGCAGTAGACGATGTTCAGCAGGTCGGACGTCCCGGCGAGCACGCCCTCGCTGACCAGGAAGCCCGCGGCCAGCGCGAAGTCGTCGCCCGGGGTGCGCATGGTGATCGCCAGCGGCTTGCCGTTCAGCCGGATCTCCAGGGGCTCCTCGGCGACGAGGGTGTCCGGGCGGCGGGAGACCGCGCCGTCCCGGATGCGGAGCACCTTGCGTCGTTCCGTGACTCGTCCCATGTCCCCATCAGTCCCGTTCAGTCGGTGCGCAGTGCGCAGGGCCCGGTGCCCGTCGGCCGCTGCGGCCCGGTCCCGGTTCCGTACGCGCCGGCGGCCGGAGCGGCCCCTGACGCACAGGCCGCCGTGGGCCACCGGGCCGTCGTGCGGCGAGGTGACCCCGACGGTCTCATTGTCCTGCACGTGCGGCGTACCGCTCGGGCGGCCGGGGGTGTGACGGAAGCCGACAAGCAGGGCGGCCGTTTCCTGTCGCTTCACCTGCCCTCCTACCCGTCGGTCACTGATCACACTGGGGAATCCCGCTACACCCGGCCACGAGGGGACCCGCCCATGCACGGCTCGCGCATCACCGCCGTCGGTCACTACCAACCCGCCAAGGTGCTCACCAACGAGGACCTGGCGGAGATGGTCGACACCAGCGACGAGTGGATCCGGAGCCGGGTCGGCATCCGCACCCGCCGCATCGCGGGCCCCGACGAGCCCGTCGACGAGCTGGCCGCGCACGCCGCCGCCAAGGCGCTCGCGTCGGCCGGGCTGACCCCGGCGGACATCGACCTCGTGCTGGTCGCCACCTCCACCGCCATCGACCGCTCGCCCAACATGGCCGCCCGGGTCGCGGCACGCCTCGGCATCCCCTCGCCCGCCGCGATGGACGTCAACGTGGTGTGCGCCGGCTTCACCCACGCCCTGGCCACCGCCGACCACACCCTGCGCGCGGGGGCCGCGAGCCGGGCCCTGGTCATCGGCGCGGACAAGATGTCCGACGTGGCGGACTGGACCGACCGCACCACGTGCGTGCTGGTCGGTGACGGGGCGGGGGCGGCGGTGCTGGAAACCGCGCCGGAGCCCGGCGTCGGCCCGGTGCTGTGGGGCTCGGTGCCCGAGATGGGGCACGCCGTGCGGATCGAGGGCACCCCGCCGCGGTTCGCTCAGGAGGGGCAGAGCGTGTACCGCTGGGCGACCACCCGGCTGCCGGCCATCGCGCGCCAGGCCTGCGAGAAGGCCGGGCTGGCCCCCGCGGACCTCGCCGCGGTCGTGCTGCACCAGGCCAACCTGCGCATCGTCGAACCGCTCGCCGAGAAGATCGGCGCGGTGAACGCGGTGGTCGCCCGGGACGTCACCGAGTCCGGCAACACCTCGGCCGCCAGCGTCCCGCTCGCCTTCTCCAAGCTCGTCGAACGGGGCGACGTCTCGTCCGGCGACCCGGTCCTGCTGTTCGCCTTCGGCGGCAACCTGTCCTACGCGGGCCAGGTCGTCCGCTGCCCCTGATCCCCGGGCGCGTGCGACGCGGCCGGCTCGCCCTTCCCGGACCCGGCACCGCGCGGACCGCGGGCGGGAGACGATCGGGCCGGCGCCGCGGTGCTCCCGGCCTCCGCCCGCCGCGCGGCCCCGCCGGGGAGGGGGCCCCGATGGCGCCGGCAGGACCACCCCGGGAGTAGCGCCCCGGCCGGAACGGCCCGGCCCGCCGCGCGACCGCGTCCGCGCGGCGCTGCGCGACCTCGTCACCACCCGGGCCCTCCGGCCCGGCCGGCACCTCGTCGAGTCCGCACTCGCCGGGCACCTCGGCGTCTCCCGCCGGCCGGCGCGCGGGGCGCTCCAGCGGCCGAACACCGGGGGCGGGTCGACCCGCGGCCCGCGCGGGGCGCGTTCGTGCACGAGCCGGCGGAGGAGGCCGGCCGACTCCTCGCCGTCCGTACGCTCCTGGAGGCCGGGACGGCGCGGCTCGCCGCGGCCCGCGCGGGCACCGCGGGCGTCGGGGCGCTGGAGGAGCTGTGCGCCGAAGGCGGGCGGCGGCGGCCGAGGGCGCGGACGGCGCGGTCGCCCTGGACGCCCGTTTCCACGCGAAGGCCGTGGACCCGGCCAGCGACGCGGTCCTCGCCGGGCCCGCCCGGCGGGTCGGTCGCCGGGCCCGCCCGGCAGGTCGGCCGCCAGGTCCGCCGGTGCTGCGCCCCGGTGGCCCGGCAGCGCGGGCGGCGGTCCTGGACCGGGCGCCGGAACCCGATCGGCGCGCTCGGGCACCGCGACGGGGAGCGCGCCACCCGCCTGATGCGCGACCACGCCGAGCACACCGGGCGGTCGTGCCCCGCACGGCAGGACCCGTGGGCCCGGCCGTCCGTTCCGCGCGCGGCGTCGACGGCTTTGTCCTGTGAGTGGAGAAAGTTGGAAGCAATTCGTGCGCGACTTCTTCCCCGTCGTGGCAGCCGCTGCTACGTTCCGTACCGAAGCAAGCCACGGATGTGGCCGGAAACCGGCGCGCACAGGCCGATTGAGGCGGGGAGGGGCTCGTGAGACGCATGACCGCGCGACCCGCCAACGCCCATCAGGCCCGATTGCTCAAGCTGTTGCGCGACGGCGGCCCCAACTCCCGCGCCCAGCTGGGCGACCAGGTCGACCTGTCGCGGTCCAAGCTGGCCGTGGAGGTGGACCGGCTGCTGGAGACGGGGCTGGTGGTGGCCGACGGACTCGCCGCCTCGCGCGGCGGCCGCCGCTCCCACAACATCCGGCTCAACCCGCATCTGCGCTTCCTCGGCGTCGACATCGGCGCGACCTCCGTGGACGTCGCCGTCACCAACGCCGAGCTGGAGGTCCTCGGGCACATCAACCAGCCCATGGACGTCCGCGAGGGCCCGGTCGCGGTCTTCGAGCAAGTCCTGTCCATGGCGGCGAAGTTGCGGGCCTCGGGGCTCGCGGAGGGGTACGACGGCGCCGGCATCGGCGTCCCGGGCCCGGTCCGCTTCCCCGAGGGCGTCCCGGTGGCCCCGCCGATCATGCCGGGCTGGGACGGCTTCCCCGTACGGGAGGCGCTCAGCCAGGACCTCGGCTGCCCGGTCATGGTCGACAACGACGTGAACCTCATGGCGCTGGGGGAGCAGCACGCGGGCGTCGCCCGCACCGTCGCCGACTTCCTCTGCGTCAAGATCGGCACGGGCATCGGCTGCGGCATCGTCGTCGGCGGCCACGTCTACCGCGGTACGACCGGCAGCGCGGGCGACATCGGGCACATCCAGGCCGTGCCCGACGGCCGGCCCTGCGCCTGCGGCAACCGGGGCTGCCTGGAGGCCCACTTCAGCGGCGCGGCCCTCGCCCGGGACGCCAGGGAGGCGGCCGAGCAGGGACTGTCCGTCGAGCTGGCCTCCCGGCTGGAGACCCACGGCTCCCTCACCGCCGCCGACGTGGCCGCCGCGGCCGCCGCCGGCGACGCCACCGCCCTCGACCTGATCCGCGAGGGCGGCAACCGCACCGGCCAGGTCATCGCCGGCCTGGTCAGCTTCTTCAACCCCGGCCTGGTGGTGATCGGCGGCGGGGTGACCGGCCTCGGCCACACCCTGCTCGCCGCGATCCGCACCCAGGTCTACCGCCAGTCACTGCCCCTGGCGACCGGCAACCTGCCCATCGTCCTGGGCGAACTGGGTCCCGCCGCCGGCGTCATCGGCGCGGCCCGCCTGATCAGCGACCACCTGTTCTCACCCGCGTAAGCACGCACCCCGGCACGGCCGCACCAGCACCGCACAGCACCTCAGCTCCGCCCTGCCCCGCCCCGCTCCGCCCTGCCCCGCTGCCCTGCTCCGCCCTGCCCTGCCCTGCTCCGTCCTGCCCCGAGCACGCCCGTCCCGCAGTCCTGCCCCGAGCACCCCCGCACCCAGCGCCCTGACACCGGCCCGCACGCCCGCCGAGGGGAATCCGCATGGCACCCGAACCACCCCTGCTCAGCATGTCCGGCATCACCAAGTCCTTCCCCGGAGTCCGGGCCCTCGACGGCGTCGACCTCGACGTCCAGGCCGGCGAGGTGCACTGCCTCCTCGGCCAGAACGGCGCCGGCAAGTCCACCCTCATCAAGGTCCTGGCCGGCGCCCACCAGCCCGACACCGGCACCATCCGCTGGCGCGGCGAGCCGGTCACGCTGCGCTCCCCGATCGCCGCCATGCGCCTCGGCATCGCCACCATCTACCAGGAACTCGACCTGGTCGAGCACCTGTCGGTCGCCGAGAACGTCCACCTCGGCCACGAACCCACGGCCGCCGGCTTCGTCGTCCGGGCCAAGGCGGCCCGGCAGTCGACCGCGCGCCTGCTCGCACGACTCGGTCACGCGGAGATCGACCCGGCCCGCCCGGTCGGGGAATTGCCGGCGGCCCAGCAGCAGATCGTGTCGATGGCGCGGGCGCTCTCCCACGACGTCCGGCTCATCGTGATGGACGAGCCGTCCGCCGCCCTCGACCCGGACGAGGTCGACAACCTCTTCCGGATCGTCGGCGACCTCACCGCCGACGGCGTCGCCGTCGTCTACATCTCGCACCGCCTGGAGGAGATCCGCCGCATCGGCGACCGGGTGACCGTGCTGAAGGACGGCCGCGCGGTGGCGGGCGGACTGCCCGCCAGGACCACCCCGACCCGGGACGTCGTGGCCCTGATGACCGGCCGCAACGTCGAGTACGTCTTCCCCGGCCGGCCGGCGGCCGGCGCGGCGGCGGGCGAGCCGCTGCTGGAGGTCCGCGGCCTGGCCCGGACCGGGGAGTTCGCGCCGCTCGACCTGACCGTGCGCCCCGGCGAGATCGTCGGCCTCGCCGGGCTGGTCGGCTCCGGCCGCTCCGAGATCCTGGAGACCGTCTACGGCGCCCGCAAGCCGACGTCCGGCCAAGTGCTGGTGGAGGGAAGGCCGTTGAAGCCGGGCAGCGTGCGGGCCGCCGTGCGCGCCGGGCTGGGCCTCGCCCCCGAGGAACGCAAGGCGCAGGCCCTGCTGATGCTGGAGTCCGTCACCCGCAACGTGTCGGTCTCCTCCCTGTCCCGCTTCTCGCGCGCCGGCTGGATCGACCGGGGCGCCGAACTCGGCGCCGCCCGGGCCGCCACCCGCGAGCTGTCCCTGCGGCCCGACAACCCGTCCGTCCCCGTGCGCACCCTGTCCGGCGGCAACCAGCAGAAGGCCGTCCTGGCGCGCTGGCTGCTGCGCGGCTGCCGGGTGCTGCTGCTCGACGAACCCACCCGCGGCGTCGACGTCGGCGCGCGCGCCGAACTGTACGCGGTGGTCCGCCGGCTGGCCGACGAGGGCCTCGGCGTCCTGCTGGTCTCCAGCGAGGTGCCCGAGGTGCTCGGCCTCGCCGACCGCGTCCTGGTGCTGCGCGAGGGACGCGTCGTGCACGAGGCGCCCGCCCGGGAGCTCGACGAACACCGCGTACTCGACCTCGTCATGGAAGGAAGCCCGGCGTCATGACGCAGCCCGTCTCCCCGCCGCGGAGCAGCACCGGCAAGGTGCCGCCGGCCGGTCACGCCCCCGCCTGGCGCGGCCTCACGGCCCGCGCCGACGTCCGCACCCTGTCCCTGCTCGGCGTGCTCGCCGTGCTGGTCCTCATCGGCGGGTTCACCAAGCCGGACGAGTTCCTGGACACCCGCAACCTCCAACTCGTCCTCACCCAGGCGTCCGTGATCGGCGTCGTCACCGTCGGCATGACCTTCGTCATCACCTCCGGCGGCATCGACCTGTCCGTCGGCGCGATCGTCGCCCTCGCCTCCGTGTGGGCCACCACCGTCGCCACCCAGGAGTACGGCTTCGCCGGCATCCTGTTCACCGCGGTGATCGTCGGGGTGGGCTGCGGCCTGGTCAACGGGCTGCTCATCGCGTACGGCGCGATGGTCCCGTTCATCGCCACCCTCGCCATGCTGGCCTCCGCCCGCGGCCTCGCCCTGCAGATCACCGACGGCAGGACCCAGATCGTCACCGTGCCCTCCGTCCTCGACCTCGGCGAACGCGACGCCTACGTGCTCGGCGTCCCGCCGCTCGTGCTGGTCTTCGCGGTCGTGACGGTCATCGGCTGGCTGGTGCTCAACCGCACCACCTTCGGCCGCCGCACGGTCGCCGTCGGCGGCAACGCCGAGGCCGCCCGGCTCGCCGGCATCGACGTACGCCGCCAGCGGCTGTACCTCTACCTGCTGTCCGGACTGTGCTGCGGCATCGCCGCCTTCCTGCTGATCGTGCTGTCCGGCTCCGGCCAGAACACCAACGGCAACCTCTACGAACTCGACGCGATCGCCGCCGCGATCATCGGCGGCACGCTGCTCAGCGGCGGCCGCGGCACCATCACCGGCTCCGTCCTCGGCGTCCTGATCTTCACCACGATCACCAACATCTTCGCCCTGAACAACCTGCAGAGCGACGTCCAGCAGATCGCCAAGGGCGCGATCATCGTCGCCGCCGTGCTGGTCCAGCGCCGTACCGCAAGCACGACCTGAGGAAAGGGTTCACCGCCATGTCAGAGCTCACGAGCCGCAGAGGACTGCTCTTCGGGGCCGCCGCCGTCTCCGCCGGTGCCCTTCTCGCGGGTTGCACGAGCAACGAGCCGAGCGACGGCGAACCGGCCGCCGACGACAAGCCCGCCGCCGACGACAAGCCCGGCAAGCCCGTCACCATCGGCTTCGCCGGCCCGCAGGCCGACCACGGCTGGCTCAACGCCATCAACGACAACGCCCAGAAGCGCGCCGGGAAGTACTCCGACGTCACCCTGGAGATCACCGAGGGCTCCAACGACACCGCCCAGCAGATCGGGCAGATCGAGACCCTCATCAACAAGAAGGTCGACGTCCTGGTGGTGCTGCCCGCCGACGGCAAGGCGCTCACCCAGGTCGGCCTGAAGGCGATGCGCGCCGGCATCCCGGTCGTCAACCTCGACCGCGTCTTCAACACCCCGCAGGCCTACCGCTGCTGGATCGGCGGCGACAACTACGGCATGGGCCTCAACGCCGGCCACTACATCGGCGAGAAGCTCAAGGACAAGGCCGACGCCCGCGTCATCGAACTGGCCGGCCTGGACAACCTGGAACTGACCAAGCAGCGCACCCAGGGCTTCGACGACGCCCTGAAGAACTACCCGAACATCAGGAAGGTCGCCCGCCAGGCCGCCGAGTTCACCGTCGAGTCCGGGCAGGCCAAGATGGCCCAGCTGCTCCAGGCGCAGTCGAAGTTCGACGCGCTGTGGAACCACGACGACGACCAGGGCGTGGGCGCCCTGCGCGCCATCGAGCAGGCCGGACGCGACGACTTCCTGATGGTCGGCGGCGCCGGCGCCCTGTCCGCCTTCCAGGCCATCAAGCAGGACGACGGCGTCCTGAAGGCGACCGTCCTGTACCCGCCGACCATGGCCGCCTCCGCGATCGACCTCGCCCGCGCCCTCGGCCAGGGCAAGGGCGTCGGCGGCCTCGCCGAGTTCGAGATCCCGGCCAGCCTCACCCTCTACTCGGCCGTCGTCGACAAGACCAACGTCGACCAGTACATGCCCACCGGCTTCCAGTAGGGAGCCCGGCCCCGCCGGCCCGACCAGCCACCGGGCGGGGCCACCCCCACCGCGCCACGACGACGAGGAGGACATCCGTATGGCACAGCCGCAGCAGTCAGACGGGGCAGAGGCTGCCGGACGGCCGGGCGGGACCGGGACCCGGGACGGGAAGCCGCCGCTGCGCGTCGGCATGGTCGGCTACGCCTTCATGGGCGCCGCGCACTCCCAGGGCTGGCGCACCGCGGGCCGCGTCTTCGACCTGCCGCTGGACCCCGTGCTCGCCGTCGTCTGCGGCCGGGACGCCACCGCCGTGCGCGCGGCCGCCGACCGGCACGGCTGGGCGGACACCGAGACCGACTGGCGCGCCCTGGTCGAACGGGACGACGTCGACCTCGTCGACATCTGCACCCCCGGCGACAGCCACGCCGAGATCGCCCTGGCCGCGCTCGCCGCCGGCAAGCACGTGCTGTGCGAGAAACCGCTGGCCAACACGGTCGCGGAGGCGGAGGCGATGACCCGGGCGGCCGAGGAGGCCTACGGCCGCGGCCGGCTGGCGATGGTCGGCTTCAACTACCGCCGGGTGCCCGCCACCGCGCTGGCCCGCCGCATGGTCGCCGAGGGCCGCCTCGGCACGCTGCGGCACGTACGGGTCGCCTACCTCCAGGACTGGCTGGTCGACCCGGCGTTCCCGCTGACCTGGCGGCTGCGCCGGGAGCAGGCCGGCTCCGGCTCGCTCGGCGACCTCGGGGCGCACATCGTGGACCTCGCGCAGTACCTGGCGGGGGAGCAGCTGGCGGGCGTGTCGGCGCTGACGGAGACCTTCGTACGGGAACGGCCGCTGCCCGGCGGAACGGCCGGCGGGCTGTCCGCCGTGTCGGCCGCGGGCACCGGACAGGTCACCGTCGACGACGCCGCCCTGTTCACCGGCCGGTTCGCCTCCGGCGCCCTCGCCTCCTTCGAGGCCACCCGGTACGCCACCGGCCGCAAGAACGCCCTGCGCATCGAACTCAACGGCGAGCGCGGCTCCCTCGCCTTCGACCTGGAACGGCTCAACGAGCTGTCGTACCACGACGGCACCGAACCCGGCGCACACGCCGGGTTCCGCCGGATCCTCGTCACCGAACCCGACCACCCCTACCTGGAGGCCTGGTGGCCGCCGGGCCACGGCCTCGGCTACGAGCACACCTTCGTCCACCAGGCCCGCGACCTGGTCCACGCCGTCGCCGAACACCGCCGCCCCGACCCCTCCTTCGCCGACGGGCTCCAGGTGCAGCGCGTCCTGGCGGCGGTCGAGGAGAGCGCCGAGAAGAACTCCGTCTACACGCCGATAGCGGCCTAGAGGAGACTGACGATGCCGCGCACCTTCACCCTGTTCACCGGCCAGTGGGCGGACCTGCCCCTGGAGGAGGTCTGCCGCCTGGCCCGCGACTTCGGCTACGACGGGCTCGAACTCGCCTGCTGGGGCGACCACTTCGAGGTCGACAAGGCCCTCGCCGACCCCTCCTACGTGGCCTCCCGCCACGCGCTCCTCGACAAGTACGGCCTCAAGTGCTGGGCGGTCTCCAACCACCTGGTGGGGCAGGCCGTCTGCGACGCCATCATCGACGAACGCCACCGGGCGATCCTGCCCGCCCGCATCTGGGGCGACGGCGAACCCGAGGGCGTACGGCAGCGGGCCGCCGCCGAGATCAAGGACACCGCGCGCGCCGCCGCCGCCCTCGGCGTGGACACCGTCATCGGGTTCACCGGCTCCGCGATCTGGCACCTGGTCGCCATGTTCCCGCCCGCGCCCGAGTCGATGATCGACCGCGGCTACCAGGACTTCGCCGAGCGCTGGAACCCCATCCTCGACGTCTTCGACGCCGAGGGCGTGCGCTTCGCCCACGAGGTCCACCCCAGCGAGATCGCCTACGACTACTGGACCACCGTCCGCGCCCTGGACGCGGTGGACCGCCGGCCCGCCTTCGGCCTCAACTTCGACCCCTCGCACTTCGTGTGGCAGGACCTCGACCCGGTCGGCTTCCTGTGGGACTTCCGCGACCGGATCTACCACGTCGACTGCAAGGAGGCCCGCAAGCGCCTCGACGGCCGCAACGGCCGCCTCGGCTCCCACCTGCCCTGGGGCGACCCGCGGCGCGGCTGGGACTTCGTCTCCGCCGGGCACGGCGACGTGCCCTGGGAGGACGTCTTCCGGATGCTGCGCTCCATCGGCTACCAGGGCCCGGTCTCCGTGGAGTGGGAGGACGCCGGCATGGACCGGCTCCAGGGCGCCCCCGAGGCCCTGACCCGCCTGAAGGCCTACGACTTCGAGCCGCCGTCGGCCTCCTTCGACGCGGCGTTCGGCAACTGACCCCGGCCCCCGGAGGGCGCCCCGGCCCGCCGGGGCGACTCCCCATGCCCTTCCGGGGCCCCGCCCGGCTCCGGGGTGACGGCACACCCCGGCGTACGCACCCGCCCGCACCACCGGCCCCATCGACGGAGGCATTCGTGCACGGGAACGACCCCACCACCCGTACCGGCAGGATCGAGACCCGCGAAGGGCGCGCGGCATTCCGGCGCCCGTCGTTCCGCAAGGCGGTCGCCCTGATCAGCGGCGCCCTGCTGGCCGGCGCGTCCCTCACCCTCGCCGCACCCCCGGCCGGCGCCGCGCCCGACGACGGGCCCGCCGTCGCCGCCGAGGACTTCCAGCAGGTCACCCTCGCCAAGGGCGAGGCGGAGGTCGGCGAACCCATGTCGCTCGCCGTCCTCCCGGACCGCTCGGTCCTGCACACCTCCCGCGACGGCGAACTCCGCCTCACCGACGCCGCCGGCAACACCAGGCTCGCCGGCAAACTCGACGTCTACTCCCACGACGAGGAGGGACTCCAGGGCATCGGCGTCGACCCGAACTTCACGGAGAACCGTTTCATCTACCTGTACTACGCGCCCCCGCTGAACACCCCCGCGGGCGACGCCCCGGAGACCGGCACCGCCGCCGACTTCGCGCCCTTCGACGGCGTCAACCGCCTCTCCCGCTTCGTGCTGAAGGCCGACGGCACCCTGGACAACGCCAGCGAGCGCAAGATCCTCGACGTGCCCGCCACCCGCGGCATCTGCTGCCACGTCGGCGGCGACATCGACTTCGACGCGGCCGGCAACCTGTACCTGTCCACGGGCGACGACAGCAACCCGTTCCAGTCGGACGGCTTCACGCCCATCGACGAGCGCGCGGACCGCAACCCGGCCTTCGACGCCCAGCGCACCTCCGGCAACACCAACGACCTGCGCGGCAAGATCCTGCGCATCAAGGTCGCCGCCGACGGCTCGTACACCGTCCCCGAGGGCAACCTCTTCGCGCCCGGCACGGACCGGACGCGGCCCGAGATCTACGCGATGGGCTTCCGCAACCCGTTCCGCTTCAGCGTCGACAAGGAGACCGGCATCCTCTACGTCGGTGACTACGGTCCCGACGCGGGCGCCGCCGACCCGGCACGCGGCCCGGCCGGCCAGGTCGAGTTCGCCCGCGTCACCGGCCCCGGCAACTTCGGCTGGCCGTACTGCACCGGCGACAACGACGCCTACGTCGACCACGACTTCGCCACCGGCCGGTCCGGCGCGCCCTTCGACTGCGCCGCCCCGAAGAACACCTCGCCGCACAACACCGGCCTGACCGACCTGCCCCCGGCCCAGCCCGCCTGGATCCCGTACGACGGCGGTTCGCTGCCCGAGTTCGGCTCCGGCTCGGAGTCCCCGATGGGCGGCCCGGTCTACCACTACGACCCGGCCCTGGACTCGCCGGTGAAGTTCCCCGAGGCGTACGACGGCGACTTCTTCGCCGGGGAGTTCGGCCGCCGCTGGATCAAGCGGATCACCAGCGACGCCGACGGCACCGTCCGGTCCATCAATGACGTGCCGTGGACCGGCACCCAGATCATGGACATGGCCTTCGGCCCCGACGGGGCGCTGTACGTCCTCGACTACGGCCTGGCCTGGTTCGGCGGCGACGAGAACTCCGCCCTGTACCGCATCGAGAACGCCACCGACGGCCACTCGCCCGTCGCCCGGGCCGCCGCGAGCAGGACCTCCGGGCAGGCGCCGCTGAGGGTCCGCTTCTCCTCCGCCGGAACCACCGACCAGGACGGCGACGCGCTCACCTACCGCTGGGACTTCGGCGACGGCGCCACCTCCACCTCCGCCGACCCCACGCACACCTACCGCAGGAACGGCACCTACACCGCGACCCTGACCGCGAAGGACCCCTCCGGCCGCACCGGCAGCGCGAGCGTGCAGATCGTCGTCGGCAACACCGCGCCCAAGGTCGTCCTGGAGACCCCGAAGGACGGGCAGCTGTTCAGCTTCGGCGACGCCGTCCCCTTCACGGTGAAGGTCACCGACCCCGAGGACACCACCATCGACTGCGCCAAGGTCAAGGTCACCTTCGTCCTCGGCCACGACACCCACGGCCACCCGCTCACCTCGGCCAACGGCTGCACCGGCACCCTCCGGACCAGCGCCGACGGCGGCCACGACGAGGACGCCAACATCTTCGGCGTGATCGACGCCGAGTACACCGACGGCGGAGGCGGCGGCCAGGCCGCGCTGACCTCCCACGACCAGAACGTCGCCCAGCCCCGGCACCGCCAGGCCGAGCACTTCGGCGACTCCTCCGGCGTCTCGGTGATCACCAGGGAGACCGCGCACGGCGGCCGGACCGTCGGCGACGTCCACAACGGGGACTGGATCTCCTTCACGCCGTACCTCCTGCGCGACGCCGAGAAGATCACCGCACGCGTCTCCTCCGGAGGCACCGGCGGCACCCTGGAGATCCGCGCCGGCTCGCCGGGCGGCACGCTGCTCGGCAGGGCGACCGTGCCGGTGACCGGCGGCTGGGACACCTTCCAGGACGTCAGCGCCGCCCTGACCCGGGCACCGCGCGGCACGACCACGCTGTACCTCGTCTTCAGGGGCAGCGGCACCGGCGCCCTGTACGACGTGGACGACTTCACCTTCACGACGGGGTGAGGGAGGTGGTGATGCGGCCGCCGGTGCGGCCGGCGCCGCCGGTGCCTCCGGCGCCGTGGCTTCCGTCGGTGCGGTCGGTGTCGTCGGTACTGCCGATGCCGTCGGTGCGGCCGGTGCGGCCGTACGGCCGGCTGGGCGCGGACGCGGTGGGCGAGCGCGCGTGGTCGCGGGAGTGCCGCCGGGTCCGGCCCGACGACGTGAAGAGCGACGGCCCCCTCACCACCCCTGCCCCCACCGGTCCGGTCCGCGGCCCGGCCGGCGGCCGCCTCGGCATCCGGAACCGCCGGGCCGCCGCCCCGGGGTCCTTCCCCGGCATCCGGATCGGGCGACCGCCCGCGGAGCCCTCGGACCGGACGGCTCCGCGAGGCCACTGAGCGGCGGCGGGCGGGGGACGCCGGACTCCCGCCCGCCGTCTCGACCGCCCCGCCGGGGTCCCCGCACGACGCGCACGTCACGCACGTCACGCACCCACGTACGCCGCGCACGACAAGGAGGCTGCCCATGTCCGCGTCCCGTTCCGACTCCCGGGTCCCTCGAGGTCCCCGGGTCTCCCAGGACCCTCGGGCTCCCCGGGTGGGGGTGTGGCTGATCGGAGCGCGCGGCTCCGTCGCCACCACCGTGGTGGCGGGCTGTGCCGCCGTCACCGCCGGCCTGCACCCCCCGACGGGCCTGGTGACCGAGACGCCCGTGTTCGCCGGCAGCGGTCTGCCCGCGCTGTCGTCCCTGGTCTTCGGCGGGCACGACACACTCGACTGCCCGCTCCCCAAACGCGCGGAGGAACTGGCGGCCCAGGGCGTGCTGCCGCACGGCCTGCCGTCCGCGGTCGCGGCCGACCTGGCCGCCGCCGACCGGGAGATCCGGCCGGGCGGCCCGGTCGCCGGCGACACCCGGGAACCGGACGAACTGATCGCCGCCTTCAGCGCCGACATCCGCGACTTCGTCCGCCGCCACGGCCTCGCGCGGGCCGTGGTGGTCAACGTGGCGTCCACCGAGCCCGCCGCCACGGGGGACACGCTGCCGCCGAGCTCCCTGTACGCGGCCGCGGCCCTGCGCGCCGGCTGCCCGTACGTCAACTTCACCCCCTCCACGGGCCTGCACCACCCCGCACTGGCCCCGCTGGCCGAGTCGTCCGGCCTGCCCCACGCCGGACGCGACGGCAAGACCGGCCAGACCCTGCTGCGCTCGGTGCTGGGCCCGATGTTCGCGCAGCGGGCGCTCGCGGTGCGGGCCTGGTCCGGCACCAACCTGCTGGGCGGCGGCGACGGCGCGGCCCTGGCCGACCCGGCCGCCGCCGCGGCCAAGAACGCGGGCAAGGAGCGGGTCCTGGCCGACACGCTCGGCACCGCCCCCGAGGGCGAGGTCCACATCGACGACGTCCCCGCGCTCGGCGACTGGAAGACCGCCTGGGACCACATCGCCTTCGACGGCTTCCTCGGCACCCGCATGGTCCTCCAGACCACCTGGCAGGGCTGCGACTCCTCCCTGGCGGCCCCCCTGGTCCTCGACCTGGCCCGCCTCACCGCCCGGGCCCACGAGACCGGCCTGTCCGGCCCCCTCGGCGAACTCGGCTTCTACTTCAAGGACCCGGTGGGGGAGGGGCCGTCGGGCCTGGCGGAGCAGTACGCCGTGCTGACGGGGTTCGCCCGGAGGCTGGCCGGGACGGACACGGGGGCGTCGGGCGGCGCGGCGGGGGAGCGTCCGGCGGACCTGGCCGGGACGGCCGATGGGGCGGGGGAGCAGCGGTGACGGACGGCCAGGAGAAGGGCTGGGAAGGGGCACGGGAAGCGGAAGAGAAGGGGGACCGGGAGGGGCCCCAGGGGCCGGAGCCGCCGGTGGTGCCGGATGGTGCCGGGGCGGCCGGCACCTCGACCGGGAGTGCTCCGCCCGGCCGGCGCGAGGGCGGCACCTCGCGCCCGAACCGCGGTCGCGCCTGGGCCGAACTGCTGCGCCTGCCCGCCCTGTTCACCGTCCCCGGCGACGCGCTGGCCGGCGCGGCGGCGGCCGGCGCACCCGCCGCCCGTCCCCGCGTCCTGCTCGCCGTCGGCTCCTCCCTCTGCCTGTACGAGGCCGGCATGGCCCTCAACGACTGGGCGGACCGCGAGGAGGACGCCGCCGAACGCCCGCACCGGCCCCTGCCCTCCGGCCGTGTCCGCCCGGCGGCCGCCCTCACGGCGGCCTGCGCCCTCACCGGTGCCGGGCTGGCCCTCGCCGCCCGCGCCGGCCGCCCGGCCCTCGCCGTCGCCGCGCCGCTCGCGGCCACGGTCTGGGCGTACGACCTCACCCTGAAGCACACCCCCGCGGGTCCGGCGGCGATGGCGACGACCCGCGCACTGGACCTGCTCCTCGGCGCCGCGGCCACCACCGGCCGCCCCCGCCGGGCCCTCCCCTCCGCCGCCCTCCTCGGCGCCCACACCCTCGCCGTCACGACCGTGTCGCGCCGGGAGACGCGCGGCGGTTCCTCCCTGGCCCCCCTCGCGGCCCTGGCCGCGACCGGCCTGCTGACCCATCTGGTGAACCGCCGCCCCGCCGGCGCCGGCGGTGACGAGCGGGGCCGTGGTACCGGCGGAGGCGAGCCCGCGCCCGGGCACACGGCAGCCACCCCCTCCGCACCGGGCGACCGGGCCGCCCGGCGAAGCCGGCCGAGTCCCGCCGTCCGGGCCGCGCCCCGTCTCACCACCGCTCTCGCCGCCGCGTACGCCGCCACCGCGGCCCGTCCCTACGTCCACGCCGCCCTCAACCCCTCACCTCCGCTCACCCAGCGCGCCGTCGGCGCCGGCATCCGCGCCACGGTCCCCCTGCAGGCCGCCCTGGCCGCCCGCACCGGTTCCGCCGCCGGCGCCCTGGTGATCGCGGCGCTGGCCCCGCTCGGGCGGAGGTTCGCGAGGAAGGTGAGCATCACATGAGCACCCCTGCGCGGCGAGCCGCCGGCTCCCGCACGGACGCCGGTCCCGCCCGGTCCCGTCCGGGGACGAGGCCCGCCCCGTCCCGCCCGGAGACCGGCCCTGACCACCCCGCCGACGGGCCCACCGGCGAACCCGCCCCCCTCCGCTTCGGCTACGGCACCAACGGACTCGCCGACCTCCGGCTCGACGACGCCCTCGCCCTGCTGGCCGACCTCGGCTACGACGGCGTCGGTCTGACCCTCGACCACATGCACCTCGACCCGCTCGCCCCCGGCCTCGCCGCCCGCACCCGCGAGGTCGCGCACCGGCTGGACACGCTGGGGCTCGGGGTCACCGTGGAGACGGGCGCCCGCTACGTGCTCGACCCGCGCCGCAAGCACGGCCCCTCCCTGCTGGACGCGGACCCCGGCGACCGCGCCCGCCGCGTCGACCTGCTCCTGCGCGCCGTCCGGGTCGCCGGCGACCTGGGAGCCCACGCCGTCCACTGCTTCAGCGGCACCCTCCCGCCGGGAACCGACGAGGACACCGCGTGGAAGCGCCTCGCCGGGGCACTGGTCCCCGTCCTGGACGCCGCGGCCGCCGCGGGCGTCCCCCTCGCCGTCGAACCGGAACCGGGCCACCTCCTCGCCACCCTCGCCGACTTCCACCACCTGCGCCGCATGCTCGGCGACCCGGAACCGCTCGGTCTCACCCTCGACATCGGCCACTGCCAGTGCCTCGAACCCCTCCCTCCCGCCGACTGCGTGTCCGCCGCCGCCCCGTGGCTGCGGCACGTGCAGATCGAGGACATGCGCCGCGGCGTCCACGAGCACCTCCCGCTGGGGGAGGGCGAGATCGACTTCCCGTCCGTCCTCGCCGCCCTGGCGGCCACCGGCTACCAGGGCCTGGCCGTCGTGGAACTGCCCCGCCACTCCCACGCCGGCCCCCATTTCGCCGCCCACTCCCTGCCCCTCCTCCGCCGCGCGGCCGGCCACGCGACCGGCTCCCCGACCACCCCTCCACCGCCGGGCGATCCCTCCGCCACCCCCGAAGGGAGCACCACCTCATGACCCGCCCCCGAGCCACCCCGGCCGCCCCCACCCCGAGCGGCCGGGGAACCCCGGACGCCCGGCACACCCGGCCCGTGCACGGCACCCCCCTCGCGCTCACCCCGCCGGACGAACTGCGCCGCGACCTCGCCGCCCACCTCGGCGGAGCCGCCCGCGCCTGGCTCGACCAAGCCCTCGACGAGGCCGCCGCCCACCCCGGCCTCCACGGCCCCGTCCCGGTGTGGGAACTGCGCCTGGCCGAGGCCGGCCGCCGCTGCGGCCCCTCCCACGCCGACGCCGCCCGCGTACTGATCCTGCACGCGGCCCGCGCCGACGCCGACGCGCTGTCCCGGGTCTACTTCCAGGGCACCGCCGACGAACGCCGCGCCGTCCTGCACGCCCTGCCCCACCTCGTGCCCGGCCCCGACGCCCTCCCCCTCGTCGAGGACGCCCTGCGCACCAACGACACCCGGCTCCTCGCCGCCGCCGTCGGCCCCTACGCCGCCCGGCACCTCGCCCCCCACTCCTGGCGCCACGCCGTGCTCAAGTGCCTGTTCACCGAGGTCCCGGTCGACCACGTGACAGACCTGGCCGAGCGCGCCCGGGGGGACGGCGAACTCGCCCGCATGCTGGACGACTACGCCGCCGAACGCACCGCCGCCGGCCGCCCCGTCCCCGCGGACCTGCACCGCGTCCTGGCCCTCACCGAGTCCGCGGCCCCTCCGCACGGCACGGACCACCCCCACGGCAAGGAGTCCTGATGCGCCTCTTCGACCCCCACATCCACATGACGTCCAGGACCACCGACGACTACGAGGCCATGTACGCCGCGGGCGTCCGCGCCGTCGTCGAGCCCTCCTTCTGGCTGGGCCAGCCCCGGACCTCGCCGGCCTCCTTCTTCGACTACTTCGACGCCCTCCTCGGCTGGGAACCCTTCCGCGCGGCGCAGTACGGCATCGCCCACCACTGCACCCTCGCCCTCAACCCCAAGGAGGCCAACGACCCGCGCTGCGTGCCCGTCCTCGACGCCCTGCCCCGGTATCTCGTCAAGGACCACGTCGTCGCCGTCGGGGAGATCGGCTACGACTCCATGACCCCGGCCGAGGACACCGCGCTGGCCGCCCAGCTCCAGCTCGCCGCCGACCACGGCCTGCCCGCGCTCGTGCACACCCCGCACCGCGACAAGCTCACCGGCCTGCGCCGCACCCTCGACGTCGTCCGGGAGTCCGCCCTGCCCCCGGAACGCGTCCTGGTCGACCACCTCAACGAGACCACCGTCAAGGAGGCCAAGGACAGCGGCTGCTGGCTGGGCTTCTCGGTGTATCCGGACACCAAGATGGACGAGGAGCGGATGGTCGCGATCCTGCGCGCCCACGGGCCCGAGCAGGTGCTGGTCAACTCCGCCGCCGACTGGGGGAGGAGCGACCCCCTCAAGACCCGCAAGGTCGCCGACCTGATGCTGGCCGAGGGATTCACCGAGGACGACGTCGACCGGGTGCTGTGGCGCAACCCCGTCGCCTTCTACGGACTCAGCGGCCGCCTGGTCCTCGACGTCACGGTCACGGAGGCCACGCACGAGGGCAACTCCGTCCTGCGCGGCGCCCCGAGGGACGACGGCCACGAGCCGGCCGGCGCCCCGGCCGCGGAGGCGTGAGCCATGCGCTTCCGCCACCCGGACGGCTCCACCGTCCACCTCGCCTACTGCACCAACGTCCACCCGGCCGAGACCCTCGACGGGGTCCTCGCCCAGCTCCGCGACCACTGCGAGCCCGTGCGCCGTCGTCTGGGCCGCGACCGCCTCGGCATCGGGCTGTGGCTGGCCCGCGACGCCGCCCGCGCCCTGGTCACCGACCCGTCCGCCCTGCGCGGTCTGCGCGGCGCACTGGACCGGCGTGGCCTGGAGGTCGTCACCCTCAACGGCTTCCCCTACCAGGGGTTCGGCGCCGAAGAGGTCAAGTACCGGGTCTACCGACCCGACTGGGCCGACCCCGAACGCCTCGACCACACCACGGCCCTGGCCCGGATCCTCGCCGCGCTGCTCCCCGACGACGTCACCGACGGCAGCATCTCCACCCTGCCGCTCGCCTGGCGCACCCCCCTCCCCCAGGAGCCCGGTTCCGCCGGGGCGGGACCGCACGTCGCCGACCGCGTCGCCACGGCCCGCGCCGCCCTGCGCACCCTCGCCGAACGGCTCGACGCGCTCGCCGACCTGACCGGCCGCTCCGTCCGGATCGGCCTGGAACCCGAACCCGGCTGCGTCGTCGAGACCACCCGCGACGCCATCGGCCCGCTGGCCTCGATCGGCCACGACCGCATCGGCATCTGCGTCGACACCTGTCATCTCGCCACCTCCTTCGAAGACCCGCACACCGCCCTCGACGCGCTCGCCGAGGCCGGCGTCCCCGTCGTCAAATCCCAGCTGTCGGCCGCCCTGCACGCCGACCACCCTCGTCTGCCCGAGGTCCGCGAGGCCCTGGCCGCCTTCGCCGAACCCCGTTTCCTGCACCAGACCCGCACGGTCACCGCCGCCGGACTGCGCGGCACCGACGACCTCGACGAGGCACTCGAGGGCGACGCCCTGCCCGACTCCGCGCCCTGGCGCGCCCACTTCCACGTCCCCCTGCACGCGGCCCCCGCCGCGCCCCTCACCTCCACGCTCCCCGCACTGCGGACCGCGCTGACCCGGCTCGTCGGAGGCCCGCACCCGCTCACCCGCCACCTGGAGGTCGAGACCTACACCTGGCAGGCCCTCCCGCCCGAGCTGCGGCCCCGGGGACGGGCCCAGCTCGCCGACGGCATCGCCGCCGAACTCGCCCTCGCCCGCGACCTGCTGACCGACCTCGGCCTGAAGGAGCTGCCATGACATCCGAAGGACCGACCGCCGGCGACCCGGGGACGACCGGGCCCGTCCCGCGCACCCCGCGGCCCACCCCCCTCCTCGTCCTCGACGTCGTCGGCCTCACCCCCCGTCTCCTCGACCACATGCCCCACCTCGAAGCGCTCGGCCGGTCCGGCTCCCGCGCCCCGCTCGGCACCGTGCTGCCCGCCGTCACCTGCGCCGCCCAGTCCACCTTCCTCACCGGCACCCTCCCCTCCGAGCACGGCATCGTCGGCAACGGCTGGTACTTCCGCGAACTCGGCGACGTCCTCCTGTGGCGCCAGCACAACGGCCTGGTCTCCGGCGACAGGCTCTGGGACGCGGCCCGCCGCGCCCACCCCGGCTACACCGTCGCCAACATCTGCTGGTGGTACGCCATGGGCGCCGACACCGACATCACCGTCACCCCCCGTCCGATCTACTACGCCGACGGCCGCAAGGAACCCGACTGCTACACCCGCCCGGCGGACCTGCACGACGAACTCACCGAGCGATTCGGCACGTTCCCCCTGTTCCGCTTCTGGGGACCCGGCGCGGACCTGGCCTCCAGCCGCTGGATCATCGACGCGACCCGCCACGTCATGCGGACCCGACACCCCGACCTGACGCTCTGCTACCTCCCTCACCTCGACTACGACCTGCAGCGCTTCGGCCCCGACGACCCGCGCTCCCACCGGGCCGCCGCCGACCTGGACGCGGCCCTGGCACCCCTCCTGGACGACGCCCGCGCCGAAGGCCGCACCGTCGTCGCGCTGTCCGAGTACGGCATCACCCGCGTGAGCCGGCCCGTCGACATCAACCGCGCCCTGCGGCGCGCCGGCCTGCTGGAGGTGCACACGCAGGACGGCATGGAGTACCTGGATCCGATGGCGTCCCGGGCCTTCGCCGTCGCCGACCACCAGATCGCGCACGTCTACGTCCGCCGCCCCGAGGACCTCGACGCCACCCGGGCCGCCCTGGACGGACTGCCCGGCATCGAACGACTCCTGGACGACGAGGGCAAGAAGACCCACCACCTCGACCACCCGCGCTCCGGCGAACTCGTCGCGGTCGCGGAGCCGGACGCCTGGTTCACGTACTACTACTGGCTCGACGACGCCCGCGCACCCGACTTCGCACGGCTCGTCGACATCCACCGCAAACCCGGCTACGACCCGGCCGAACTCCTCATGGATCCCCTCGACCCCTACGTCAGGGTCAAGGCGGCGACCGCGCTGGCGCGCAAGAAACTCGGCATGCGCTACCGCATGGCGGTCGTGCCCCTGGACCCCTCACCTCTTCGCGGCAGCCACGGCCGCCTTCCCGCGAGCGACGACGACGGTCCGCTCCTCATCTGCTCCACCCCCCGCGCTGTCGGCGACCGCGTCGCGGCCACCGACGTGAAGTCACTCCTGCTCCGCCTCGCCGGACTCGGCTGACCGGCCGGTCACGGCCGGCACCCGGCCTCACCGGCCCGTCCGTTCCACCTGGTCACAAGTGAAGCACCCACCACCGACAACGGCCTTCGACACCGAGGAGTTCCCCGCATGAGCCGCATCCCCCAGCCCGACCCCGAACTGACCCACCGCCTCACCAGACGAGGCATGCTGGGCGTCGCCGCGGGCACCGCCGCCGCCGCCCTGCTCGGCGCCGCCACCGGCCCCGCCGCCGCGGCCACCGGCACCCCGCCGGCCACCGGCACCGCCGCGGGCCGCGGCCGCCCCGTCCTGCCGCCCGGCCGGCTCGGCATCCAGCTCTACAGCCTGCGCGACAAGGTCTCCACGCTCGGCTTCGCCCCCGTCTTCGCCGAACTGGAGAAGTACGGGTACGACGAGGTCGAGTTCGCCGGCTACACCCAGGGCTCGGCGGGCCCGATCACCCTCGCCCAACTCCGGCGGCTGGCGAGGGACCACGGCCTCAAGCCGATCGGCAGCCACGTCGGCTACTACTCCAGCGACCCGAACGCCTACACCTTCGCGCAGAACCTCACCAAGGTCCTCGACGACGCCGAGGCCCTCGGCCTCAAGCACATCGGCACGGCCGCCGGCCCGTTCCGCTACGGCTCCACCGTCGACGCCTGGAAGCGCGCCGCCGAGGACTTCAACGCCTACGGCGCGGCGGCGAAGGCGCGCGGCATCAAGTTCTACCAGCACAACCACTCCGAGGAGTTCTCCTTCGCCGCCGACGACCCCAAGGTCCGCCTCTACGACGTCCTGCTCGCCGAGACCGACCCCGACCTCGTCTACCTGGAGATGGACATCTACTGGGCGTACGTCGCCCAGTTCCGGTTCTCCAAGCGGCCCGACGGCACGCCCGCACCCTTCGAACCCCTCGACTACGTGCTCGGACAGCCGCACCGCTACCCGCTGTTCCACGTCAAGGACGGCGAGAGCGACCCGTCGAACCCGTACGGCTACCGCATGGTCGACGTCGGCGACGGCGACATCGACTACCAGCGCTTCATCTCCGCCGTGACCCGGCTGCGCGGCGAGCGCACGGCCCACCACTGGCAGGCCGAACACGACAACCCGGCGGATTCGCTCGCCTTCGCCCGCCGCTCCAGCGCGCACCTGCACTCGCTGCGGGAGAAGTGCTGAGGATCCGCACGCGGACGGACCGGTCCCTCCCGGCGCCGGGAGGGACCGGTCCGCCAGGGGGAGAAGTCACTCCGGTGCGGGGACCGTGCGCGGCGCGGGCGGAGAAGGCCGCGCCGGAGACGGCCGTGCCGGAGGAGGCCGGCGTCGGGGCCGGCGGCACCCGCGATGTGTGTCCGCCACCCACCCGCCACATCCAGCCACGCATCGTGCACGGCTGTGACGGCGGGATCACCCGGGGTGACTGCGGCGTCCGGCCGTGTCGTGTGCCCCGCGCACGGCCCCGGCGAACGGAAACGCAGGTGAAGGGCACTCCGAAACCTTGGTATTGTTGTCCGTGTCGCCGCGGGGAACGCCCCGGTCAGGCGGCAGACACCTGGTCCGGGTGGCGGAATGGCAGACGCGCTAGCTTGAGGTGCTAGTGCCCTTTATCGGGCGTGGGGGTTCAAGTCCCCCCTCGGACACAGATCGTTTTTCGCAACTCGTGCGGGTCGAGGCTTCCTCGGCCCGCACGAGTCGTTTCCGGGGTTCCGGGCCCCGGAATCCGGCCTCCCGCAGGTCCCTTCCCGCACGTAAGGATTCCGTCACCTCCTGGGTGCTGCCCCCGGGCGGGTGCGCGGGATGGAATGGGGGCCGAGGAAGGGGAGGAGACCCGAATGGGACGCGTGCGCAGGTTGCCGGGGCGGTCGGTCGTCGGAGGAGCCCTGGCGGTGGTGATCGTGGCGGTGGGTGCGGGACTGTACTGGTTCCAGCCGTGGAAGCTGTGGCAGGACGAGACCGTCGAGGAGGCGCTGCCCGCGGCCTCCGCCGCCCCGGCCCCGGCGGCGACGCCCTCCGGCGCGGCATCCTCGGCCGCCGCGTCGGCGACACCCGGCGCGGCGGAGCCGGTGACGTTGGCGCGCGGCGAGCTGGTCAGCCATGAGCACGCCACGACGGGCACGGTGCGGCTGCTGCGCCTGGCCGACGGCTCCCACGTGGTGCGCCTGGAGGACCTGGACACCAGCAACGGCCCCGACCTGCGGGTGTGGCTGACCGACGCCCCGGTGAAGGAGGGCAAGGCCGGCTGGCACGTGTTCGACGACGGGAAGTACGTCAGTCTCGGCGGACTCAAGGGCAACAAGGGCGACCAGAACTACCGCCTGCCCGCCGACGTCGACCCGGCCGCGTTCACGAGCCTGAGCATCTGGTGCGACCGGTTCGACGTGTCCTTCGGCGCGGCGGAGCTGGCCCGCGTCTGAGGGGAGCGGCCTCGGGCGGCGGAAAATCACGTGCCCGGGACCGGCCCGGCTTCCTACACTCACCACACATCACGCGCCGCCCACGGCACACGGCGGGCGGCGCGTCGTCCTGACGAGTGAGGGGAGCCCGGCCGTGCGTGACCGCACCGCTGTCGTCGCTCCCCGGTCCCGGTACGAGGTGATCCTCGTGTCCTGGTGCGTCCGGTGCCCGCTGCGCGGCCGGCACCGGATGCCGTGACGAGCCTCCGACACACCTCGCGACACACCTCCGGGCACGGGCACCGCCCTGCCCGATGACGGTCCCCGGGCCCGCGGGCCGGGCCTCACCGCCCGACCCCGCAGGTCAGGCCCACAGGCCGGACCCGGGCCAGGCACCACGAGCCGGGCCCGCGGGTCCGTACGCCGTCGTCGCACGCTCGTCCGGTCGATCGCGCCGCCCCGTTCCCTGCCGCACCGAAAGGCCAAGGGCCGTGCGCACCGCACCCGAACGTCACCCCGCCCACCCGCTCGCCGTCGTCCGCAACCTGGGCATCCTCGCCCACGTCGACGCCGGCAAGACCACCGTCACCGAGCGGATCCTGTACGCCACCGGAACCACGCACAAGCGCGGCGAGGTCCACGACGGCACCACCGTCACCGACTTCGACCCGCAGGAGCGGGACCGGGGCATCACGATCTTCGCCGCGGCGGTGAGCTGCGCCTGGGACGGCCACCGGATCAACCTCATCGACACCCCGGGCCACGTCGACTTCGCCGACGAGGTGGAGCGCGCGCTGCGCGTGCTCGACGGCGCCGTGGCGGTGTTCGACGCCGTCGCGGGCGTCGAGCCGCAGAGCGAGTCCGTGTGGCGGCAGGCCGACCGGCACGGGGTGCCGAGGATCGCGTTCGTCAACAAGATGGACCGGGCCGGCGCCGACCTGGACGCGGCGGTCGCGTCGATCCGTGACCGTCTGCACCCGGCGCCGCTGGCCGTGCAGCTGCCGATCGGCGCGGAGGACGACTTCACCGGCGTCGTCGACCTGGTGCGGATGCGGGCGCTGACCTGGGCCGACGGCAGTGACACGGTCACGCGGGGGCCGGTCCCGGACGAACTGCGGGAGGAGGCGGCGGGACGGCGCCGGCTGCTGGAGGAGGCGGTGGCCGGACTCCACCCGGGTGCCCTGGACGAGTACTGCGCCACCGGCACGCTCACCGCGCGGACGCTGGCCGCCGCGCTGCGGGACCTGACGCACAGCGGCGACGGCGTGGTCGTGCTGTGCGGCTCGGCCTACCGCGACCGCGGCGTCGAGCCGCTGCTGGACGCGGTCGTGGCGTACCTGCCGTCGCCGCTCGACGTGCCGCCCGTACGCGGTCTGCACGACGGTGCGGAGCAGGAGCGGGCGGCCGACCCGGCGGCGCCGTTCGTCGCGCTGGCGTTCAAGGTGAACGCCACCGCGACGGGACGGCTGACGTACCTGCGGGTGTATTCGGGAACGATCGGGAAGGGGGACGCGGTGTGGGACCCGGGCGCGCGGCGCACCGAGCGGATCGGCCGGATCCTGCGGGTCCAGGCCGACCGGCACGCCCGGCTGGACCGGGCGGTCGCCGGGGACATCGTGGCCGTCGTCGGCCTGAAGTCCGCCCGTGCCGGCTCGACGCTGTGCGCGCCGGACGCCCCGCTCGTCCTCGAACCGCCCGGTGTGCCCGACCCGGTCGTCTCCGTGGCGGTCGAGGCGCGCAGGACCACCGACACCGACCGCCTGGCGTCGGCGCTCGCCCGGCTCGCCGAGGAGGACCCCTCGCTGACCGTGCGGACCGACCCCGAGACCGGCCAGACGGTCCTGTCCGGGATGGGGGAGCTGCACCTGGAGGTCGCGGTGGAGAAGATCCGGCGCGAGCACGGGCTGGAGGTCGGCGTGGGCCGTCCGCGGGTCGGTTACCGCGAGACGGTGGCCCGCGGCGTGTCCGGCCTGGTCTTCCGGCACGTCAAACAGGACGGCGGGGCCGGGCAGTTCGCGCAGGTCGTCCTCGACGTCGAACCCCTGGAGGACACCGGTGACGGCACCCCGGGCTTCGCGTTCGGCTCGGCCGTCGTCGGCGGCCGGGTGCCGCAGGAGTACGTCCGCGCGGTGGAGGCCGGCTGCCGGGACGCCCTGGCCGAGGGGCCGCTGGGCGGTCACCCGGTGACCGGGCTGCGGGTCACCCTGACCGACGGGGCGACCCACGTGAAGGACTCCTCGGAGACGGCCTTCCGCACGGCGGGCCGGCTCGGGCTCCGGGAGGCGCTGCGCGCCTGCGCGATGGTCCTGCTGGAACCGGTCGTCGAGGTCACGGTCACCGTGCCCGAGGACGCGGTGGGCGGTGTGCTCGGCGATCTCGCGGCCCGCCGCGGCCGGGTGACGGGTTCCGTCACCCGGGCCGGCGCGGCGGTCGTCACCGCCACCGTGCCGCTGGCCGAGCTGTTCGGCTACGCGACCCGGCTGCGCAGCCGGACGCAGGGACGCGGCACGTTCACGGCCCGGCCGACGGGTTACGCGCCGGCTCCGGCACCGGTCCCGGTGCCGTAGCCGCCGGGGCGGCCCCGTCGTCAGGCGGCGCACCGCCATGACGGCGCACCGCCATGACGGCGCACCGCCACCAGGCGGCCCCGGCTGCGGCGGGGGGGGCCCCCCCGGGGGGGGGGGCCCCCCCCCCCCCCCCGGGGGGGGGGGGGGGGGGCCGGGGGGCCCCCCCCCGGGGGGGGCCGCCCCCCCCCCCCCCCCCGCGGGGGGGGCCCCCCCCCCCCCCCGGCCCCCCCGGGGGGGCGGCGGGGGGGGCGGGGCGGGCCCCCCCCCCCCCCCCCGGGGCCCGGGCCCCCCCCCGGCCTGCTGACCCATCTGGTGAACCGCCGCCCCGCCGGCGCCGGCGGTGACGAGCGGGGCCGTGGTACCGGCGG
>NZ_JBITSF010000035.1:0-58090 GCF_044540485.1 Streptomyces sp. NPDC085946 | reverse complement strand
CTGACGGCCGGGTCGGGGTCGAGGAGACGGGCCAGCGCCGCCGGCAGGGCTTCGCCCGTCCCGCACGGGGTGGCGAGCGACGCCCAGTCCGTACCCTCCAGGAGCGCTCGATGGTCAGGGAGCTCACGGGGAGGAAGTTCCCGCTCCGCCCGGGGGTGTTGGTCACGGGTGGAGGCTATAGCGTCTGCGGCCCCGGGGGGCGCGGCCGGCCGCGCCCCCCGGCCGGGAGCATCCCGGCGAGCCCTGGCGTGTTCCTGGAACGGCCCGGCCCGGCCCGGCGCGGCAGAACCCGGGCGCCGGGTGTTCAGCGGCTTCGGCCCGGACGCTGGCGGCGGGTGCGTTGCGGGGCGCGGCGGGACCGGCGCGCGGGCGCGGTGCGGCTGTCGGCCTCGGTGGGGCCGGTGGCGGGTGAGGAGAAGCCGCCCGGGACGCCCGACCGGGCGGCCGGTGCCGGCATGGTGGGCTGCCCGGCAGGGGTGGGCTGGGCGGCGCGGCTCCGGGGGGTGGCCGAGCCCAAGCGGGACGGTTACCGCGCGCAGTTCGCCGCGCACACTGACCGGCGGGTGCTGCGCTCCGGGCAGGGCACGGACGTGACCGGCCCGTTCCCCGAAATCCGCACGGCGGCCCTCGCCCGGCTGCCGACGAACACCGGCCTGGACGACGAGTTGGTGGTGCTGGAAGAGAACCGGCTCGCGTTCGAGCGGCTGCAGCAGCGTCTCGGCGGGCGCGGGCGCGGTACGGCTGAGGCGGCGCGCCAGCGGCCGGCGCACTACGCCGCTTTCGGCCTGGTCCACCAAGGCGACACCGGCCTGACCGGCTGGCCGTACGAGCGGCGGCGCGCGGCACAGGAGGCGCTGTTCGCCGACCACCGCCTGGAGGCACCGCTGACGCTGTGCCCGTCGACGACCGACCCGGCCGTGGCACGAGGGTGGCTTCAGGGGGCGGCAGCCGGGCTGGAAGGGCTGTGCTTCAAGCGGCTGGACGAGCCGTACCGGCCGACGTGCTCCTGGCTCAAGTACGAGGTGCGGGTCACCACCGAGGCCGTCATCGGCGCCGTCGCCGGCTGCCTCGCGGCGCCCGGACGATGCTGCGGGACCTGCCCACCCGCCGCGATGCGGTGCGGCTGGTTCTGCTGCGGGCCGACCTGCTGGAGCCGTTCCTGCGCCGCGCGCGGGACGTCGTCCTTGCCGTCGGCCCGGCTGTGGAGGGCGCCCACCGAGATGTTGGAACGGCGGCTCACCTCGGTGGGCGAGAAACCCTGGCAGCCCTTCTCGGCGAGCGGTTCCGGTGTGGTGTCCAGTACCGGCTCGAAGGACCGCCGGCTGTGCTCCTGCTCGGGAGCTGGGATGCCGAACGGCTTCGCGGGGCGTTTCTGGGAGGTGGACACCCGCCCGGTCCAGGGAACCGCCCGCCACCGGTGCGGGGCCCACCGGCCCCGGCGGGCCCCGCGCGGTCCTCGTCGGCCGGTGCCGTCCGGGGGGTGCCGGCACCGTGACCGGGGTGGTGGTGCGCGACCCGGTCACCGGGAGGAGGACACGATCACCGGGCGGGCGCTTGCCGTATCGCCGTTCACCACGCGCACCGCCGGTGTCCCGCCGTCGCCTTCCGGCAGCCGGTGCAGCCGTCGTGGTGGGTGAGTGCCCGACGCGTACCGGGTTCAGGGGCGCAGGTGCCGGCCGACCGGTACCGGGCGTCGGCCTGTGTCGCGGCGAGAGCCGAGGGGTCGGCGGCCGGAGCGACGCGGCTGTCGTCGACGGTGGTGGCGGGTTCCTTGATGCCCGGCAGGCGCCGGGCGTGGCTGCCCGGGCGCGGGCCACGGCAGCAGGCCGTGGCCTGCGTGGTGCTCGTCGCGGCCGGTGCGGGGTTCGACGGTCCGGGCGGTGGAGGTCCACAACAACCGCGCGGGAGGCAGGCACGGGGCCGTCGCGGGACCGCGGTGCTCTCCCCCGGTGACCCGGCCCGGCCGTCCCGCCGGTCACCCGGCTGCGGCCCCCGCCCGTGGGTCGGCCCGTGCCGGAGCAGCGTCCTTTGCGCCGGACCGTAGCGCTGCTCCCCGGCCCGCGCGGGCCAGTTGACGGCGCCGGGGACGAGGAAGTACCTGTCAGCTGTCGCGAAGACCGACCGCCAGCGTCAGTTCGAGGACCCGCTGTGGCGATGCGAGATCCGGAAACAGCTCCCGCAGCTGCGACATCCGGTACCGGACTGTCTGGGGATGGACGAACAGCGCCGCCGCCACCTCCTCCCGCCTGCCCTGGTGCAGCAGCCATGCCCGCAGCGTCTCCTCCAGCCGCTGTGCGGTCGCGGCAGGCAGGGTCCGCAACGGTGCGAGGGCCCGGGCGCGCAGGTCCGCGAACGCGTCCGCGTCGGCGCTCAGCACCAGTTCGGGCAGGTGGTCCTCGGTGTCGCGGATGTCAGGGGACAGGGAGCGCGCGCGTACGGCTCGTGCGTACGAGGCGGACGCACGCGTCCACGGCCGGGCCGGGCCGACCACGGCGGTGCGGTCGGTCAGCTGCCGCAGGAGATGTGACCGGTCGGCATCGGGGACGAGCAGCACACCGGTGGCGTCCGGCAGATCGTCCAGGACGAGGGTGCTGGGGTCGAGCGCGCGGTAGGCGGGCCGGGCCTGGGCGGCGGGCAGCAGGACCGCGGTCAGCGAAAGGGGAGGCTGCCACCCGGCCCGTTGAGCAGAGGCCAGCAGCACGTCCGGGCCCGCGCCGGCCAGGAGGTCGCGGGCCAGGTGTTCCAGGTGGCGCTCCTGGGCCCTGCCCCGGGCGGCCAGTTCGTCGGCGTGGCCCGCGGCGCTCGCGGCGGAGAGCTCGTCGATGTAGGCGAAGGTCAGCTCGGCGAACTTGGCGACCTCGGCGGCGGGCAGGCCCGCGGGTACGGCACCCGCCGCCAGGCATCGCCAGGCCACGCGGGCGCCGACGCGGTAGGCGCTGAGCAGGGCGTCCATCGAACGGCCGTCGCGCACCTCGCCGCGGCCCAGTTCGTAGGCCGCGTCACCGGCGTCGCCGCCTGTGGCGTTCCCGCTCGCGAGGTCCAGGTAGTGTCCCAGGGCGGTGCGGACGGCTCGGCGGATGGTGGCGCCCATGTGGCCCGAGAGGGCGTTGGCGTAGGGAGGGACCTCGTCGATGATCGCCTGGACGACCTCGTCGGCGGTGGTCTTCAGCGCGGCCCGAAGGGCGGTGACCGTCGTCTCGTCCAGCGTCAGTTCGCTGGCCCTCCGGATTGCATGGTTCATGTTTTTGTTCCCTGCGAACAATTCAGCCGGCCAGATTTACGTTCTGCGGTCAGGACTTTACGCCTTGAGGCGCAGCAAGCTGGGGGCATGACGAGTACAGCCCTGCGCAGCAGGGCGTGGAAACTGCTGGAGATGGTCACGACGCCGCTGCTGCCGTCGGACTACCTGGATCTGGTCAGCCCGCTGCGTGCGGGCGCTGATCTGCGGGGGCGCATCGAGGCCGTGCGCCCCGAGACGGGTGACGCCGCGACCATCGTGATCAGACCGGGACGGGGCTGGCGCGGCCACACGGCCGGCCAGTACGTGCGGATCGGGGTCGACGTCGACGGGGTGCGCCTGTGGCGTGCCTACTCCATCACCTCGCCGGCACACCGCCGGGACGGCCGCCTCACGATCACCGTGAAGGCGATCCCGGACGGCAAGGTCAGCACCTACCTGGTCCGCAGGGCGAAACCGGGCACGCTGGTCCAGCTCGACCAGGCGACCGGTGACTTCGTGCTGCCGCGGGCCACGCCCGCCAAGGTGCTCTACCTGACGGCCGGCAGCGGCATCACGCCCGTGATGGGCATGCTGCGCGACACCGAGTTCGACGACGTCGTCATGGTGCACTGCGCGCCGCGGCCGCAGGACGTGATCTTCCGCGACGAACTGCACGGCCTGGTCGCGGACGAGAAGCTGCGGCTGACCGAGGTGCACACCGCCACGGACGGCATGCTCGACATCGCCCGTCTGGACGAACTCGTGCCCGACTGGGCCGAGCGCGAGACCTGGGCCTGCGGGCCCGCGGGCCTGCTCGACGCCGCCGAGGAGCACTGGATGGAGCACGGCGTCCAGGAGCGCCTGCACATCGAACGCTTCCGCCCCGGCATCGTCGTCGTCGGCGACGGCGGCGAGGTCACGTTCAGCGCCACCGGCAAGACCGTCGACGCGGACGGCGCCACGCCGTTGCTGGACATCGGCGAGGAGGCCGGCGTGCTCATGCCCTCCGGGTGCCGCATGGGCATCTGCTTCGGCTGCGTCACCCCGCTCAAGGCGGGCGCCGTCCGCGACCTGCGCACCGGCGAGATCACCGAGGCCGAGCCGGGCGTCCTCATCCAGACCTGCGTGTCCGCCGCGGCGGGCCCCTGCGACATCGAACGGTAGGAGCACTTTGACCGCCATCGACCCCACCGCCCACCTGACCGCGGAGCAGATCGAGGAGCTCGGCCGCGAACTGGACGCGATCCGCGACGAGGTGATCGCCGACCGCGGCGAGAAGGACGCCGCCTACATCCGCAAGGTCATCTCGGCGCAGCGCAAGCTCGAGCTGGTCAGCAGGGGCGTGCTGCTGTTCTCGTTCTTCCCGCCCGCGTGGCTGCTCGGCACCGCCGGTCTGTCCGTGGCGAAGATCATGGACAACATGGAGATCGGCCACAACGTCCTGCACGGCCAGTGGGACTGGATGCGGGACCCGAAGATCCACTCCACCACCTGGGAGTGGGATCACGTCTCGCCGTCCGAGCAGTGGAGGCACTCGCACAACGAGCTGCACCACACGTACACCAACGTGATCGGCAAGGACAACGACCTCGGCTACGGCATCATGCGCGTCGACGAGGACCAGAAGTGGCACCCGTTCCACCTCGGCCAGCCGCTGTGGAACTTCGTCAACGCCTGCTTCTTCGAGTACGGCATCGCCGCCTACGACCTGGAGCTCGGCAAGAACCTGCACAAGCGCCGCCGCAAGGACCCGGAGTTCCGCGCGCGGGCCAGGGCCGTGGGCCGCAAGATCCGCAAGCAGGTGCTCAAGGACTACGTGATCCACCCGCTGCTGTCGGGCCCGTCGTTCCTCACCACGCTCGCCGCCACGTTCACCGCGAACCTGGTCCGCAACCTCTGGTCCCACTCGGTGATCATGTGCGGGCACTTCCCCGAGGGCGTGCAGGTCTTCGAGCGCCGGTCGATCGAGGGCGAGACGCGCGGCCAGTGGTACCTGCGCCAGATGATGGGCTCGGCGAACATCAGCGGCAGCAGGGCCATGCACTTCATGACCGGCAACCTCTCCCACCAGATCGAGCACCACCTGTTCCCGGACCTGCCGAGCAACCGGTACGCCGAGGTCGCGGTGAAGGTGCGCGCGCTGTTCGAGAAGTACGAGCTGGAGTACGTCACCGGGCCGCTGCCCAAGCAGGTGTTCTCCGCGTGGCGCAAGGTCTTCCGGCTCTCGCTGCCGAACAAGAAGCCCAAGGCCACGACGCCGGACCGCGAGCAGGAACTCGTCGCGGCCTGATTCCCGGTAGCGGTCGGGATCCTTCGGCCGCACCCGGCCGGACCCGGCCGTACCGCCGGGTGCGGTGAGATCCGTCGCGGACGGCAGGCGGCCGCGACGCCGGACCGTACGGCACGGGATCCGGGGCAGCTCAGTGTCCGGCTGCGCTGCCCGCAGGTGCGCCGGGAGCTGGGCACACAGCCCCCGGCGGGGTGGTGCAGTGCGCCGGCCCGCCGTGGCCGGGCCGGTGGTGAGGTGCGTACGCGCACCAGGCGTCTTCCCCTTGAGTACCGGACCCGCATCCGGGCCCGGGATCCGCCTGCCGTCCGTCGGCTTCGGCTGCCCGGACCCCGCCGAGCCGGCCCGCTTCCACCGTGACGCGCTCGGCTTGCCCGTCGTCCACTCCGGCGAGGACTTCGTCCCGCTCGGCCGGGAGGGTTCACCCGGACCGGGCTTCAGCCGGGTGGCCGACCA
Organism: Streptomyces sp. NPDC085946; assembly: GCF_044540485.1. Classification (NCBI taxonomy): domain Bacteria; kingdom Bacillati; phylum Actinomycetota; class Actinomycetes; order Kitasatosporales; family Streptomycetaceae; genus Streptomyces; species Streptomyces sp. NPDC085946. The sequence continues at coordinate 52,127 of NZ_JBITSF010000035.1, read as the reverse complement.
CCGGCGTCCGACCCGGCCGGACCCCTCCCCGGGGCAAGCAGGCTCACACGGAACCGGGCGCCGAGGATCTGGACGCCGCCCGCGCACGGATGCCGGCACCGGGCGCCATGGAATCCCCGGTCCGAGCGCACCCCGGTCAGCGGAGGGTCCTGCCGGACCCCGCAGGCCGTCCCTTCAGCATCCACGCGGGACTGAGCACGGCCCGGCCGGCCGATGCCCGCGACCGCGGCCGCGGGCCCGCCGGGGCTGCCCGTTGCGTGAGGTCGCGAAAGACGTCATGGGCCGGTGATGCCGGCCCTTTCGGGGGCGTCGCCCGCCGCGGCGGCAGCGGCGGTCTGCTGCGTCGCGTCCCCGGCGGTGGCCGGAGCCTGGGCCTGGGCCGGCGGTCCTGACCGCGGGTCCTTTCCGCGCGGGGCGCCGCTCCTCGCCGGGGACGCCGGTGCGGGCGTGCGGCGGGAGCGGCGCCGCGTCGCGCCGGCCGGGCAGGGGCCCCTGTGCCGCCGTGCCGGGCGGGGTGCGCGGTGCTTCGGTGGGGCGGCGGACCGCCGCCCGTCCTGGTGGTGGCCGGCCGGCGGCTGCGGGTGGCCGCGCGGCCGGCACGGGGCCGGTACGGCGCGGCGCGGGCACGGTCTTCCGCCTTGTTTTTCAGGCCGGCTGGGCGTCGTTTCGGCCGGAGGCGCGCAGGGCGTCTTTCAGCCGGGCGTTCTCTTGTTCCAGTTCGTCCATGCGCCGGCGCAGAGGGCGCAGGGTCTCCTCCAGTTCGGCGGCGGTGTAGCGGGGTTCGATGTGCTGGGGGCAGTTCCAGTCGTAGGCCTCGACGGTGATCAGGACGATCCGTTCGACCGCGGCGCGGTAGTCGCCGGGCACCGGCGGGCCGGCGTCCTGGGGCCATTCGGCCACGGGGGCGGTGCGGGCCCGGCCGAGGATCTTCAGCCGGGTCCGGGAGGGATAGTCCATGAGCAGCAGTGCCACTCTGTCGTCGGAGTCGAGGTTTCCGGTGGTGATGTACTGCTTGTTGCCGCGGTAGTCGGCGAAGGCGAGGGTGGTGTCGTCCAGGGGGCGCAGGAAGCCCGGCGGGCCTCCGCGGTGCTGGACGTAGGGCCAGCCCGAGGAGCTGGTGGAGGCCAGGTAGAAGCTGGTGCGGGTGGCGGCGAAGAGTGCTTCGTCCTCGGTCAGCCGGTCGGGGTCGGCCGGGCCCGCGGTCATGTGGGCGTAGTTGCGGCGGCTGCCGTGGCGTTCCTGGTGGAGCTGGGCTGCCGGGGTGAACAGCAGTTGGCCGTATCGGCTTGTCATGGGTGCGGCCTACCACCAGTAGGTGGGGTAGCGGGCGGTCTTGCCGCTGCGTCCGGCGACGATGCCGACGCCGACCAGGATCAGTGTGGCCAGCAGCAGGAGCAGCAGGAAGACGGCCGTGGGCGGCTGGGTGAGGACCACGATGACGGCTGTCGCGGCGGCCGGGGAGTGGGGGGCCCGGGCCAGTGCCATCGCGCCGATGGCCAGGCCGCCGGCGACCGCGGCGGTCCAGTAGGAGCTGCCGCCGACCGCCAGGCAGGCGAAGCCGACCAGGGCGGAGATGAGCTGGCCGCCGATGACGCTGCGCGGCTGGGCCAGGGGCAGGGCCGGCGCGGCGAAGACCAGGGCGGCGCTCGCGGCCAGCGGCGGGACGAGCACGGTCTGGTCGAGGACGGTGCCGACGACGACGAGCAGGACCAGGGCCACGACGCCGGCCAGGGTGGCGACCGAGATGGCGGACGTCGCGGCGCGGGCGGGGGCCTTGCCCGTCAGCGTGGCGGCGAAGCGCCGGGCGGGGGCGAGCCCGGTGACCGGGGTTTCGGACACTGTGGTTCCTTCCTCAGAGCCAAGTTAATGGTTGGAGCTTATATGCATGCATTAGCTCTGTGGGGGGAGTTGGGAAGAGTCGAGGAAAGGAAAGACGGTGCGATGGGCGAGAGCAGCAAGCAGGAGCGGCACGGCACGGCGGTGGAGGGACTGCCGCTGTCCGGCGAGCCGTTGCCGCTGGACCTGGTGAACACCACGTACATCAGGGGCGGGTTGCGCGGACAGTTCCTCGACGCGCTCACCACCCCCGCCGACCTGGACGCGTGGCTGGCCGCGCACCGGCAGGAGTTCAGTTCCGCGCTGGCGTCGGCCCTCGCGGGCGCGGCGCCCGCGCGGGCGGCCGATGTGCGGGCCTTCGTGGAGCTGCGGCAGGCGCTGCGCGGGCTGGCCCATGCGCTGACCTCGCAGCTGGCCGCGGATCCGGGGCATGTGGCGGTGGTGAACGCCGCGGCCCGTTCGGCGGCCCGGTGGCGGGAGCTGACGCCGGGCCCGCCCGTGGCCTCGGTGCCGCGGTGGCTGGAGAGCGACCCGCACCGGGTGGCGCTGGGAGAGGTGGCGGTGGCGGCCGTGTCGCTCTTCTCCGGGGACCTGGCCGGACGCATCCGGGCGTGCGCGGCGCCCGGGTGCATCCTGTACTTCGTCAAGAGCCATGCGCGCCGCGCCTGGTGCACGGCGGGCTGCGGGAACCGGGTACGGGTCGCCCGGCACAACCGCCGGGCCCGTGAGGGCGGCGCCGCGGACGGCCGGCCCGGGCCGTGAGGGCCCGGGCCGGCCTGCCGTGCGGGGTGCGCGGGGGTCAGCCCAGCAGGGTGGCGGCCACCTGGTCGGAGACCTTGTAGCCCAGGGTGAGCGCGGCCTGGTTGTCCCACTCGAAGTGGACGCCGATGTACTTGCGGCTGTCGGCCTTCTCCTTGGCGGCGCCGCTCAGGCTGGTGAAGGAGCGCTTGACTCCCGCGGCCAGCGGGTCGTCGGTGCCTCCGGTCCAGGAGAGGTTGTCGGTGCCGAAGTAGTGGCGCACGATGCCGGCCCAGGCGGCGGCGACACCGGAGTGGCCGGAGACGTAGGTGGGGAAGTTCGGGCTGAAGCTGTTGCCCGCGGTGTCCTGCTCCTCCGGCTCCCACGTCGGGTCGGCGACGATGCCCGGGTTGGGCACCTCAGCGGCGCGCCGGATCGCGTCCGCCGGACGCCACACGTCCCAGTCGCTCTGGTACTTGGAGTCCCAGATGGCTATCGCGGCGTCCGCGAGGGCCACCGAGGTCGCGGCGAAGAGCTTGGCGCTCTCGTAGGAGGTGCCGTAGGGCCGGTACTTGCGGAAGATCACGACCGTGTGGTCGTACTGCTGGCCGACCGGCTTGTAGGTGCCGTCCAGGTCGTTGGCCCAGTAGTGCGCGATCTGGGTCTGCTCGGCGGTGCGCGCGGTGGAGTTCTTGCCGCCGATCCGCTTGATCTCGTTGACCTGCTCGGCGTACTGCGGGCTCTTGAGCAGTTCCTCGGCGGAGGAGAAGCCGCCGATGGTGCCGGGGCGGAACTGCGAGCCGGAGGTGAGGGCGAAGGGCTTGACCTTGCCCCAGTTGGGGGCACCCGCGGGCTTGCCGGCGGCGGGCTGCCAGTGGCCGGGGGCGGTGTTGGCCACGTACGGGGTGGCGTCGGCGGAGCCGTCGTTGGCCCGGTTGGCGATGATGGCCTGGGCGGTCTTGATGCCCAGCAGGCGGCCGCGCTCGCGCTGGGTGGCGCTGGCGTTGTTCGGCATGGCCAGCGCCGTCTGGAGCTTGGCGTCCAGGCTGGCGGCCGGGTAGGCCGGGAAGGCGTCCTTGAGGGCCGTGTAGGCCGCGTAGTCGATCGCGGTGTTCAGCGCGGCGTACTGGCCGGCGGCCGAGGCGTCCTTGGTGAGGTACGGCTTGCCGATGGTGCGGATGGAGTTGACGGCGTCGTAGATCGCCAGGTCCATCATCGCCCCGCCCCGGCTGAGGGGGCCGGGGGTGCCGCCCCTGTGGCGGAACAGGTCCATGAGCGCGGTGTTCCAGTACAGGACGTGGTCGTTGGTGCCACGCGCGTTCTCCAGGACGCTGGCCTCGGTGGTGGGGTCCACCACCTCGTCGCTCGCCGCGACGGCCTGGGAGGGGGCGAGGGTGGCCAGGGAGGCCAGGGCCACGCCGGCCACGGTGCAACGGATTAAGGTCCTGCCCTGACGTGCTGTGCGGAACATGAGGTCATCCCTGTCTGTCGGCGCCCTGGCGGACCTGAAGCGGGTGCGTGCCACGGCGGTTCCTTCTCGCCATGGAACGTATTGCGCCGACGAGGCCTGTAACCGATGGGTTCACAGATGCCAGTTATCGGGAAGTCCGATGCGCCCGGTTCGGATGACAGGTTCATCAAAGGATCATTTCCGCCTAATGGCACGGGGCATCTCAGTCGTTAGAGTGTTTCCCGGCAGGGCGGCTTCGACCCGGCCTGCCGGCGGGCGTAGTGGCGGGCCACCCGGGCCCGGTTGCCGCATCCGGTCGAACACCAGGCGCGTCGGGAGCGCGCGTGGTCGAAGAAGAAGACGCATCCCGGCGCCTCGCAGGCCCTCGGTTCCACCCCCGAGGTGCCCGCGAGCAGCCCGATCAGGGCGTGCGCGATCTCGGCCTGCACCATCACCAGGGGCGGGGCGGTACAGATCTCCAGGGCCGAGGGCCTGGTCCCCTCGGCCCAGAGCAGCTGGGGCCAGGGACGGCCCACGCTGGACACCCGGTTGACCAGGGCCACGTCCCAGGGGTGCGGGGAGCACTGGTGGACGTAGGAGTCGAGCAGGCGGCGGGTGGCCTGGCGCAGCAGGACGAAGTGTTCGATGTCGAAGGGCGTGATGGCGTGCAGGGCGTGGTCCGGGAGGGGGGTGGTCATGCGGTCGCGGCAGGCGTTCAGCCACCAGGCCAGCTGCTCGGGGGTGCCGAGGCCGTCGTGCAGTTCCCCGCGGACCGGCAGGACGGTGTTGGCGAACTCCAGCGGCAGGGGCTCTCCGTGGATCGGGGGGACGCCGGCGGGTGCGGGGGTGTGGGCTTCGAGGGGCATGTCGGTCCTCATCGGGGGTCGGGAGCGGGGGCGGGGCGGGGAGACTTGTCGCCGGAACGGGCACATGGTTAGATCATCGAACTAACGCCTGAACGGTACGTGTACCGTTAGTATGGCAGTGGGGCGGCGGAGGTTCCCCGGGGGGAGCCGGATTGTCGGGAACTGATCGATCTCCAGGGCTTCGCAAGACGTGCCTCGGAAAGCCGCGGCCGCACCCGCCCAGCGTGACAGCAGATATGTTTTGGGGGAAACGTGTCGTTAGATATTGCTCTCTATCAGCTCAGAACTTTCCGTGAAGTGGCCCGTCTGGGCAGCTTCACGAAGGCCGCCCGCAGTCTCGGGTACGCGCAGTCGAGTGTGACATCCCACATTCGGTCCCTGGAATCCCGGGTCGGCATGCAGCTGGTGCACCGCCTGCCGCACGGTGTCCGCCTGACGCATTCCGGGGAGATTTTTCAGAAATACGCGCAGCAGATCTTCCACGTGGTCGACGAGATGGCCACCGCCCTCAATCCGTCGGGCGAGACGGAAGGCCGCGTCACGGTCGGCGCCTCCGCGCTGCTGCTGGAGAGCCGGATCGGTCCGCTGATCCGCGACTGCCGCTACCGCTACCCCAAGGTCCAGGTCTCCCCGCGCCAGCTGGCGATCAGCCGGGCCCAGGAGGCGGTGCGCAGCGGCGAGGTCGACCTGGCCCTGGTGCACGGCGAGTGCGCCCTCGGCGAGGCGCCGGCCGCCGGCATCGTGGTCGAGCAGCTCCCCGATCTGGAAGTGGTGCCGGTCGCCTCGGCGGCGCTGCTGGAGTCCCCCCTGCTGCCGGCGGCGCTGGCCTCGCTGCGGGTACTCGCGGTCGACCCCGACTGCGAGTCGCACCAGGTGCTGGTGGCGGCCCTGCGGCGGGAGCACGGCGTGGAGCCGGCCGTCATCGAGGCGGGCTCCCTGGGCGGCGCGCGCGAACTGGCCCGCGCCGGCTACGGCATCGCGATGCTCCCCGCGGAGTCGGTGGGGCAGTCGGAGGAGAGCAGCGGCCTGGTGGTGGTGCCGGGGCTGCCGCACCTGCGGCTGAGCGTGCGCGCCCTGTGGGCGGGGGCGGAGTCCACGCGCTCGGCGGTGACCGCCGTCTGTCACGTGGCGGCCCGGGTGGGCCGCGAGAAGGCCGCCCTGCCGGCCTGATCACGCGCCGCAAAGGCGCCTCTTTGAATTCCCTTCCAGGGCGGGCGGACGAAAAAGCGGATCATCCGCGCTCCGTCCCGCCCGCCTTTTTCCGTGCCGCCGCCGGGGCGAATGACGGCCCTGCCCATCGGAAAAACAAATACCCGGTATCGGCTGTTTTGAAGAACCATTCGGAATCGGTCCGCATAGCCTTTCCATGACAAATGAAGGATGTCACCGGCGGGTTGGGCGATCTCGGCACGCCGGCGAAGGAGAGGCAGATCAGTGTCCGACATCGCTTATATCCCGAACGCGTTCCGTAGCGGGTTCGAGCTCGACGAGCTGGACTGGGTGCCGTGGGCGGAGCCCGGCCGGGTCGGCGTGGAGCACCACGTCCTGTGGGCGCCCGACGCGGCCACGGACGAGGACTCGGTGGGTCTGCTGCTGCGCTTCCCCCCGGGTGCGCACGGCGACTTCCACGAGCACCTGGGCTACGAGCTGATGCTGGTCCTGGACGGGGTCCTGGACCACAGCGACGGCATCTCCTACGTCAAGGGAGACCTCGTCGTGGAGGGGCCCGGCACCGAGCACCAGATGTCCAGCCGTACCGGATGCACCGTGCTGGCCATCCGTACCCGGCCGGCCGCCGCCCGCACCCCGCAGAAGCCGGTGCGTCCCGTCGGCGTCACCGCGGCCCCCTGACCGGCGGGCCGGGGCGGTCCTCATGCCCTGACCGGCCGCCCCGCCCGTCCCCTGCCGCTGCTCCCCCGCGACGGAAACGCCCCGGTCGGCGTTCCGTCCTTGCGACGTGCCGTCACCCGCGCCGAACCGAAAGAGTCCGCCTTGTCCACCTATCCCTTACAGCCACTGCAGAGCCGTCGGCAGGACGTGCCGGCACCCGGCACCGGGACCGGCACGCAGCGCCGGGGCCAGCGTGTGCTCGTCTCCAGCGTCTCCTCCGACTCCCACACCTGGAACCTCGTCTTCCTCCAGCTGCTGCTGGAGGAGATGGGCCACGAGGTGACGAACATCGGTTCGTGCGTGCCCGACGAGCTGCTGATCGAGGAGTGCCGGCGTGTGCGGCCCGACCTCGTGGTCATCAGCAGCGTCAACGGCCACGGGGCGCTCGACGGCGCCCGTGCCGTGCGCCGGCTGCGCGACGAGCCGGACCTGCGCGGCCTGCGCGTCGTCATCGGCGGCAAGCTGGGGGTGACCGGGGCCGAAGCCGGCACCTACGGACCGGAGTTGCTGGCCGCCGGTTTCGACGCGGTCTTCGAGGACGCGGCCGGGGTCAACGACTTCCGCGCCTACCTCGAGCAGGCCGGCGCGCCCGCCGTCACCGCCTCGGGTGCCCGGTGAACGCGCCGGTGGCGCTGGGCGCGTTCGCCTCCGCGGTCGCCGCCGCCCGCCGCGCCGGGGAACTCCTCGTGCAGCCCCGCATGGGCTTCGCCGACATCCCCCGCATGCGTGAGGGCCTGCACGCCGTCAAACGCGCCCGGGCCCGCACCGTGGGGACGCTCACCATCGACAGCTACACCCGCGTCGGCGACGACGCCTCCGCCCGGCTCGCGCTGGCCCGGGGCACCGACCTGAACGGCTACCCCATCACGGCCCACGGCGCGGACGTCACCCGCGAGCTCGTCTCCGGGCTGGCCGGCGACGGCTTCGCCGTCCAGGTGCGGCACGGCTCGGCCGATCCGCTCGGCATCATCCGCGCCCTGCTGGACGCCGGGCTGGACGCCACCGAGGGCGGCCCGGTGTCGTACTGCCTGCCCTACAGCAGGACCCCGCTGCGCACCTCGGTCGACGCCTGGGCGCGCAGCTGCGAACTGCTGGCCTCCCGCCCGGGCGCGCACCTGGAGAGCTTCGGCGGCTGCATGCTCGGCCAGCTGTGCCCGCCGGCCCTGCTCGTCGCCCTCTCCGTGCTGGAGGGCGTCTTCTTCCGCCAGCACGGGCTGCGCAGCATCTCGCTGAGCTACGCCCAGCAGACCCACCACGGCCAGGACGTGGAGGCCCTGGTGGCGCTGCGCACCCTGGCGGGCGAGTACCTGGCCGGGCTGGACTGGCACGTGGTGCTCTACTCCTACATGGGGGTGTTCCCGCGCACCACCGGCGGTGCGCTGGGGCTGCTGCGCGACAGCGCCCGGCTGGCCGCGCGCACCGGGACCGAGCGCATGATCGTCAAGACGCCGGCCGAGGCCCACCGGATCCCGACCATCCAGGACAACATCCACGCCCTGGAGGAGGCCGCGCTGTCCGCGGCCGCGCACCGGGGCGAACACGCGGTGCCGGACGGGGAGTTCGGCGTGCTGGCAGATGCCCGGACGCTCGTCGAGGCGGTGCTGGAGCTCCACCCGGACACCGGGCGGGCGCTGACCGAGGCCTTTCGCCGCGGCATCCTCGACGTCCCCTACTGCCTGCACGCCGACAACGCCCAGCGCTCGCGCAGCTACATCGACGCGCGTGGCTCCCTGCAGTGGCACGCCACCGGGTCCATGCCGATCCGGGCGGTGCCCGCGCCGGGCCGTGACCGGCTCAGGGCCGCCGACCTGCTCGGCATGCTCTCGCACACCCAGGAGGCCTTCGACCGGGCGGCGCTGGCGGGCGACGGCGAGCACCCGAGGGGTGCGGCGGCGCTGTCCGGCTGACCTCTTGGCCGGGCCGCGTCCGCCCGGGCCCGCCCGGCCGGGCCCGCACCCCGCCTCGCCGGCACCCGCACCGCGGTCGCCGTGCGTGCCTCCCCTCCTGCCCTCCGCGCGCCCCTGCTCTCCCGGGGCGCCCCTCCCATCTACCTAGGAAGCTCCTGTGCCCGGACAAATATCCGACCCGCGTCCCCTCGTCATCGCCATCGTCGGCAGCGGCCCGCGCGGCCTCTCGGTCCTGGAGCGGCTCGCCGTGCGCACGGCCGCGGAGGCCGAAGCCGCCGCCGCGGCCGGGCGGGCGCCCCGGCCCGTGCGCATCCACCTGATCGACGCCACCGAGGTCGGCGCGGGCCGGGTGTGGCGCACCGACCAGGACGACTGGTTCACCATGAACACGGTCATCAGCCAGGTGACCATGTACTCCGGCGACCCCGACGGCGGGCCGGCCCGGCCCGGGGCCGGCCCGTCCCTGGGGCAGTGGATCGCCGAGCAGAGCGCGCCGGGCCAGGAGCCGCTGGGACCCGACGACTACGCCTCCCGGGTCAGGTACGGGCACTACCTCGCCGATGTCTACCGCACCATCGCCCGCTGGCTGCCCGAGCACGTCGACCTCGCGCCCGTGACCGGGCGGGTCACCGACCTGCGTCCCGCCGACGGCGGCGGCTATCTGCTCACCCTGGATGCCGCCCCGCACCTGCTGGAGGCGGACCGGGTCGTGCTGGCCACCGGTCATCCGTTCAACGCCCCGGACGACTTCGAGCGCGAGATGCTCGACTTCGCCGCCCGCACCCCCGGCACCCGCTACCTGTGCGGTGACTCGGCGGCCGACATGCCGCTGGGCGAGGACAGCATCCCGGCCGGCAGCGCGGTGGGGATCAGGGGCATCGGGCTGTCCTTCTACGACGTGATGCTGTCGCTGACGGTGGGGCGCGGCGGCGCCTTCCACACCGGTGAGGACGGCGTCCTGGTGTACCGGCCCAGCGGCCGCGAGCCCCGTATCGTCGCCGGGTCGCGCAGCGGGCTGCCCATCCCGGCGCGGGGCCGCAACCAGAAGGAGCCGTCCTTCAGCCACAAGGCCCTGTTCCTGACGCGCGAGGCGCTGCTGGCGGCCCGGGCGGCGCGGCGCGCCGCGGGCGGCACCGGGCAGCTGGACTTCGCTAAGGACGTCCTGCCGCTGCTGCTGCAGGAGATCCAGCACGTCTACTACCTCACCCATGTGCGCATCGCCCAGGGTCCGAAGGCCGCGCAGGCGTTCGCCGACCGGCACGCCGAGGCGCTGCGCGCCGGGCGGGAGACGGGGCCGCTGCTGGCGGAGGCGGGGCTGGCGCACGTGCCGCCCGTCGACCTGGACGCCCTGGCCCGGCCGTTCGGCCAGGAGCACTTCGATTCGCCGGAGGAGTTCCGCCGGCAGCTGCTGAAGGTGATGGACGAGGACCTGGCCGCGGCCGCGCTGGGCACCGTGGACGGGCCGCTGAAGTCCGCCCTGGACGTGCTGCGCGACATCCGCAACATGGTCCGCGAGGCGGTCGACTTCGGCGGGCTGCTGCCCGAGTCGCACACCGGGTTCTTCCACCGCCGCTTCCTGCCGGTCAACGCGCTGCTGTCGGCCGGGCCCCCGATGTACCGGGTGGAGCAGTTGCGGACGCTGATCCGGCAGGGGGTGGTCGAGGTGGCCGGCCCCGGCAGCCGTTTCGGCACCGACGAGCGCGCGGGCGCCTTCCGGGTGGACTCGCCGCAGGTGAAGGGGTCGGCGCGGCTGGTCCACACGCTGATCGACGCCCGCATCCCCACCCCCGATCTGCGCCGCGACACCTCCCCGCTGACGCGCCGGCTGCTGGAGGAGGGGATGATCCGCGAGTACGTCATCCAGGGGCCGGGCGGCAGCCGGCACGTCACCGGCGGCCTGGAGGTGACCGACAGCCCCTTCCACGTGGTGGACGCCGACGGGGTGCCGCAGCCCGACCTGTACGCCCTGGGCATCCCCACCGAGCACACCCGCTGGTTCACCCAGGTCGGCAGCAGCCGGCCCGGTGTCTCCACGCTCTTCTACCGCGATGCCGACGCGATCGCCGTGGACGCCCTGCGCCCGCTGCCCGCCCCGGCCCCGGCCCCGGCTCCGGCGCGGGCCGGTGTGGCGGCCGCCCGCCGCGGGGGTGCGGCGTGAGGCGTTCACCGGCGACCGAGGAGTTCCGGGCGGCCCGGGACGTTTTGCTGCTGCACCGCAGTGACCTGTCCAAGGCGGCGGCGGAGTTCCGCTGGCCGCGCCTGAAGGAGTTCAACTGGGCGCTGGACTGGTTCGACACGCTGGCCGACGGGCGGAAACGGGCCGCGCTGCGCCTCGTGGGTGACGGCGGTGTGGCCACCGACCGGGTGATGACCTTCGACGACCTGGCCCGGCGGTCGGACCAGGTCGCCAACTGGCTGCGCTCGCTCGGGGTGCGCCGCGGGGACCCCCTGCTGCTGATGCTGGGCAACCGGGCGGAGGTGTGGGAGACGATGCTCGCCGCCATCAAGCTGGGCGCGGTCGTCATCCCGACGTACACCACGGCGACCCCGGTGGAGCTCGCCGACCGGCTGGGGCGCGGAGGGGCGCGGTTCGTCGTCTGCGAGGCGGCGCTGACCGGGCGGTTCGAGGAGGTGGAGGGCGAGGGGCCGCGCACCTGGAGGGGCATCAGCGTGGGCGGCGAGGCGGACGGCTGGCTGCCCTATGCGTGGTCCCTGGAGGCGGACGGCGACTTCACCCCGGACGGGCCCACCCGCGCGGACGACCCGCTGTTCCGCTACTTCACCTCCGGCACCACCTCCAAGCCGAAGATGGTGGAGCACACCCATGTCAGCTACCCCATAGGCCACCTGTCGGGAATGTACTGGAACGGTGTCAAGCCCGGTGACGTGCACCTGAACATCTCGGCGCCCGGCTGGGCGAAGCATTCTTGGAGTTCCTTCTTCGTCCCCTGGAACGCGGAGGCGACCGTCCTCGCGCTGGACGCCGCGCGCAGCACCCCGGCGGACGTCCTGGAGGTCCTGCGCACCCGTGAGGTGTCGACGTTCTGCGCTCCCCCGACCGTGTGGCGCGGCATGGCGGCGCACGGGCTGGGGCCGCGGCCGGCCCTGCTGCGCGAGGCCGTCGCGGCGGGCGAGCCGCTGGAGCCGTCCCTGGTGGAGCTGGTGCGCACGCAGTGGGGCGTGGACCTGCGGGACGGCTACGGGCAGACCGAGACCACCGGCCAGATCGGCAATCCGCCCGGCCGCGCCCCCGCGGCGGGCAGCATGGGGTTCGCGCTGCCCGGCCACTCGGTGGTCCTGCTCGATCCGGAGACCGGCCGGAAGGTCGCCGACGGCAGCCCCGGGGAGATCTGCCTGGACCTGGCAAACCCGCCGCTGGGCCTGATGCGCGGTTACGTCGGCGACCCGGAGCGCACGGCCAAGGTCCTGGCCGGCGGCTACTACCACACCGGTGATCTGGCGGTCCGCGCGGCGGACGGGTCTTTCACGTATCTGTCGCGCGCCGACGACATGTTCAAGGCGTTCGACCACCGCATCTCGCCCCGCGAGCTGGAGGACGTGCTGCTGCGGGATGCGGCCGTGGCCGACGCGGCGGTCGTCCCGGTCCCCGACCCGGTGGGGCTGTGGGCGCCCAAGGCCTTCGTGGTCCCGGCGCCGGGGCACCCGGCGGGCCCGCAGACCGCGCAGCGGGTGCTGGCGCGGGTGCGCGCCGAGCTGCCGCCCGAGAAGTGGGTGCGGGTGCTGGAGTTCACAAACTGCCTGCCCCGTACCACCTCGGGCAAGGTCCGCCGCGCCGAGCTGAGGGACCGGGCGGCGGGTGACGTGGAGTTCCGCATCGACCCGCCACCGGCGGACTGACGGCCCCGCGAAAAGGGGGGCGTGCTGCAGGAGAAGGCCTGACCGCGGCGGTCAGGCCTTCTTCTGGCGTGCGTAGTGGCGTTGGGCCTTGGCCCGGTTCCCGCAGCCGGCCATCGAGCACCAGCGGCGCGTGCCGTTCTTGGACACGTCGTAGAAGTGCAGGATGCACTGGGGGTTGCCGCACGAGCGGATCCGGTCGGGCCGTTCGGCCAGCAGCCGCAGGTAGTCCTCGGCCGCCCGCCAGGCGGGCAGCCAGGAGGGGCTGTCCACCTCGACGAAGGTGTCGGGGCCGTCGGGGCGCAGCAGGTGTCCCCTGCGGCCGTGCGCGAGGACGGCGTTGAGGGCCCGGACGGCGTCGGCGTCCGGGTGCCGGGGGTCGGCGACCGCCTTGTCCAGGGCGGCGCGCGCCTGGAGCAGCCGCTCCAGCGTGTCGTGGTCCGCCGGGGCCGGTATGCCACCGAGGGCCCGGCTCACCAGGGGGCCGGCGAGCCAGGTCGCCAGCCCGTCGAGCGAGTCCAGCAGGTCGTGGCGGCCGGCGGAGTCGATCCAGCGGGTGTTGAGCAGGTCGATGCCCAGCGGCTCGTCGGTCAAGGGGCGGGGGTCGGCCCCCGGAGTTGGCGGCACGGTGCGGCGTCCTTCCTTCGCGGTGACGGCGGAATCACCCACCCACCATAACCGGTCATCGATTGATCATCGGTTGACACCCCGTCTTCCTAACTCCTAAAGTTGCTTTCAGCGGTTGCGAGACGGGCTCGTGACGATGAGTGAAGGCATGTGATGCACCATGGCTAAGGCGAAGACCCTGCAGACCGGTCACGTGGGAGTGAACGTCACCGATCTCGAGCGTTCCCTCGCCTTCTACCGCGCCGTCTTCGACTTCGAGGTGGTGGCGGAGGGCAAGGAGGAGGACCGCCGCTGGGCGTTCCTCGGCCGGGACAACCGGATGCTCGTGGCGCTGTGGCAGCAGAGCACGGGCTCCTTCCCCACCGACCGGCCGGGGCTGCACCACCTGTCCTTCCAGGTGGAGACCGTCGAGGAGGTCAAGGCCACCGAAGAGGTGCTGCGCGGCCTGGGCGCGCAGTTCCACTACGACGGTGTCGTCCCCCACGGCGAGAACGGCACCTCCGGCGGCATCTTCTTCACCGACCCCGACGGCATCCGCCTGGAGATCTACGCGCCCACGGGTGCCGACCCGGCCGACGCCCCCACCCCCGGCGCCCCCACCTGCGGCTTCTTCTAAGAAGCCCTCCCCCTTCCGCCGGGGTGCCGACACCCCCGGCCCGGCGCCCCGGCGGAGGGCAGGACGACCGCACGCCAGCACGCCCGGAAAGGACAGGCCGTGGCCACGTATCACAGCGGCGAGATCGCGGTGCAGGAACGCGCCGGCCTCGCCAGGCAGGCGGAGTTCTCGCTCGGCGGGATCGGCGAGAGCATCCCGCCCGTCGCGAAGGACTTCCTCGCCCAGCAGCCGCTGATCGTGCTGGGCGGCGCCGACCACGACGGCCGCATCTGGGCCACCCAGCTGACCGGCGAGCCCGGGTTCCTGCGGGTGCCCGACCCCCGCACCCTCCTGGTCGACGCCCTGCCCCTGCCGGAGGACCCGCTGGCACAGACCCTGAACGGCGCATCGGCCGCCCGGATCGGGATGATCGCCATCGAGCCCGCCACCCGGCGCCGGATGCGCATCAACGGCCGGGCCCGCCGCGAGGGCGACGGCCTGCGCGTCGACCTCGACCAGGTCATCGCCAACTGCCCCAAATACCTGCAGAAACGCGACCACCACCGGGCCGGGCCGCAGGAGAGCACCGCGCGGCGCACCGTCACCGACGCCACCGCGCTCGACCCGGCCCAGCAGCAGGCGGTGCGCGCCGCCGACACCTTCTTCGTCGCCACCGCCTCCGACCGCGGCGACGCCGACGCCTCCCACCGCGGCGGCAACCCCGGCTTCGTCCAGGTGCTCTCCCCCACCCTGCTGCGCTGGCCCGACTACGTCGGCAACGCCATGTTCCTGACCCTGGGCAACCTGCTGCTCAACGCGTCGGCCGGCCTGCTGGTCCCGGACTGGCAGACGGGCACCACCCTGCACCTGTCCGGCACCGCGCGCACCGTGTGGGACGCCGAGGAGATCGCCAAGGTGCCCGGCGCGCAGCGCCTGGTGGAGTTCTCCGTCGAAGCCGTACGGGAGATCACCGCCGCCTCCCCGCTGCGCTGGACCAGCCCCGGCTACTCGCGCTTCAACCCCCCGGCCGGCTGACATCCGCACCGCGCCGCACCCCACGCACCGACGACCACCACCGCACCCCTACGGAGCGACCATGCAGATCACCGTGGACATGAACCTGTGCGAAAGCCACGGACAGTGCGTCTTCGCGGCGCCGGAGATCTTCTCCTTCGACGACGAGGACTACCTCGTGTACGAGGCCGCCCCGTCCGACGCGCTGCTCGACAAGGCCCACAAGGCCGCGGCCGTCTGCCCGGTGCGCGCCATCACCCTCTCCCCGGCCGCCTCATGAGCACCGGCGACCACCGCGAACTGGTCGTCGTGGGCGCCTCGCTCGCCGGCCTGCGGGCGGCCCAGACCCTGCGCGAGCAGGGTTTCACCGGCCCCCTGACCCTCGTGGGCGACGAACCCCACCCCCCCTACGACCGGCCCCCGCTGTCCAAGCAGGTCCTGACCGCCCCCGACCGGCCCCCCGGCATCGACCTGCCCGTACCACGCGACCTGCGGGCCCGCTGGCTGCTGGGCCGGGCCGCCGTCGGCCTGGACCCCACCGCCCGCACCCTCACCCTGGCCGACGGCACCCGCCTGCCCTACGACGGACTGGTCATCGCCACCGGATCGGCCGCCCGCGGCTGGCCGGCCACCCGGCCCGCACCCCCGGCCGGCGTGCTCACCCTGCGCGGCCGGGACGACGCACTCGCCCTGCGGACCGCACTGGCCGCGGGCGGCCGGCTCGTCGTGATCGGCGCCGGATTCCTCGGCGGCGAGATCGCCGCCGCCGCCCAGGAACGCGGACTGCAGGTCACCCTCGTCGAAGCCGCGGCCCAGCCCCTGCAGCGCGCCATCGGCACCACCGCGGGCGCCTACATCGCCGCCCTGCACCGCCAGGCCGGCATCGACGTACGCACCGGCACCACCGTCGAGGACTTCCTGACCGGAACCGACGGCCGGCTCACCGGCGTCCGCCTCTCCGACGGCACCACCCTCCACGCCCACACCGCGGTCCTGGCCCTGGGCGCAGTGCCCGCGGCCGACTGGCTGGCCGGCTCCGGCCTGGCCCACGACGGCGGCGTCCACTGCGACCCCCACCTGCGCGCCCTGCGCACCGACGGCTCACCCCTGCCCGACGTGGTGGCGGCCGGCGACGTGGCACGCGTACCACAGCCACTGGCCGACGGCGAACCCCTGACCCTGGGCCACTGGACCAACGCCGTCGAACAGGGCGCCGCGGCCGCCGCCACCCTGCTGGCCGGACACAACCCGCACCAAACCCCCCAGCCGTTCACCGCCGTGCCCTCCTTCTGGTCGGACCTGCACGGCGCCAGGATCCGCTCGGTCGGCCTGCCCGCCGCCGCCGACCAGACCCGGATCGTCGAACACGACCTGACAGGCCGCCGACTGGAGATCAGCTACCACCGCGCAGGCCGCCTGGTCGGAGCACTGACCATCGGACGGACCGGACGACTGGCCCCCTACCGCACCGCACTGCAAGAACACCTCACCTCCACGACAGCCGCGAAAACACCCGCCGCCACGTGAAAAAGCCGAGCGGAGCGGACCGTACCGACATCCCCCGGGTACGGACCGCTCCGCTCCCCCCACCCCCCCGCAACACCCCCCGGGGGGGCTTTTCGCATTCCCCGACACAACGACCCCCACACCCCCGGAAAAGGACGCGGAAAAAAGACGCGAAAAAGGACGATAAAAGGACCCGGAAGAAGAGAGGAAAAGGGCGCGAAAAAGGGCGAGAAAAGGACACTGAAAAGGGCAAGAAGAGGGCGTGGAAAAGGTTCCGCCGCGTCCTTGCCGGACGCGGCGGAACCAAGATGCACAACCGGGCTCACAGAGCCGTCAGTCGAAGTCGCAGTACTTCGGCGCCTCACGCTCGTAACGCAGCGGAGTACCCTTGGGCTTGAGATAGGTCAGGTGCAGCTCCACCGGCTCGCTGCCCTCGTTCACACCGTTCAACGGAACACTGCCCTGCTTGATGAAGGAGGTGCCGGCCGGGAAGACCTCCTCGGTGCAGTCCGCGTTCCTCCGCACGATCGTGCCCTTCTGCACCGTGAGAACCACCAGACCCGGATGGATGTGCCAACCGGTGTCACCACCAGGCTGGATCGTCAACGTCTGCTCCACCACATCCGTCACATTCCTCACCTTCAGATCATGAGGCGCGACGAACCGACCCTCGGCCGTGGTCACGGCAGTCAGATCATGCGCCGGACTCGCCGTGGCCACCGACGCCACACCCGCCAACACCACCGCCACGGCACTGGCCGCCAAAAACCCGCTCCGACCCGACAGACCGATCCGCTTCATCCTCAATCCCTCCCTGAGCACCCGCTACCACGGATACCGACGACCAATACCTGCGAAAAGAATCCTAAAAAGAAACCGAGAACACCCGCAAGACCCCACCCCATTCACCTGCCCGATCAGGCAATCAGAAAACCGAATACCAGGACACAACCCAAAGACCCGACAAAAAAAGACCAGCCACCACCGAACCGACCACCAACCCAGACACCCCCCTCAAAACAGCCATACCGACACAGCAAGCAGACCGGAAACCTCCCGACCCGCCATCAAACGCCCACCCACGAAACCCACCACACCAACAAAGCGGAAGACATCCCGATACCGACGAGGACTGATGCCGCTGCATGGGTTGGGGACGGCCTGTGAAGGCCGCCCCCACGTGGATCTCTGTGCGGCATGTCGAAAAGCGGTGTCTCAGCCGACGGTCGCGGGCTAGCAGTGAACCGGCCACCGCCGTCCCTTCACGCGGCCGCGTCACAGCACGGGTGAACGGCACCGCCTCGAAGATCAGTCGAGGAGCGCGGTCGCTTCGACCTCGACGAGAACATCCGGCTCGAAGAGATGGTCAACGCCGATGAGGGAGGCCGGTGGCATGGGGAGCGGGAGCCCGATCTCGTCGGCGACGGCCTCCACACCGCTCATGAAATCGCCGATCTTCTCCGGGCTCCACCGGGTCACGTAGAACGTCAGTCGCAGCACATCCGCGAACGACGCGCCCGCGCCCGCCAGCCCGACGGAGGTGTTGCGCAGCGCCTGGGCGACCTGCCCGGCCAGATCGCCGGGCGCGACCGGAGTTCCGTCGGCTTGGCGTGCGATCTGCCCGCTGACGTGGACGTGCTTCGTCCCGGTGCCCACGGCGACGTGGTGGTACGGGGTCGGCTGCAGCATGCCTTCCGGCGTGAAGTGCTGAACAGTCATGGTCCTGCCTCCTCCAAAGTAGGTATCCGTAAGCTACTTAGTGGAAGAAGGACACTTCAACGAGACCAGGTTTCGCCATGGATACCGACGACGAACTCCTCATCGACGCCCCGCACCGCGAACTGCTCGACCAGATCCTCGACAAGTGGTCGCTCAGCGTCCTCAACGAACTCTGCGAACGCCCGTGCCGCTTCAACGAACTGCGCCGGGCCATCCCCCAGGTCACCCAGAAGTCGCTGACCGCGACGCTCCGGCGACTCGAACGCAACGGTGTGATCGAGCGCGAGGTCGTCTCCACCCGCCCTGTCGCGGTCATGTACCGGATCACGCCCCTCGGCAAGACCCTTCGGCGCCCCATCGACGTGTTGCTGGCCTGGGCCTCACAGAACATGCCCGCAGTCGAACGCGCACGCAGCAACTTCGACAGGCAGGAAGAAGTTGACCTTTGAGAGGACCACGCGCAGGGGAAACCGGCGGCCGGCCTCCCCCACAGCGGGGGAACCTCATCGGCGCAGCTTCGATGTCAGCGGCTGATCAGTCAGGGCTGGTGCGCGTCCGGCCGGGTGGTACGGATGGCGCGGGCAAGACCGCGGGCGTGGGCGGACTCCCTAGCCTGAGATCTTCAGGGCCACCGCCGGCAAAAAGAGACACCACCGAAGGCGACCCGGGCGGCACAGTCGTGGTGGAGTTCACGGACGGCGGCGGCCGGGACTGTGCGATCTCCAGTTGCGCCGGGGGGCGACCTGAAGAGCAGCGCGGGGTCGCTGTCCGCTAAGCGCACTGGTGAGCAGGCAAACCCGGCCGTCCTCAAGGACGGTGAGTCGGTGGCTTTCGGCATCACCTACCCGATCAGTTCGCCGGATTCATCGGGATGAGCAACCCGACCACCTGGACGATGAGCGTCCGGCCGCCGCCGTCGCCGCCTGTGTGGTCCGGGTGACGACCGCCCCACGGTCCTGGCACCGCTCGGCCACCAGGCCCGGCGGCCGCCTCGTATCCTGAACCGTGTGCTGCCGAATGTCGATATCGAGGGTGAGGCACTGAGCAGGCGTGCCCCGGCCCGCGCGACCGGGCCCGACACACCGGTGCGGCAACTCCCCGCCGGTCAGGGCTGAACCGGCCATGACGAAACCGGGTGACCGTGGTCCGCGATCACACGGTGCGTGGTCACGGGAAGCGGCGATCACGGCCACGGCGTTCGCGTTCTGTCTGCTCGGCGGGGTGATACAGGTCGACGACACGCTGTCAGCGCCGCCTGCCTCCGCCTACGTCATCGCCCTGGTGTCCTGTGCCGTGCTGCCCGTGCGGCACCGGGCACCCCTGGCCGCTCTGGCGGCCACGACCGCGGCCGGCGTGCTGGTGTCGCCCCTGCACCTCCTGCTCACCCCGCTCATCGTGGCCCCCGCCGTGATCACCGCCTACTCCTACTCGCTCGCCGCGCGCACCGAACGGCGCGCGGCGAGCGCGGTGTTGCTCACGTCCGCGGCCTTGGTCGCCTCCATCCCCTTGTTCGGGGACTTCTCGTGGAAGGACGCGAGCAGGATGGCGGTGGTGGCGGTGTTCCCGCCGGTGGCCGGCGTACTGGGTCACTCGGTGCGCAACCGACGGGCCTACCTGGCGGCCGTGGAGGAGCGGGCCCGGCGGGCCGAGGAGAGCCGGGACAGCGAGGCACGCCGGAGAGTGGCCGAGGAGCGGGTGCGCATCGCCCGGGAACTGCACGACCTCGTGGCTCATCAGATCACCCTGGCCAACGCGCAGGCCACGGTCGCCGCCCACTTCTTCGACACCCGCCCGGAGCAGACCCGCAAGAGCCTGGCGGAGCTCGTCGAGACCACTGCCGGCGCGCTCGATGACCTGCGGGCCACGGTCGGTCTGCTGCGTCAGTCCGGGGACGCGGCCGCGCCCGCCGAACCGGCGCCCGGGCTGTCCCGGCTTCCTGCGCTCCTGGAGTCCTTTCGTCGCGCAGGGCTGCAGGTGTCGGTGCACCAGGAGGGCACGGCCAGGCCGCTGCCGCCGGGAGTCGACCTCACCGCCTACCGCATCGTCCAGGAGGCCCTGACCAACGTGACCAAACACGCCGGCACCGGTCACGCTCGGGTGCGCCTCGTCTGGAACCGCGATCGCGTGGCCATCACCGTCGCCGACGACGGGAAGGGCTCCCGTACGGCGCCGGCCGCGCCCCCGGGACCGAGTGTGTCCACCGTGCCGGACCGTCCGCCCGGTTACGGTCTGATCGGGATGCGTGAACGTGCCACCGCGGTCGGGGGACACCTCTCCGCGGGCAGCCGCCCGGAAGGCGGTTTCCTCGTCTCCGCCCACCTGCCCCTCCCGCCCGCCAAGGACACGACGCGAAGAGCCGACGGAGCGACAACCATCGAGGGACGAATGCCCGACGCGGTGACAGGCGACGAACGGACGGGCGACGGAAAGACCGGGGAAGCGCCGTGACGCTCAGGGTACTGCTCGCCGACGACCAGGCCCT
Source organism: Streptomyces sp. NPDC085946 (assembly GCF_044540485.1). Classification (NCBI taxonomy): domain Bacteria; kingdom Bacillati; phylum Actinomycetota; class Actinomycetes; order Kitasatosporales; family Streptomycetaceae; genus Streptomyces; species Streptomyces sp. NPDC085946. The sequence goes on along the minus strand of NZ_JBITSF010000035.1, from coordinate 31,642 downwards.
GCTGCGCGGTGCCTTCCGCATGCTCCTCGACAGCACTGACGACATCACCGTGGTCGGCGAGGCCGCCGACGGCAGGCAGGCGGTGAGACTCACTCGGGAGTTGCGCCCGGACGTGGTGGTCATGGACATCCGCATGCCCGAGGTGGACGGGCTCACCGCCACCTCGGAGATCTGCGCGGACCCGGAACTGCGGGCCACCCGCATCCTGATCCTCACCACCTACGAGACCGACGAGTACGTCGCCCAGGCCCTGCGCGCGGGGGCCGGCGGCTTCATCGGCAAAGGCATCGGGGCCGAGGACCTGGCGGACGCCGTGCGTACGATCGCCGACGGCGACACCCTCCTGTCCCCCGCCGCCACCCGCTCCCTGGTCGCCCGTTTCCTGGCCACACCGGAGGCAGCCCCGCCACGCCACCACGAGCGGCTCGCCGTCCTCACCCCGCGCGAACGCGAGATGGTGGCTCTGGTCGCGACCGGCCTGTCCAACCAGGAGATCGCCGAGCGGATGTTCCTCAGCCCTTTCACCGTCCGCGCCCACGTGCAGCGCGCCATGACGAAGCTGGGGGCCCGCGACCGGGCGCAGCTCGTCGTCATCGCCTACCGGACGGGCCTGGCCCACGTCGGCCCCGACGGCGGCACGGACCGCCTGCCGTAGTCCGCCACTTCACTTCGCGCGGCCTCGACGTCCTGTCGCCGAGGCGCTCGGTACCTCCCGCCGCTGCAGCGCGGCCGGCCTTGCCCGCCATGTGTGGCGACCGGGCGATCCGTGCGGTCCAAGTGATCGTGGTATGCCGCCACACCGGGCATGTTCCTCGGTGGCGGTGGTGAGGGACCCCGAGTCCGAGGCCGCCATCGATGACCGCGCATGGACGGCGACGGCGGGCTGCGGTGGTTCGGCCATGTCCATGATCACGGACAGCAGGTGTGCGCCCCTTCGAAAGGCGCCACAGCACGCCGAGAGTTCGAACGTCGAGTGAGCCGCTTGCCACCGCCTGCGCGTGGGCACCCGTTCGCGGGACGGTCCGTCAAGACCGTCCCGCACCCCGCGCCGTCCCGCACCCCGCGCCGTCCCGCTGCGCTCCCCGCACCCAAACCGTTGGCCAGCGGTAACGGAGGAGTTCGGCTGATGCATCAGGTCATGGCATCGGGGCGAACGCGGGCAGCGTCAGGGTCGAGTGGGCCGGTTGTGCTGTCGCGGAGGGCAGGGTGACGAGGTCACGCAGCTTGGTGTTGCGTTGCTCCAGGGCCCGCGCTGTGGTGGGGAAGAGCGTGGCCGCACCGTTGTCGACCAGTGCCTGATTCATGGTCACGAACGTGCGAAGGCCGCGTTCGTAGGCGGCGAAGGCCGCCGTGTGGTCCCGGTTCGCGGCCAGGGCGTCGGCGAGCACGTAGGCACCGACCAGCGCGAGGCTTGTGCCTTGTCCGGTGAGGAACGAGGGTGCGTACGCGGCGTCGCCGACGAGCGCGACACGGCCGCTGGACCAGTGGGGCATGCGGATCTGACCGGCCGTGTCGAAGAACAGGTCGTCCGCGTTGCGCATGGCCTCGACCATGCCGGGGATCTCCCACCCCGCGCCCGCGAAAGTCGCCGCGACCAGGTCCCGCTGGGCGTCGGGATTCCGGAGGGCATCGACCGGCGGTTCCGGTCGGTGGAAGTTCAGGAAGGCGTACAGCTCGTCGTCGTCCCCGACGGCGTAGAGGGCCGCGGCTTTGCCCGGAGTGTTCCACATCATGATCTCGCGGGAGAGCCCGAAGGTGTTCGGCAGGGTGAAGACGGCGAAGCAGTACCCGAGGTAGCGGTGGAACTGTTCTTCCGGGCCGAACAGGGACTTTCGGGTGGACGAGTGCATACCGTCGGCGCCGACCACCAGGTCGAACGTGCGCCGTTTCCCGCTGTGGAAAGTGACGTCGACCCCTTGTCCGGACTGGTCGAGGGTGTCGATGGAGTCGCCGAACAGGAATTCCACGTCGTCGCGGACCATCGCGTAGAGGATCGCGGCCAGGTCCCCCCGACGCACCTCGAGGTCCTGTCCCTCGACACCGCCCGCAACGGCACGCGGGGTGAGCGAGGCCACTTCCCTGCCGTCGGCGTCGAGGAAAGTGCAGCGACGCGAGTCGATGTGCGCGTCTCGCAGTCGCGGCAGTATCCCCATCCGCCGGACCACCTCCGTCGCGGTACCGCGGATGTCGATCGGGTAACCACCGTCGCGCAGTGCGCCTGCCTTCTCGACCACGGTGACCGCGCATCCGGACCGGTGCAGCCAGTACGCCAGCGCGGGTCCGGCGATGCTGGCCCCGGAGATCAGAACCGTGCGCTTCGCGGTGGTGCTCGCCTTCGTCGACAGACCGGTGGGTGTCATGCCCGGGCTCCTTCTTTCGTGATGCGGACGACGAGCAGTGACAGCGCGGCGACGAGGCCGGCAACGGCGAACCCTGTGACGAAGGCCGATTCAGCCGGCCGGCCCGTCATCGGCTCGGTCCCGGCGTCGAGGATCGCGCCGGCGATCTGGGCGCCCAGGGCGACGCCGATCACGCGAGTGACCACGAGCAGGCTGGTGGCGATGCCGATGTCCTTGGTCTCGATGACGGTGGCGGTGCCGGCGAGCAACGCCGTGGTACCGACGCCCGCGGCGAACGCGGTGAGCACCTTCGCGAGGACGAGCTGCCATTCCGCGGTGTGCAGCGACGCCAGGGCGATCATCGTGGCCGCCGTGACGACGCCGCCCACGACGACCACGGCACGCGGGCCGAAACGCCGCGCCGCGATCCCGCCGACCGAGTCGCTCACCGCACCGGCGATGGCGCCGGGCAGCAGGAACAGTCCGATGTCGGTGGTGCCGGCTCCGAAGCCGTACCCGTCGGCCGGTACCGCGAACAGCTGAGGGAGGAGAAGGAGCACCATTCCGGAACTGGCGGTGATGACGAAGGTGAGCACGCACGCGCTCCACATCGCGGGTTTCGCCAGCATGCGCAGATCGACCATCGGCGAGGCCGCCCGGCGCTCGACGACGACCCACCCGGTCGCCAGGGCGGTCACGACCAGCGCGATGGCGCCGACGGCGAAGGGCGGTACGCCGCCGTCCCTCGTCACCGTCGCGAGCCCGAGCATGAACGCGAGCAGCGTGCCACTCAGCAGGGCCGTGCCGGGCCAGTCGATCCCGTCCTGTGAGGGGACCGGCGGATCATGCGGCATCAGCCGGGCCACGGCCAAGGTCGTCGCGATGATCGTGATCGTCGGCAGTGTGAACATCCACTGCCAGGACAGTCCTTCCGCGATCGGCCCGGCGAACAGCGTTCCCACCATGCTGCCGCCCGTGAACAGCGCGACGACCAGTCCGATCGCCGCCTGTGCCTCTCCTGTCGTGAGGTGTTTGCGCACCAGGATGAAGGAGAGGGGCAGCGCGCCCACCATGACGCCCTGCAGTACCTGACCGAGCAGCAGCACCGGCAGGTTCGGGGCCAGGCCGGCCGTCAGACCCCCCACCGAGACCACGGCCATCAGCCGGACCAGGACCCGCTTTCCGCCGTAGCGGTCGCCGAGTTTGCCCGCGACGGGGGTGATGACCGCGCCGGTGACGAGTAACGCGTTGCCGATCAGGGCCCCTTCGGCAGGGCTGACCCCCAGCTCGCGTTGCAGCAGCGGGAGCGCGGGCTCCACCACTGACTGCAGGGTGCCGAGGGCGAGTGCCAGGATGCCGAGGGCACCGATCGACAGCCACCCGAGGCGGACCGGGAAGACCACGGCTTCGGACGTGGGCGTCCTCTTCACCGGCGCTCGTCCCTCAGGTCGGACGCCTTCTGCGACGCGGTGCCGGGCATGGGGAGGTGTTCTCCCTCCCCGGCCGGCGCCATGGCGGCGGCGACGGCCGGCACCGGGCCCTCCGGCCACAGACCGCCCACGGACCGGCGCCGCCGGAGGGCCCACCGTCCGGTGGGGTAAGGGAAAGTCGTCACCTGCTGATCACTCCAGACACTGCGAGGCAAGAGGGATGCGCGAGATCTCGCGCGCCCTCCACACTTCCCTGCGGCGCCCTGACGGGCATCGTCCCCCGCAGCCGTCTTGGCCTGGTGCACCCGGACCAGGCACTCACCTGTCCTGGTGCCTACGCACTACGGGCCGCTCCGGGGCGGGGCGGGGCTTGACCGGAAGTTCGATGACCTGAGCTGCAGCCGGACCGTCCCGCCCCGGCGGACGAACAGCGGACCGCCCGCCTGCGGAACGAGAGTCCGGCAATGGCCACCTCGGCGCTCCCGGGGGCACCGGAGCGAACGAAGGCGGCAGGCATGGAGCGGAAGCGCCAACCGTGGCGCCGCTGTGCGATCAAGAGGTTGGAGGAGGAGGAATCTGACGGTCCGTTATCTGCGGTGATACCGATGGCATTCCTGATCAACCGAAGCGCGTTCCGAGCGCAGAGGGGTCTCCTGCTCCGACTCGCGCTCTCGGAGTTTCGGTCAAGCCCTGTGTACGGGCCTGTCTTCCCACTGCTCGGGATCACGGGCGAAGGGCCGCGTGAGCTGCCCGGGTGCGGCCGGTCCGGCGGGCGGAGTGTGCCCGTCATGAGGCGTGCGCCTCGACAGGGCGGGGCGATGCGGCGACGCAGGTGGCGCAGGTGGCGCAGCGGCCGTCGCCGCCTTCTTCCGCCTCGGTGAGCGGCACGGCGGGCAGCGCTCCGCCGATCTGCCGGGCCGGCACCACCTGGTCGGCGGAGCTGTCCCCTCGGGCGCGGAGACGACGCGTTCCGCCGCCGGCAGCCCGAGCCGAAGTGGCCTGCCCCCGTAGGCGCGGGGAGCAGCTTGTTCGGCGCAGGACGGCAGGCAGAAGGCGGAACACCGGTTCCGCGGGCGGGTCGTGATCACGCCCGGAGAACCGAGTCGACGGCACCGGGCGACGGTCGCTTCCCCGCGGCAGGAGGCCGGATCCGTTGTGCCGGTGAGGGGGTAACGCCGAAGGGCACCGGCGGTGGCCGCCGGTGCCCTTCCGCCGCTCACCAGTTCTTGTACCGCGTCTCGCCGAGGCCGCAGAAGGTGCAGCCGGAGCTCAGGAAGTCCCGCGTACGGCGGAACTCCTCGTCGGCCAGGTGCCACCGCAGCCAGGCGGTGATGATGTGCTGCCCGTTGCGGGTGGCGGCGATGTGGTCGGTGCCGTTCAGGACGGTGAACCACACCGGCACGTCGGTGTTGACGTAGTCACGCTCCACGTTGGAGGTCGCGAAGTCGTCGTCGCCGCCGATGTAGAGGGCGGGGTTGCGGAGGTTGTCCGGCCCGTTGCCGTCGAAGGAGCCGCCGGCCACGTGGATCGTGGTCTCCAGCCGCGGCTCGTCCGCCACGTCGAAGGTGCCGATCGAGCCGCGGGAGTGGCCGCCGAAGGCCACCTCGGAGGTGTCGATGTCCTGGTACAGCGGACTGCTCGGGCTCGCGTTCTGGTCCTCGATCCAGTCCAGGGCGTCGACCATGTAGTCGCCGCTGCTGGAGGAGACCTCGCTGTAGACGACGAACCCGTGCGAGGCCCACTGGCGCAGCATGTCCTCGTAGGCGGCCGGGTCGGAGCCCGCGCCGGGGCCCCAGACGAGGACCGGGTGGTTCACGCCGTTCTGGCCGGCGTTCGCCGGGTACACCAGCCACCCGTCGCCGCCGGGGCCGGCGGTCGTGTCGATGGTCACCGTGTACGGCCCGGGCGCGGTCACGTCGGTCACCGGGGGCAGTGTTCCGCCCGGCGGATCGGTCGGTCCGCCGCTCCCGCCGCCCGCCGCCCGGACGAGGACGTCGTCGACGGTCAGCGTCTCCAGTGCGCTGCTCGCGTCCAGCGAGAAGCGGAGCCGCACGGTGCGGCCGTCGACCGACGAGGGCAGCTGGAACGACACCGCGCCCGAGGCGGTGCGTGAGGACTCGAGCGTGGTGAACGCGCCGCCGTCGACGGAGTAGGCGACCGTGAACGCCTCACCGAGGTCGAGGCCGGACGCCGTCCGGGTGTACGACACCGAGATGCCGCTGTAGCCGGCCAGGGCGATGGGCGCGGAGGTGAGGGACGGGTCGGTGAGCAGTGAGCCGCTCAGCCGCGCCGCCCCCGTGGCGGTGCTGACCGAACCGGTGGGGACGAAGGTTCCCAGCCCGGCGGAGAAGTTCTCGCTGTAGACCTGGGTGGCGGCGGAGGCAGGGCCGGAGAGTACGCCGGTGGCCCCTGTTGCGATGAGGCCGGCGGTGGCCGCGCCGAGCAGGCGCAGGCGCGTACTGGGGCGAGATGACATGACTGATCCCTTCTGGTCGCGCCGGCCGCCCGCGGCGGTGGTGGCGCGTCGTCGTGCCGGGCGCCCGGGTATGTCCCGTGCTTCCGGCGCCGGAGATCGTGCGGGAGTCGAGCCATGCCGATTCAAGCGGTGCTCCCGGCAGCGCGAATCCGTGAAATCACCGGTGCAGGCCCGACGCCGCCGCAGCGGTGATCACGTCCGTCGCGGTGACAGGAACGGCCGGGAGACCGTCCGGGCCGGTGGACCGACCTCCGTGGTCCCGTCCCGCCTCGGCGTGCCCGCCGGCGGCGACAGCCGCGACGCGGTCGCGAAGGCGTCGACAACAACACCGTCAGCCGTGGGCTGCGCTGTCGGGGGCAAAGTGGGCGGGGCAGAGCTGCGCAACGCCTCCGAGGGCCGCGAACGGTGAGGGGAAGAGTTCTCCCCATGTGCTTGATGTACGTGGCGCGAACCAGAGCGGCGACCGGCCACGGCACGAAGCTCAACAGGACAAGAGGAACGGCGGGTCATGGACTCGGTCTCCTAGGATCGCTGAGCTGCGCCATGCCGGCCTGTGACAGATGGCCGGCCACCTTGCCGGACCGGCTGAGTTTCCGCACGCGTGAGGGCGGCGGAGCGTCGGCGGACCCTCGATGACATACCTCACCGGCGGGCACCTCACCCTCGTCCTCGCCGCCGACCGCGGCCGGAATGCCGAAGTCCTCGGTCCGCACGCTCGGTTCGCGCCCTTCGACGAACGCGCTCAGCGGCTGTGCGGGCGGCGTATCGAGCGCGGCGGCGAACATCCCCTACCCCGATCGCGGCCGCGTCCCGGAACTGGAGTCAAGCCCCGCTCTCGGCCTCAGAAGCACGGGGAGCTGAATGTGACGCTCTCACCGCGGAGCCACCCCGCATGGAGCATGTGAACACTTTGTTCAACATAAGTCGTTTACAACGAGGAGGTTCTCGCTCTACTCTCCTGCCATGTCGACCGCCGAGCAGCAGCCCGACCCGTTCACCCCGCCGCAGGCCGCCGAGGCCCGCGTCCAGCGGGTTCACGCCTCACTCATGCGTATCGCCGAACGGCACGCCGCCACCGACGAACAGCGCCGCCGGCAAGTTCACCCGTCCGTCCTCGGGCCGCACGAGGCCGTCAGGCTTGTGGCATTCCTGCTGAGCGGGGCGGCACAGCTCGCGGACGGCGAAGCCGAGGTGGATCACGCCGACATCACCGCCGCCCTGAGCCTCGTACCGCTGGCACGCGGGGAGCTGGACGAGCTCGAGACCGGGCTGCTCCAGATGGCGCGAGGACGCGGCATGACCTGGCACGAGGTGGCCTTCGGCCTCGGACTCGGCACCCCGCAGGCCGCACGGCAGCGGTACGAGCGGCTGGCCGCCCGCACCCATGAGGGCGTCGACGACTGAGGACGGTGCTCCGGACGCGACCACCGCGAACGTGACGGACGCGGGTTCCGCTGAACGCGTCGACCAGGTGTCGGCGGATGACGGCCACGCTGTCGGTGCCGTCGGCGAGGTCGCCGGACATATCCCCTGACAGCCACCAGAGGCATCTCGACCGAACCCCGGCGGCACAGCCGGGCCGCGGCTGGTCGACGAGGTCGGCCGGGGTTGCGCAGGCGCTCCAGCACCGTGTCGCAGTAGGTCCCGAGCTTTCGTGCCGGGGATGTCCGCGGGCAGCGGGAGGGTGCAGCCGCCGGTGGTGATCGTCAGCGTCACCAGCCGTGTGCGCGGGTCGGCCAGGCGCGTTCCCGCCGTCTCGCGATCCCCGGCCGGTGGCAGGTGCTCGACCCTGCTTCCGAGGACCTCGGCTGTGCTGCTGTCGACGCCGCGCCGGACGACGGTGAGGAGATTGTCCTGCGCGTCGAGAACATGGCCCATTTCGGGCCTCCTCATCCCGGCACCGACAACTCCCAAAACTCTCCGATGGACGAAACCCGGTTCCGCCGGCTGATCGAAGGAGACCTCCTGGCGGGCGTGGTGGAAGCCGCCGATTCCGAAATGCACGACGGTCGGCTCGATCCGCGCCCGGCTGTAACCGGGTGTTTCCGGCTGGTCGCTGCACGAAGCGCCGAGGCCGCGGTCGTTCAGCGCGGGGACGGACGGGAGTGGCTCTGGCATTGCGTTCCTTGGTGCTGCTCAGCGCCACGTCGCCGTTTCGACCGCACCTGCCGCTGTCCGTCTGTGAAAGGAATTGCACGCGGCTGCTTGCCCGCCGGCCTTCCTGTCGGCCGGGCGGTTGTCGCGCCGGAATCGTAAGGAATTGTGGGCGTCGGCCGAGCACCGAGCAGGACAATCCGCCCCGCTGTCCCGATTCCTGTCATCGGACGAGCACACGGGTAAAAACCGATCACGGATTTCGTGCCGGTGCCCGGGCATGCACGGCTGCCGAGGGGTACCTGGAAGTCCTGTCGTCCTCCTGGCCGCGCGGAGACTCTTCCGCGGACAGAGGAGTCGGTTCCCCAGCGGGGCGCCGAACACCGGCCCGGAGCGCACGACCTTCGGCAGATGCGGAGACGATCATGCCAGGCACATGGCTGACGGGTGCGGGTCCCGGGGCAGCGACCCGCTCGGACGACCCGGGACCGCGGCAGTGGCAGGCGATCTTGCTCGCGCTCGCGGACCGGAACGGCTCCGGCTCCCCGGGCGGGGAATCCCTGGACGAGCTGGAACGCCTGGCCGCCACCGACGGCATCGGGGTGGCGGACCGCATGGTGCAGGTGCGCGACCGTCCGGACCCGGCGACGTACCTCGGCTCGGGCAAGGTGCGCGAACTCGCGGAGCTGGTCGAGACCCGGCACGCGGATGTGGTGATCGCCGACGGCGAGCTGACCCCGGCGCAGGTGCGGGGCCTGGAGGACGGCGTCGGTGTGCGGGTGGTGGACCGCACCGGGCTGATCCTGGACATCTTCGGCGAGCACGCCCGCAGCTCCGAGGGCAAGGCGCAGGTGGAGCTGGCCCAGCTCGCCTACGAGCTGCCCCGGCTGCGCGGCCACGGCCGTGAGCTGTCGCGCATCGGCGGCGGCCGGGTGGCCGGCGGTGCGGGTATCGGCGTGCGTGGACGCGGCGAGATGCGGCTGGAGATCCAGCGCCGCCACCTGCGCCGACGCATGCGGGCACTGCGCGAACAGGTACGGCGCACCGCCCGTCGCCGGGAGGTGACGCGCCAGCGCCGGACCCGTGACCGCATCCCGTCCGTGGCGATCACCGGTTACACCAACGCCGGGAAATCGGCTCTGCTGAACCGGCTGGCGGGCGCGGACGCCGAGGTCGCCGACGTCCTGTTCGCCACCCTCGACCCGCTGGTGCGCCAGGTACGCACGCCTGACGGACTGACGTACACCCTCACCGACACCGTCGGTTTCGTGCGCCGCCTTCCGCACCAGCTGGTCGACGCCTTCCGCTCGACGCTGGAGGAGGTCACGCAGGCGGACCTGGCCCTGCACGTCGTCGACGCCTCCTCGCCCGAGGCGGCCGAGCACATCGCCACCGTCCGCGGGGTCCTGCGCGACATCGGCGCGGATGAGGTGCCGGAACTGCTGGTGCTGAACAAGGCGGACCTCGCCGACCCCGAGCAGATGAACGCGCTGCGACGGCTCCACCCGGCCGCCGTCTTCGTGTCCGCCCGCACGGGCGAAGGAGTGGACGATCTCCGGGACGCTCTGCGCGACCGCCTGGAGGCGACGTCCCCGCACTTCCGGGCCCGGACCGGCAGGCCCGCCGACGCCGAAGGAAACGTGTGATGCAGGACCCCGGGCCCACCGTCCACGACTACCTGTACGACCGCGTCGATGTGCTGCTGGACGACCTGGCGGCCTGGGTGCGCATCCCGTCCGTGTCCGCCGACCCCGCCCACGAACGGGACGTGATGCGCTCGGCCCGCTGGCTGCAGGCCCACCTGCTGGAGACGGGCTTCCCCGAGGTGGAGGAGTGGGACACCGACGGCCTGCAGACCGTGTTCGCCCGCTGGCCGGCCGAGGACCCCGACGCACCGACCGTCCTGGTCTACAGCCATCACGACGTCCGCGCCGTCAAGGACCAGGAGTGGCAGGAGGTCGCCCCCTTCGCACCGGCCCTGCGCCAGGGACGGATGTACGGGCGCGGCACCTCGGACGCCAAGGGACAGGTGCTGGCCCACATCTGGGCCCTGCGCGCCCACCTGGCGGCCACCGGCCGCAGCGCCCCCGCGGTCACGCTCAAGTACCTGATCGAAGGAGAGGAGGAGGTGGGCTCACCGCACCTGGCCGACCTGGTGCGCGAGCACGCCGACCGGCTCGCCGCGGACGTGGTCGTCGTGTCGGACACCATGCTGTGGTCGCTGGAGGAAGCCGCGGTCTGCACCGGTGTGCGCGGCTCGGTCAACGCCCACCTGGAGGTACGCGGACCACGCAGGGACATCCACAGCGGTGTCGTCGCCGGCGCCGCCCCCAATCCCCTGACCGAGATCTGCCGCCTCGCCGGCCGGCTCCACGACGACCGGGGACGGATCACCCTGCCCGGCTTCTACGACACGGTCGCGGAACCGTCCGCCGAGGAACGTGACGGCATGGCCGCGATCCCCTTCGACACCGACGAGTGGCTGGAGCGCACCCGCAGCCGCAGCGTGCAGGGTGAGACCGGCTACAGCGTGCTGGAACGCGTGTGGACCCGGCCCGCGGCCGAAGTCGTCACCCTGCTCGGCGGCGACCCCGACGATCCGGCCCGTGGTGTCATCCCGGCGGTCGCCTCCGCCGACATCACCCTGCGCCTGGTCCCCGACCAGAGCGCCGAGGACGTCATGAAGCAGCTGCGGCACTGGATCGCCGAGCGGATCGGGGACGGCTTCGAGTACGAGCTGACCACCTCCACCACCAACCAGGACCCCTACGTCACCCCGCCCGGCCATCCGGCGCTGTCGGCACTTGAGGACGCCATGAGCCGGACCCTGCGACGCCCGGCGCTGCGCATCCGCAACGGCGGCGGAGCCCCCGCCGCCCTCCTGGCCGAGATCCTCGACGCCACTGTGCTGTTCTACGGCACCGGCCTGCCCGAGGACCACTGGCACGACTCGGACGAGAAGACCGAGGTCAAGGCACTGCTCCAGGGTGCCGAGACGCTCGCCCACCTGCTCCAGGACCTCCCCGGCCGCCTGCGCGGCTGAACGACACGGACGCTCGCGGTCACCCGTCGACTCCGGCCCTCCGGCACCCGCCGGTCGACGGACGGATCACCCCGCCGACGGCGACCGGGCCGAAAGCCTCTTCATCGGCTCCCCTGCCAGGGCGTCCATGTGGCTCCTGGTGTCATTCTCGGCCGGCCGCCGCGGCTCGTGTTCGACGGGCGTCTCCCGGAACAGGCCGAGCCGACGGGTGTACGCCCGCCGGCAGAGGACACTGTGGTGCGGGCCGCTAGGCGGTGTGTCCGGGGTCGGGGAGCTCCGGTTCCTCGGGGACGGTGTCCAGGGAGGGATAGCTGTGCAGGACCTGGTCCGTGCCGGTCAGCGCCAGCATGTGGCGTACCCGTTCGCTGGGTGCGATCAGTGCCAGGTGGGCGCCGGTTCTCCTGGCCGTGCGGTAGGCCGTGATCAGGCAGGTCAGTCCGGTGGAGTCCAGGAACGTGACACCGGACAGGTCCATGAGCACCCTGTGGCCTCCGGTGAGCAGCAGCGGCTGCAGGACGCCGGCCAGTTGCGGGGCGGTGCGCAGGTCGACATCGCCGTCGGCCACCACGAGGGAGCGGCCGACGCCCAGGGAGCGGACGTGCACCTCCAGGGTGTCCTGCCGGTCGGGGGAGGTGGGCCGGTCGGTGCTCATCGCCGTTCCTCTCCGCGTGGGCCTCGGTTCACGGGTTCAGCTCCTGTTGGTGGCCGCCGCGCCACTCGGTGAGCAGGACGGTGGCGTCGTCGTCGAGCCGGCCGTCGTGGTGTTCCACCACGGCGGCCATCAGCCGGCGCAGGGTCTCGTGCAGGGTGTGCCGGCCGGAGTGGTGACGGCGGATGAAGTCGACGAAGCGGTCCCGGCCGAACTCTTCTCCGTGGGAGTCGCGGGCCTCGACGATCCCGTCGGTGTACAGCAGCAGGCGGTCGCCGGGTTCGAGCTGGTCGATGGCCTCGGTGACCGGCAGGCCGAGGTCGGCGCCCATGGGGCCGGCCGGGGGGCAGGGCAGTTCGGTGATCCAGCGGTTGCCGCGGATCAGGATCGGCAGATGATGGCCACGGTTGATCCACGTCAGCCGGCCGCTATCCATGTCCAGGTCGGCCAGAATGCCGGTGACGTAGCGGCTGGTGCTGAACTGCTCGATCAGGGTCTGCTCCACCTGCCGGCTGGTCTCGGTCAGCGAGGCGCCCTGGCGGCGGGCGTTGCGGCAGGCGGCCACGGCGACGTTGGCGGTGATCCCGGCGGTGGTGTCGTGCCCCATGGCGTCGAAGACGCCCAGGTGGAGGGTGCTGCCGGCCACCGCGTAGTCGAAGGCGTCCCCTCCGACCTGGTAGGCGGGCTCCATCACCGCCCCGACGGTGGCGTCGTGGCCGGCGTAGGCGGGCGGCGGGGTGAGGTTCCACTGCAGCTCCGCGGCCACGTTCATCGGCTCGGTGCGTACCAGACGCGCGTAGGAGTCGCTGAAGGACCGCTTGCTCAGGAGCAGCAGGGCCGTCATGGACGCCAGATCGCGCAGGGCCTGGCGGATGGGTTCGTCGTCGGTGTCGGTGTCGGCCCGCAGCACGCCCAGGCGCTCCACGCCGTCGGTGACGGCCACCCACCACCGCCGCCCGCCCGGACGATCACCCGCTCCGCTCTGTTCCGGTTCGCGGAGCAGTTCTACGCGCTGATAAGCCTGGCCGGGCAGACTGCCCGAAACGGTGAACTCCTGCCCGCCCTCCCCGGCGCCCTGCCCCTGCCCGGTGAGCCGGCGCAGCACCGTCTCCCGGATGTCCACCACGAAGATCGCCACGTCGTGCATGCCCGCCATGGCGGCGTGCTCGGCGATCATCCCCGGAAGCTGTTCGAGCGTGGCCGTGTGGCTGGCCTGCATCAGCCGCACCAGCGACGCGCTGCTCTCAGTCACATCCTGGACCCTCTCGGCGGGCAGGTGCGGTGGTGCACCCCATGGGCAGGTGTGCCACTTCGGGACTCCTTCGTGGCCGCTCAGGTGATGCCGGTCCTCAGGCACCGCACGGGTACCCGCTCCCGGACAGCACAGGCTGCCCGGCAGCGGCCGGCACCCGTCTTTCTCGCACGGTCAGCCGTACGGGCGGCATACCGCGCGGGCAGCCCCGCCGACACGTGACGTCACGCGAGCACGCCGACGCGGTGCTGAGCGCGGGCGGACGCCGCCTGGCCTTTTTCACGGGGCACGCCCCCGTGGGGAACTCCCCTCGCGTCACCGTACGAGACACGGTCCGGCACCGCCAGGTGAACACCATCGAGCCGCCCTCCGACGCTCCATGGGATTTCGCCCTGAGTCCCGACGGCCACAAGGTGACGACCCTCGGCGAACACAACGCGGCCGCCACCGTGTGGAACGCCGGCGACGGCCGCAGGCTGCGACGCATCGGCGCGCCGGAGGACGGCAAGGAGTCGGGTCCGGCCGGATCCGTCAGCGCGGTTCCCGCCGATGGCGACGTGCTGCTGCTCGACGATGGCACGCTGCTGCCCGGCGGATCATGGAGGCGTCCCGGGATTAGAGTCATCGGCGCCGTATCGACGTGATCGCCGGAAGGGGCTGCTTGACGTGTGGCCGGACCCATGGGCTGTGGTGGCCGAATCGGAGCGGGAGCAATGGGACTATGCGCCGCTGGAGCGTGTCGGCCCGCTGCGGTTCGGTATGAGCGTCGAGGAGGCGACCAGCGCAATGCTGACGTGCGGCTTCACATCCGACGCCGTTGCAGAACTCGGCAAGTTCGGCCCGTTCAAGCAGGTGCGCACGAGCTTCCGCGCAGTGGATGCCCCGTTCCACCGCGCGGACGTGGTGGCCTACTACGTCGGCCCGATGGGATTGACCTGCATCGCGGTCGACGCCCTGACCGGCCCCCAGATCACGTGGGAGGGGATACGTCTGGTCGGCCGGCCTCCTTCCGTCCTTTCGGATGAGCTCACCACCTACCTGGAGAGCACGGACAGGACCGTCGAGATCACACCCGGCGGCGACATCGGCTCCCAGGACCTGGGCATCATGCCGCGCGCGCAGCGAGCGGGTGATGTGCTGCTGACGCGGCCGGTCTTCGGTAGGCCCAACGACTGGGCCAACACCATGAGCGACTGCATTCCGGCCGATGAAATGCTCGGGCACTACTGAACTCAGGGCGGGGACATACACGTCGCTGTTTCAGGGCCTGAGCCGGAGGCGGATCGTTGAGGCGGTCACGGTACCGGTGCAGACGAAGGCTCTCCTGCCGTAGCGCGTGGCCGCGGCCCGGGAGTGCTTGAGCCGGTTGATCGTGCGCTCGACCTCGTTGCGGCGCCTGTACTTCTCCTTGTCGGAGCTCACGGGCCGGCCACCGTTGCTGCCGCGGCGCTGGCGGCTGGCACGCTGGTCCCTCGGCTCGGGGATGGTGTGCTTGATCCGGCGGCGGCGCGGGGGGCGACGGTTCTGGCGCGAGCCGTATGCCTTGTCACCGCCCAGGTGGCAGGGGCGAGCGCGTGGACGGCCGCCGTCCGGGCGCTTCACCCTGATCCGCTCGAGCAGTGGGATCAGCTGCGGGCGGGACTCACGTGCGTCGAGGAGCTCATGCTCGCGCGCGGGATCGTCTCCTGCCAGACGGTGCGCCGCTGGCGCGCCAAGCCCGGGCAGCGGCGCGCAGGCGCGACGACCTGTGGCCTATGGCGCCTGGACGATGCCCTCATCGAGGAAGACCCGCTCTCGCAGCAGGCCCTACCGGGCGCCGCCGCGCACCGGCCGGCGGACGGACCCTTCGTGACCGGCTTCCGTCGGTGTCCGGATGGCGGAGGCGAGGAGGGCCAGCTTGTCGGCGCTGTCGGTACCGGGGTCCGGATGGAGCACGACGAGCACCTGGCCCGCCGCACCACCGATGTCCAGTTTCTCCCGGTTCAAGCGCAGGTCGCCGGTCCGGGGGTGGGCCAGGCGTATCGGCGCGCCCTCGCAGACCTGTACGTCGTGGCGGGCCCAGAGCCGGCTGAAGCGGGGGCTGGACAGGGAGAGTTCGCCGATCAGCTCGGCGAACCGGGGATCGTCGGTGTCGGTGCCGACCGCCTCACGGAAGACGGCGACCGCGCCCTCGGTGGTCTCCTCCCAGTCCGGGTGCAGAGCCCGCTCCGCGGGGTCGAGGAACAGGGCCCGCAGACGGTTGACCCCCACCGCCAGACGCGGTGACAGGGCGGTGGCCAGGGGATTCGAGGCGAGGACGTCGAAGTGGCGGTCCTGGACCACCGCGGGCAGCGGGAGCGTGGCGACGAGCTGGGCGATGCCCGCGGGGACGGTCTCCCGGCGGCGGGACCGCCGGCGGGGCCGGGCGACGCCGAGCCGCAACAGGTAGGCCGTCTCGTCGTCGTCGAGCCGCAGCACGCGGGCGAGCGACTCCAGGACCTGCACGGACGGGTTGCGGTCCCGGCCCTGTTCCAGGCGCAGGTAGTAGTCGGCGCTGATACCGGCGAGCATCGCGACCTCTTCCCGGCGCAGCCCCGGCACGCGCCGGATGCCGACCACGGGGATGCCGACCTCTTCGGGGGTGACGAGCTCGCGGCGAGCACGCACGTAGTCACCCAGCAGATTCGGTCTGTCGGTCATCCGCCCACTGTAGGGCGCTGGTCCGGGGCGTTGCCTGGTCCTGTCACCCCCAGGATCGCGGGGGCTCTGGCCCGGCCGGGAACCGGACGGCACCGTGATCAGCGGCCGAAGCGGCCCTGGCGGCGATTCAGCACAGCGAGGAGCACATCCATGTCGACCTATCTACTCGTGCACGGTGCCTGGCACAGCGGACGGGCCTGGGACCGGGTGGTCCCGATGCTGGCCTCGGCCGGACACCAGGTGTTCGCGCCGTCGCTGACCGGGTACGGCGACAAGGCTCATCTGCTCGGCCCCGAGGTGGGGCTCGACACGCATGTCGACGACGTGGTCGAGCTGATCCTCGGAGAGGACCTCACCGAGGTGGTGCTGGTGGGGCACAGCTATGCCGGGCTGGTGATCTCGTCGGTCGCCAACCGGATCCCGGAGCGTATCGCGCACCTGGTCTACCTCGACGCGATGGTCCCGCTGGACGGCGAGAGCGCGGTCGACGTCATGCCCGTGACCCAGCGTCTGATCGATCAGGCCCTGGAGTCCGGAAGTGGCTGGCGGGTGCCGCCGCTGCCCGAGCTGCCGCCGCCGGCGGGCCTGTTCGGGCTCACCGACCCGGCGGACATCGCCTGGGTGCGCACGATGATGTCGGACCATCCGGTGCGCTGCCTCCAGCAACCGGTCCGGCTGGACAACCCGGCGGCACGCGCGGTCCCGCGGACCCACATCCACTGCGTCGCCGGCGTACCGGAGGGCTTCGCCAGGCGGCCCGTCCCCGCGGTGCAGCCCAACGGCTCCCCCGCGCAGGTGTGGGAGCTGCCGACGGGACATGACTGCATGATCACCATGCCGGCCGAGCTCACCGGCCTGCTGCTCAGGCTCGCGCCGGTGCGGGCCGTATAGCACCGCTTCCCTCGCCAGGACCCGCTGGGCGCACGGCTGAGATCCGCGACGTGGAAGAGGTCACCGTCCGGTCCGGCGAGGACGACGAGGTCTGCCCGAATCCCACGGGTCCTGGCGGACGGTCTGTGCCTGCCTCCGCCGCTCCGCCCTGGACCGCGTGTTCACCCGGGCCCTGCGGTAGGTGGATCCAGTCCCGAGCGGATGAGGCCACAGCGCGTGGCGATCGCTCGGAGATTCCTGAGCCGGTTGATGGTCCGCTCGACTTCGTTGCGGCGTCGGTAGGCCGTCTTGTCGAACCCGGTGGGGCGGCCGCCCCCCTCCCCCGGCTGCCGTGGCGCTGGCGGTCGGCCCGCTGGTCTTTCGACTCGGGGACGTGTGCTTGATCCGGTACCTGCGCAGGTGACGCCGGTCGGGGTGTGACGAGTACGCCTTATCGCCCCCGACACGGCCGGGGCAGGGGCGCGGTCGCCCACCCGCCTGCCGGGGCACGCGGATTTCCTCCGACACGGAGGTCATCCGCCGCACGTCCCCCGGTGGCCGGACGTGATCACAGACCCAGGCGGGCGGCACCCGCCCTCCTCCCCGGCAAAGTGAATCTTGCAGGTGAGCCCGCCCGGTGAGCGTCCCGGGGCCTCATCGGAACGGTGACGCGCCGGTTTCCTTCGGTGAACACGTGATGCCGTCAGGAGGGATCACGGAGGAGGCCGGCGCCGGCGAGGCAGCCGTCGAAACGTCGTGACGGTGCTCGAGCACCTTCCTGCATCGTCCCGGGAGCCGGCCTCTCCCCCGGTGTCATGCGGTCCGGCGGCGGTACGGGTCAGACCTTCTCCCGTGTCCACACCCGGCGCCCTCGGCCGTCGGCGCGGACCGTGCGCGCGTCACGGCCGACGTGCGCGTTCATCGCTGACCACAGCCGGTGCCGGAAGGTGAAACCCGGGGGCGGTCCTGCCTTCGCGGACCGCTCCCGCACGTCGGCCTTCGTGCAGAGCACGTCCCACACCCGGTCCGGGCACTCCCCTCGCCGCCACAGGAAGTCGCAGTACGGGACGTGCGCGATCTCCAGGTTCAGCCAGCCGTCCTTCTTCAGGACGCCCTCCCACTCGGACAGGCGGAGCTTCAGGTAGCCGCGCGGCCGGTCGGACTTGTCGACGCTGGTGATGCCGAGCACGCGGACGAAGCCCGGGGTGCGTTCCAGCACGACCACCGGACGCTCCTTGTAGGTGTTGTCGTCGTGGGTGAGTTCGGCCGTCCACACATCGCCGGCGGCCGGTGGCCAGGAGGTCACACCGGGGGGCGCGGGACGGGCCGGCGGTCCGGTCCTCAACCAGCGCACCAAGCGGACGGCCGCGGCCGCCGCGCAGCCGGCGGACAGCCCCGTCAACGACCACCACAGGACGGCGAGCAGCAGCGTCCCGGGGGTGGCGTCGTCCTGGTCGAGGACGAGGGTGCCGCCGGTGCGGTGGATCCAGTACCCGGTCACGGCGGCCAGGAGCGCCTTCCACAACGCCGTCCACAGCAGGACCAGCGGGAAGTAGCCATGATCCACGATCCGCGTCAGCCCCAGTGCGGCGGCGGTCACCGCGTACATCACGGTCATCCCGGCCATGGGCTGCTTGTCGACCTCTGCTTCCAGCGGTGCCATGACGGCCGCCACGACGCAGCAGAGGCCCACCGCGCGTACCGCGATCAGCAACCGGTTCTCCTTGAGCCGCGCGGGCGCCGCCATCCGGACCATCGGCCGGGCGACCAGTACGCACACCAGGAGCAGGCCCACGCATATCCAGGTGTTCCTGGTGCCGGTGAAGCCGACACGGAGCACCGGAAACATCAGCACCCACATCGCCCAGGAGCCGAGCCCTACCGCCAACGGCGCCCCTACCGAGTACTCGGGGATCGACCGCTGCGACCTCAGCCTCGGCGGCTGCATCCCTCCCATCAGCGGCGTGCTCAGACACACCAGAAGTACGGCCCCCGCCAGAATTGCCTGCACGTTCCCCCGCTCTCGTCGCTGGGAGCAGCATGGCCCGCAACCGGCGCGCCCGACGTCGTTCCGCTCTTCCGGGCCCGCGTGGCCGGTCGGTCTGGTAAGGCGTCCAAGCCGGTCGAAGTGACACAGCTTCGTCTCCTGCTCACGGTCGCCGACGAAGCTGTTGTTCAGGGTGCCCGGCCTGCAGCTACCGCGTAGCCCTCGACCGGACGCCGACGTCAGAACTCGCTGCCGAACGCCGTCGCAAGAAGCGGTCGAGGCCACCCGGTCCGAGTCGGTGCGTCACTGCTCGTCAGGGGGTGTCTGCCGGGCGAGGAACTCCTCGAACGCCGCCTTCTGCCTCGGATCCATGAAGCCCTGGCGGACCTCACGGGCCTTCTCCTGGAGCCAGTGCGCCTCGTCGGGGTTCAGTAGTTCGGCGACCACCACGCCTTCGCGGGCGACCGCCGTGCGCCCTCCTGCGCGGCGGCGAAAGAGCGTGAACGCGCCGAACTCCGCCGGGTGGGCCAGTTCCGGCTGCTCCGCTACGGCCCGGTTGTCCTCCCCGGTGCTACTCGTCGGGTAGGCGGTGGGGGCCCAGTATTCCCAGAGCGCCAGTGTGGCCGCGGGCACCAGCACCGCGCGTTCGGCCTCTTCACGCCCCTCCCACATGAATGTGACCGTGACGGGCTCGCCGACCGCCTCGGCCCATCCGAGCACCCTCTCCATCTCGTCGTTGACCGGGTGACCCACTACGACATCGATCTGAATGCCCATGGTGCCCGAGGCTACTGGCCGCCTCTGACATGCCGGTCCCCGGCTTCTGCGCCTCGTCGACCATCGCGCACTCGGTGAACTGGACGAGGTCGATGACCAGGACGATCGCGCTGTCGGCGTGCTGCGGCGGCTCGACGGCGCGCGCGAAGCGGACGGTGAAGGCAGTGATGCCGCCGGGCGAGTCCAGCAGGTCGGGATCCAGCAGGCGTCGGATCGTGGAAAGCCGTCCGGCCGTCCGGCTGTCAGGGGGAAGGAACCAGCGGACCGACTGCGGCCGTTGCCCACGCGCTCACCGCACTGAGTGTTCCAGCGCGCCTCGATGTTCTTGGGTGATAGATCGTTGTGGCACACGACCTCCTGGTCTCCGGCCGGCGGGGTGCCGGCCGTCAGGTCGTGGAACTCACGCACGAGCCGGGCGACCGTCACCAGACTCTCGTCGGACGACACAGCAGCAGGTTGTCGCGGCTCCCACGCCGCATGCCCCTTGAGGTAACTGAGGACTTCACGGCCCTCGTCGTCCACACCGAGATACCGCGGAGCGCCGCTCCGTCCACTGTCTTCGAGCAACCTCAGCAGGTCACCCATGAACTTCGGACGAGCCGAGGCCGGACGGCGCACCGTGTCCCCGACACGAACAACCGCGTTGACGAAGCCTCCGGGCAAGGGCGACTCAGGCATCTCCCCACCCTGCCCGATCGTTACCCCGAACCGCCTTCACCTTGTCCCGACGCTTGATCCGCCTGCCCTCTGGGACACCCCGCCGGATGGTCTGCTCCGCAGACTGCCGTCCACGATCAGCGCGAGCACCTCGCGTATCGGTCGAACAGCCCCATGACCTGCGGTTTCAAGCTGGCGGAGGTTCATCCCAGCGGGGTGCTCAGCTCCATGGAGCGCAAAGCCGCCGCAAGGGCCGGTTCATCGCCGACGTCGAGGGCTGTGTCCGTCAGCTTGATGACGTGTTCATCGCCGTGCGCCAAGGCCCGTTCAAAAACCTCTTCGGGGGTGAAAGTACCGGGCGGGGTGTATGCGACCGAGGTGGCCGGTGCGTACATCGCGGTCACCGCCGCGGAGGCCGTCCAGGCTGCCCGCAGGCTCGACGGCCACAGGGCGGGTGGGAGCGCGGGCAGGGTGCGCAGGACAGCGTTGGGAGCTGTGGCCGCGTGGACCAGCATCGTTTCCTCGCCGTGGCCGTGGGTGGCGTACCGGTGTGTTGCCGCCCGCACCAGTTCGGCGAGGTGGCGGTACGCGTCGCTCGGTTCCGTCACCGTGGCCGCCCACGCCGGCAGGGCGATGACACGTTCGAGCCGGGCGGAGAAGCCGCCGTCCTGGAGGGCGATGGGCGGCACCGTGTCGAGAGCGGCGGCTGCGCTGTCGGCGCCGGGCAGCGGGGCAAGGGCCGTGACGGGCCGGTGGCGTGCGGCCCAGTAGCCGAGACCGTGGGCGAGTTCGGCCAGACGAGGTCCGGTGGTCTCGCCGGACAGAAGCATGCGGACGGCGTGGCCCACCCGGATCACCGGATGCGTCGAGCCGCCGTACATGCCGGGCAGGAGACGGGGCCACCACTGGGTGAGCACCTCGCGCCACGGACGCTCGGTGATCCGGCACTCGAAGTAGCCGATCCAGTCGGCCGCGCGTCGCGGATCACCGAGCGCGGAAAGCCAGTTGTCGTCCGTGACCGGCTCGACACGGGACGGGAACTCCTCGAGCTTGCGTGCGTACAGGTCGAGCCAGCGGTGCACCGCATGTGCCTGTCCGCGAGCAGCGAGGGCCTCGACGGCCATCGGCGCGTGATTGGTGAGCCGTCCGAGCCGCTCGGGCCCCGATGTGTGCAGGCGCTCGAGCGCCTCGTCCAGGATTCCTGTCGTATCCATGGCAGGGACAGTAGGCAGGACGCCAGGGCGGTGTAACGGGCTGGAGACGTAACCGACCTAGGACTTCCGACCCACCACTCGCCACCGTGGGAAGGGACCGGGCCTTTCCGCATCCACCGGGCCGGCCGAAGTCCCCCGATGGGGGCGCCTCCCGTTTCCACCGCCGCCGCCGATTACGATGCCGTGCCGTCGTCCGTTCCTCCCTCGGACGGGCCGGCGTGAGGTGGCAACGCGGCACGGAGCACAGCGGTCCCTGGCCGCGTTCAGCGGCATCTCGCCCCGCTTCCGGCCCCGCCGCCACCCGACGACGACCCCCGGCCACCGAACCGAAATGATCGTCCGCTGCGCCGTCCGGGACCAGGTCCGCGATCGCGGCATCGTCTCCGCGATCGCCCACCGCGACGCCTGGCACAGCATTGGCCGTTGTCGGAAAGTGTCGACGACTATCTGATAAGTCATGAGCCCCACAGCGACCGACGCCACGCACCACGCGAGGATTTCTCGTACCTCGAGCCCGCCCGGCAGAAGGGAGGGCAGGGCAATGCTGCTCGGCACCGCCGGGTCATAGACGACCTCGGTGCGGTCGCCCTCCTGCGTGCCGTGAGGCGGGTGGGACCTGCCTTCCCCCTCCGCCTCGATCTCCACGCCGTTCGACAACGTGAAGGCCACCACCGGGTAGTACAGCAAGTCGCCCTCCTCCGCGCTGCGTGACGCGAGGCGCACCAGGCGCGGCAAAGCGGCGAGGCGGCGAAGCTCGCCGGGGACACGAGGTCGTGTTCCAGGACGAGCCGGCAGCCCGGCTCCCTCCACGCTTCGGCGTCGTCTTGGCGCTCCGCCCGCTCCAAGGGCTCAGGAACGCGATCGACCTCGAACCAGCAGTCGCTTGTCTGTGCCCAGTTCACCACCTGGGCATCAGACCTTCCCGAGACAACCCGGGAGCGACCTGGCTTTCCGTCCCTGTCGTGGCGGTGCCGCCATGACGAGCAGGGTGTCGGCATCGATTACGCGGCGACCAGCAGGACCCGGCCCCGAAGCGGCCCCGCTGTGACGACGAGGCCGCTTCGCTTTTTCTACGTCATGGCGTTCATCCGCCGCGTTGACTCAGGGAGTTCGTACTTCTCAGCTACGACCAACGCCAGCCGGTGGCGTGTAATGCCTCTGCCTGTGCTCGGACGATGGTCCGAAGTTCACTCGCGTCGGCGACGTCGGCATAAGCAGCTTGCGCAGTGGTCTGAGCAGGGTGTTTACGGTAAAAACCGCCGGGAGCCGCAATCATCCAGCCGTCGGAGACGGCGGCGCACAGAAGCACCGCGGCAATCGTTTCCCAGGCCGGCAGGGCCGGCCATCCGCCAACTGCCAGCAGTAAGGGGGTTCGTGCGGTCAAATGCGCGGCCACGACCGGGAAATGATCGTCGTCGTAAGCAGCCAGCAGCGTTTTGTACGTGAGAGGGCCCTCAGGGGGATCGTAAGGGCCGGGCTTGGTCGATCCGTCGGGCAATAAGTCCAGCCCCGCAGAGATGCACCACCCCATTTCGGGGTGACTCTCCATGGCGGCGATATCACGAACCAGCGCGCCCGGGGTGAGCAGGTCATCCGCGTCCAGGGTGCGTACGAGTTCGCCCGTCGCTCGTGGGAGGGCCATCGTACGTGCTACGGCAGCGCCACCCTTGCCTGCCGTTCCCGGGGAGATCCATGGCTCGGCCGGCAGGCGACCGAGGGGCTTGCCCGTAGTGCCGTCCTCCTGGACGAGCCACTGCAGGTCCCACCCGTCCGGCAGGCGCTCGCGTTCCTCTCGCACGGACTCGTACGTCTCCAGCAGATAGGTGGCTCCCCCGTCATAGACGGGCGTCACCACGCTGATGACTCGATTCATGACCACCGCTTCGAGGACGCGACGTATCGGAGTTCTGCACGGACCACCGTCGGCAGTCGCACCTCTTGCGGCCCTCGAACGAGGTCCTTCTCCGCCCGATGGCGGGTGTTCCGCCTGACGTGGTGCGTGGGCCGCACGCGTACTCGGGTGGTGCCGCCGGCCTTCCCCGCAGGAAGACCGCGTTCCTTGAGCACCTGTACGGCCCGGCCGGCCGTGTCGGGGGCAACGCCGTGCGCCTCGGCCGGCTCGACCACGGTGGGGAACCGGTCGCCAGGTGCGCACCCCCTCCGGATCGCATCGGCCGGCGCGTCGGCCGGTTCCAGGTACTTGGAGGTGTTCGCCATGGGCTCACTCTCTCACTCCGGTGAACCCCCTCTCAAAAACCGGCGCAGCACGGAACGAGCCGACCTGCTTTGCTCGTTGACCAAGTCGCCGCGATCCGTCGCCGTCGCCTCGGCACCTCATCCACCGCACGTCGGGTGGGGGAATTCAAGCGACTTCGCACGTCTGGCTGCCCGTGCTCGCACGCCACCCCGACACGCCGCCGGACACGCACGTACCCGGCAACGTGACAGCGCCCGTGCAGGCCTTCGTTGTCACGTTCCCGGGCACGTACCGGCTTCGCCCTCCCGCGCCCCGCGCGCCGTGCCGGGGCCGCGCGTCACCTGTCGCGCGGTGTGCGCTCTCCGGACAGGTCGGAGAGGTTGCCGGGCTCGACCACGCACAGGGCCCAGATGATGAAGCCCGAGATCGTGATCATCACGACCGACCACACCGGGTAGTAGGGCATGGAGAGGAAGTTGGCGAGGATGACGAGTCCGGCGATCGTCACACTGGCAGACCGCGTCCTGGCCTACTACTTCACCGACACCCCGCCCGCCCCGCGCCACCGCACCTTCCGCCCCGAACCGGAAACAGTGGCGGCCGCCCTCCGCGCGCTCCTCTCCCTCCTCGTGCCCCTCGGCCTGACCGCCGTGACCTTCCTGACGAGCCTGCGCATCGCCGACAGCCGCTGGCCGGTCCTCGGCATCACCCTGGCCACGGCATCCGCTGCGGTCGGCGCCCTCTGGTACCGGCGCCACCACCGGCACCCCGGATGAGGTGCGCCAGCAGCCCGACCCCCCTGCCGTACGCGACACCCTTCCGGCCACCGCCCTCCCTGCCCCGCACCCCGGCCAAGCCCATGACGATCCCTCGCTGCCTGAACGTCATCCTCGACCTCCCGGCGGCAACCCGGGCCCTCCTTCCCCGCAGCCATCGGCCGGAGCGAACCAGCCGCCGACGAGATCCAGCGCCGGCCTCGGACGGGCTTTGGCCCGCGATTCCGTACGACTATTGGCGGGGAAGCGGTCGGACGTGTCCTGACACGGCCAGTGATCGTTCCCCAGGCATGAGCATGCGCACCACAGCCACCGCATGGGGGCTCACCGCGGCAGCCGCCGGAACGGTACTGGTCACCACGACACCGGCCAGCGCCGGAGGAGTGGGCGACTTCCTGTCTCCCGCCTTCGGCACCTCCTGTGCCAACCACCACACCGGCGCCCACGCCACCGGAGCCACCACCCACGGCACCGGCGCCGCGGACGGCAACCTCGCCGGCCTCCCCCTCGGCTCCGCCCTCAACCAGTGCGGCGGCGCAGACGCGCCCCTGCCCTCCCCTGAGAAAGCACCCTGCGTGATCCACCAGTGGTTCCCGGGCACCAACATCCTGTCCGGCAACGTACTGAACGACGCGGTCGATGCCCCGGTGGATGTCATCGTGCAAGTGATCACCCTGCTCAGTGAAGGCAGCATCACCTCTGACAAGCCCGTCCTCCAGGCTTGCGGCTAGCTTCTGTCTCCGGAGTCGGCGCCGTGTCCGGATGACGTCGTGTGAAGCGACCTGGACCGGTGAGGTCGAGGGGCCAGGCCGAAGCCGTTCACCGGGTAGCGGCGCCGCCCGCACATGCCCTCCCGGCAGACGCAGGGGAACGTCCTGGGCTGTCGGCGCGGGACCGCAGCCTGATCACGGTCAGCGTGCCGGCCGCCCTGTACCGCGGCGAACAACTGCCGTACCGCCTGGGCGAGGCAGGGAGGAGCTGTCCGAGGCCATCAGGCGCCCGGTCTTCCAAGCGGGCCGGTCCAACGCCATGACCGCGGCCGCCCGGCTCAAGAAGATCGCCGGCGAGCGCTCCGCCCGGCCGGCACCCGTGACGGCAAGGTCGTCCGTGTGAGTGCCGACGGACCGTCAAGTGCCCGCCGGGCCACCGCAGGCGGAGCGCGGGGTCAGGTCAGCAGGCGTCGTACTTCCAGGTGCCGCCTTCCCGCGCCCACGGCTGCCGTTCCTGGTCCAGCTTCGGCAGGCCCTTCACCTTGTACGAGACGCGCGCCAGGTCTCCGGACACCTCGGCCCGCACGTCGGTCGCCGGATGGTCCGGACCGTAGTCCTTCTTCGCCTGCTTCAGCACCGTCCCGTAGACGAGCGGGTTGATCTCCTTCTTGCAGCGCTCGGACAGCATGCGGTGCGCGGTGCCGGCCTCGGCGGCGAAGTAGGCGTCCGTGTACGCCTTGACCGCGGCCTCCAGGTCGGCGGTGTCGCCGGCCGTCGGTTCGGCGCTGGGCTCACTGCTCGGCTTGCTGCTGGTGACCGGCGCACTCGGGGCGGGGGCGGCGGTGTCGCCGCCGTCGGTCGACGTGCATCCCGTGAGCGTGAGCAGGGCGGCGGCGAGGACGGCGGTGGTGGTGCGGGTGCGCATGGTTCCCTCAAGGCGTTGTTGTCCGGAGGGGAGATCCTGTCATGGCGGGCGCGGGCCGGTTCCGTCGGCTGGGGCAATCCCCGTGCAGCAGCGCGCCCCGCCTGCGTGACCAGACGGGGCGGCCTCATTCCAGCGCCAGCATGGGCTGATGGATGACCTCATGCTACGAGGGGCCACTGACAACGCCGGGGCGCGGCCAACCGTCTGGCTCCCCGCCGGTGTTCCCGCCAACGGGGTGACCTGCGCGGCGAAGGGCTGCTGGACCGCGTCACCTTGGGCAGACGCCCGGCTGGGGGTTTCCCGGCCGGGTGTCTTGCGTGAGCGGCTGTCGAGTTGGGCGGTGACGGCGAGCGGCACGACGGCCGTGGTCGCGAAGACAGCGGAGAAACCCCGGGTCGTCGCTGTCGCGCCGGTCGCGGCGGACTTACCGCGGGGCACGCTCGTGCCGGTCGAGCACCTGCGCACGCTCACCACCCGCGAGGTCGCGGCCGAGCCGGCGGGGGGCAAGGCGGGTGCCCGGGACACCGGCGCCGCACGGGAAGGCCAGGCAAGCCGTCCACCGGGGACCGCGCCCTCGTATGTTTCCCTCTCACTCGCCCGGTGTCGCGGCCGTGGGCGGCAGCGCCGGCCTCCTGATCACCGGCCCGGCCCGGCGTTTCGTCCGCGGGGCACAGGGACACCCGGCGGGTGATCACGGCGTGGCTCCCGGCACGACCCGCCGGGCAGCCAGTCCCGCGGCGGAAGGATCAGGCACATGGCTTCACCCGAGACACCCGGCACGGCCCTCGTGACCGGGGCCTCCTCCGGAATCGGCAGGGAGTACGCCACCCAGCTGGCCGAGCGCGGCTGGGACCTGGTACTGGTCGCCCGGCGCGCCGAGCGGCTCGACGCCCTCGCGGAACAGTTGCGCGAGGACAGCGGGGCAGCGGTCGAGACGCTGGTGGCCGACCTCGCCCGGCCGGCCGATCTGGCCCGGGTCGCCGAGCGGGTCTCCGGCAGTGACGTGGACCTGCTGGTGAACAATGCCGGCATCAACGGTTACGGACCGTTCGCCCAGGTCGATCCGGCCCTCCTGGACAAGGTGCTGGATGTGAATGTCGTGGCCCTCACGACGCTCACGCGCGCCGCGGTCCCCGGCATGCTGGCGCGTGGCCGGGGCGCCGTCGTCAACGTGGCCTCGCTGTTGGCGTTCGCTGGCGACCTGCCGCCGGACCCCCTCCCCCAGCGGGCCGTCTACGCGGGCACCAAGGGATACGCCGTGATCTTCACCAGGACCCTGGCCGCCGAACTGGCCGACACCCCGGTCCGCGTGCAGGTCGTCTGTCCCGGGCTCACGGCGACCGAGTTCCACCTCGGCACCGGGGACGCACCGGTGAGTGGTGAGGCCAGGGTCCACGACGAGGGCGGCATGCCACCGGCCGACGTCGTCACCGCCTCCCTCGCCGGGCTGGACGCCGGCGAGGTGGTGTGCGTGCCCGGCCTTGCCGACCCCGAAGCCGTGGCCCGGCTGGCGGCTGCGGAACTCGACCTGCGCAACGGCTCCGGTGCCCGCATGGCGCGCCGCTACCGCACTGCCGAACAGTCACAGGAGTGACGGTCGTCATCGGCGGGAGGATCACTGGTCCCCGGCTCTGAACGGGTGGTACCGAGCCGGAGGCCAGTCCGTGGGGAACCCGGACGGTTCCCGGTCGGCCGGACCGCCGCCCGCAGGGTGTCGTGCCAGCGCGCGGCTTCCGTCTCGTCGGTCGTCATGCCGGGCGGGGTTTCTTCCGCCGGGCGGCCACTCCTTCGACGTACGCCCGCACCGCGCGCCTCCCGCAACCGCACATGCGGAACAGCCGGTCCGCGGCGCCCCGGGCAAGCGGGACCGGGGTCGTTCGTGGCGGCGGGCGAGGTCCGGCCGGAGCCGTCGCGGGCGCAGGTGGAGGTGGCCACCCCGGTCCGCGGCCCCTGGGACGAGGCCGGCGGACGCCTGCCGCGCCCGCGGCACGCCGCGGCCCGGGCGGCGGAGACGTACGGCTGCCGGATCCTGGCGGACGGCAGCGCCCCGTGGCGCAGGACCATGCCGTGGCGGTCACGGACGAGGCCCGCCCCAGGACGATGCCGCAGCCGGTGGCGGAGCAAGCGGTCGACGGCATGCGTGCGCACGCCGGGGTGCCTAGCCGTCGCGGCGGCATGGAGGTGCTGGACCGGCTGCGCCCCCGGCCCCCTCGCTGACCGCCGCGGGGAGAACTCTCCGCGGTGGGACGGTCACGGCACCGGCTTCGTCGGCCTGCGCACCCTCGTCTTCGACCGGTGGGCGGTCAGCGGAGCCCCACCGTGCTTCGCGGACGACACCGACCACGACGTCCGGGTACGGCGCCCGCCGCCCTCGGGTGCGATCAGGGACGGCCCGGACACCGCGCTCAGGTGGTCGCCGGGGCGGCTGTCGTGCCGTGACGCGGCCGTTCGCCCGCCCCGGTGCGGCCTCCGCCGGACCGTCGGCCGGTGTCACCGCGGGCACGAGGCGCGACGCCCGGGCCGAGGACCTCGGCGGTGCGGCCTCCCCGGTCCGGCTGCTTCGTTCGAAGGGCGGCCGTGGCCGTCCGTCCACACGAGCCCCACTCCAGCGCTGGGGCGAACCCCCTGATCAGATCCGGCTCGTGCCCCACGTCCCCGGCCGCGACCGTCACCCGTCCGCGCGTGGACGGCATGACCGCTCCGGGAGCGATATGCCGACGCGGCACGTCGGGCGTAATGTCCGCATATGGGTGATGTTCGGGGTGGTCGGTGTGATGCGGCCCTGCCGGGGTCGGCCGGACACGGCAGCCGCCGCTGCCCGGCGCACCGGCGGGCGGTGTGGCGGGCACGGTACCGTCGGCGGGCTGCCGACGACGTACGGCGGGACGTGATCGTCATCCAGCTGATGAGCAGGCCTTCTCACGGGGTGCGGAGCGACGTACGCCACTGTGCCGGGGTGTCCGGCAGCCGGGAGACGGTGTACTCCGCAGCACCGGCCTGCCGACGGGCCGGGGCGGGGCGGCTGCCGCTCGACGCGATCGGACGGGGCGGAACCGGACCAGTCCGTCTGCTGCCGCGGTGTCACGTGGACGGCTGATGGACACCGCGATGGCCGCCGTGGTGCGGGAAACCGGCGCGTTCGGAGGGCTGCTGTACGCGCTGTCACCGGGCGAAGACGCGCTGTGGCTGGTCGTCGTGGCAGGAGTGCCCCACGAGTTCGCGGCTCCCTGGAGGAGGGTCGCCCTGACCGATCCGATGCCGGTGGCCGATGCCGTGCGCGAGCGGCGCCTGGTGTGGGTCCCCGATCAGGAGGAGATGGCGCGCCGGTATCCGCGGCCGGCGCTCGTGCTGCCGTACGACTTCGCGCTGTCGGCCGCTCCGGTCACTTCGAGCGCCGAGGTCCGGGGCGGGTTGGTGCTGCTGTGGCCCGGGGCCCGTCCACCGCGTCTGAGCTCCGACGAGCGTGCGGCCGTCGAGGCGGGCTGCCGCAGCCTGGGCGGTCTCCTGCGGCAGGCAGCGGATCGCGGCGACCCGCTGCCGTCCCCCGGCCGGCCGCGGACCCTGCCCTTGCCGGCCGGGCGCATCGTCCCACCCGGCGCGGCGACGGAGGTCGCCGCCTTCGTCGACCGCCTGCCCGGAGGCTCCTGCGCGCTGGACACGAACGGTCGCATCACCTTCGTCACACCGGCCGCCGCCGACCTTCTCGGTGCCGATCCGGCCGACCTGGTGGGTGCCCTGCCCTGGGAGGCGCTGCCGTGGATGGACGTCCCCGAGGTCGAGGACCGCTACCGGGCCGCGTTGGTCAGCCGCGGACCCCAGTCCTTCACCGTCCTGCGCCCCCCGGACACATGGCTGTCCTTCGAGCTGTACCCGGACCCTTCCGGCATCAGCGTCCGCATCGTGGGCGCCGACCCCGCCGAGGGCGCTCCCGCGTCGTCGGCCGGGTCGGCCGCGGGTCCCAGCCGCGCCGTCCTGCTGTACCAGCTGATGCACCTGGCCGCCACCCTGACCGAGGCCGTCGGTGTGCAGGATGTGGTCGACCAGACCGCGGACCAGTTGCTGCCCGCCCTCGGTGCGCAGGGCATGGTGCTGATGACCTCCGAGGACGGCCGCCTGAAGATCCTCGGTCACCGCGGCCACCGCACCGAGGTCATGGAACGCTTCGACGCCCTCCCCCTGAGCGCCGACATCCCCGGCACCAGGGTCCTGACCACCGGCGTCCCGGGTTTCTTCGCGACGCTCGCCGATCTCCAGCGCGACTACCCGTCCACCGTGCACGAGGACGGGATGGCCGCATGGGCCTTCCTGCCGCTGATCGCCTCGGGCCGCCCCATCGGCTCCCTCCTCATCTCCTATCGCCGGCCCCACGCCTTCCCGCCCGGTGAACGCGCCATTCTCACCTCCCTGGCCGGCCTGGTCGGCCAGGCACTGGACCGTGCCCGCCTCTACGACAGCAAGCACGACCTCGCCCACCGCCTGCAGTCCGCCCTGCTGCCCCACAGCCTGCCCCTCGTTCCCGGGCTGAAGGTCGCCGCCCGCTACCTGCCCGCCGCCCGCGGCCTGGGGATCGGCGGCGACTTCTATGACCTCATCCGCCTCGACCGGCACACCGCGGCCGCCGCCATCGGTGACGTGCAGGGCCACAACGTGGACGCCGCCGCCCTCATGGGGCAGGTCCGCACCGCCGTCCACGCCCACGCCACCGTCGGCGCGCCCCCCGACCGCGTCCTGGCCGGCACCAACCGCCTGCTCACCGACCTCGATCCCGGCCTGTTCACCAGCTGCCTCTACGTCCACCTCGACCTCGCCCACCGGCGCGCCTGCCTGGCCACCGCCGGACACCCGCCGCCCCTGCTGCGCCAGCCGGACGGACGCACCGGACTGCTCCGCGTCCCGCCCGGCCTCCTCCTCGGCATCGATCCGGACACCCGGTACCCGACGCTGGATTTCCCCCTGCCCCCGGGCTGCGTGCTCGTGCTCTACACCGACGGACTCGTCGAAGCCCCCGGAGTCGACTTCGACGACGCCACCGCCGCCCTGGCGGGACTCGTGGAGCACGCGGACCCGACCGATCTCGGCGCCCTGGCCGACACGCTCATCCGGCACGCCCCCACCCCGGGGGACGACATCGCCCTGCTCCTCATCAGCCCCGGTGAGTGACCCGACGAGCACCGCTCCGTGCGAGCCGGCCGTGCTCGGCGATCAGTCTCCGTACCGTGCGGGGGGGTGCCTCTATGTCCTTCGTCAAGCGAGTCGGGGGCTCCTCGGCTCGTAGAAGGTTCCGTCGCGGAGCATGGCGAACAGGACGCTGATGCGGTGGCGGGCGAGGCGGAGGAGGGCCTGGGTGTGGGTTTTGCCGCGGGCTCGGCAGCGGTCGTAGTAGGTCCGGGAGGCGGGATCGTGGAGGGCTGCGAACGCGGAGAGGAACATCGCTCGTTTCAGCTGCCGGTTGCCGCCTCTGGGGGCGTGCTTGCCGTGGATCGACGTGCCGGATTGCCGGGTTGCCGGGGCGAGACCGGCGTAGGAGGCCAGGTGGGCGGCGGTGGGAAAGCTGCTGGCGTCGCCGA
>NZ_JBITSF010000034.1:0-58895 GCF_044540485.1 Streptomyces sp. NPDC085946 | reverse complement strand
CTCCCGCTCCAGCAGGTCCAGCAGCCACAGGACCCGGTTCTGCCGCAGCCTGCGGCGGTGTGACGTGGCGTTCATGAACCGCCGGGTCCCCACCGCCACGCACCACAAACGACGGCTGCCGGGCGACCCCGCGGACGCGGCCGCCCTCGCCCCGGACCGGCCGGCCGTGTCCTCGGACGGGGTACCGCGGAGGCACTCGGCGTGCGCCCCGTCGCGCCGTCCATGAGCCCGGTGCGGCCGGGTACCCGCCGGCCATGCCACAGCTCCGGAGATCACCCCTGCACGTCCGTCACGACCGCGTCGGGCCGACCACGGTGCGCAGCCTGGGAACACCCTGCCTGGACGGACAGGGCACCGCGGTGGTGATGCTGCCGGGCCTGGGAGCACCCGGATACCTGCTGCGCACCCTGGAACGCTGTGCGCGCTCCGGGCCGGTGCGTCTGCTGGACGTGCCGGGGTTCGGCGATCCCTCCGGGCAGGCCTGTCCGGAGACGCTGGGGCCGCTCGCGGACACCGTGGCCCGGTGGCTGGCGACCGTCCCGCGGGCACCGGTGGTCCTCGCCGGGCACTCCACCGGCGCCCAGGTGGCGCTGCGCGCGGCCGTACGCGTGCCCGAGCGGGTCCGGGCTCTCGTCCTGCTGGCTCCCACGTTCCCGCCCCGCCTCCGGCGGATGCCGCCGCTCCTCGCCGCGTTCGCCCGCACGGCTGTCCACGAGTCCCCGGGAGTCGTGCCGGCCGTGCTGCCCTCCTACCTGAAGGCCGGCCCCCGGCGCCTCCTGAACTGCATCCGGTCCGCGCAGGCGGACACCCCCGAGGAGGTCGTGGCCGAGGTGGCCTGCCCGGTCACGGTGGTGGCGGGAGAGAGGGACGCGCTGTGCCCGCCGGACTGGATCGACCACCTGGCGCTCCGGGCCGGGTCCGGCCGCGCCGTGCTGGTGCCGGGCGCGCATTCGTTCCCCCACCCGTATCCCTCCGTCACCGCGGACCTGCTGGCCCGGACGCGCGGGGAGCGGTGCTGAGCGGACCGTGTCCGCGTCGGTCGCCCGGACGTCGCCGCCGATGCCCGGTCCTGCCGCGGCGGGCCGGCGGCGAGCTCAGGGGGCCGGTCGCCGGAGTCGCCGCGACCAGGCCGGGTACTGGCCGTTCATGGCCTCTCCTCACTTCACGGTGCCGCCCCCTCACCGGCGGTGCCGGCGCGTCTCCCCCCACGCCCGCGAAGCCGCCACTGGGCACACCCTCCGGGGACGGCGGAGGAACGGATGACGGCCGAAGCGACGAAGGCGGTGCGGCTGGTCGCGGAAGCCGCGGCCGGCGCACCCGACAGGGAGGTTCCGCGGCGGGTGTGCGCGGCGGTGTGCGAGGGGCTCGGAATGGACGGCGTCACTCTGTCGCTGCTCACCGACACCCCGTCCCGTCAGCTGCTGGCCGCGTCGAACGACGCGGCGCTGCTGCTGGAGGAGATCCAGTTCACCGTGCTGGAGGGTCCCTGCATCAGCGCCGCGCGGTCCGGACAGCCCGTCGCCGTGGACGACCTGCGGCACGACCTGACTCCCTGGCCGCTCTTCGGGGCCATGGTGCGCGAGAAGCTGGCGGAGGCGGGCTCGGTGTACGCGCTTCCCCTCTACTTCGGCGACTACGTCCTCGGGTCGGTCGACCTGCTGGCGCTGCGGTCCCACGCGCTCGACGAGGACGCCCTGGAGCAGGCGTCGCACGTGGCCGACGCGGTGACGGCCGCCCTCCTGCCGACACGACGGATGCTCCTCACCGGGAGCGAGGCTCCGGCGTGGGAGCCCGAGGAGGTGGTCCGCGCCCACTGGTTCGACACGTCGCGTGCCATCGGGGCCCTGGTGGCCCGGCGAGGACTCAGCCCTGGGGACGCCCTCGCCCTCATGCGCGCCGAGGCCTTCCGCACGGGCGAGTCCTTGGCGGACATCACCACGAACATCCTGCGGGAACCGCCTCCTGCGTCGTAGGCGGGCGCCGCGGCGATCCCGTCTCCCGGCGCTCCGCCGACGGAACCGCCGGGCCGGGCCGCCGCGCCGTGACCGCAGGGAGGAAGCGCCGGGCCGTGACCGCAGGGGGAAGCGCCGGGCCGTGACCGCAGGGAGGAAGCGCCGCGCCGTGACCGCAGGGGGAAGCGCCGGGCCGGTCCCCGCGCGCCGGTACGCGCGGGGATCACGCCGTCCCTGCCGACATGACCTCCACGCCCCGCGCGCGGCCACCGTCCGCGTCAGCCCGTGGAACGAGGCTGCGCCGGGTTCTCGGGTGTGCCGTGGGACGGCGGGTTCATCGCCGGGCCGGACGTGACGGGCGACACCTGGGATCCGGTGTCGGCCGGAGGGGCGTGCTCGGGAGCCGGCGCGTGCGGCGAACCCCCCGACGGCTGTGCGCCCTCACGCAGCTCCTGGAGCCGGGCACGCAGCACCTCGACGACGGGGAGCCGGTTGCCGTGCGCTTCCTCGTAGGTGAGCACCTGGCTCAGGCCTGTCTCGTCGAGCGTGCGGATGCGGTGCTGCAGGCTGCCGAGCGGCAGATGGTCGTAGTCCGGCAACGGCAGTGCCTCGTGCTGGGGCACGTGCGTCTCGGTCTTCTTGTCCGACATGACGACGTCCTTTCTGCACCGATGCGCCCGCAGAGGGCGGGCGCCGTCCGGAACAAGGAGCCGAGTCTCTCGCCCGGAACCGTCCAAACGGCCTCGCCCCGTCCTCGGCGGCCGAAGCCGGGGTGCCTGCCAGTGAGAGTGGCCCCGGCCGGTGTCACCGGGGCGCCACCGGCGGCCGGGAGCGACTTCGTCAGCGGAGGGACGCGGGACGGGCAGGGCAGTGGCGCAGCCCACACCGCCCGGGGAAAGAAACCCCTGTAGTTCTATGTTCAACCGTATGCGGGTGTGGAGGGGACAGTGTCCCCGGGCCTCACCTCTCGCCCGTGGGGACGATCGTTCGGCTGAAGCCCCACGGAGCCATTCGCCGCGAGGCGACCGCCCTCCGCGCCCGCCCTCACACGACCCCGGTCGGCCCTCCCCCGAGCCGCCCGGGGTCTCCCCTTGTCCCCGGGGTCCCAGGTGGCCGCCGCCCGGCCGCCCGCTTCGACCGTGGCGTGCCCCGTGCGGACCGTCGAGGCGGAGGCCGGCCCCGCTTCGCCGACGTCGCGGTCCGCTCCTGCGGGTGCGCGGCCGTCCGAACGGTGCGGGCCGGGGCCGGTGGTCTCCGGGAGGGTCCGTCGGGCGGGAACCGGGTGCGTTCCGCGTTCCGTCCGGCACCCGGGGCCGTCGGACGGGCAGGCGCACCGCCCGGCCCACGGTCATGGCGGGCCTGAGCGGCAGGAGCGGCACCCCGACGAGGACGGCCCCGGCCGTCCGCCGGGCCGGCGTCCGCGCCATGAGCGTGCGGACGGCCGTGCCCGGGTCCTCGGTGCCGTGGACGACTTCGATGTCGCTGCGGTGCGGGTCGCCGCCGGGTCCCGGCGCGGCGTGGCCGGCCAGGATCTCGTGCTCGCCGCCTTCGAGGTCGGTGCACCGGAAGTACTCGCGCCGACCGGTGCCGCGGCTGGAGCGTGCCACGACCGCGGCGCCCCACTTCCTCGGCGTCCAGCACCGGCGCGCCGCCACCGCCGCGGGTCCGACCAGGAGGACACCGAGGGCGACCGGCGCCCCTGCCACCGCCCGCAGCACCGCCCGCAGCGGTCCTCCCGCCGGGGCCGGCGCGGCGATGCCACCGAGGAAGAACACCAGGACGGCGAGGACCCCGACGCGGTCGCGCCGCCTCCTGCGCCGGACGGCCTGCGACGGCCCCGCCGGCAGTACGTCGACCGAGGAGTCCCGCCCCGTCCTTCCTGGGCAACCGCACGTACTTCACCGGCCACGGCGACCGGCCCGGCGTCCTCTTCCGCAGCGGCGCCGTACTGCGGCGGGCCGTCGTCGGCCGCGTCAGGAAGCCGGGCCGCTGAGGGCGGACGCGCGCGCCGGTCGCCGGCCGGCCGTCACGCCCGGGTCCGGGGCGGGCCCGAGCCTCCGGGGCCGAGGGCCGGGCCCGCCGCGTCGGGTCACCGGTGCCGGCGCCGGGCGGACCGGTTGGCGACCAGCAGCGCGCCCCACAGCAGGACATGACAGGCGGACAACGCGATGCTCGCCCCGTCGGCTCCCTCGATCACCCGCCACGCCAGGAGGCCGACGGTGACGCAGAGCATCGGCCAGTAGATCCACGACCACCACCGCGCGCCGGGCTTCGTCCATGACGGCGGGGTATGACCATGCGAACGCTGATGCACGGACTCTCCCTTCTCCCCCCGTCGTCTGTCCCGCAGCCGCCGAAATGAACGCTCGCGTCCCCAACGCGCTTTCCGTGAAGCCCACTTGGGCCACCGGCCCGTTCCGCACCGGTCTCCTCGGCCACTCGTTCCGCCGGGAGCGCCGCGCTCGGCATCCGTCACCGCCGATGAGCTCTCCCGGCGACCGGGGCAGGATGGGCGCATGGTCGACGACGAGCAAGCCCGCTGCGTACTTCCGCGAGGAGCGTCGGGGTTCTTCCGGCCGGCGGACGGCCCGCTCCCCGTGACCGATCCGTCCGCCTTCCGCACCGCGCTGTACGCGGCCGCTCGCGCCGCCGGAGGCACGGTGGGCGGGTGGGAGAGGCAGGCGTATCCCCGCTCCTTCCACACCGCGACGGTCCTCGACGGCACAGGCGAGTGGGTCGTCCTGTGCCACGCCCACCACCCCTGGGTCGCCTTCGCACGGGAACGCCGGGACTGGTACACCGAGGAGTTCCTCGCACCGCCCCCTTGGGCCCACGCCTTCGGGTCCCTGGGGTTCGTCGTCCTCGGACGCGCGCACCTCACCACGCCTCTCCCGGACGTCGACACCTCGGCCCTCACCCGGCCCGAACGGCGCCACATCCGCCTCTACGGCATCACCACGGTGGGCGGAGTCCTCTTCAACGCGTGGGACTGACCGGCGGCGGTCCGCGACCGGCCGGGCAGGCGCTGTGCCGGCGCGCCCCGGGACGCGGGGTCCCGGGGCACCACCCGGCGGATCAGACGCCGAACGCGGCCGGGTACCGGATGGTCCCGGAGGGGACCGGGCGGGTGTCGTCGAGGACCAGGGCCATCATGGCCTCGTCGGGAACCTCGAAGGGGGGCCGGACCCCGAAGCGGGAGGCGGGGGTGAAACCGAACCGCGGATAGTAGTCGGCGTGTCCCAGGACGAGGACGAGGTTCTCCTCCCCCCTGGCCCGGGCGGCGTCCAGGGCGGCGCGGACGGCGGCGGAGCCGGCGCCCGTGCGCTGGGCCGAGGGCAGCACCGCGCACGGGGCCAGGGCGAGGGCGGGTGCGCCGTCGACGTGGCAGCGGGTCAGCAGCGCGTGCCCGACCGGGGTGCCGTCGGGGGCGGTGGCGATCACGGACAGGCCGTCGATCCACGCTTCGGGGTCGGCGCGCAGGGCGTCGACGATCTCGGCCTCCCTCTCGGTCGGGAAGGCCGCGAGGACGATGTCGCGGACGGCGGGGATGTCGTCGGCGGTCTCGGGGCGGGTGGTCCAGTTGGGCATGGCGGTTCCGTTCTCGGCGTGCGGGTGAAGGACGGGGGCGGCGTGGGCGCGGGCCGGGGCGGCCGGGGCGGACACGGTCCGTTCGGTTTCGATGATCGCCGGAACGCCGCCGGGGGCGAGCCGGCGGTGCAGGGCGCGCAGGGCGGACGAGGCGTCCGTCACCGGTTCGGTTCCGGCGGGACGGCCGGGTGTGTTCGTACCGCTCAGGAAGGGGGGAGGCAAAGCAGAGCCCCTTGGACAGGGGACCCGACGAGGACAGCGCGCTGTCTCCCGCGAGCCGCCAGGGCTCTCCGAAGCATCAGCGCGGGGTCAGACCGGGGCCCGGGACGTGAGGATGGTCCGGCGGGCGCTGCGCACGGCAGCGGCCTCTGCGGCGGTCATCGACTCACCTCCCCCTTCCGGTCTCGCGGCCGACCCGGTCGGCTCCGCGGCGCTCACGCTAACACGCGTCCGCGGAAACACGCCTCCGCGCACCGGACGGGACCGCCCGGCCGGGCAACGGCGGGACACCGGCCCCGCCCCGCGCCGGGCGGACCGTCGCCCGCCCCGGCGCCGGGGCGGGCGACGGGGTGTCAACCGCCGGAGCAGACGCTGCCGTTGAGGCGGAAGACCGTCGGATCGGGGTTGGGCCCGTCGTTGCCGCCGACGAAGCCGAACGAGGCCGTCGACCCGCCGTCCGGGGCCAGCGGCCCGGCACCCTCGGGGGCGGTCACCCGTACGTGGCGGCCGGTCTGGTGGAACGTGGCGTTCCAGCCGGAGGACACCGACTGGCGGTCGGTCGGCCAGTCCCAGTCCACGGTCCAGCCGGTGATCGGGACGTCCGAGAGGTTCCGGACGGTGACCGTGGCCACGAACCCGTTGCCCCAGCTCGTGTCGCGCCGGTAGGTCACCGCGCACGCCGCGTCCGGTGGGGTGCCGGTGGTGAAGGTCAGCGGAGCGGACGGGGCGGAGAGCCGCCCCGAGGCGTCGGAGGCGAGGACGTTGACCGTGTGGGTGCTGCCCGGAGGCAGGTTCCGCAGGGTCACGGACGTGCCGGTGGTCTCGCCGACCACCCAGGTGTGGGCGCCGTCGCGCGCCTGGACGAGGTAGCGGGCGGCGCCCTGCGCACCGTCCCAGGACAAGCGGGCGGTGGTGTCGGTCACGGCCTCCGCCCTCGGGTCGCCCGGGGTGCCGGCGGCGGAGGCGCCGGGTCCGGTGCCGGCCTTCGGGGCGAGGGTGACGGTGAGCATGCCGTACGGCGGCACGGTGACCCGGGAGGCGGACGCCTCGCCGTCGGTGACGTCGGTGATGTCGCTGTCCCCGCGCGCGTAACGGCTCACCTCGGGTGCGGCGGCGGACGGGGTGAAGCCCGTGTACGCGAGGTCCACGGTCCGCGCGGCGTCCGGGTCCTTGTTGATGAGCAGGACGCTCAGGCGTCCGTCGCGGCGGTGCACGGCGTGCGCCGAGACGTCCTGGCCGGAGGACGCGGCGGCGACCATGGTGTCGCCCGCGGTGCCCAGTTCGCCGGTCATCTTCATGCCGTAGTAGGGGTGGAACGGCGTGTTCGGCGACGGCTCGCACACGTCACCGGTGCAGGTGCCGCTGGAGAGCATGCCCATGTCGCCGTAGTCGGTCTCCCCGTCGACGGTGGTGATCCGGCCGGCGCCGTTGTGGGTGTCCCACCAGTCGACGGTGAAGACGCCGTTCTCCAGGGCCGTCATGAACGCGTCCGCGGCGAACAGGCCGTTGGGGCGGGCGGTGAGCCGGGCGCCGCCGGTGTTGGTGTTGATCTCGGTGAGCGCGATGCCGATGCGCGGCGAGTCGGCGCCCGCGTGGCGGTCGAGCTGGGCGCGCACCTCGCGGAGTTCGCCGGGCAGGCCGGTCAGTCTGGCCATGGCGTCCTCGGCGGTGGTGTCGGAGCCGCCCGCGTACCAGTGGACGCTCACGAAGTCGATGACGTCGGTGACTTCGGAGAGCACGGTGTGGTTCCAGTCGCCCGGATCGCCCTCGCCGACGACGCCGTCCGGCCAGTGGCCCGGGGTGGTGAGGACCGCGCCGATCTTGATGGTCGGGTCGACGGCCTTCATGGCCTTGGCGTAGGCGCGGACCTGACGGGCGTACTCCCGGGGGCTCTTGTCCTCGTGGTCGTCGTGCTCCCAGCCGTTGCCGTAGTGGCCGTTG
The DNA here is from genome assembly GCF_044540485.1 of Streptomyces sp. NPDC085946. Classification (NCBI taxonomy): domain Bacteria; kingdom Bacillati; phylum Actinomycetota; class Actinomycetes; order Kitasatosporales; family Streptomycetaceae; genus Streptomyces; species Streptomyces sp. NPDC085946. The sequence continues at coordinate 51,195 of NZ_JBITSF010000034.1, read as the reverse complement.
CCGTAGATCTCGTTGCCGATCTCCCAGTACTTCGCGCCGTAGTCCTTGGTGACGTTGGCGTAGCGGACCCAGCCGGCCGCCTCCTCGGGCGTGCCCGAACCGTAGTTGGCGATCAGGATCGGCTGCGCCCCGGTGGCGCGGACGGTGCCCATGAAGGAGTCGAAGCCGGTGCCGGGGGCGACGTACCCGCCGGGCGCGGTGTGCGTCTCCCAGTGGTAGATGTCCGCGTAGGAGCCGCCGGGATAGCGCATCGCACCGACGTCGGCCGCCTTCATCAGGGTGGCGACCTCGGGGTCGTTCATGTGCGAGTCCCAGATGGCGGCGTTGACGCCGCGGGCGACGTCGGACAGGCGGCCCAGCGACGCCTGGGTGTTGACCCGGACCGCGACGTCCGCGGCGGCGGGGTCCGCCCGCGGCGCGGCGGGCGCGACGTCGGCGGCACCCAGCAGGGGCAGCAGGGCGAGCGCGGCGGCCAGGACGGTGGCGGTGCGCGCGAGAGGGCGGGGGCCGGCGGCGGCCGGCCGCCCGGGTCTCCGTAACGGTGGCATGGGGGTCCTCCCTCGGGGGTCCGGCGGCACGGCGGGTCAGCAGCGGAGCCGGACCGTGCCGTCGGACGGGCGGAGTGCCGGCGCGGCGGCGGGACGCTCCGCGCCGGTGACACGGGGACGGTGCGGGGTGCGGTCGAGCACGTGCGGACGGCGGCCGGAACCCGCCGGTGGGAGCGCTCCCAGGATGGGAGCGGTGTGATGTTCTGTCAACGCGTCGGACAACGTGGACAGCGGACGGCCGGTACCCGGTGCCCATCCGGTGGCCCGCCGGCAGCGCGGGGGGCAGGGCCGGTGAGACGCCGGCCCTCCCCCCGCGCCGGGCCTGCCGGCCGCCGCGCGCGGGCCCGCCCCTCAGGTCTCCCGCACCGGCGCGTACACCTCCGGCCGCACACCGAACGTCCAGGCCACGCCCGCCTTCGCGGTGCGGGTCGACGGGGGCACCCTGAGCCAGTAGGTGCGCCGGGTCCCGTCCGGCTCCGGCGTGGAGTTGAGCACCTCGACCATGACCACGGGTTCGTCGTCCGGCAGGTCGATCCGCCACAGGGTGCCCGTCTCGTCCCGGTGGAGGGGGCGGGCGCCGGAGTCCGCGAGGTAGCGGTCGTAGCCGTAGTACTCCAGCATCACCCGCCGCAGCTCGGCGTTCTCCTCGGAGCGGATCCGGCCGGGGGTAAGGGAGCGCAGTTCCGCGAGGAAGGCGGCCGGTACGGGCATGCCGCGCCAGGCGTGCAGGGCGAAGCCGTCGGGGTAGGCGAGTGCCGGGCCGTCCCCGTGGTCGAGGCGGCCCGCCTCGTCGCGGTGCAGGGCCACGGGGCGTTCCGACACCACCGCGACGCGGGCGTACGGCCACCACCAGCCCGCGCTGCGGCACACCGCGGCCAGCGCGTCGAGGGGACCGTCGTCCGTGCCGAACGCGGCGAGCCACGGCGCGTCGTGCTGGCCGAGCACGGCGTCCAGCAGGAGCAGCCGCACCTCGGCGGCCTCCCGGCCGGTGTCCCGGCCCGCCAGGTCCTCGACGACCCCGGTTCCGATCCGGTCCACGAGCGCCTGGACGGACTCCCACAGCCGCCCGCCGGTCGCCGCCCAGTGCGCCGACCAGCCGGCGGCGCCCAGTGCGGTGTGCAGCCGGTTCCGCTCGCGGGCCCAGGGCACGCTGCGGACCGCCTCGCGCACGCCGGGGCCCCGGTCCGGGAGCTGCCGTATCAGGGTGACGGCCGCGCGCGGGGACGCAGCCCACACCACCTGCTCCGGTTCCGCGAGTCCCGCCCGCCGGTAGGCCGCCCGGATGCCCTGTTCGGCGGCCGCGCGATCGGCGGGCCCGGTCGCCGAGGCCCGGGCGCGCCACCGGCCCAGGTCGTCGGCGGACCCGGCCGCCGCCGTCGTCGCGTCGATGTCCGTCATGGTCGTCCGTCCCTCCGTCATGTGCTGTCCGGTGCGCGCTCAGTCGGCGACGATCCGGACGGACCCGGGCACGTACTCCCGCTGCCGGATCACGCGATACCACCCCTTCGGCAGCGCGATCGCCGCGTGCTCCTCGTGCACCACCCGGCCGCCCCGGGGCAGGTGCAGCAGCAGCGGGCCGAAGGGCCCCGGCTCGCGCACCAACTCGCCCGGCCCGACGACCGCGTGGGCGTGTCCGGTGACCTCGCCGAGCGCCAGGACGAGCCGGCCCCGGGCGTCGCGCCGCTCCCGCGGCGCGCGGGCCACGTGCTCCGGCACCGCCTCCGCCGTCACGGGCACGATCAGTACGTCTCCCTGCCGGTACACGGCCGTCCTCCCCTCACCGCCGGGCGCACGGCGGCCCGGCCTCATGACCACGACCGTAGGGGCAGCCACCGACAATGCCCCGGTCCCGCCCCGCCGACGGGTGCTGTCAGTGGTTGTTGGTAGAACTGCGGGCACCACAGGCCGCACTCACTTTCCCTCAGGAGCAGCCGCATGACCATCGGTGACCACCTCGGCGCGTTGTACCGGCTGCCCGCCCACACCTTCCCGGGCCCCGACGCCAGGACGGACGACCTGCCCGAACCGGACGCCGTCGCCTGGCGGATCAAGGCCGACGTGTACGACGGCGACGAGGAGTGGGCCGCGGCCTTCGCACGGTTCTGCGCGGCCGTCGACACCACGCGGGTGCGGGCCGTGATCGTCGGTGCCTGGGAGGAGGCCTACGAGACGTCCTCGTCGGTCGTGGTCGAGGCCCTGCTCGCCGCCCGGGAGCGCTTCCCGGCACTGCGCGCGCTGTTCCTGGGCGACATGGTGATGGAGGAGTCCGAGATCTCCTGGATCAACCAGACCGACGTCACCCCGCTCCTCGCCGGCTTCCCCGCCCTGGAGGAGTTCGGCGTGCGCGGCGGAACGGGACTGCGCTTCCCCGCCGTGAGCCACGGCGCGCTGCGCAGACTCGTCGTGGAGAGCGGCGGGCTGCCCGCCGAGGTGGTCCGCGGCATCGGCGCCAGCGACCTGCCCGCCCTGGAGCACCTGGAGCTGTGGCTGGGCACCCCCGACTACGGCGGCGACAGCGAGGTCGCCGACCTGGAGCCCGTCCTGTCCGGCGCCCGGCTGCCGCGCCTGCGCCACCTGGCCCTGTGCAACAGCGAGATGCAGGACGCCGTGGCCGCGGCCGTCGCCTCCGCCCCCGTCGTGGAGCGTCTGGAGGTGCTGGACCTCTCCATGGGCGTGCTGACCGACGAGGGCGCCGGCGCGCTCCTGGGCGGCCAGCCCCTCACCCACCTCAAGAAGCTCGACCTCCACCACCACTACCTCAGCGAGCCCTTCGTGGAGCGCGTCCGGCAGACCCTGGAGCCCGCGGGCGTGGAGGTGGACCTCGACCGCGCCGACGCGGAGGAGGAGACGGAGGACGGCGGCACGGTCTGGCGTTACGTGGCCGTGGGCGAGTGAGCGCGCCGCCCGTGGCCCGGCCGGTCCCACTCCCCCGGACCCGCTTCGCGGTGGTCGGCAATCCCGGGAACCGCCGGGTGGCCCTCTTCGCCGAGGCGGTGCGCGCGGCCGGCCTGCCCGGCCCGCGCGTCGTGCCCTGGACGGACGTCCTGCGCGAGCGGGGGGCGGACTTCGCCGCCGACGAGATCGTCCGCGTCGACTCCCCGGGCGAGGACGCGGAGGTCGACCGTGTGCTGCGGGGCGTGGCGGACCCCACCCGCGTGGAGGGCTCGGCCCGCTGGTACGCCGCCTTCACCGCCGCCCTGCGCTCGCTGCGGGGCGGGATCCGTCTGGACGGCCCCGACGACCTCGCCGTGCTGTTCGACAAGCGCCGCTGCCACGCCGTGCTCGACGAGGCGGGGATCCCCGTCCCCGCCTCCCCCACGTCGGGTCCGGGCGGCGCGCCGGTGCGCGGCTGGGACGACCTGCGGGCGTTGATGCGCGAGCACCGGATGCCCCGGGTCTTCGTCAAACCCGCCCACGGCTCGTCCGCGTCGGGAGTCCTCGCCGTGGAGACGGGCGGCGGCCGGGTCAGGGCCACCACCTCCGTGGAGCTCACCGCGGACGGCCGGCTGCACAACTCCCTCAAGGTGCGCCGCTACGAACGCGAACAGGACCTCGCCGTCATCGTCGACGCGCTCGCACCCGACGGCCTGCACGTCGAGCGCTGGGTGCCCAAGGCCTCCCAGCAGGGCCGTGCCTGCGACCTGAGGGTGGTCGTGGTGGCCGGCCGGGCCACCCACGCGGTGGTGCGCACCAGCCGCCGGCCGCTGACCAATCTCCACCTCGGCGGCGCGCGCGGCGACCTGGACGCGGCCCGGCGGGCCGTCGAGGCGGCCGGCGTCCGCTGGAGCGATGTGCTGGGGGTGTGCGAGCGGGCCGCGGCCTGCTTCCCGCGCACCCTGTGCGTCGGCGTGGACCTGCTGCCGGCCGTCGGCTGGCGCAAGGTCTTCGTCGGCGAGGTCAACGCCTTCGGCGACCTGCTGCCGGGGCTGACCGGACTGCCCAGCAGCGGTGCCGAGGGCCTGGACACCTACGGCGCGCAGGTGGCGGCCGCCCTGCGCGCCCGGGCCCGTCCGGGCCCCCTCTCCGCGCAGGCGCCCCGGCCCGGCCTCCCTGCCGCGCACCCGCCCCGCCCCGGCACGCTCGCCGCGGACGCGCCCCGGCCCGGCCCCCTCACCCCGCACGCACCCCAGCCGGGCGCACTCCCCGCGGACGCGCCCCGGCCGGGCCCGCTCCACCCGCACAGAACAGGAACACCCCATGTCTGAGCCCGACATGAACGAGGTCGTCGGCGACCACGACATCCTCCTCGTCACCCTCGACACGCTCCGCCACGACGTGGCCGCCGAGCTGGCGGCGGAGGGCCGCATCCCGCACCTGGCCCGCCACCTCCCCGGCGGACGGTGGGAGGAGCGCCACGCGCCGGGCAGCTTCACGTACGCCTCCCACCAGGCGATCTTCGCGGGCTTCCTGCCGACCCCGGCCGGACCGGGGCCGCACCCGCGGCTGTTCGCGGCGAGCTTCGCCGGCAGCGAGACCACGGCCGACGGCACGTTCGTCTACGACACCCCGGACCTGGTCTCCGGCCTGGCGGAGGCGGGCTACCACACGGTGTGCATCGGAGGGGTGGGCTTCTTCAACCAGCAGGGCCCGCTGGGCTCGGTGCTCCCCGGTCTCTTCCAGGAGTCCCACTGGGAGCCGGAGTTCGGCGTCACCTCGCCGCACTCCTTCGAGCACCAGATCGCCCGCGCCGAGCACGTTGTCGCGCGACTCCCCGCCGGACAGCGGCTGTTCCTCTTCGTGAACGTCTCCGCCCTGCACCAGCCGAACTGGTTCCACCTGCCCGGCGCGACCCGCGAGGCCGGTGACAGCCGCGCGACACACACCGCCGCCCTGGAGTACGTCGACCGGCACATCGGCCGCCTGTTCGCCGCCGCGAGCTCCCGGCGCCGCTGCTTCGCGATCGTCTGCTCCGACCACGGCACCGCCTACGGCGACGACGGCTACACCGGCCACCGCCTCGGCCACCCGTCCGTGTGGACCGTGCCGTACGCCCACTTCTTCCTCGACCCCGCCGAGGCCGTCCGATGACCACCGCGCAGCTCACGTCGCCGTACCAGCACTACGTCTACGCCTACCCGCACAAGACCGCCTACCGCAGGCTCCCCGACCGTCCCGCGCTCGCCTCGCTGTGGGCGGCGGAGGACAAGAGCGCGCTCTCCCTCTACCTGCACGTCCCGTTCTGCGAGGTCCGCTGCGGCTTCTGCAACCTGTTCACCCGCATCGGCGCCCCCGACGGCCTGACCGGCGCCTACCTGGACGCCCTGGAGCGGCAGGCCGACGCCGTGCGCCGGGCCCTCGGGGACGCGGACGGCGTCCGGTTCGCCACCGCGGCGTTCGGCGGCGGCACCCCCACCTTCCTCACCGCGGCGGAACTGGCCCGGCTGTGCGACATCGCCGAGCACCGCATGGGCGCGGACCTGCGCGCGATCCCCCTGTCCGTGGAGGCCTCGCCCGCCACGGCCACCACCGACCGCCTCGCCGTCCTCGCGGAGCGCGGGGCCACCCGGCTCAGCCTGGGCGTCCAGAGCTTCGTCGACGCCGAGGCGCGGGCCGCCGTCCGCCCGCAGCGCCGCTCCGACGTCGAGGCCGCTCTCGCCCGCGTCCGCGACGCCGCGATCCCGGTCCTCAACATCGACCTGATCTACGGCATCGACGGCCAGACCGAGCGGACCTGGCGGCACTCCCTGGACGCGGCCCTGGCCTGGCGGCCCGAGGAGCTGTACCTGTACCCGCTGTACGTCCGGCCCCTGACCGGTCTCGACCGTCACCGCACGGCCGCCGGTCCCGACCCGGAGTGGGACGCCCAGCGGCTGCGCCTGTACCGCGCCGGCCGCGACCACCTCCTCGCCCACGGCTACACACAGCAGTCCATGCGCATGTTCCGCCGCGCGGACGCCCCGCCGCAGGGCCCTGACGACCACGCCTGCCAGACCGACGGCATGATCGGCCTGGGCTGCGGGGCCCGCTCGTACACCGCCGGCCTGCACTACTCCTTCGACTACGCGGTCGGCATGCACGAGATCCGCGGGATCATCGACGACTACGTCACCACGACCGACTTCGCCCACGCCGAGGTCGGCTACCGCATGGACGGCCACGAGGCCCGCCGCCGCCACCTCCTGCAGTCCCTCCTCCAGGCCGGCGGCCTGCCGGGCGACGACTACCGGGCCCGCTTCGGCAGCACCCCCGCCGAGGACTTCGGCACGGAACTCGACGCCCTCGCCGAGCGCGGCTGGCTCGACGCCACCGACCCCGCGCACCTGCGGCTCACCCCCGAGGGGCTCGCCCACTCCGACGCGGTCGGCCCCGAGCTGTTCTCCCCGGCCGTGCGGGCCGCCATGGCCGCCTACGAGAGGAAGTGACCGGCCCGCCGTGGACCTGACCCTCCTCTACCGGGGCCCGCTCGCCTCCTGCGACTACGACTGTCCCTACTGCCCGTTCGCCAAGCGACGCGACTCCGCCGCCGAGCTCCGGGCCGACCGCGCCGCCCTGGAACGCTTCGCGCGGTGGGCGGGCGCCCAGCGCCAGGACCGGCTCTCCGTGCTGTTCACCCCGTGGGGCGAGGGCCTGGTCCGCTCCTGGTACCGCCGCGCCCTCACGGAGCTGTCCCACCAGCCGCACATCCGCCGCGTCGCCGTCCAGACCAACCTCAGCTGCCGCACGGACTGGCTCGCCGAGGCGGACCTCGGCACGCTCGCGCTGTGGTGCACGTTCCACCCGGGCCAGACCCCCTACGACCGTTTCCTCGGCAAGTGCCGCGACCTGGCCGACCGCGGGGTCCGCTTCAGCGTGGGCGTCGTCGGTCTGCCCGAGCACCTGGCAGCGGCCCGCCGCCTGCGCGCCGACCTGCCCGCGCACGTCTACCTGTGGGTCAACGCGGCCGAGGGACACACCTACACGGACGCCGAGGCCGACGTGTGGACCGCGCTCGACCCCCTCTTCCCGTACAGCCGCACCCCGCACGCCAGCGCCGGGCTGCCGTGCCGCACCGGCGAGTCGGTGATCTCGGTCGACGGCGAGGGCACCGTCCGCCGCTGCCACTTCGTCCGCGCCGAACTGGGCAACCTCTACGACGGTTCCTACCGCGCCGCCCTGCGCCCGAGACCGTGCCCGCTGACCGTCTGCGACTGCCACATCGGCTACGTCCACCTGGAGACACTGCCGTTGTACGACGTGTTCGCGGGCGGCGTCCTGGAACGCGTCCCGGCGGCCGGCCAGCCGCCTCGGCGAAGGAGTGTCCCGTGACGCACGAGGACGTCGACGCCGATGCCCGGACCGTCCACGGCCGGCGGTACGTGCCGCCCGTCCCCGAGCGGCCGGACTGGACTCGGTGGGCCGGTGTCGGTCCCGGGGCCCAGATCCTGGGCGACGTCGTCGAGCACCTCGCCACGGCCGAGCCCTTCGACGCCGCGTACGCCATCGGCGCCCTCGCCTTCGCCGACCCGCACCGTGCCCTGCCCGCGCTGCACGCCGGCCCGCGCCCGGGCGCACCGCGCGATGGAGGGGGGCCGCCGCTGCCCCGGCCGGTGACCTACGGTCTCGCCGCCCCCTTCACGCACCCGGTGCGTGCCCTCGCGTTGCCGCTCGCGGTGGGACGACACCGCCTCATCGCTCGCCCGACGCCTCATCAGGAGAGTGGGCAGAGGGGCAGCGCCGGTTCGGCCGGAGCCGTCCGCGGACGCTCGTGCCCCGGGGATCACGAGCAGCCTCGGAAGGGCCCGGGAGGCGGGAGCCGAAGGCCCTCGCCCCAGGATGGGCACCTCGCCGGGCAGGCGCAGCGGCGCTCGTGGCCCCTTTCCCTCAGGCCCCCGTTTCCGCGGTTCGGCGCATCCTTCCCCGCGGCTTCAAGGGTGCGTTCGGCAGCTCCGGCGCGGGCAGCGGGGCCCCGTCGTATCCGTGGACCTCACCGAAACGGGTTCCCTTCGTCCAGTCGTCGCGCGCCCGCACGATGTCGTCGTGCGACCGTCCGATGAAGTTCCACCACATGACGATCTCCTCCCCGAAGGGGGGCCCGCCCAGCAGCACCACGCGGGCCGCCTGCGGTCCCTCGTTGGCGAGGGTGAGCGTGTCGCGGCCGGGTGCGGTGCAGCCCAGTTCGGTGGGCTTCAGGACGGTACCGTCCAGACGGACGTCACCGGTGTCCACGAGGACCCCGTGCTCGAAGTCCGGGTCGACGTCGAGGGTCACGGTCGCGTGCGGGTCCACGGACAGCTCGGCGCCGAGCAGGGGGGTGAAGGTGCGGACCGGGGAGGTGTCGCCGGCGAGTGCGCCCAGGAAGACCCGGGCGGTGCCGCCGTCCAGCGGCACGGGGGCGGGGACGTAGTGCTGGAAGTCCCGCTCGGTGTGGCGGTGTTCGTCCGGCAGGGCCACCCACAGCTGCACGCCGTGCAGGACCGTCGTCCGCGGGGTCGACACCTCCGAGTGGCTGATCCCGTGTCCGCCGGTCATCAGGTTGAGCTCGCCGGGGCGGACGAAGGCGTGGCTGCCGAGGCTGTCGCGGTGCTCGATCTCCCCGCTGAAGAGCCAGCTCACCGTCTGCAGACCGGTGTGCGGATGCGGGGCGACGTCCATCCCGCCCGTGAGGGACACGTCGTCGGGGCCGTAGTGGTCGGCGAAGCACCACGCTCCGATCAGCGTCCGGGTGCGCTGCGGCAGGGTGCGCCGCACGGGCATGGCCCGCGGGCCGCCCAGCGGGACCTGCCGTGCCGTGAGCACCTCGACGGCGAGGGGGCCGTCGGCGCCGGGCGGTGCCCCGGCGCTCTTCGACCCGGCGGGATGTGCTTCGGTGTTGGTCACGGTTCCGGCCCTTCCCGCGAGGGAGCGTGGGAGATTCGTTCGACTTTCAACATCCACTTGCCGATGATAGGACCATCAGCGAGTGATCGCTCGACGAAGGAGATCACATGACAGAGACGGCGGCACCGAGATCCGGCAACCGGATCTTCATCGACAAGCAGAGTCCCGACGCCTACCGTGCCCTGGTCGCGACCGCGGAGACCGTGAAGGGGGTGGCGGCCGCGGCCGGTCTGGACCGGCTCCTCGTCGAACTGGTCAACCTGCGCGTCTCCCAGCTCAACGCCTGCGCGTACTGCCTGAACCTCCACACCCGGACGGCCCTCCGGGCGGGCGAGACGACCCAGCGGCTGGGCGTCCTGGCCGCCTGGCGCGACACCGAGGTGTTCACCCCCAGGGAACGCGCGGCCCTCGCCCTGGCCGAGGCCACCACGCACCCCGCGGACGCCGACGCCCAGGCCGCGGCGTACGCGCAGGCCAGGACCGCGCTGTCCGACGACGAGATCTCCGCGGTGATCTGGGTCGCCATCACCATGAACGCCCTCAACCGCGTCTCGGTCATGAGCAAGCACCCCGTGCGCAGGATCCCCGACGCGTCCGCGCCGTGACCGGGACGTGCCGGGTACGACCGCGCGGGGCCGGCTGTCGCCGGTGCTGCCGTCCCCGCTGGTCGCGACCGTCATCGGCACCGGCCGGGCGAGGCGCTCGACGTACCGCGGACCGCCGGCCCCGCCCTCGCCCCGCCCTCGTCGCTCGCCCGTCGAGGGCGGGTCACAGGCTGGTGAGCAGGGCGTCGAGCGGGGCGGGTACGTCGTCGGGGTCGAGGGCCTCGACGAGGACACGGCCGTAGTGGATCTTGCGGCCCTTCTTCGTGCCGAGGAAACGCCGCACCTGCTGCTGTGCGGTACGGCCCTGCTGGGCGGGCTGGCGCAGGAAGGTCCGCAGCGCCCGGAGGTCTCCCTCCGCGCCGACGAGCTCCTCCACCCGCCGCACGCCGAGCGCGCGGATGAGCTCGTCCTCCAGGTCCGCCGCGCAGACGAAGAACCCGCCCTGTGCGGCACCGGCCCGCTCCCAGCCGCGGGCGTAGAAGCTCCGCTCCCGCTCGTCGCACAGCCCGGTGAGGCGGAGGCCGAGGCCCGAGGGGCCGAGGAGGCGGGCGAAACGGCCGACGTTCATCGCCCCGCCCATCGGCAGGACGCAGATCCCCTCCGCCGCCAGGTCCCGGTCACGGCTCGCGGCCAGCGCCCGGACCGCCGCGGCGTCGCTCGCCCCCTCCAGCAGGACGACCGCCCGGACGGGCAGCCGTGCGGCCAGCTCGCGGGCGGGGTCGCCGGGTCCCCCGGCCGCCCAAGCGGTGACCGCCGCCTGGAACTCCCCCATGTCAGCCATGCGACGAGTCTCCGCCGCCCTCGGCCGCCGCGCCAGGGAATATACGGCGGTGGACCACCGCCGCCGCTCCCCCTCGGCCGGGACCCGCGGCTGCACGCGGCCTCGGGAGAGCGCGTGGCGGGACGCCGTCGGGAGACCGGGTCCCGCGGGACGGCCGGCGGCGTCCGGGAGACGGGCGGCGTCCGGGAGGGCCGTGTCCGCCACGGCTTCGGGCCGCGCGCCCCCCCGCACCGCGGGACTCCGCCCGCGGATACTGGCGCCCGGGCGAACTCCCCGGCGAGCAGGGCACGTTGATCGCCGGGGTGGGAGGGACGGGCTGGGGCGCGGTCGTCCGCGTCCGGCCGTGGGACGACACGGGGATCGCGGCGGAGGCCCCCTCGTTCATGACCCGGCCGGCGGACCCGGGCACCGAGCGGCCCCGTCCGGCACCCGCTGCGCGCCGCCCCGGCCGCGCTCCCGCCGGACACCCACGCGGCGGACCTGCGCCCCCCGTCCCCACCGGCCTCGCCCTCGGCCGTTCCGAGCCGGCGGTGACGACGGGAGGGCGGCAGGGGGCCGGGGTCAGATCACGCTCACCGGATGCCGCACCACCGCGTCGAACAGATAGCCCTGCGTGTTGGGCACGGCGACGTCCGGCTGGGTGCGGCCCGCCGTGTCGGTGGCGCGGGCCAGGAGCTGGGTGGGACCGGGCGCGCCGGGCGTCCAGGTGACGGACCACCGGGTCCAGGTGTCGGCACGGGGCCGGTCGTGCAGCCGGGCCCGGCGCCAGCTCGTGCCGCCGTCGGTGCTGACGTCGACCCGCGCGATGGCGCCCGCGCCCGACCAGGACCGGCCGTGCAGCACCCGGCCCTCCCCCACCGGGAAGGTGGCGCCGCTCGCCAGCTCGAAGGCGCTCTTGATCGTCTGCCGGGTCAGCGGCGCGCTCCCCTCCGCCGGGTACGCCGGGCCGAACAGCCGGTAGAACGTGGTATTCCACGGGGAGAACAGCGGCTGCGCGGACACCTCGATGTCACCGACCCACTTGATCGACGAGATCCCCACCCACGAGGGCACCAGCACCCGCACCGGATACCCGTGGTCGGGGGGCAGCGGCTCCCCGTTCATCTCGTAGGCGAGCAGGACGTCGTTCAGCGCCTTGGCCAGCGGCAGCGGGCGGCGCACCCGGCCGAGGTTCTCCCCGCCGCTGACGTACTCGGCGTCCAGGCCGCGCGGCTGGACGTCCACGGCGCGGGAGGACAGTCCGGCCCTGCGCAGGACGTCGGCCAGGGGCACCCCGCGCCAGCGGGCGACACCGACCGCGCCGAGCGTCCACGCGGTGCCGGAGACCGTCTCGCCCTGCTGGGTCGTGTAGGAGCTGCGGCCGTTCCCGGCGCACTCGACGAACGCGGTCCGGGTGACCGAGGGCAGCGCGCGCAGGTCGTCGTACCCGAACTCCACCGGCCGGTCCTCGCCGGGCGTCCCCCGCAGCCCGCTGCCCCACAGCCGCAGCCGCCAGTCGTCCGCCTCCAGGACGGGGGTGGAGGTGTGGTTGCGTACGAAGAACAGTTCGTTGGGGGTGTGGTGGCCGGTGCCGCGCAGGGCCTCCCAGCGGGTCTCGGCGTTGGTGCCGCGCTGGATGAACCACTCGGGCGGCAGCGGTTTGACGATCGGGGTGCCGGCGGCGCGGGCCGGGCCCGGCGCCGGGAGTGCGGTGGCGGCGGCCGTCGCGGCGAGCAGGGTGAGCAGCCGGCGGCGGCTGACGCCGTCCGCCCGGGCGTCCCCGGCGAGCCACTGGCGCAGCCTGCGGCGGTCATAGGCGGCTTCGTCGGAGCCGCCGGCGGGGCGGGGGGCGGGAACGGCTGATGCGGGCATGGCGGTCCTCGTCGTCAGTGGGAGGCCGGAGGTGCGGGAGGCCGGAGGTGCGGGAGGGCGGGTGTGCGGCTGGGCGATCTGCGCAAGGGCGGACCCGCGAGCGGGCGGGCCGCGCGGGCACGGCGCGTCCGGGGCGGTCGCCGGCGGGCCGTGGCCGTCGACGAGCGCCGCGGGCAGGGCCGTTCGCGGCGCGGCCCGAAAGGCGGGATCAGACGGGGAGCCGACACAGCGCGGCGGCAACGCGGACGAAGTCCACGGTACGGCGGCGCGTCAGAGGCTCCAGCGGCGGCATGGCGCGATGCAAGCACGCGGTGCGCGAGGGTGTCAACGAGCCGGGCGGGCGTCCGGGGCCCCGGGTCGCGCCTTCCGGAAGGCGGGCGCCCGGTGACACCCCGTCACGCCTGCCGAGCGCGGGCGTCCGTCGCCGGCCGCCCCGTCCGGTGGCGTCCGCACGCACCCCGGCCCGTCCATGGACCGAGACCACCCCCGCCCCATCCGTCGCGCTGTGTATAGTCCCTGGCCATGGGTTCTGACGTCGAGCTGGTGAAGCGCGCGCACATCGACCTGCTCAGGGTCGCCACCGCGCTGTGTAGCTGATCCCTCGCGCCCCTCGCCGGCGTACGCCGGTTCCCGAGAACGCCTCTTGCCGCGGTGCCACCGTCCGGGCTCTGGTTCAACGTTGAATCCCCTCCCGTCGGCTGCCCGCACCCGGCCTCCCCTCTCCCCTTCCTCCCTCCCCCGAGCTTGATCCGCCCATCCTTCGGAGCACCCCATGACCGTGCGTCTGCACTGGTTCCTGCCCACCACCGGAGACGACCGCTCCGTGGTCGGCGTGACCGCACGCGACTCCCTGCAGTCCCGCGCCACGAGCCGTCCCCCCACCCTCGACTACCTCGCGCAGGTGGCCCGCGCCGCCGAGTCGGCCGGGTTCGAGGCCGTGCTCACCCCGACGGGCAGCGACTGCGAGGACTCCTGGCTGACCACGGCCGCGCTCATCCCGCAGACCACCCGCCTCAAGTTCCTGGTCGCGTTCCGCCCGGGGGTGATCGCACCGCCGCTCGCCGCCCAGATGGCCGCCACCTACCAGCGGCTGTCGGGCGGGCGGCTGCTGCTCAACATCGTCACCGGCAGCGACGCCGACGAGCAGCGCTCCTACGGCGACTTCCTCGACCACGACGCGCGCTACGCCCGCACCGACGAGTTCCTGACGCTGCTGCGCGGCGCGTGGAGCGGTGAGCCGTACGACTTCGACGGCGTCCACTACCGGGTGGCCGGCGGGCGGCTGCGCCGGCCCCCGGCCGCACCCCCGCAGGTCTTCTTCGGCGGCTCGTCGGCCGCGGCGCTCCCGGTCGCTGCCCGCCACGCCGACACCTACCTGACCTGGGGCGAGCCCCCGGCCGCCGTCGCCCGCAAGATCGGCAGGGTGCGCGAGCTCGCCGCCCGCCAGGGCCGCGAACTGTCCTACGGCATACGGCTGCACGTCATCAGCCGCGACACCGCCGAGGAGGCCTGGGCCGAGGCGGACCGCATCCTGGCGACGCTCGACCCGGCGGCCGTCGCCGCCGCCCACGCGCGCTTCAGCGCCTCCGAGTCCGCCGGCCAGCGGGCCATGGCCGCGCTCCACGGCGGCCGCACGGACGGCCTGGAGATCCACCCCAACCTGTGGGCGGGCTTCGGACTGGTCCGCCCGGGCGCCGGCACCGCCCTGGTCGGCAGCCACGAGCAAGTCGCCGCCCGCATCCGGGAGTACGCCGGTCTCGGGATCGAGCACTTCGTCCTGTCCGGGCAGCCGCACCTCGAAGAGGCGATCCGCTTCGGCGAGTGCGTACGGCCGCTGCTCGCCGGGGCGGACTCCCTCGCCGCGGCCTGACGCCCGGCCGGCCCCCTCCCCACCCAGCTCCCACCTCCCCCTTCCCACCGCACCCAGCTGGAGCCCTTCCATGTCCCTCTCCCGCACACTCGACAGACGGGCCGCCCTGCGCCTGTTCGCCGGCGCCGGCCTCGGCCTGACCGCCGCCGCCTGCGCCGGACCCGGCGGCTCGGGCTCCGGCCCGTCCTCCGGCGGCTCGCCCTCCGCGCTCGCCACCGGCGGCGCGGTCAAGGGCACGGTCTCCTTCGCCCACTGGCGGGCCGAGGACAAGGCCGTCCTGGCCGAGCTCGTCGCCGCGTTCACCCGGCAGCACCCCGACGCCGCCGTCACCCAGGACATCTCCCCCTCCGCCGACTACCAGTCGACCGCCCTGCGCAGGATCCGCGGGTCGAAGACCGGCGACGTGTTCACCGCCTTCCGCGGCGCGCAGTTCGAGCAGCTCGTCAAGGCCGGTGTGTACGCCCCGCTCACCGGCACCCCGCTGGTGGACGCCTACCAGAAGAACCTCATCGGCCCCGGCACCCGCGAAGGGGTCGTGTACGGGCTGCCCTACCAGCTGGTGTTCAACATGCCGCTGGCCAACACCGACGCGCTCGACAAGGCGGGGCACACCTCGGCACCCCGCGACTGGGACGGCTTCCTCCAGCTCCTCGACGACCTCAAGTCCAAGGGCTACACGCCGATCGCCTGGCCGGGCGGGGACTCGGCCAACGCCGGGCAGCTGCTCAACGTCATGGTCATGAACAACGCGCCCGGCGACGACGCCTTCACCCGGATCGAGTCGGGCCGGTACAAGGTGACCGACGACTGGTTCCTCACCACGCTGCGGCAGTACGCCGAGCTGACGCCGTACTTCCAGGCCCGCGCGACCGGCTCCAGCACCGACGCCGTCACCCAGTTGTTCGCGCAGGGCAGGGCCGGTCTGCTCGCGACGGGCTCCTTCCAGATGGCGGGCGTCCGCGCGCTCGGCGCGAAGTTCCCCTTCGACCTGGTCGCGCCCATCACCACCACCGCGGCCGAGGCCCGGTACGAGGGCGTCTTCAACACCACGTTCATCCTCGGCGTGAACAGCGCCTCCACCGTGCAGCCGGCCGCGTACGCCTTCCTGGAGTTCCTCAGCGACCCGGAGCACGCCGGCCGCTACGCCGACGGCACCGGCCAGCACGTCACGGTGGACGGCGTCGAGTACACCAACGCCGACCTGAAGGCGGTCTCACCCTGGCTGAAGCGCAAGACCCTGCTCGCGCCGCGCTTCCAGTTCCTCGACCTCGACATCCGTACGGCGGTGGAGAACGCCACGGTGGCGGTCGTCGGCGGCACCGAGCCGGAGCGGGCGGCCGAGGAGGCACAGCGTGTCATCGACCAGAAGCGCGCGTAGCCGGCGTGCGACGCGGGCACTGTGGTTCTTCCCGGTGCCCGCGCTGGCCCTGTACCTGTTCTTCTTCGCCTACCCGACCGTGCAGGCGGCCCAGTACGCGCTCACCGACTGGGACGGCTACAGCACCTCCTACCACACCGTCGGCCTGGACAACTTCACCCGGCTCGCCACCGGCGACGACGTGTTCCGCAACGCGGCGGAGAACAACCTGAAGCTGACCGTCACGGTCGTCCTCGCCCAGACGGCGCTGGCCCTGCTCCTCGCCCTGTACCTGGTGCGCACCACGAGGGCCTCCGTCTTCCTGCGGGCCCTGTTCTTCCTGCCGACCGTGCTGTCGTCGGTGTCGGTGGCCTTCGTGTGGCGGTTCGTCTACGACCCCGACGGCGGGCTGCTCAACTCGCTGCTGCGCGCGGCCGGCCTGGACGCGGCGCAGTCCGTGTACCTGGGCGACCCCGGCAAGGCGGTGTTCTGGCTGGCGCTGACCCAGGTGTGGTTCCACGCCGGGCAGATGATGGTGGTCTACATCGCCGGGCTCCAGGCGATCCCGCGCGAGCTGTACGAGGCCGCCGAGCTGGACGGGGCGGGGCGGGCCGCGCGCTTCCGCCACATCACCTGGCCGCTGGTGGCCCCGGCCACCGGCATCGTGCTGGCCTACACCACGGTGCAGTCGTTCAAGGCGTTCGACCTCGTGCTCGGTCTCGGCGGCAATCCCCCGAACCCGGCGCTCGACCTGCTCTCGACCCGGATCTACACCACCTTCTCCAACAACCAGTTCGGCTACGCGGCTGCCCAGTCCCTGGTGTTCATGCTGCTCATCGCGCTGCTCACCTGGGTGCAGCGGCGCGCGCTACGGAGAACCTGACGTGCTGCACAAGACCGTACGCCCCCTGCTGCTCCTGCTCGGAGCGGCCCTCGTCGTCGTCCCCCTGCTCGTCGTGGTGTTCGGCAGCTTCAAGAGCCTGCCGCAGCTGTTCGACGCGCCCCTCGCGCCTCCCGGGTCGCCGGACCTGGGCAACTACCGCCGGGCGGTGCGGGAGGGCGGGCTGGGCACGGCGTTCCGCAACAGCCTGGTCGTCACGGCGGGCGGCGTGCTGTCGACCCTGGTCGTGGCGGCGCTCGCGGCGTTCTTCTGCGCCCGGGTGCCGGGACGGGCGGGCTGGGCGGTGTTCGGCGTCCTCGTCGCGGGCCTGGCCGTGCCGGCGCAGGCGGCGATCGTGCCCCAGTACGTGCTGTTCGACCGGCTGGGCCTGACCGACAGCCTGCTCGGGCTGATCCTCGTCGAGACCACGATGACGCTGCCGACCGCGGTCTTCATCCTGGGCAGCTTCCTGCGCACCGTCCCGGAGGAGCTGTACGAGGCCGCCGAGCTGGACGGGGCGGGACCGCTGCGCGCCTTCGTGTCGATCGCCCTGCCCCTGACCAGGCCGGCGCTGGCCACCACGGGCATCTTCCTGTTCGTCATGGACTGGAACGACCTGCTCTACCCGCTGCTGTTCATCCGCTCCCAGGAGCACCGCACCCTGCCGCTGGCCCTGCTCGACTTCCAGGGCGAGTTCCTGACGCAGTACCCGCTGCTGTTCGCGGGGGTGGTCATCGCGTCGGCGCCGGTGGTCGTCGTCTACCTGCTGCTGCAGAGGTACTTCGTGTCGGGGATGACGGCGGGGGCCGTCCGCGGCTGACGCGGGCCGGGCCGCCGGGGTGCGGCGGGGCGGGCGCTCAGGTACTGGCCCGCACGACGAGTTCGTGGCCGGCCAGCAGGACCGCGGGCGTGCCCGTGCGGGCCTCCGGCCGCTGCACCCGGTCGAGCAGGGCCGTGAGGGCGAGCCGCGCCAGCTCCCGCTTGTCGGGGGCGACGGTGGTGAGCGGCGGCGCCGTGTAGCGGGCCTC
Source organism: Streptomyces sp. NPDC085946 (assembly GCF_044540485.1). Classification (NCBI taxonomy): domain Bacteria; kingdom Bacillati; phylum Actinomycetota; class Actinomycetes; order Kitasatosporales; family Streptomycetaceae; genus Streptomyces; species Streptomyces sp. NPDC085946. The sequence goes on along the minus strand of NZ_JBITSF010000034.1, from coordinate 33,479 downwards.
CTCCACGTCGTCGAAGCCGACGACGGCGACGTCCCCCGGGACGTCCAGCCCGCGCTCGCGCACGGCGTGCAGCGCGCCCTCGGCGAGCGCGTCGGCGAAGCAGAACACGCCGTCGGGCGGCTCGGGCAGGTCGAGCAGGGCCCGCATGGCCCGCGCGCCGTCCGCCCGGTGGTAGGCGTCGACGGCGGGGGCGTACGCCTCGTCGTAGACGAGCCCGGCGGCGGCCAGGCCCTGGCGGAAGCCCGCCAGCCGGGTGGCCGAGGTGGCCGCGTGCGGCACGGTCTGCCGGCCGATCGCGGCGATCCGGCGCCTGCCCCGGGACAGCAGGTGGGCGGTCGCCTCCCGCGCCGCGGCGGTGTTGTCGATGGTGACGTGCGGACAGGCCAGTGCGTGCACGCGCTCGCCGAGCAGCACGAGGGGGGTGCGGGCCGCCGCCCGCGAGGCGGCCGCGTCGTCCAGGGCGAGCGGGCTGAGGATGACGCCGTCGACCAGCGGGTCGGTCCGGCCCAGAGCCAGTTCCAGCTCCACCTCCGGGCGCCCGCCGGTGGCCTCCACGAGCAGGGTGCAGTCGCGCGCGGCGGCCTGGCGCAGCAGGTGCGAGGCGAGTTCCGCGAAGTACGGCATGGTCAGCTCGGGCACGGCCAGCAGCAGCACCCCGCTGCGGCCGGTGCGCAGCCGCCGTGCCGCGGTGTTCGGGCGGTAGCCGAGCTCCTCGACGGCCCGCATGACCCGCTCGCGGGTGGCTTCCGAGAACCGCCCGGTGCCGCGGACGACGTTGGAGACCGTCCGCATGGACACACCGGCTCGTTCCGCCACCTCTTTGAGCCCGATCGCCTCGTCCACCGGGCTCACCCTATAGACCCGCGGCACGCCCCGCGGACCCCCGCCCGTACGCCCGCCGTCACGGCGGCCGGGGCCGGGCCGCCCGGTGTCACCCCGGTCTCGTAAGCTCCGGGCCATGAGCGAGGGGGAGCCCGGCAGACGGGTGATCGACGGCCGGTTCGAGCTTCAGGCGCGGCTCGGCGGCGGGGGCATGGGCACGGTGTGGCGGGCGCGCGACGTCGTCCTGGACCGGGCCGTCGCCCTGAAGGAGGTGCGCCCGCCGGACCCGGGGCTCGCCGAGTACGACCCGCAGGCCGCGGCGCTGCTGCGGGCCCGCGTGCTGCGCGAGGCCCGGGCGCTGGCCCGTGTCCAGCACCCGAACGTCGTCACCATCCACCACGTCGTGGACGGCGACGCGTACGCCTATCCCTGGCTCGTCATGGAACTGGTCACCGGCGGTTCGCTCGCCGACCGGCTCGCCCGCGGCCCGATGGAACCGCGCGAGGCCGCCCGGCTGGGCCGTGAGGTGCTCGGCGCGCTGCGCGCCGCGCACGCGGCGGGGATCCAGCACCGGGACGTGAAGCCCGCGAACGTCCTGCTGCGCGCCGACGGGCGCCCCGTGCTCACCGACTTCGGCATCGCGGCGATCCGCGAGTCGGCCACCCTGACCGCCACCGGATCGGTCATCGGCACACCCGACTACATGGCCCCGGAGCGCATCACCGGCGGCGACGGCGGCCCGGAGTCCGACCTGTGGTCGCTCGCGATGATGCTGTACGTCGCCGTCGAGGGCGACCATCCGCTGCGCAGGGGGAACACGCTGGCGACCCTGGCGGCCGTCCTGAACGAGGAGCTGCCGCCGCCCCGCCGGGCCGGTGTGCTGCGGCCCCTGCTCGACGCGGTCCTGGTCAAGGACCCCGCCCGGCGGCCGGACGCGGCCGTCGTCGACGCGATGCTCGCCGAGGCCGCCGAGGGCCCGGCGCCGGACCCGCGCGGGCCGGGGGCCGCGGACGCCGGGACGGACTCGTTCCGCCTCCCGCCGCCGGCCGCGCGGCCCGCCGGTCCGGTGCCGTGGCCGGGACCGCTTCCGCACACCGCGCCGACGCCTGCCTCCCCGTCCTCGCCGTACGCGGCGTACCCGCCGTCCCCGGGCGCGTACGCCGTGCGGGACACCCCGCCGGTCGGCGAGCCGCGGGACCACGCCCCGGGCGGTGCGGCCACGGTGGCCGGGCGCCGTACTCCCGGGGAGCGGGCCCGGCGGCGGGGCCTCGCCGCCGGCGCGTCGGTCGCCTCGGCGGTGCTGGCCGGAGCGCTGGTGTGGACGTTCCTGCCCGACGGCGGCGACTCCGGGGGCGGCACGTCGCCGGGCGCGGTCGCGAGCGGTTCCCGTACGCCCGCCGCGACGGGCACGCCCGGCGTGCCCGCGGGCTCCGGCACCTCCGCCGGCCCGGCGGACTCCGCCGAGGACGCGGAGGACCTGCTGACCCCGGACGGCATCCGCACCGCCGTGGCGGCGATCGAGGCCGAGACGGGCACCGACCGGATGTCCAGCCTCGTCGTCTATCCGCAGTACGTCTCGGCCAACGTCATGGTCGACGGCAGCAAGTCCCGCTACGACTCGTGGACCTACCGGCCCGGGGAAGGGGCGAAGAAGGGCATCATCAGCGGCTCGGTGACCTCCCTGGAAAGCCCGTTCCGCGCGGGCGACTTCGACTGGGACGCCGTTCCCGCCCTGTTCGAGCGGGCGGAGAAGGAACTGAACGTCAAGGACGCCACCTCGCGGTACCTCGTGGTGAGGGGAGCCGACCCGACCTTCGGCACTCCGAAGGGCATGTCGGCCTACCTCTCCGACAAGTACAGCCAGACCGGCTACCTGACGGCGGACCACACGGGCAAGGTGACCAAGGTGATGCCCAACGAGCAGGAGGACTGACGCTCCTTCCCGCCCCTCGGTCCTCCCGCGTTCCAGAAAGTGGACGCCCCTTGGTGCCGAGCCGGGGCTGCGGTAGAAAGAGGCCATGATTCCCGAGCTCTTGGTGCGACGCCTGGTCATCGACCTGTGCCGACGCGCGGGCTCGTGTTGTTGTTGATCTAGCCTTTCTCCGACGCGCCCCGCCGTCCGGTGACCTCACCCGGCGGGCGCGGTTCCCGCACCCCCTCGCCGGGTGCGCTCTCCGCTTCGTTCAGCATCACTCACGCTCGGGGCCGGCCGCCCCTGTCGGTCGACGGCAGCCGCTCATGTCCCGGCGCCCCCTGGAGGACGCCACGTGTCCACGACTTCTCGTCTGTCCGAACCCGATACCCCGGCGGCACCCGCCGACGTGCCGCCCGAACCCCGCCCGCCCGCGGGGAAGACGGGGGCGCGTCTCCGCCCCGTCGCACTGCCGGCCGGCTCGCTGCTGCTGTTCCTCGTCCTGTGGCAGCTGCTCGCGGCGAGCGGCACGTGGAGCGAGACCCTGGTCCCGCCGCCGGCCAAGGTGTGGGACGCGTTCGTCACCGTCTCCACCACGCACGACGGCGTGCGGGGCTACAACGGCACCTACCTGATCGAGCACTTGGGCATCAGCCTGCGCCGCATCGCGGTCGGAGCCGGCCTCGGCATCGCGCTCGGGGTGCTGTTCGGGCTGCTCATGGGCACCGTCGGCTGGGTGCGTTCGCTGTTCGAGCCCTGGATCACCTTCCTGCGGACGCTGCCGCCGCTGGCGTACTTCTCGCTGCTCATCATCTGGCTGGGCATCAACGAGGAGCCGAAGGTCACGCTGCTGGCGGTGGCCGCCTTCCCGCCGGTGGCGGTGTCCACCACCACCGCGGTCGCGGCCGTGCCGAAGAGCCTGGTCGAGGCGGCCCGGGCGCTCGGCGCGTCACGGTGGGACGTCGTCAAGGACGTCGTCGTGCCGTCCGCCCTGCCGGAGACGCTCACCGGGGTGCGGCTCGCGGTCGGGGTCGCCTACTCCTCCCTCGTCGCCGCCGAGCTGGTCAACGGCCTGCCCGGCATCGGCGGCATGGTCAAGGACGCCGCCAACTACAACAACACCCCGGTGGTGCTCGTCGGCATCGTCGCCATCGGCGTCTCCGGCCTGATCATCGACGGCCTGCTGCTGCGGCTGGAACGCGCGGTCGTGCCGTGGCGTGGCCGCGCGTGAGATCAGCGTCCCCCTCGTCCTCCTCGTTCTCCCCCTCCCCTTTGCACAGAAACGGCTCCGCCATGTCCCGTGTCCCGCAAGGCCCGTCCCGCCGTCTCCTCCTCGCCGGTGCCCTGGCCGCCGTCTCCGCGGCCGTCACCGGTTGCTCCTCGGACAGCGAGGCGTCGGCGTCCGGCTCCAAGCGGCTGCGCATCGGCTACTTCGCCTTCCCCAGCGGCGACTTGATCGTGAAGAACAGGAAGCTGCTGGAGAAGGCGCTCCCGGACCACACGATCACCTGGATCAAGTTCGACTCCGGCGCCAGCGTGAACCAGGCCTTCCTCGGCAAGTCCCTCGACATCGCCGCGCTGGGCTCCAGCCCGTTCGCGCGCGGGGTGTCCGGCAGTTCGCCGATCCCGTACAAGGTGGCGTGGATCCTGGACGTCGCGGGGGAGAACGAGGCCCTGGTGGTGCGCAAGGCCACCGGGATCACCGAGGTCGCCGGGCTGAAGGGGAAGACGATCGGCACGCCGTTCGCCTCCACCTCGCACTACAGCCTGCTGGCGGCGCTGGAGACGGCCGGCCTCAAGACCTCCGACGTCAAGCTCGTCGACCTCCAGCCGCAGGCCGTCCTCGCCGCCTGGCAGCGCGGCGACATCGACGCCGCCTACGTGTGGCTGCCGACCCTGGACGAGCTGCGCAAGACCGGCACCCAGCTCACCAGCAGCAAGGAGATCGGCGGGGCGGGCAAGCCGACCCTCGACCTGGCCGTCGTCTCCGACGACCTGATCGCCCGGGACCCGCAGGCCATCGCCGCCTGGCGCAGCGCGGAGGCCGAGGCCCTGCGCCTGCTCGCGTCCGACCCGGACGGTTCCGTCGAGGCCGTCGCCGCCGAGCTCGGCATCAGCGCCGCGGACGCCAGGGCGCAGCTGAAGCAGGGGGTGTTCCTCACTCCGGAGCAGGTGGTCTCCGCCGACTGGCTGGGCACCGAGGACGGCCCGGGCAAGCTGCTGACGTACGTCACCGACACCGGCCGGTTCCTGGCCGGCCAGCAGCAGATCGACGCCGCGCCGTCCGAGGACGCCGTCCGCAAGGCCTTCTACCTCCAGGGGCTGTCCGATGTCCTCAAGTGAGATCACCGCGGCCCGGGACGGGGACTCCTCCGCGCCCGCCGGAGCCGTCCGCCTCGACCGGGTCACCCACCGGTACGGGCGGGGCGGCGAGACGTTCACCGCCGTCGGGCCGGTCGACCTGACCGTTCCGGCCGGGGAGTTCCTGGTGCTGGTGGGCGCCTCCGGCTGCGGCAAGAGCACGCTGCTGCGGCTGATCGCCGGCTTCGAACAGCCCACCCAGGGCTCGGTGCGGGTCTCCGGCGCCGAGCCGCGGCCCGGCCGGGCGGCCGGCGTGGTGTTCCAGACACCGCGGCTGTTCCCGTGGCGCACCGTGCGGGGCAACATCGACCTGGCGCTGCGGTACGCGGGGGTGGACCGCGCCCAGTGGGCCGAGCGCCGGGCGGAGTTGCTGGCCCGGGTCGGTCTGGAGGGCACCGAGACGCGGCGGATCTGGGAGATCTCCGGCGGCCAGCAGCAGCGCGTCGCCATCGCCCGGGCGCTCGCCGCCGAGAACCCGCTCTTCCTGCTGGACGAGCCGTTCGCGGCGCTGGACGCGCTGACCCGGGAGCGGCTCCAGGAGGACGTCCGGCGGGTCACCGACCGGACCGGGCGGACCACGGTGTTCGTGACGCACTCCGCGGACGAGGCGGTGTTCCTCGGTTCCCGCATCGTCGTGCTGACCAGGAGTCCGGGGACCGTGGCCCTGGACCTGCCGATCACCCTGCCGCGCGGCGACGTCGACGCCGAGGAGCTGCGCGGCTCCCCCGAGTTCGCCGAGCTGCGCGCGCGGGTCTCCCACGCCGTCAAGGCCGCCGCCGCGGCCTGACCTACGTACACGGATCACAGGAAAGGAACGACACACGTGAGCATTCTGAGCGAGCGGCCCGCCGTGACCGAGCTGCCGATCGTCGAACTCGGCCCGCACTTCGGTGCCGAGATCCACGGCATCGACCTCGGGCGTCTCGACGACGACCAGGTCCTCGCGCTGCGCGAGGCCCTGGTGCGGTACAAGGTGCTGTTCGTGCGCGGCCAGCACGGCCTGGACGACGCCGCGCAGATCGAGTTCGGCCGGCGCCTGGGCGAGGTCACCGTCGGGCATCCCGTCCACGACTCCGGTGACGTGGCCCCCGAGGTGTACTCCTTGGACAGCCAGGACAACGGGTTCGCCGACGTGTGGCACACGGACGTGACGTTCGTCCGGCGGCCCCCGGCGATCTCCGTGCTGCGGGCCGTGGTGCTGCCGCCCAACGGCGGCGACACCAACTGGGCCGACAGCCAGCTCGCCTACGAGTCGCTGTCGCCGGGCCTGCGGGCGTACGTCGACACGCTCACCGCCGTGCACGACGGCACCCGCGAGTTCGGCTACTACCTGGCCCAGCGCCGGCAGGGCCGCGGCAACCTGTGGGAGGGCGAGGTGTTCACCCAGCTGACGCCGGTGGAGCACCCGGTGGTGCGGGTGCACCCCGAGAGCGGCCGCAAGGGCCTGTTCGTGAACCCCGGGTTCACCTCGCACATCGTGGGCGTCTCGGAGCACGAGAGCCGCGGCATCCTCGACATCCTGTACGCCCACCTCACCAAGCCCGAGCACGTCGTGCGGCACCGCTGGCAGCCGGGTGACGTCGCGCTGTGGGACAACCGCAGCACGGCCCACTACGCCAACCGGGACTACGGCGACCAGCACCGCGTCATGCACCGCATCACGCTGGCCGGGGACACGCCGGTCGGGCCCGGGGGCGCTGCCGGCTGACCCGGGCGCAGGGGCCCGGCGCGGGGGGCGCCGCCGGGCCCCGCTCCGGTGCGGCAGCCGTCGGTGCGGGGCGGGGACGCGGCCGGGCGCCGCCCCGCGCCGCCCGGTGTTCTCAGCCGGTGCCGCTCGCGACCCCGAGGATGCCGGCGGCGGCCGTGCGGGCCGCCTCGCGGTCCTGCGGGACCAGGCCGATGCGGGTGCGCCGGTCCAGGAGGTCGGACGCGTCGAGGGCGCCCTCGTGGCGGACGGCCCACAGGAGTTCGGCTCCGGTGACCGGGTGGCCGGGGACGACGGGCCGGCCCAGTTCCGGGTCGGAGAGGGCGAGCGCGTGGACGGCCGGGGCCTCGGTGCCGTAGCGGTGGACGAGGCGGCGGGGCGCGTCGACGGCGGCGAGGGCGGCCCGGCCGGCGGCGCCGACGAGCGGCAGGGCGGTGGTGCGGCACGGGCCGGCGGTGAGGGCGCGTGCGGCGACGGCGGCGTCGACGGCGTCCTGCGCCATGCGCCGGTAGGTGGTGAGCTTGCCGCCGATGACGGTGACGACGCCGTCGGGCGAGGTGAGCACCGCGTGCCGGCGGGAGAGGTCGGCGGTGCGGCCGGGGCCCGCCGTGCCGGAGGTGTCGAGCAGGGGGCGCAGCCCGGCGAACGCCCCGACGACGTCGTCGCGTCGCAGGGTGGTGTCGAGGGCGGAGCCGAGGACGTCGAGCAGGAAGCCGATGTCGGTCTCGGGTGCCTCCGGCACGTCGGGGACGTCGCCGTCCACGGGTTCGTCGGTGAGGCCGACGTAGACCCGGCCGTCGCCCTGGGGCAGGACGAGCACGAAGCGGTTGCTCTCCCCCGGGACCGGTATGTGCAGGCCGGCGGCCGGGTCGCCGAGGGCGTCGGAGCGCAGGACGAGGTGGGTGCCGCGGGAGGGCCGCAGCCGGATGCCGTCGACGAGTCCGGCGGCCCAGACGCCGGTGGCGTTGACGACGGCGCGGGCCCGGATGTCCAGTTCGGTGCCGGTGAGTTCGTCCCGGACCCGGGCGCCGGAGCCGTCCAGGGTGAGCGCGCGGGCGCGGGTGAGGATCCGGGCGCCGTGCGCGGCGGCGGTGCGGGCGACGGCCGTGACGAGGCGGGCGTCGTCGCTGAGCCGGCCGTCCCAGGAGAGCAGTCCGCCGCGCAGTCCGGTGGGGCGCAGGGCGGGGGCCATGTGCCGGGTCTCGACGGCGCTGAGGGCGCGCGGGGCGGGCAGGGTGGCGCGTGAGGTGCCGGCGGCGGCGCGCAGCAGGTCGCCGGCCCGCAGCCCGGCCCGGGCGAGTGCGGCCTGTCCGGGCGGGACGAGCGGGGTGAGGGGCAGGACGAACGGCTGGGCGCGCACCAGGTGGGGCGCGGTGCGTTCCATGAGGACGCCGCGTTCGACGGCGCTCTCGCGGGCGACGCCGAGCTGTCCGCTCGCGAGGTAGCGCAGGCCGCCGTGGACGAGCTTGGAGCTCCAGCGGGAGGTGCCGAACGCGAGGTCGTGGGCGTCGATCGCGGCGACGCTCAGGCCGCGGGCGGCGGCGTCGAGGGCGGTTCCGGCGCCGGTGGCGCCGAGGCCGACGACGAGGACGTCGACGTGGGCCCCGTCGGCGAGCTCGGCGAGTTCCCGGGCGCGGCGCCCGGCGTTGAGCGAGGAGGCGGCCGGGCGGGGGCCGGGACTGCTGCTCATGGGGTGAGGGTCCTCTCCAGGAGGGTGCGCAGCTCTTCCAGGAAGGCGGCGTCGGTGAGTTCGGGGTCGGACGCGTCGGTCATCGTGCGCAGCGAGAGCGTGAAGGACTGCACGACCAGGAGCAGGGCACGGGCCTGGCGGTCGACGGGGGCGCGGCGCACGGATCCGTCGGCGTGCCCTTCGCGCAGGGCGCCGGCGATGAGTCCGAGGAGGGCGTCCTGGCTGGCGCCGCGGCGGTCGAGCACGTACGGCAGGAGCAGTTCGGGGTCGACGTCGAGGATCTTGTGGAAGAGGGGGTGGGCGCGGAAGGCGGCGACTCCGGCGACCAGTCCGCCGACGATCCGGGCCCGGCTCGTGGCGGTGGGGTCGGGGGCGGGCATGGCGTCGACGGCGAGCGCGATCCACTCCCTGGTCATGAGGTCGCCGACCAGGGTCCGTACGTCGGGCCAGCGGCGGTAGAGCGTCATCCGGGACACACCGGCGCGCCGGGCCACGTCGGTGAGAGTGGTCCGGCGTACGCCGACGGCGAGGACGCAGTCGCGCGCGGCGTCGAGCACCGGGTCCGCGTCCGAATGGTTGTGACGAATGGGCGTCATCTGTCACAGTGTAATGCCAGTGCAGGCCGCCCGGCACGGCGCCCGCGAATCCGACGGTGAGGAACAGCCCAAGTGGACATGGTGTGGAGCGGCTGGGGCGACCCGGCCGAGGCGGCCCCGCTGCCCGACCCGGTGATCGGCCTGCTGCGCGACCTGCTCGGCGTCGCACCGCGCGGGACGGCCCCGGCCCCCCTCGACTCGATCGCCGTACCGGGCTCGCCGCTGACCGGCGAGGCGCGCGAGGCCCTCGCCGCGTGCTGCGGCGGCCCGGCGCACGTGCGCACCGACGCCGAGAGCCGCATCCGGCACACGCGCGGCAAGTCCACGCCCGACCTGCTGCGCATCCGCGCCGGCGAGGTCGACGACGCCCCGGCGGCCGTCGTCCTGCCGGGCAGCCACGACGAGGTCCTGGCCGTCCTGCGGGTGTGCGCCGGGCACGGGCTGGCCGTCGTGCCGTTCGGCGGCGGCACCTCGGTCGTCGGCGGCCTCGCCCCCGAGGGCGAACGCGCCTTCGTCGCCCTGGACCTGCGGCGCATGGACGCGCTCCTCGCGCTCGACGAGGTCTCCCGCACCGCCACGCTCCAGCCCGGGCTGCGCGCCCCGCAGGCCGAGGCGCTCCTCAACCGACGGGGCTTCACCCTGGGCCACTTCCCGCAGTCCTACGAGTGGGCCTCGATCGGCGGCTTCGCCGCGGCCCGCTCCAGCGGCCAGGCGTCGGCGGGGTACGGCCGGTTCGACGAGATGGTCCTCGGCCTGACCGTCGCCACGCCCGAGGGCACGCTGGAGGCCGGCCGCGCGCCGCGCTCGGCGGCGGGCCCCGACCTGCGCCAGCTGGTCCTCGGCTCCGAGGGCGCGCTCGGGGTGATCACCTCGGTGACCGTGCGGATCCGGCCGCTGCCGCAGACGCGGATCTACGAGGGCTGGCGCTTCGCCTCCTTCGAGGCGGGCGCCGCGGCACTGCGCCGGCTCGCCCAGGACGGGCCGCGGCCCACCGTGCTGCGGCTGTCGGACGAGACCGAGACGTTCGTCGGCCTCGCCCAGCCGGACGGGATCGGGCGCGCGGACGCCGCGCCGCCGGCCGGCTGCATGGCGATCGCCGGCTACGAGGGGACCGCCGGGGAGACCGCGGAGCGGCGGGCCCGCACCCGGGAGGTGCTGCTGGCCTGCGGCGGCGAGTTCGCGAGCGAGGCACCGGGCGAGCGCTGGGCCCGCGGCCGGTACAGCGCCCCGTACCTGCGCGACGCGCTGCTGGACGCGGGCGCGTTCGCGGAGACCCTGGAGACCGCGACGTTCTGGTCCGGGATCCCGGCGCTCCACGACGCGGTGCGCCGGGCGCTCACCTCGGCGCTCACCGAGGCGGGCACCCCGCCGCTGGTCATGTGCCACATCTCGCACGTGTACGAGAACGGCGCGTCGCTGTACTTCACCGTGGTCTCGGCCCAGGGCGCGGACCCGGTGGCCCACTGGGCCCCGGCCAAGCGGGCGGCGAACGAGGCGATCCTGGCGGCCGGCGGCACCATCAGCCATCATCACGGCGTCGGGACCGACCACCGGGACTGGTTCGTGCGGGAGGCGGGACCGGTCGGCGTCCGGGTCCTGCAGGCCGTCAAGGCCGCACTCGACCCGTCCGGGATCCTCAACCCGGGCGTGCTCCTCCCCCGCCGCTGACCCGGCTCCGCCCGACCGTCCCTGCCTCCCGAAAGGCGCATCCATGCGACAGTTCACCGCGGTCGTCAATCCCGCCGCAGGCGGTTCCAGCGGCACGGCGGCCCTGCTTCCGCTGGCCCGGCTGCTGAGGGAGGCCGGGGCCGGGCTCGACACGCAGTACAGCCGCAGTCTCGCGCACGCCGGGGACCTCGCACGGCAGGCGGGCGAGCGGGGACGCGTGGTCCTCGCCGTCGGCGGCGACGGCATGGCCGGCCGCGTCGGCGGCGCCCTGAGCGGCACCGGCTCCGTCCTCGGCCTGGTGCCGGCGGGCCGCGGCAACGACTTCGCCCGGGCCCTGGGCCTGCCCGCCGACGCCCCGGCCCTGGCCGACCTGCTGCTGCACGGCGCGCCCCGGCCGGTCGACACCCTCCGCGTCGACTCGGCCGCGCACGCCGGGGTGTCGGTGCTCGGCAGCGTGTACGCGGGGATCGACGCGGTCGCCAACCACCACGCCAACACCACCCGGCTGCTGCGCGGCGCGGCCTCCTACTACGCGGGCGGCCTGCGCGCCGTGGCGACCTGGCGGCCCGCCGCCTACCGCATCACCGTGGACGGGGAGGTCCACGAGCGGCGCGGCTACACGGTGGTGGCGGCCAACTCCGGCTTCTACGGCTTCGGCCGCCGCATCGCCCCCGGCGCCCGGGTCGACGACGGCCTGCTCGACGTCGTCGTGATCCGGCACGCCCCCAAGCGGCTGTTCTTCGCCGTGATGAACGAGCTCAAGACGGGCGAGCACGTCCGGCGCCCCCAGGTGGAGGTGCTGCGGGGCAGGGAGATCCGCATCGAGGCCGACCGGGCCCTCCCCTACGGCGCGGACGGCGAGGTCGACGCGGCGCTGCCGGTGAGCGTGCGGGTCCAGCCGGGAGCCCTCGAGGTGCTGCACTGACCGTACGGGGCCGGCCGGGACCTCGGCGTCCCGCGCCGAGGTCCGGCTTCGGGGGCTCACCGCGGCGGCTGCCCGGCCGGGGAACTCACCGGGGCGGCCGGGACCGCGTGCCCGACACGAAGGACTCCCAGTCGGCGCGGCCGCCGGCGCCCAGCACTCCGACGTCGGCCGCGAGGTCCGCCCGGGGCCGGTCGCGCAGTTCACGCCGGGCGATCCGGCTGACCAGCGCCGGGAAGAGCGGCCTCAGGGGCTGGCACCAGCGCAGCCAGGGCGGCGCGTAGACGTGGTGCGCGCGGTGCGTGATGCCGGTGGCGAGCCAGTCGGCCACCTGGGCGGGGGTGTGGACCCGGCGCGCGAACCACGGCTGGTGGGTGCGCAGGGCCCGCAGGACCGGATGGTCGTCGATGCCGCTGACCATGTCGGTGCCGGTCCAGTGCAGGTAGGCGATGCCGACGGTGACGCCGTCGGGCTCGACCTCGCCGCGCAGCGCCCGGGCGAAGGACTCCACGCCCGCCTTGGAGGCGCAGTACGCGCTCATCATGGGGGCCGAGCCGAACGCGGCGGTCGAGGCGATCTGCAGGAAGTAGCCGCGGGTACGGGTGAGGTGCGGCAGGAAGGCCCGGGCGGTGTTGGCGGCACCGCCCAGGTTCACGTCGACGACCCGCTGCCACAGGTCGGGCGGGGTCCGGTCGAAGGGCCCGCCGACGGCGATGCCCGCGTTGGCCACGACCACGCTGGCCGGACCGAAGTGCTCCTCCACCTGCCGTGCGGCGCGGTCGAGTGCGGCACGGTCGGTGACGTCGGCCTCGATGCACAGGCTCGGGGAGGCCAGCGAGGCCGCCGCCGCGCACAGGGTCCTCTCCTCGCGGCCGAGCAGCGCGACCCGCATCCCGGCGTCGGACAGGCGCCTGGCCAGGGCCTCGCCGACGCCGCGGGCGGCCCCGGTCACGACGGCGACCCGTCCGTGCAGCGGTGTGCCGGCACCGGGTCCGCGTACGGCGGTGCCCGCGATCTCGCGCATCTGGTCCCTCGCTTCCCTCGGCCACCGACGGCGGCACCTCTCTACCGGCATACCTGACATTCGCCCGGGACGCCCGGCTTGGATGTGCGGGACGGGAAGGGGTTCGCCTGCCCGGGGACGGCCGCGGCGGCGGCCCGGGAGGGCGACGGGCGCGCGCTGCCGGACCCGGTCCCCGGCCCGGCCGGCCGCACGCGCGGTCTACCGGGCCCGGTCGAGAGCCGCGTCCAGCGTGATGGCCGCGTCGACGAGGGCGAGGTGGGTGAAGGCCTGCGGGAAGTTGCCCAGTTGGCGGCCCGTGGGGTCGATCTCCTCCGAGTACAGGCCCAGGTGGTTGGCGTACCCCATCATCTTCTCGAACACCAGCCGCGCCTTGTCGGCGCGTCCCGCGCGTGCCAGGGCGTCGACGTACATGAAGGTGCACAGCGAGAAGGTGCCCTCCGCACCGCGCAGGCCGTCGGGGGACGCCTCGGGGTCGTAGCGGTAGACCAGGCTGTCGCTGACCAGTTCCTGTTCCATGGCGTCCAGGGTGGACGTCCACATCGGGTCGTCGGGCGTGAGGAACCCGACCGTCGCCATGCGCAGCAGCGAGGAGTCGAGGACGTCGCCGCCGTAGTGCTGTACGAAGGCCTGCCGTCCCTCGCTCCAGCCCTTGGCCATGACCTGGTCGTAGCACGCGTCGCGGGCGGTGCGCCAGCGGTCGGCGGCGGCCGGCCGGCCGTTCGACCCGGCGAGCCTGAGGGCGCGGTCGAAGGCCACCCACGACATCACGCGGCCGTACGTGAAGTCCTGCCGGCCGCCGCGGGTCTCCCACAGGCCCTCCTCGGCACGGTCCCAGTGGTCGGCCAGCCAGTCGAGGTTCGTCAGCAGCGCGTGCCACCCGCGGTGCCCCACCCGGATCCCGTGCCGGTGCGCGAAGTGGATGCTGTCCAGTGCCTCGCCGTAGATGTCGAGTTGGAGCTGCGCGGCGGCGCCGTTGCCGATGCGCACGGGCGCGGAGCCCGCGTAGCCCTCCCAGTGGTCCAGGGTCTGTTCGTCCAGGTCGGAGGAACCGTCCACCGTGTACATGACGTTCAGCGGGCCGGTGCCGCTCTCGCTGCCGGCGCGTTCCTCGACCCGGTCGGTGAGCCACCGGATGAACGCCCTGGCCTCCTCGGTGAAACCCAGGCCCAACAGGGCGTACACCGAGAAGGAGGCGTCCCGGATCCAGGTGAAGCGGTAGTCCCAGTTGCGCTCGCCGCCCGGGTGCTCGGGGAGCGCCGCCGTCGGGGCGGCCACCACGGCACCGGTGGGCGCGAAGGTCAGCAGCTTCAGCGTGATCGCGGAGCGCTCCACCGTCTCGCGCCACCGCCCGGCGTAGCGCGACTGGCGCAGCCAGGAACGCCAGAACGCCGCCGTCTCGTCGAAGAGTCGGGCGTACCGGGCCGGCCGCATCTCCCCGGGCGGCCCGTCGGCGGCCCATTCCAGGGCCAGTCCGCGCTCCTGTCCGGCTTCCAGGGTCAGGGTGAAGTGCAGGTCGTCACGCCGGTCGGTGAGCAGGTCCAGGAGCCGTTCGTCGTCCGGTTCCCTGATGGGGTGCACGGTCAGCGTGGTGCCGTCCGCCGCGGCGAACACCGCTCCCTGCTCCGAGATGTGCAGCCGGTGCCCCTGCCGCCCGTAGTCGAACCGCGGCGCGACCTCCACCTCGAACGTCATCCTGCCGCGCACGCAGCGGATCATGCGCACCAGCCGGTGGCTCGCCGTGACGGTCCCGCCGGTCACCGGCATGAAGTCGATCACCTCCCCGGCGCCGGCCTCGGTCATGAAGCGGGTGACCAGGATCGCCGTGTCGGGGAGGTACAACTGCTTGGTGGCGTAGGCACGGTGCCTGGGCCGGACCGCGCAGTGCCCGCCCTTGGCCCGGTCCAGCAGCGCGCCGAAGACGCTGGGCGAGTCGAACCGCGGGGCGCAGAACCAGTCGACGTCACCGTCGGTGGTCACCAGCGCCGCGGTCTGCAAGTCGCCGATCAGGCCGTGGTTCTCGATCGGTGGGTAGCCGTCCATCGGGGCGCCCTTCCGGTGTGCGCTTCACCCGAATGTCCTCCGCTCAGCGTAAGGCGGGGTCCGCGGGTCGGCGCGCGGGGCCGCGGTGAGCCGGTGCCTCCGGTGACGGCCGTGCTCCCCCGGAAGTCCGTCCTGAGGTCCCGTCCCGGCGTCCCGGCCGCCCGTCCGGCGAGGCCGGTCCCCGCGACCGCACCGCCCGGTACAGGGACCGCCGGCCCCCGGCGTGCGAAGGGCACCGGGCGAGCGCACATTGGAAAGTGGCCCGATCAGCCGGCGGGCGACCGCGGCGGGCCGGACGGACGACTCCAGGAGACCTCATGGCCACCCATACGAGCAGAGCACACACCCCCCGCGGGACCGCCGGCCGCGGCACGGCCGCCGGCGTGGGCGGATGGGTGGTGTTCGCCGCCTTCCTCATGATCTTCAACGGCGTGATGACGATGCTCGCCGGCATCTCCGCCGTCGCGAACGACGACGTGTTCGTCAGAACCCGCAACTACGTGTTCGAGTTCGACCTCACCACGTGGGGCTGGATCCACCTGCTCCTCGGACTCCTGGTCTTCCTCGCGGGACTCGCCCTGCTCAGGGGCGCCGTGTGGGCGCGGGTCGTCGGCGTCGCGCTCGCCGGACTGAGCATGATCGCGAACTTCATGTGGCTGCCCCACACCCCGGTCTGGGCGATGGCGCTCATCGCGATCGACGCCGCCGTCATCTGGGCGCTCTGCAGCCCGCGTTCGACGACCTGACCCGGGTACGGGGTGACACCGGCGGCAACGCCCGCGCGTCCGCGGGATGTTCGGACCCCCGTCCGCGGGAGGGCCGGGTGTCTCCCTTACCTCCGGCGTAATCGACCGCTCTCTCCTCCCCCGGCAGGATCGGGGACACCGACGGGAACTCCCGCCGGAACCGATCCGCCCGCAGCAGCGAGGAGAGTGCCGTGTTCTTCATCTCCGAGGTGAATTCAGCGAGTCCGGCGGTCTCCGTCGCCGACGCCACCCGGGCGGTCGTACAGGAGTTCCTGGCCGCGCGGCTGGCCGGGGACACCGGGCGGCTCGTGGAGCTCTTCGCCGACGAGGTCGACTGGCAGCTCGCCGAGAACCCGACCGTGCCGTGGATCCGCCCCCGGTCCACCGCCGCCGAGTGCGCCGCCCAGTTCACGGAACTGATGGAGCACACCGTCCCCGAGGACGCCCGCGCCGCCGTCGACACCTTCCTCGTCGACGGCACCGACGCCGTCCTGACGGGACACCTGTCGGGAACCGTCCGGGCGACGGGCAAGTCCTTCGCGGGACCGTTCGCGCTGCACCTCACCGTCGAGGACGGCCGCATCACCCGGCACCACCTCTACGAGAACAGCCTGTCGATCGCGCAGGCCTGCGCCCCCTGAGCGGGCCCCTGGGGCCCGTGCGGGCCGTCCCGTCGCCCATCGCCTCGGTCGCCCCATCGCCCCTCGCCTCGTCGTCCCGGAGGAGCAACACGGTGGACTCCTTGCTGCCGGTGCTGTTCGCGCTGGGTGCCGCGTTCAGCAACGCCCTCGCCACGGTCCTCCAGCGCAAGGCCGCCCTGAGCGTGCCCCGCTCCGACAAGCTGCGGGCCGGGCTGATGCTCGACCTGCTGCGGCGTCCCCTCTGGCTCGGCGGCATCGCCGCCGTCATCACCGCGGCGGTCTGCCAGGCCGTCGCGCTCGCGACCGGACCGCTGACGATCGTCCAGCCCCTCTTCGTACTGGAACTGCCGCTCGCCCTCGTCGTCGCCACGGTGCTGCTGCACGGGCGGCTGTCCCGCTCCGGCTGGGCGGCCGTCTGCGCCGTCGTCGCCGGGCTCGCCACCGCCCTCGTCGCCGCGTCCCCGGCGGGCGACGCCACGCAGGCGCCGATGGACCGGTGGATCCCGGCCCTGGCCGTCTGCACCGGCGCGATCGCCGCACTCGTCCTCGCGGCGCTGCGCCGCCCCGAGGGCCGCGCGCGGGCCGCCTGCTTCGGGCTGGCCACCGCCGTCTCGTACGCGGTGACGGCGGCTCTGATGAAGACGTCGATGCACACGCTCGACGACGGCGGCCCCACCGCGTTCCTCACCACCTGGCAGACCTACGGCTTCGCCCTGTTCGGGGCGGCCGCGCTGTTCCTCCTGGAGAACGCCATGCAGGCCGGCCCGCTGGTCGCGTCCCAGCCCGCGCTCACCCTCGGCGACGCGGGCGTGAGCCTCGCGCTCGGCATCACGGTCTACGGCGAGTACCTGCGGTCGGGGTGGTGGCTGCTGCCCCAGCTGCTGGGCGTCGCCCTGATCGTCGCGGGGGTGGTCGCCCTCGCGAGGGCGCCGCTCGCCCGCTCCCTGACCAGCGAGGACCGGCCCGCGGCCGAAGCCGGGGCCCGCTGACCGGCGGGGCGGAGGCCTCCGGGGGCGCGGCTGGACGTCCGCGCGGCGCATGTTCGTTCCGGCGCAGGCCGGGAACGCGGCGGGTTGACAGACCGGTGAAGAGTGACGGGGCAGGGCGGCGTGGCCCGGGCGGCCGGTCCGCGGAAGGACCGGCCGGAGCAGGCCTCCGCCACCCGGCCCGTCCCCCTCGCAGAGGAGCACGACATGTCCGACACGAACGACCAGGACAAGAGCCACCCCCTGGAGCAGGTGACGGGAGAACGGGACGTCCACCCGGAGGAGGAGAGCGGGCAGCAGGACGAGGCGGCGGGTTCGGCCGAGGAGGACGACACCGCGCAGGCCGACGACGACGCGTAGGGGCGCCGGCGGAACAGGCCGGCGCCGGGGAAGGCAGATGACCCGGGGGCCGTCGGCCGGGCAGGGCACCGGCCACGTCGAGCCCCGAGCCGGCCGGAGTGGGGGCTTTCGGTCACGCCGTCAGCCCCCTCGACCCGTGAGCCGGTGGTTCCGCCGTCCCGCCGTGTCCGTCCCTTGGCCGTGCTCGCCGACGGGCCGGGCGCTCCGCTCGCCCTCGTACCGGTGCGGGGCGCGCCGATCACACCGATCCCGCACGAGGCGGCGGAAGCCCCGGCCGGTTCCCACGCGACCGCGGCCCTCGACACCGGCGCCGCCGCCGGGCCGCCCGCGCGCACGGTGATCGCGGTCGGCCGCGGCACGGAAGCACTGCGATGACACGTACGGGAGCCCTCAGGCGCATCGAAGGACGCTCTCGGCCGGCCGGCGGCCGCTCCGCACGCGTCACCTTTCCGGGTCGTCTTCGCCGCCCCCCTCGGCCTCCGTCCCGCCCATCTCGCCCGTCCCGCCCGTCGCGCCGGTGAGCCGGGTCGCGAGACGGTAGGCGACGGTGACGTCGCGGTACTCCCGACCGGGGACGACCCGGTCGGGGAGGTTGGTCCGGTCGCTGCGGCTCGTCGACCGCCGCTCCCCGGTGCCCGGGAAACGGACGCGGGTCTGCGGGGGTTCCGCGAAGCGGAGACGCCCGGCGTGGACCGTCGCCCCGAACGCGACGTCCCACGCCGGGCCCTCCCCGGCGGCATCCCCCGGCCCGGGGTCCCGCCCGACGGCCGCCCGGCCGCTCTCCCCCGGCCCCGGGGCGTCAGCCGTTCACGGCGGCTCGTCCCGCTCTCCGGTGGCGCGGCGCCGGCCGGGCCGCGGTGGCAGCTTGCCGTCCTCGGTGCGTACGCGACGCGGGCGGGTGCCGCCCTGGCTCCGGGCGGTCCGGCTCCGCTCCCCTTCCGCGGGTCCGCGCGCCGTGCCCCGTCCGGCCGGGGCGGCCCGGCGCGCGGTGCCGCCCGCCGTGTCCGCAGGGGGCTCGGCAGCACCGCCGGCCTCCCGTACGGTGTCGCCCGCCGCTCGCGTCACGCCCCCGGCCGCCCCGACCACGTCCCCGGCAGGGGCGACGACCTCGTCGCCGACCGCCCCGACGACCTGCCCGGCCCCACCGCCGACCTCCTCCACCGCGCGCCCGGCGGCACCCCCCACGTCCTGGACGGCCCGGCCGGCGCCCCGGCCGACGTCCTGCGCCACCGAGCCGACGCCGCGTCCCACGTCCCGCACCGCGCCCCCGGCGCCCCGGCCGACGTCCTCGACGGCCCTGCCGGCACCCGCGCCCAGGTCGCCGAGGGCCTGACGTGCTCCCCCGCCGACGTCCTGGACCGCGGCGCCGACCCCGCGCGTCAGCTCGTGCAGGATCTCCGGGTTGCGGTCGATCGTGGTGAGCACCCGGTCGAGGATCGACGCGACGTTGTCGAGACGCACGGTGAGCCGGGCCTGCGCCTCCACCCCCGAGATGCCCAGGTGCACCCGGCCCAGCGCCACGTCGGCGCCCACGTTGAGCTTCAGCAGGTCCAGCACCTCGGCCTGCAGCGAGACGTGCGCGCGCAGGTCCTCGACCTCCAGGTCGATCTCGTCGACCTTCAGCAGGGGAACGTCGAGGAAGACGTCGGGGGTCGCGTCGGCCCCCAGGCGCCCGCCGGCCGCTCCGCCGCCGGACACGGGGCCGGTCCCGTCGTCGGGTTCCGGCTCCTCGCCCTGGACGCCGGGCTCGGTGTACTCGTCGGTGTCCTCGGCCTCGGGTCCGCCGCCGTGCACGTCGGGCTCCTCGGCCGACGCCTCGTCGCTCTCACCGTTGTCTTGCATCACCGGGCCTCCGAGTCCGCCGGACATTTCGCCCATTCTGTTCCAGTGCGGCGCTCGGTGCTCGGTCGGACACGGTCACGGCGGGTGCGGCAGGGTCCCGGCGGGCGTCACGGAAGCCGGCAGTCCCAGCGCACGGGGGTGCTGTTCCAGCGGCCGTAGGCGATGTCGTCGTCGGTCAGCGCGACGACCTCGGCGGTGGGGTAGGGCGTGGAGTCGCTGGGCAGCGACCGCCTGACACCGTTCTGCAGCAGCCACAGTTCGGCGTCCGGCGCGGCGCGGACGACCACGGAGCCGTGCCGGTTGACCGCCTGCGGCTCCCCTTCGCCGAGGATGACCGGCTGGGCGGCGGCCGGGTCCTGCCAGAGCAGGACGGTCGTGGCCGGGCTCGTGGCGTTCACCTCGTACCCGAGCACGGTGCCGCCGGCCACGGCCCGGGCCGTCGACCCAGTGCCCGGGCCGGGCAGGTGCTCGGGAAGCCGCGCCGGGGTGCCGTCGGGGCTCCAGCGGACCGCGTGCGCGGAGGTGTCGGGGCCGGCGTCGGTCCATCCGACGATAGTGCCGTCGTCGTCGATGGCGGCGCCCCGCCCCCCGGCGTCACCGGAGGGCAGGTCCAGCGCACGCACCTCGCCGGCCGGCGTCCAGAGCACCGGCACCGGCCGCTGCCCTGGGGCGCCCGAGGCTCCGGAGACCGTGCCGTCCGCGTTGATCGCCGTGGGGAGGGCGTCGAAGCCCGGCTCGACGCCCGGGAGCGCGCTGAACCGGCCGTCGCGGTGGATCCACCCCTGCGACCGGTAGGTCTCCGGGTCGAACTCGGACCCCACGATGTCGCCGCGCGCGTTGATGCCCGTGGCACCGGTGCGCGCGGTCCCCAGGTCCTCGGGCACGCCGTCGACCCATCTGACCAGGTGGTACTGGAAGTTCCTGTCCATCGTGTAGCCGACCTGGAAGCGGCCGGTGGGGTCGGAGTCGTACAGCCCGGCCCGGTACGTGCCGGCGGGCGCGGCGAGCTGCCCCATGACGCACGGCGCCCCGGTCGGCGCGGACCGCTCGGTGGCCGAACTCTCCGCGGGCCGGACGGCGGTGGCCGCGACCGTCAGAGCGGCGGCGAACAGAACGCCTGTCGTGCGTGCGATCGCTCCCGAGATGTCCCCCCGTGACGACGCCCGGTCCCCCAGCGGCCCGGCCCGCGCCCATATGCCCAGAGGAACGCGAACGAGTGGTGACACACCGCCGAAGCACGCTTGAAGGTTGCCCCGCCGCCCGGTGCGAGGACCGCCCGGCCCGCCGTTCCCCCTCCGGGCAGCCGCGCCCGCGCGGCCCGCCGTGGCGCCCTCCCCCGCTCGTGATCGTGCTCGCGGTTCCGACTTGGTCCGCCCGCGCGGTGCAGGAGGGGACACGGCTGCGTCTGCGCCCCCTGCGGGAGGGCGCCGGACGGCTTCGACGAGTACGCCCGGTCCGGGGCCGGCCGGGCGGCCGGGCAGGGCCCGTCCGCGCGGAGCTTCCGCGTGCCGGGTGAGCGTGCCCGCACCTCGGCTCGTGCCCGCGCAACCCGGCTCCGAGTGCGCCGGCCCCCGCAAGAGCTGCCGTGCCCCCGTTCAAGTCCGGCGGCCCACGCTGCCCGTCGTGTCGGCGAGTGCGATGCGGGCCGTGATGCGCTTGCCGACCGCCTCCCGCCGGATGCGCAGTTCCTCGGAGACGGCCTTGACGATCTCCAGGCCGTGCTGGCCGATGCGTCCCGGGTCGGCGGCCCGGGCGGCGGGCACGGTGGGGTCGCTGTCCCACACGACGACCTCCACCGCGTCGGCGGTGATGCACAGCTCCATCCGCACGGGCCCGGGGGCGTACTTGCGGGCGTTGGTGACCAGTTCGCTGACCACCAGCTGCGTGAGGTCCCTGACGCGCGCCGTCACGGGCAGGCAGTGGTCGCTGCGGGCCCGGTCGAGGAAGGCGACGGCGTGCTGACGGGCCTCGGCGATGCAGCCGTCGTCACCGCCCAGGGCATGGCCGACGTGCATCAGATGCGCGTCGGACGCCGTACAGCCGTCACCGTCGGCACGAGATCCCACCGGCATCGCCTCATTCCCCGTTCACGCGGGCGCCAGTACCCACCATGGCGCCCCGCATGCCCCGGGTGTCCTTCGGCACGGCCGCCCGGGTGGATGTGGCCGGGCAGGTGGGGCAGAATCGTCCGCGCACGGCCTGACCCGTGGCAAGTCTGGGCGCAGTCGAGGAGACGGGGACCGACATCCGTAAAGCTGACCGGCCGGACCGGCTCACCATCACGCACTCCGTGGTCGACGGCATCCGTGTGGTGACCGTGGACGGCGAGATCGACCACGACGTCAAGGACGCGCTCGGCGACGCTCTGCGGTCCGGCGACGGCGCGACGCCCCCGCGGATCGTGGTGGACCTCGGCGGTGTGACCTTCCTGGACTCCAGCGGCATCAACGTCTTCGTCGCCGCGCACCAGGCCCTCAGCGGCGCCGACGGGTGGCTGCGCCTCGCCGGCGCCCAGCCGTCGGTCCTGCGTGTCCTGCAACTCGTCGGCGTCGACGACTTCATCTCCTGCCACCCCACGGTGGAGCAGGCGCTGACCGCCTGAAGCGCGTCGCGCACCCGTGGCGCGGCGGCCCGGTCCGGGCCGCGGGGCGCGTGCGGTGACCGGCCGGACGGGCCGGGCTCGCCGCGGCGCCGGGCCTGAGCCTCTCGCCCGCGCCGGGCGGCGACGGGCGGAAGGCCGGCGTTGGCCTCGGCGGGGCGCCCTGTTCGATCAGCAGTTCCGCCGGATCCCGTGGCCCCCCCGGGCCCGGCGGACGAGCTCAGCGGGGCGACGGCCTCCCCCACCCGGCCGACTTCCCCCATCGGCCCGGCGAGGGCCGTGTCCCGGTCCCGGCGGCCGCCGTCGGACGGTGCCCCGGCCTCCTCGGCGTACTCCGCGCCGTGCTCGTCCGGCAGGCCGTCGACGTCCACGGCGGGGAGCATGCGGACGCCCGCCGCCGTGCCGGTCGCCGCGGGCCGTCCGGCCGGCCGCATCGACATGGCCTGCCGGCAGCTCGTCCTGAGTAGCCGGACCCGCCGGATGAGTACGACGGCTCAGGCCCCGGGGCCCTGCGGGCGGCGAGTCTGGCGGCGGAAAGCGCACCCGCGTCGAAAGGCCGTCCGTTGCTCAGCCGTGCCGCCGCTGCCGTCGTCCCCGTCCTCGGACGGCTGACCGTCACCCACGACCCCGGTCTGTCCCTGCCCCGGAGCGCCGTTTTCGCGGCGAACCACGACTCGCTCGCCGACCCGGCGCTCGTGGTGGCCGCCCTCCGGTCCCTCGGCATCGAGCCGGTCGTCATGGCCACCGCGGGGCTCTGGCGGATCCCCCTGCTCGGCAGGATGCTGGCCGGGGAGGGGCACATCCCCGTCCACCGCGGATCGGCCCGGGCGGCCGAGGCCCTGGACGCCGCGGCGGCCGCGCTGGACCGCGGACGCCATGTGCTCATCTACGGGGAGGGCGGGATCCCCCGCCGCACGGACGCCGCGGCGGAGCCGCCCGGCCCGTTCCGCACCGGACTCGCCCGCCTGGCGCACCGCTCCGGCGCACCCGTCGTACCGGTGGGTCACGCCGGTGCCCGACGCCTGACCTCGGGATCGGCCGCCAAGCAGCTCGCGGGTGCCGTCACCGCGCCGCTGCGGCGCCCCCGGCTCCACGTCCACATCGGCGCCCCCGTGTCCCTGTCCGCCGACGTCGCGTGCGGCACCGCCGCCGCTCACCGGGCCGTCAGCCTCGCCTGGGCGGAGGCGGCCCGGGCCACCGGCGAACGGGTGCGGGCGAGCTGAGCCGGGGCCTCCCGTCATGCCGCGGGGCCGCACCCATCCGGGTGCGGCCCTGTGCGACGACCTCCGCGGTCACCGGCCGGGGCCCGCTCGGAGCCGGCCGCAAGGGGGCCGGTCGCATGGACGCCCCGGGACCGCGTCACCGGACCACCTCTCCCCGCCTCCCCGCACCTGCCGGTGCCCGGCGGCGCGGACCCGGCGACCGTCAGCCCCTCCCCGGGCCGCGGCTCCCCGTCCGTCCGGTACGGCATCGGCGGCACCCGGGCGGTGTGCGACGGCCCGGCCGGGGGCGGAGCGCGTCGCGGGCGCGACCGGGCGGCCGCGGGGCCGTCCGGTCGCGCCGGGCCGGACGGCCCGGTCGGCTCACAGCGCGTAGGGCTGCTCGGCGCGTGCGGTGCGCAGGGCCCGGCCCCACCAGGCCACCTGGTCCAGCAGCTTCTTCGCCGCCGCGTCCGCGCCCTCCGGGGCGTCGTCCGCGTGGCTGAAGGAGGACCAGGGGTTGTGCAGGCTGACCATCTCGCGCACGGTCATGGCGTGCACCTCGGCGAAGACCTGGCGCAGGTGCTCGGCGGCCCGCAGACCGCCGCCCATGCCGCCGTAGGACACCAGGCCGACCGGCTTGGCGGCCCACTCCTGCAGGTGCCAGTCGATGATGTTCTTCAGCGAGGCCGGGAAGGAGTGGTTGTACTCGGGGGTGACCACGACGAAGGCGTCGGCGGCGGCCAGTCGCGCGGACAGGGCGTCCTTGACGGTCCGCACGTGCTCGGCCGGCTCCTCGCCCATCGCGGGCATGGCGACCGGCAGCGGGTGCTCCACGACGTCGATCACGTCGACCGTCATGTCGTCGCGCGACCGGGCCTGCCCGGCGATCCAGTGGCCGACCTTGTCACCGAGGCGTCCGCCACGCGCGCTGCCGATGATGACGGCGACGGACAGGGGCTGGGTGGTCATGCGTTACCTCCGGGAGAGACGGCTTCGTGCCGGACGGAGCGACGAGTGCTCCGACGCCAAAGTAAACTACACCGTGCGGAGCAAAAAGTCTTCCGGCGCCCCTCGCACCGGCGACCGGGGGCGGCGTCCGCACCCCGTCGACCCGCCCACGCACCCGCCCCGGCGGATCGCCGCCCCGGAGCCCGGGCCCGCCCGACGCGGGCGGCTCAGCCCTCGGCCCCGTACAGCCGGAGGAAGGCGGCCACGCCGGAGGCGACCAGCGCGTCCACCTCGCCCGCCGGCAGGGGCAGAGCCCCGTGGAAGGAGCGTTCGTAGGCCTCCGACATGGCGAGCTGGGTGAAGTGGGCGGCAGCCTCCTGAGGGTCGTCCACGCGCAGCCGACCGGCCTCCGTCAGGGAGGTGAAGCGCTGGGCGAGCAGGGCCTGGATGCGCTGCGGCCCTTCCGTACGCCACCTGCCGGTGACCTCGGCGGGCAACCGGGACGCCTCCGCGAAGATGACCCGCACCAGGGCGAAGTGCTGCTCGAATCCGCTCTGCGGGGCGGCGAGGGCACGACCGAGCGCCACGAGTCCGGCCCTCAAGTCGGCCGGGTCGGACAGGTGCCGTTCGATGAGCTCCTGCTGATGGGCCGCCACCGCGTGCGTGCTCTCCTGGAGGACGCTCAGCAGGAGCTGCTCCTTGTCCTGGTAGTGGTTGTAGATCGTGCGCTTGGAGACGCCGGCCTCGGCGGCGATGCCGTCCATGCTGGCACGCGTGTAACCCTCACGGCCGAAAACAGCGCGGGCGGCGTGGTCGATCGCCATGCGCTTCGCGGGTCGCCCTGGTCGGGTCGTGATGGGGGCCGTCATGTCGGGTCACTCCTTCGATAGCACTGACCGTGTCCGATCACGCTGACGTTCGCGCCAACCTTGCGAATCAGGCGAAACTGTACCGTTTAGTTTACGAACACGTCATCGATCGACCCCGTCGATCCCCTCGCACCCACCCCTTCCCGTTCGCCACAGCAGTTATTGCACTCTCCGGTTTACTTTCTGAACTGCACCGTGTAGTTTCCTTTTCGTCGGGCGAAGCCCCGTCACAGCGTCGGCACTCCCCTCGTCAGGGGGCGCTCATGAAAGGGAAGACTCCATGTTCGGCAAGCTCACGGTGATCAAGATCTTCTGCAACGACCTGGACGCGATGGTCGCCTTCTACCGCGACCGGCTCGGTCTGAAGATCCGCGAGGAGTACCCGGGAGCCGCAGTGGTCTTCGACACCGGCCACGACGGCGAGCTGATCATCCAGAAGGGCGACCAGCCCACCGCCATCGCCTTCACCGAGGTGGACATCCCCGCCGCCCATCAGGCCGTGCAGGACCTGGGCCCGACCGACATCAAGCCGCACAAGACCGGTGAGCGGTTCGAGATCACCGACCCCGAGGGCAACCAGCTCATCTTCGTCAACGCCTGACCGGCACTCCTTCGCGCGGGCCGTCCGCCGCTTGCTGCTCGGCGACGGTCCGGCTTCACCCCATTCCCCCCTGCGGGCCGTCCGCCACGTCATCCCCCCGTCGTCTGCCGGGTGGTCCGCAGGGGCCTCGTAGAGGAGCCCCACCATGTCCAAGCTAGTGACCACGCACGCGTCCGCACGGCCCCTGCGCCCCGACGACCTGCGGGAGCGGCTGCGCCGTTACGCGCTCTACCTGGCCGGCTGTGTGGTCTTCGCGTCCGGCGCCACCCTGTTCATCCACTCCGAACTCGGGGTGGACCCGCTGGACGTCCTCTCCCTGGGCGTCCTGGAACACCTCCCGCTCACCATCGGCGTGGTCCAGGCGCTCGTCGCGGCCGTGTGCATCGCCATCTGGTCGGTGTGGAACCGCCGCCGTCCGGTGGTCATGCCGTTCGTCACCTTCCTGCTCTGCGGCAGCCTCATCGACCTGATGCTCCTGGCCGACCTGGGCTGGATCTCCTCCGTGCCCTCCCTGGCCGCGGCGGTCCTGCTGTGCGCCTACGGTTCCGCGCTGATCATCATGAGCGGCACCGGCATCCGCGCCATGGACCTGATCGTCATCACCCTCAACCAGCGCTGGAACGTGCCCTTCTGGGGTGCCAAGGTCGGCGTCGAAGCCGTTCTGCTCACCCTGGGCTGGCTGCTGGGCGGCCCGGTCGGCGTCGGCACCCTGGCCTTCCTGGTCTTCGTCGACGGGCTCATCCAGCCCTTCATGTCCTTCAACTCACGCGTGCTGCACCTGACCAACCACGGCCTGTCCCGCCCCGGCGGGGTCGGCGGTCCCGTCCTGGAGGGCGCCC
This sequence comes from Streptomyces sp. NPDC085946, assembly GCF_044540485.1. Classification (NCBI taxonomy): domain Bacteria; kingdom Bacillati; phylum Actinomycetota; class Actinomycetes; order Kitasatosporales; family Streptomycetaceae; genus Streptomyces; species Streptomyces sp. NPDC085946. Next base: position 7,106 of record NZ_JBITSF010000034.1, on the reverse strand, counting down.
GGTGAACGCTCCCCCGCAAGAGGCGGCGCCGGTTCCGGTTCGCCCCGGAACCCTGCCGCTGCTGCTCTTCGCCTCCACCCTGACCGTGATGGCGGGCTCCATCCTCGCCCCGGTCATCCAGGTCATCCGCGGTGATCTCGGAGTCAGCGGCACCGCCGCCGGCCTCATCATCACCACCCACAGCCTCGCCATCGCCGTCACCAGCCCGCTGGCCGGATGGATGCTCGACCGGTGGGGCGTGCGCCTCCCGCTGGCGGGCGGACTGGTCCTGTACGGGGTGGCCGGCGGCACCGGCCTGATCGTCGAGAACTACCCGGCGCTCATCGCCACGCGCGCCCTCTTCGGCGCCGGCGCGGCCCTGGTCTTCTCGGGCACCACCGTGGCCCTGCTGAATCTCTACCAGGGACCGGCGAAGGACCGCGCGATGGGCTGGCGCGGGACGGCCACCAGTCTGGGCGGAGTGCTCTGGCCGCTGCTGGCCGGAGCCATCGGCGGCATCTCCTGGCACCTGCCCTTCGGCATCTACCTGGTCGGCGTGCCCCTCGGCATCGCCACCGCCCTGATACTGCCGCGCACCCGCCCGGCGGGCTCCGGCCGCACGGGCGGGGCGGGACCCGGTGCCTGGGCGATGCTGCGCGAGCACCGCCTCCTGCTGGTGTGGTACGCGCTGCAGTTCTGCGGCTCCCTGCTGCTGTACGTGCTGGTGGTCTTCCTGCCGGGACGCCTCGCCGAACTCGGCGTGGAGGATCCGCTGCTGGTCTCCTTCTACACCGTGGGCATGTCCGCCGCGATGAGCCTCATCGGGCTCGCGTACGCCTCGATGCGCGCCCGCCTGACCTACAGCGTGCTCCTCCGCGGATCGCTGGTGCTGTGGACGGCCGGGCTGCTTCTGCTCGCCGCCGCACCCAACGCACCCCTGCTGTTCCTGGCGCCGCTGCTGTTCGGCATCGGCCAGGGGGTGTTCTTCCCGGTGACCACGGTGCTGGTCGGCGAGGGCGTGCCCCAGGAGGTCCGCGGCAAGGCCACCTCCCTGTCGGGCACCGCCACCTTCGCCGGGCAGTTCGCCTCTCCGCTGCTGATCGGTCCCCTCATCCAGGCCACCTCGTCCATCACCGGCTTCCTGGTCGCGGCAGCCGTGCCGGCCCTGGCCGTCCTCTTCCTGATGGTCACCCGGGCGGACGTGGCGGACTCCCGCTCCGACGACGCGGTCCCGGCCGCCACCCCGGCCCCCTCCAGCCGGACCGGCGGGTGAGGGGCGCGTGCGCGGACCCGCACGGAGCCCCGGCCGGGCCGCCGGACAGCGGCCCGGCCGCAGCCGTACGGCCGCCGGCCCGGTTCCTGGCGTCCGCGGACGCGGGCGTTCACACCGGGGCGGCGGCGTCCTGCGCCTCGTCGTCCGGCAACGCGGCGACGAGGCGGGCGCTGCGGTCGGCGGAGACCTCCAACTGGCTCAGGACCGTGGGCACGGCGATGCTCGGCAACATCAGCTGCAGCATCCTCGACACCTCCGTCGACAGGTCGTAGGTGTCCGGCAGGCCCTCGGAGACGATCTGGACGCCGGTCCACGAGGACAGCAGGAGGCGGGCCGCCTGGGTCTCGTCGATGTACGCGTACATCTCCCCGCGCTCCTTGGCCTCCCCCAGCAGCGCGCTCAGCAGCGAGATCCAGTCGGGCCAGCGGGTACCGAAGAGGCGTTGTGAGTTCCGGTCCACCGACAGTCGCAGCGCGGCGCTGTAGACGGGCTCCCTGGGCAGCCGGTACGCCATGATCAGCATCGTGTCCACCGCCTCCTGGAGCTTCACCTCCTGCGGTTCGACGCCGTCGGTCGTCACCGCCTGGTCGAGCACCCCCAGGGCGAGGTCCCCCTTGGACGGGAAGTGGAAGTAGAAGGCCCCCTTGGTCACCCCGGCCCGCTTCAGGACCTCCGAGATGGTCGCCGCCTCGTAGCCGACTTCGTCGAAGACCGTTGCGGCAGCCTCCAAGATCACTTTGCGGGTCCTGATCGCCCGCTCCTGTTGCGCCACAGCTGTTCCCCCCACGGAAACAAGGAATTTCCTTTAAAAAAGACCGGCGAGTCGGTATCTTACGGCACGTCAAAGTCGTTGTCGCCAGACAGTGGGGGAATCATGTCCAGCGTGTTGCTGCGTGGTAGCGATCGCGTCGAAGAGGTCCGGCGGGAAGGCGTTCCCAGAGAGTACGTCCATCTGCACCGGGAGGAGTCCGTCCTGGTCACCGGCTGGTCCTCGCACGGGGACGACCGGTACTCGGTGACCGCGCGATGGCCCGCGGCGGGGGACGGCACCTTCCACGACACCCTGCTGCTCACGCAGACGATCCGGCAGAGTTGCCTGCTCATAGCGCATGCGGAGCGATCGGTTCCGCTCTCGCACCAGACGCTGATGGAGCGCATGGACTTCTCCCTGGCCCGCTCCTTTTGCGTTCCCAGAAACCAACCGGCTGACCTGATTGTCAACGTGTCCTGCCGGAACACGGGCCGCCGTTCGATGCGGATGGAGCTGGCCCTGCTGCACGGACAGCGGGTGGTCGCGGAGTCCGTGGTGGACTTCAGCTGGATAGCCCCGGCGGTCTACCGCAGGCTGCGGGGGGAGTACCTGCACGCCCCGTGGGGCGGGTTACCGGTCCCGGCCCCCGTGGCGGCGCACACGGTCGGGCGGACCGACGCCCTGGACGTGGTCCTCGCCGCCGGCGACCGGCCCGGCCGGTGGAACCTGCGCGTCGACGTGCGCAACAGGATGCTGTACGACCACCCCGTCGACCACGTCCCCGCTCTGGCACTGATCGAGGCGGCCTGCCAGGCCGCCCAGGGCGTCACCCACCCCGCGCCGTTCTCGCCGGTCGAGGTGGTGAGTTCGTACGACCACTACGTCGAGTTCGACGCCCCCTGCCGGATCGAGGCGGCCGTCACTCCGCCGGCCGGTGACGCCGGCCCGCTCGTCGAGGTCAAGGGCGTGCAGTACGGCAGGACGGCCTTCACCATCAGTCTGGTCGGCAGGGTCTAGCCCGGGCGGGCCGGGCCGCCCGCGGGGCACGCTCCGCGACGGCACACGGGCAAGGGGGAGCCGACCCCCTCGGGGAGGATCGGCGTCCCCCGGTCGCCTCAACGGTTGACGAACCCGCCGTCCACGGGCATCACCACGCCGGTGACGTACGACGCACGGTCACTGAGCAGCCAGGCCGCGGCCTCGGCGATCTCCTCGGGGTCCGCGGTGCGCCCCTGGGGCGTGATCGCGTGGATCGCCTCCTCCAGGCCGGGGTTGCGCCCGTACCAGTCGACGGTGATCTCGCTGCGGGTCGACCCCGGGGCCACGGAGTTCACCCTGATCCCCCGGCGCGCGTACTCGTCGGCGGCGGCCCGGGTGAAACCGACCACGGCGTGCTTGGCGGCGACGTACGGGGCGGCGGCCGGTATGGCCACCAGGCCGCCGACGCTGCTGTTGTTCACGATCGCGCCACCGCCGCCGGCCAGCATGGCCGCGATCTCGGCACGCATGCAGTTCCACAGTCCGCGGACGTTGGTGTCCATGACGGAGTCGTAGATGTCGTCGCCCATCTCGTGCAAGGGGGTCTGGTCGCCGCCTATGCCGGCGTTGTTGAACGCCCCGTCGAGCCGGCCGTGGCGGTCCACGGCGAAGTCGACCGCCCGGCGCACCTCCGCCGCGCGCGTCACGTCGGTCACCACGTACGCCGCGTCGAACCCCTTGCCGGTCAGTTCGGCCGTGAGGGCCGAGAGTCTCTCCTCACGGCGTGCGGCGAGTACCACCGCGGCTCCCTCACGGGCGAAGACGGCCGCGGCCGCGGCGCCTATACCGCTGCTCGCGCCGGTGACGAGAACCACTTTGCCGTGTAAGAGTCCATCCGTTGTGATCATGTTCCGCAGTGTCCCAGATCTTTCTGGAAGAGTTCATGACAAACAGGTAACCGGCTCTCGCCCCTTGTCTCCTCGGGGTTTCGGCGCGGCTCGCGTGGCCGCGCCGCGCCCTGCGGGATGTCGTCCTCGATGTCATTCAATGTCAACACCACCCACACGTACGGGAGTTCATCCACCATGCGGGCCATTCAGGTCGACCGCTTCGGCGGTCCGGAGGTTCTGACGCTGCGACAGGTGCCCGAGCCGGTCCCCGGTCCGGGCCAGTCGCTGATCACCGTGGAAGCCGCGGGCGTCAACTTCGCCGACGCCGTCCAGACCGACGGCTCCTACGAGGGCGGGGAACCGCCGCCGTACGTGCCGGGCCGGGAGGTGGTCGGCAGGACGCGGGACGGGCGGCGGGTGGCCGCCCTGACCAGGGGCGGCTATGCCGAACTCGCCCTGGCCGACGACGCCAGGATGATCGACGTTCCCGACGACCTGCCCGCGGGACAGGCGCTGGCCCTGCTGATGCAGGGACTGACCGCGTGGCACCTGCTGCGCACCGCGGCCCGCCTCCTGCCCGGCGAGAGCGTCGTGGTCCACTCCGCGGCGGGCGGCGTGGGCAGCCTCGCCGTGCAACTGGCCCGGGAGTTCGGCGCCGCCTGGGTGGGGGCCGCGGTCTCCACCGCCGCCAAGCGGGACCTCGTCCTGTCCCTGGGGGCCGACGCGGTGGTGGGGTATCCGCTGGACAGGCCCGCCGACGTGATCCTCGACGCGGTCGGCGGGCGGCTCTTCGACGAGGCCCTCGACTCCCTCGCCGTCTCGGGCCGGCTGGTGACCTACGGCAACGCCTCCCGCGCCGGGTTCACCCCGGTGGACCCCGCGCGGCTCGGCCGGCTCGGCGCCGGGGTCGTCGGCTTCTGGCTGCGCCCCGTCCTGGCCCGGCCCGGCGGCTACGCCGAGCCGCTCCGGGAACTCCTCTCGCTCACCCTCCGGGGACGCCTGCGGCCGGTCACCGGCGCCGAGTACCCGCTGGCCGAGGCGCGGCGGGCCCACGAGGACCTGCTGGCCCGCCGCACCACGGGCAAGGTGATCCTGCGGCCCTGAGCGGAGGGCGCCGCCCGGCGGGGCGCGGACCGTGCCGCGCCCGGCGCGTCAGTCGGGGTGGCGCGGCTGCGGGAAGGTCCCCGGCACGGTCCCGGTCAGGGGCGCCATCGCGGCGGCCACGGAGTCCGTGCCGGCCGGGGCCAGTGAGCTCCGCACACGGGAAGTGGCCACACGCGGCAGGATCAGCCGCCAGAACCGGGTGAGCGAATGGCGCGCCAGCCACTCCTCGTTCTTGCGGCTCATGGACAGGAAACCCATGGTCGCCGCCACCACGGCCGTCGCCAGGTCCTCCTGGGAGACGTCGTCGGCGAGGCTGCCCTCGTCCGCGGCCCGGGCCAGCAGCTGCCGCACGCAGTCCTGCCATTCCCGGTGGAAGTCCACGCTGGGCTCCCGGTTCCTGTCCTGGGCCAGCTGCACTCCGGCGCGCACCACCACGTCCCGGCCGAGCAGGCACGCGAGGACGTGCGAGATGTCGGTGAGCGACTGCAGCGCGTTCGCCGGGTACTGCCCGGCCTCGCGCGCCGCACGGTGCAGGGATTCCGACGCGGCGGACTCCACCGCGTCGGCCAGGGCCGCCTTGCTGCGGAAGTGGAAGTGCAGCGCGCCGGTGCTCAGGCCGGCGTGCGCGCTGACCTCCGCCAGGCGCGTCTGCACGTACCCGTGCTGTTCGAACACCTCGGCCGCCGAACAGATGAGCGCCTGACGGGTGCGGATACCCCGTTCCTGTTTCGTCACCGGTGGCTCCAGTAGGAGAACTGCCCCTGCGGCCCAGCGGCCGGCAGGGGAAGAAGAGGGAGGCAGACATGCGCGTCTGCGAGGTGGATCAATTAAACCAGCACCCCGGTTTGTATACCGTTGCCCAATGCCGGACACTGCGCCACCTCCGGTCCTAAATATGGCCTGTAAAGGGCGTGACATGGCCGAATGCGTTCCTTTTGGCAACGTTGACAAACCGGCGAGCTGGTTTTTATCGTGCTGGACGCACAGCTCTACTGGGGATGACGGTCCGTACCACGGATGTGCAGGAGCAGCAGATGACACAACAGTCCACCGCCTTACTCACCCCCCACATAACCGACTCCGTCCACGCCGTGGATCGGCTGATCCCGATCTCCACCGGCGCGCCGACCATAGAGAGAACGGCGCGCCCTCGGCCTGCCGCGGTACGCATCCTCGTCGTGGAGAGCGACCCGAACAGCGCCAAGTCCCTGGTGCAGCGCCTGCACCGGCACGGCTACCAGGCGGAGAGCGTGGCCACCGGCGCCAAGGCCCTGCAGGCGCACCACAACTGCGACCTGATCCTCCTGGATCTCGAACTGCCCGACCTGGACGGCCTGGAGATCTGCCGGAGCATCCGCGCCGTCTGTGACACACCGATCATCGTCGTCACCGCCCGGGACACCGAACTCGACCGGGTGCTGGGCCTGCAGGCGGGCTCGGACGACTACCTGGCGAAGCCGTACGGCTTCCCGGAGCTGATGGCGCGGATCGAGGCGGTCATGCGCCGGGCCCGTCCGCAGCGGCTGCCCGCGCAGGTCATCGTGCGGGGCATGCTGCGCATCGACGCGGGCACGCGCGAGGTGTGCCTCGGCGGGCGGCGCATCGAGTTGACCCGCAAAGAGTTCGACCTGCTGCATCTGCTGGCCTCCCAGCCGGACAAGGTCATCTCCCGCCGGCAGCTCATGATCCAGGTCTGGGACGACGCCTGGTCACGGCCCGGCCGCACGCTCGACACCCACGTGAGCAGTCTGCGCAACAAGCTCGGCTCCAGCCGATGGATCGTCACGGTGCGGGGAGTCGGCTTCCGGCTCGGGCACCCGTAGCGCTCCTCTCCGGTCCCTGGCGCGGCGGAACAACGGCGTTCCGCCCGCGGCGGCCTGACGTTCCCCTGACGTACGGTTCAAGAACCGCTCACCTTCCGTTGTCAGGGGTGCGAGAAGTTCAACGAACCATGCAGAAGTAGACCTTGAGTCCTGATCCGTGCACGGAACAGGCTGGTTCGCAGTGTTCCGGACGAGCCAGGAAGAGAGATCCAACGTGCGCAAGGTGCTCATCGCCAACCGTGGCGAAATCGCTGTCCGCGTGGCCCGGGCCTGCCGGGACGCCGGGATCGCGAGCGTGGCCGTCTACG
>NZ_JBITSF010000033.1:0-63193 GCF_044540485.1 Streptomyces sp. NPDC085946 | reverse complement strand
TAAAAAGAAACCGAGAACACCCGCAAGACCCCACCCCATTCACCTGCCCGATCAGGCAATCAGAAAACCGAATACCAGGACACAACCCAAAGACCGGACAAAAAAAGACCAGCCACCACCCGACCCCCCACCCCACCCGACGCACCCACCACACCCCCGGACAGCTCCGTCCGGACGGCAACGCGCGAGCGCCCCGGCCGACCGGGGCGCTCGTCGAGAGACGGCCGGTCGGACCGTGCGGGGCTGGAGGCGGCGGGCCAGCAGGTCGTCCAAGCTCACCATGCCGGTGAGAGCGCCGGTGTCGTCGCGGACCACCGCGGGAGTGGCCCGGTGTCGCGCCGCGACGCCCTCACCGGAATCCGGCTCCTCTGCAGGAATCCGGATGCCGCTCGGAAGGCGGAGGCCTGCCGGAGTACCAGGAGAGCCACCACCTCGACCGGCGTCACTCGGGCAGTGTGCCGGGGTCCGTCGCCCACGAGGGGTTCGGCTGCTCGGCGAGGCCGAAGTCGAGCCTGCCACCGTCCAGCGTCAGGCCCGCGCCCACCCACGACCGGTCCAGCGCGGAGCCGTTGTGGCTCACGGCGTCGACATACAGGTGCGTGTCGTCGGCGGCGGGAGCGCTGATGAGGATGTCCTTGCCGCCCGGCCGGTCCAGGAACGCCGACGGGAAGACGGGTGCGCCCAGCAGCAGGTTCGCGCTGCCCGGGGTCTGCGGGTAGACACCGAGCACGGCGAAGACGTACCAGGCGGACATGGTTCCGAGGTCGTCGTTGCCCGGCAGCCCCGAGGGCCCGGTGCCGTACACGGTGTCGATGATCTGCCGCACCGTTGCCTGCGTCTTCCAGGGCTGCCCCAGGGCGTTGTACAGCCAGGGGGCGTGGATGCCGGGCTCGTTGGTGGGGTCGTAGCGCAGCGGGTCGCCACCGCGGACCGACCAGGAGCCGTCGGCCTTGTTGAAGAAGCCGTCCAGGCGGGCTGCTGCGGTCTCCCGGCCGCCCATGGCGGCGGCCAGGCCCTGCACGTCCTGCGGCACCATCCAGGTGTAGGTCGCGCTGGTGCCCTGGGCGAAGCCGAGGTCGCTGCCCGGATGGAACGGCTCCACCCACGAACCGTCCGACCTGCGGGCCTGGACGTAACCGGCGTCGGCCGTGGCGCCGGGGTTGTAGACGTTGCGCCAGTAGGCGCCGCGTGCGGTGAACTCCTCGGCCGTCGCTTCCTTGCCGAGGAGCTTCGCCCACCGGCCGAGCGCGGAGTCGGCGACGGCGTCCTCCAGCGTCTCGGCGGCTCCGCCCCAGCAGTGGCACACGTCCTGAGCGGCGTAGTGCGAGTCCAGGTACTGGGCCAGGTTGGGGCGTTGGCCCTCGCACTGGCCCGGGCAGCCGGCGTCCGAGAGGCCGTCCGGGTGCGGTACGGTCGCCTGCTTCACCAGCGAGTCGAAGGCGCCTTCGTAGTCGAAGTTGCGCACCCCCATGGCGTAGAAGGTTGCCAGCGTGGCCGCCGAGGGATCGCCCGTCATGACGTGGGTGGCGCCGCTGATGTGCACCCAGCGGTCCCAGACGCCGCCGTTCTGCCGCGCGAAGTTGTACAGGGACTGGGCGAAGTCGCCCGCGACGGTGGGCTTGAGCAGGGCCAGCAACTGGATCTGGGCGCGGTACTGGTCCCAGCCGGAGAAGTTGCTGTACTGGGCCCTCTGCCCGCGCTCCAGCCGGTGCACGGCGCCGTCCATGCCGTAGTACCGGCCGTCGGTGTCGCTGATCAGGTTCGGCTGCATGAGGGAGTGGTAGAGCGCCGTGTAGAAGGCGGTGCGGCGGGCGGTCGTGCCGCCCTGGACGCGTACGGTGCCCAGTTCCTTGTTCCAGGCCCGCGCGCCGGCCTCGGCCACGTCCGTGACGCTCGCGCGTGGCGCTATCTCCTCGCGGAGATTGCCTTCGGCACCCTTGAGACTGACGTACGAGATGCCCAGCCGCATGTGGACATCGTTGTCAACGCTGGTGTCGAAACCGACGTAGCCGCCGGATCCGCGCCCGGCGCGGTCGGCGCCCGTGGCATAGCCCTCGCCGCCGGAGGCCGTGGTGGAGCCGGGGGTCAGGGTGCCGTCCTTCCAGGTGCCGACCGCGGAGAAGGCCCGGTCGAAGGAGGCGCTGAAGTACAGCTTGTAGTAGCTCTTGCGGTTGTTGGTCCCGCCGTTGGCGCGGCGGCCGCAGAACGCGCCGGTGTGCACCCAGCCGGTCACCTTGCGGCGCGCGGCGTCGATGTCGACGTGCGCGTCCTGGCTGCCGTTGAGGGAGTTGGAGACGCGGAAGAGCAGGTGGGCGGCGCTGCCGCGGGGGAACGTGAAGTCCGCGACGCCGGCGCGGGAGCTGACGGCGAGATCCGCCCGGGCGCCGGACCTCAGTCCCAGGGTGTAGCGGCCCGGGACGGCCTTCTCGTCGTCGTGGGAGAAGTCGGCGGCGTACACCGCGTCCTTGGTGTCGGCGGAGGGCGAGGAGGTCACGTCCCCGACGAACGGCATGATCGGTACGTCGCCCGCGGCGCCGGGATGGCAGCCGGCGCCGTTGACGTGGGTCAGGCTCAGACCGCGGACGCGGGTGGTGTCGTAGTGGTATCCGTTGGCCGCGCCGGTGCTGGTCTGGTCGCCCGCTGTGCTGGTCGGTGACCAGGCGATCATGCCTTGCGGGAGGGTGGCGCCCGGATAGGTGTTGCCTCCGTTGGAGGAACCGATCAGCGGATCGACGAGGGAGGACAGCGGTACCGCGGCGGGGTGGGCGTCTGCGACCGGGGCGGACCCGATCGCGACGAGCACCGTGGTGACCAGGGCCGCCATGGTTCGGGTGCCGGAGCGTCTTGATGTGTACAGCCGTGGCAGGCGCATACGGTGAACGGCCTTTCGACGAAGGGCGGGCGGAGGGACAGGTGGTGCGGGCCCTCACCGACGGCGAACCGTGCGCGAGACATCCGGCCCTGGCCAGAGGCTAGGAAGCGGTGCCGTGGGAAGGAAGAGCCGTCGGCGTCGACGAGGTGAAGGAGGCGTGAACGGCACGCCGGAAGCGTGCCGCCGAGCGGATGCGCCGTCGACGCCGGTGCCCAGGCCACGGAGGTCATCCGGTCCACCTCGATCCGTGGACGTCCGCGAGGCCGCCGCCGGCGAGGCGGGTCCGGGGGACTTCCAGCAGTCAGCCTCGCCCTCGGTGTCGGTCTGCTTGACCGTGACGCTCGGGTTGAGCTTCTGGTGCTCGGCGTGGAACCCGCCTTCCTCGTAGCCGAAGGAGCCGAAGGAGCCGAAGAGACCGACGGTGAGGATGATCTTTCCGTCGGTATTGAAGGCGCCATTCGACGAACCTCCGCAGGCGGCGAGGAGCGTCACGGTGGCCGCGACCGCCTCCGCTCCCTCCCCCGGGCGAGTGGTGGCCCTCTTGGCGGCTCGGGCAACGGGCAGGGGAAGCCCCTTCGGCCCCAGGGTGGAACGAGCACCGAACGCGTGTGAGAGCGCTCTCACCACGCGCAGTGAGCGTGCCCGCCCTCCATGCGCTCCGTCAAGACTTGAAGAGGAAATGAGGCAACAACGGATCACCATGCGTGCTTTAGATCGATATAGCCCTGAGCTTGCACGATCTATTGACAGTTGGTTTCAGGGATTTTACGTTTCGGTCGTCTGAGAGCGCTCTCAGACGAAGGGGTCTCGAACTCGCCCCACCGAAGGTGCCGTTGCGATCCACCACTTCCCCAGGGCGTCGACCGCGCCCGCCGGTGGTTCCGTGGCCGTGCCGACGACGAGCCCCGCCACTCCCCGCGACGACATGAGGTGCTCCCCATGCCAGCTCCCCGACCACGGCCGGCCGCCGCGCTGGTCCTGGCCGCCGCCCTGGCCGCCGTCGGCCTCGGCCCGGCAGCCACGCCCGCGGCAGCCGCCACCATCAGCGTGGGCGCCGGAAGTTACTCCGACACCCGGCCCGCCGGCACGTCCGGCCCCACGAACAACACGGGCGGTCCGGTCACCCCCAAGCTCACCCAGGCCGCCCAGGCCAAGCCCGTGCCCACCAACGACTGGTGGTCCTCCCTGGCCTTCCAGCGCTACGGCGACAACCCGTACTCCACCCCCATGTACGGCCACCCGCTCACCTACCAGGCCGTCGCCGGCGGACTGGAGGTCGGTTACCCGACCAGCCCCGCCATAGTCGGCAGCGGCCGCCAGTACGAGTACGCGCACAAGCGGGACCTCACCCTCGGCCTGAGCGGGCTGAACTCGCCCGACACCAAGGCCGACGCCTGGTCGGACTGGACGGTCACTCCCTACTGGTCCGACGGCACCCGCACCCTGCGCACCACCATCGGCCACGGCCTGCCCTTCGTGTACGCCAAGGGCACCGGCGGCAACGCCCAGATCACCACCGCCGCCACGCCGGACGTCTTCTCCGACCAGGGCAACGTCCTCGGCATCACCGTCGGCGGACACCACTACGCCCTCTTCGCGCCGAGCGGCAGCGACTGGAACGTCTCCGGCACCACGATCAGCGCCGGCCTCGGCGGCAAGGACTACTTCTCCCTCGCCGTGCTGCCCTCCACCGACGCGCTCGCGACCTACCGCAAGTACGCGTTCAGCTTCGTCACCGGGTCGCAGGTCGACTGGAGCACCTCCGGCGGCACGGTCAGCGCCACGTACAGGCTCACCACCGAGGCCAAGGAAGGCACCGAACGCGGCACCCTCCAGGCCCTCTACCGCCATCAGTGGCTCCACACCACCGACGCCCTCACGCCGTACACCTACGTCTCCCCCCGCGGCACCATGAAGGTCCGGGAGAGCACCTCCTTCACCACCCGCCAGAAGGCCGCACCGGTCCTGCCGGTCCTGCCGAAGACCAGCGCGGTCGACACGTCCCGGCTGCGCGCCCAGCTGTCCGAGGTCGCCAACGCCTCCGACCCGTTCAACGGGGCCAAGGACACCTACTGGACCGGCAAGGCGCTGGGCAGGCTCGCCCAGCTGGTGCCGCTCGCCGACCAGATCGGTGAGACCGCGGTCCGCGACAAGCTCGTCGGCCTGCTCAAGGGCCGCCTGCAGGAGTGGTTCACCGCGGGCGGGGCGAGCGAGTTCTCGTACGACAAGGACTGGAAGACACTCATCGGCTACCCCGCCTCCTACGGCAGCGACGCCGAGCTCAACGACCACCACTTCCACTACGGTTACTACGTCTACGCAGCAGCGATCGTCGCCCAGTACGACGCCGGCTGGGCCGCCGAGTCCGCCTGGGGCGGCATGGTCAAGACCCTGATCCGCGACACCGCCAACGCCAGCCGCACCGACGCTGCCTTCCCGTTCCTGCGCGGCTTCGACGTCTATGCCGGGCACAGTTGGGCCTCCGGCCACCAGGGCTTCGCAGCCGGCAACAACCAGGAGTCCTCCTCGGAGTCCACCAACCTCAGCGCGGCGCTGGTGCTGTGGGGCTCGGCCACCGGCGACACCTCCCTGCGCGACCTCGGCAGCTACCTGCTCGCCACCGAGGGCGAGGCGATCGCCCAGTACTGGTTCGACGCCGACCAGCAGGTCTTCCCCGGCTCCTTCGAGCACGACACGGCCGGCATGGTGTGGGGCAGCGGAGCGTCCTACTCCACCTGGTGGACCGCCAACCCCGAGGAGATCCACGGCATCAACGTCCTTCCCGTGACCTCGGGCGGTTCCCTGCACCTGGGCGGGCACAAGGCGGCGATCCGGCGCAACCTCGCCGAGCTGGAGCGGGAGAACGGCGGACCCGCCGTCGAATGGCGCGACATCCTCTGGGAGTTCGAGTCGCTGGCCGACCCCGCCGCCGCGAAGTCGAAGTGGGACGCCGGCAACGCCGGATACACCCCGGAGGAGGGCGAGTCCAAGGCCCACACCTACCACTGGATCACCACCCTGGACGCGCTCGGCGCCCCCGACCCCTCGGTGACCGGCGACATCCCCACGTCCGCGGTGTTCACCAAGAACGGCACCCGCACCTACGCCGCCCACAACCACGGCTCCACGGCCCGCACGGTCACCTTCTCCGACGGCAAGACGCTCACCGTGCCGGCACGGTCCACCGCGACCGGGACCGGCGCCGACTCCGGGGGCGAGAACCCCCAGCCGTCCACCGGCAACACCTTCCAGCTCCGCTCCGGCGGCACCCTCACCACGGCCACCGACGGCACGGCCGGCAGCGACACCATCCCCTCCGCCGGCGGCCGCACCTACGACGGAACCCCCAACAAGCCGCTCGTCTACGAGGCCAAGGGCGTCGACGGCACGCTCAAGGCAGGCGCGTCCACCACGTTCCGCCTCCCGGTGGACGCCGGCACCGCGGTCGGCCTCGGCCAGCAGGCCCGCATCAGCTACGACCTCACCGGCGACGGCACCTTCGACCGGGTCGAGACGTACCGCTACTTCGCCACCGACCCGGTCACGGGCTGGGAGCAGTACAGCCAGGCCCACGGCCTGAAGTCCGCCACCGGCACCCTCGGCAATCTGCGCGGGGGCACCGTGCGACTGGAGGTCTGGAGCGCGATCGGCAACGCGGACGCGCAGCTGCGCACCGGCACGGACACGTCCGTGGTGGTCATTCCCTACGAGTGACGCACGCGAGCGCCCCAGCACACTGACGGCGGGCACCGGGCTGCGACCCGGCGCCCGCCGTCTCCGTGCCCCCATGCCCGACGACCACCCACGCACCTCGGACCGGTTGCCCCGGCCCACCGTCTTGGAGGTCCTGACAAAGGCATGGGACGTGGCGGTGTGTGATGAGGCAGGCGGCGACGCCGGCTACCGAGGGCACCTTGTCGAGCAAGTGCGGCAACTCGGTGACATCGTTACGGTTACCGCCGGTCAGCGACACCGCGAGCGGGATGCCCCGGCCGTCGACAAGGACCGCTCCCTGCTGTGCGAGGTCTCCGAGAACGCGCACACCGCACCCCACCCGCGCCACCCGCGCCGGGCGCGCCGGGACGACGAGGGAGGCCGCGGCCCGTTCCCCGTCGCCCAGACGTCCCAGCGCTGGGGCACGCGGTGCGCCTCGTCCGGGAGGACCGTCTGGGCCGAGCTCGCGGTCTCCCGAGGTCGCGCCGTCGAGAAGACGTCGTGCCGGCCGTCGCCGAGGGAGCGGGCACCGGTGGCCTTGCGTCCCCACCGGACCGTGCCGTCGTGCGGTACGTGCACCGGCGCGTCGACGTGGGTCGATCAGGAGTGGTGGCCGGTGACCGTCATGACGTCCACGGCGTCATCGCCGGAGAACCGCCGTACGTCAGCAACCACGGCTCGGGCGAGTCGGGCCGCTGACGAGCCGGACCGGCAGGGCCGGGGACACCGCACGCACGCCCCGTGCGCGCCTCGGCGCCCCGGCCCTCACCTCTTCGGTGACGAGGTCGAGCGTGCCGGGCAGGTCGTCAGGACCCCACCGGCCCCGATCGTCGGGCAGGTCCTCCGTGCCGTGCAGCCGGACGGTCTGTGCGCCGTATGCGGTCATGCCCGTTCCTGCCCGACCTCGACGTGGATGAGGTGGTGCGTCCTCATGCCACCGGCGAGGTGCCGGCCTTCCTGCGGTGGCGGCGATCGGCGACGAACACGAGGGTGAGGCCGGCGAGGACCCAGGCGGTCAGGACGAACGCCGGGCCCCCGGCGCCGGTGCCGTCGTAGAAGGCGTTGGCGCGCAGCAGGCTGCCCGAGGCGCCGGGCGGCAGGAACTGGCCGAGGGCGGACCAGCCGTCGGGCAGCCAGTACGGGCCGGTGGCGAGCCCGGAGAGCGGGTTGCCGAGGAACATCATCACCAAGGAGCCCGCGCCGAACCCGGCGTTCCCGAACAGCGCATCCAGTCCGAGGAGCGGGATGGCGAGCGCGGCCATGCCCAGCGCGAGGCCGAGGGAGGCGATCCCGTAGTTGCCGTCCAGAGTGCCGATCCCGAACTGGAGGACGGCGGCCACGGCGGCTCCCGCCGCGAGTGCGAAGGCGACGACCCCGACGAACCGGGTGCGCCGCCCGACGCGGCCGGGGAAGAGCCGGAGCAGGACGATGACGGGGAGCATGCCGCCGAGGACCATGGGCAGCGCCGCGGAGGCGAGGCCCGTACCCCGGGGGTCGTCCTCGGGGAAGGGCACCAGGTCGTGGACCGTGGCGGATACGTGCCGCCGCTCGGCGAGCGCGGTGCCGAGTCCGCTGATCGCGGCGCTGATCTGCGGACCGCCCGCCGTCGCGGTGTAGACGGTCACGCCGTCGTCGACGAGGGCGAGGCCGCCGACGGCGTCGCGGTTCTCGACGGCGTGGGTGAGGGCCCGGGGGTCGTCGTAGACGGTGACCTCCCAGTCGTCGTCGGGCAGTTGCTGCTGGACGGCGGCCACCGCGGACGCCGGGCCGGTGACGCCCAGCGGGGCGTGGTGCGGGCCGCCGGCGGCGGACGGCAGGCCGAAGGTGCACAGCATGAGGGTGACGGCGGCGGTGAGTCCGACGACGACGCCGGCGAGCCGTATCGCGGTCCTGCGGCCCTCGGGCGGTGGCGTGGAGGAGGTGGCGTCACCCGGTTCCGGGGCGGTTCGTGCGGGATTCGCAGTCATGGCAACCGTTTCGCGTCGTACGGTCCCGGCCCCTGGTGCACGAGGGCGGGACGGCGGGCGTGTGGAGGGGGAACACGGATCCGGCCCGGCCGCACGGGGCGGGGCGAGCGGGACGGACGCAAGGAGGCCGGACGCTTTTCGGCGGCGGCCGGTGCTACGACTATACAACTCATCGAGCGATGAGTTCATCACGTGATGATTTATTGGGGCGGTGCATCATAGGGCCATGCAGAGCGTCGGAGACATGCGTGAGGAGAGCGGTGCCGCCCGTGAGCAGGCCGGAGCGAAGGCACGGGCCGCCACGGCATCGAGGGCGGCGGGCAAACACGCCGGGGGCCGCCGGCCCGGCGGGAACCGGACCCGGGAGGCGATCCTGGACGCCGCCCGGACCTGTTTCGCCGAGCGTGGTTTCGACGCGACGAGCATGCGCCGCATCGCGGAAGCGGCGGAGGTGGACCAGGCTCTGGTGCACCACTTCTACGGCTCGAAGGAGAACCTGTTCCTGCAGGCGCTGGAGTTGCCCGGAAGGATCCAGGAAGCCCTCGCCGACGCCGCTCGAGGCGAACGCGAGGGAGTCGGGGAGCGCATGGTGCGCGCCCATCTCACCGTATGGGACGACCTGTCGGCGCGACCGGCGCTCATGACCATGGTGCGCTCGGCCGCCATTCACCGTGCCGCCGCCGCCCGGCTGCGGGAGACCGCGACGACGATTTTGACTCGCGCGCTCAGCGGGGTCGTGACCGGTGAGGACGTCATGCTGCGATCCAGCCTGGTCGCCACCCAGCTCATCGGGCTCGCTCTCATGCGTTACATCGCACTCCTAGAACCCCTCGCTTCGGCCGACACCGAGACGGTGGTCCGCTGTTACGGCCCCGCCGTCCAGGCGATCGTGGAGGGCTGACCCTCGTTGCGCCGCTGCCTGCACGGTCATCGGGCGAGGTCGGCCCCGCCCGTCGCGGGCAAGGCGGGGCCGCCGCCCGTGCGGGTCACCGACGGCCCGGGGCGACGCGCCGACCGGGCAGCACCGCGTACCGGCAGGCGCGAACATCCGGGCGTGCGGAACAGGTGGCCGAAGCGGCGACCGTGTCGACGGAGGCCGTGGCCGACCGGCTCATCGACGAGCCGGTGAGTCGGACCGGCGAGGAAGGGCTGTCCCCGCAGGGAGCGACCCGACCGGCAACCGGCCGGGCGACTGCTGGAGTCCGTCCCGGGGGACGAGATCACCCGGAGACGGCTCCTGCTCCTGCCCTCGGGCTGAGAACGCTGCGCCTATTCGAAGAACTTGAGGCTCCACCCGGTGTTCGTGGGCGCGCCGGGAACGTTGGCGCGCCTGTAGGTGGTGTCGCCCCACCAGCAGAACGTGCCCGTGTACCAGTACCGGTTCTCCCACGCGTACGGGGTGCCCTTCGGGACCGCGTGGAACATCAGAGGGAACCTGGGACCGGCGGGCGGGCTCGTGCCGATGTCGCCGTCGAGCAGGACGAAGCTGTGGTGGCCGGGCCCGTCGACATGCAGGGTGGGGTCCCAGCCGGACATCATGGTGGCGCGGTGGGAGCCGAACAGGCAGCCGTTCGACTTGTACCAGTCCCACACGTACGTCGGATCGCCGCCGGCCCGCAGCCTCAGGTCGGCCAGGCAGTACTGGTCGCTCCAGCTGCCGTTGGCCGAGTACACGATGTGCAGTTGCCCGTTCGGGTCCTTGACCGCCTCCGGTGCCTCGTTGATGAACGGGTTGCCGACGATCCGTTCCCAGCTCTCCCTCGGCTGCGAGATCACGTACCTCGCGCCTGAGGGCGTGGTCGGGCTGCTCATGCGGGCGATGTACAGGTTCTGCTCGACGTTGGTGTCACCGGCCCAGCCCGACCACACGAACCAGCGCTGTCCGTTGTACGTGAACAGGGTCCCGTCGATGGCCCACTTGTCGTCCGGCAGGGCCAGCTTCGTCTCGGCGGTGTATCCGCTGTCCGGGCCGGTGGAACTGATCACGTACATCCGGTGGGCCGGTCCCCGGCCCGCCGAGAAGTAGATGTAGTACCGTCCGCCGTCCCGCACGATCTCGGGGGCCCAGACCTCGCCGAGGTTGCGGGTGTCCGACCAGACCTGCCGCGCGGGCGCGGAGGCCAGGGCCTCGGTCGACGGGGCCTGCCGCACGGCGATGCCGCCACCGGTCGACTGCACCGAAATGTACGTCCCGCCGACCCGGAGCACGCTCGGGTCCGCCGCGCGCAGACCCGTCTGGCCGGCTCGGGCCGTCGGTGCCGACGTCAGTGACAGCGCCACGGCCAGGACGCCGGACAGCACCACGGCCACGGCGCCGGAAAGGCGGCGAAGAGGATTCACGTCCCGCTCCCTGGGGGTGATGCGACGCTTTACATCGATAGAAGAGCGCTTTCGAGCATCCTGAGCGGTCGCGCACATGTCAATAGCAGCATCCCGATGTCCTCGACGCGGCTCATGAGTTCGCCACCGGTGGTCGGGAAGCCCCGGGGGTCGTGGCCGAGGCCGACGCCGCTCGGCATACCCGTGAAGAGGAGGTCTCCGGGCAGCCGGGACAGCAACCGCGGACAGCCCGGCGATCAGCGCGAGTACCGGGAGGACGAGGCCGCGGGTGCGCCCCTTCTGCATCCCCTCGCCATGGACGGTGCGGCGCTGTTCGAGGTCGTCGGGGTCGCCGGACTCGTCCGGCGCGACCTGCCAGGGGCCGAACGGCGGCAAGCCGGGCCGGGACAGGGCGGCCGGCGCCGCACCGCCCGCCGGTCCCGCCGGAACGACGGGCGACCCGCCGCCTCCGGCGCGCGAGGCGTCCCCGTAAGGCTCATGGTCCGGCCTTCTCCGCGGGCCGCACGGGACACCGGCCCGCATGCGTCCTGGCCACTCGTCCGGGGGCGCGGCCGGGACGGCAGGCCCGTCGCCCGGGCACCGGTACGGGGCGCCCGAGGGCGGGGAGCGGGAACCGGACGACGGTCTGCCGTCCTGTGCCCGCGGAAGTGCCCAGTTAGAGTTCCCCCTATGAACAGGCAGGCCCCGACGCTGGAGGATGTCGCGCGCGAGGCGGGGGTCTCCCGCGCCACCGTGTCGCGGGTCGTGAACGGCGTGCGCAACGTCGATCCCAGCATCCAGGAACTGGTCCGCAGCGCGATCGAGCGGACGGGCTACACGCCGAACCGCGCGGCGAGGGCGTTGGTCACCCGACGCACCGGGGCCGTGGCCCTCATCGTCTCCGGCGCGGGCGACACCTTCGCCGGCCGCGTGTTCGCCGACCCGTTCTTCGGTCGCGTCGTCAACGGTGTCGTGGGGTACCTGCGGGCACGCACGATGCAACCGGTGCTGCTGTTCGCCGAGTCGGAGGCGGCCAGGAAACAGGTGGTCGACTACGTGCGGCAGGGCAGCGCGGACGGCGCGCTGGTGGTCTCCGTGCAGCCGGACGACCCCCTGCCGGACATGCTCCTCTCCGCCCACGTCCCCACGGTGCTGTTCGCACGTCCCCCCCGGGCGACACCGGTCAGCTGCGTCGATCTGGACCACTATGCGGGGGGACGCCTGGCCGCGGAGCACCTCCTGGCTCGCGGCTGCCGCCGTGTCGCGGTGATCAGCGCTCCGCCGGATCTCAGGGCCGGCCGGGAGCGCCTCGCCGGATTCCGCGACGCCCTGGCTCGCGCCGGGCACGACAGTCCCCCGGCCGCCGAGGGCGTCTTCACGCTGGACAGCGGTGCGACGGCCATGGCCGCGCTGCTGCGGGAGCACCCCGCCGTGGACGGCGTTTTCGCGGCCAACGACCTGATGGCCCAGGGCGCCTGCCAAGTCCTGCGGGAACTGGGCAGGCGCATACCGCAGGACGTCGCCGTCGTCGGGTTCGACGACTCGAGCGTCGCCGTGACGTGCCGGCCGCCGCTGACCACCGTGCGCCAGCCGGTGGAGGACATGGCGGCGGCCATGGCCAGGATGCTGGGCGAGCAGGTCCAGGGCACCCGTACCGAACCTCGCACCCTCGTCTTCGCACCGGAACTGGTCGTACGCGAGTCCGCCTGATCCGGCGCGCCTTCCGCCGGGCGGACGCCCCGGCCCCGCCGCCGGCTGCCGCCGGGCGTGCCCGCGCGGCAGCCAGCGGCGGGGCGCCGGTCATCGGCGCGGTCAGGCGTGGGACTCCCGGTGGGCGCGGATGATCTCCGCGTACCGCAGGCCGCTCGTCTTGACGGTCCGGGCCTGTGTCGCGTAGTCGACGTGGACGAGGCCGAAGCGCTTGTCGTAGCCGTAGGCCCACTCGAAGTTGTCGAGCAGGGACCAGGCGTAGTAGCCGGCCAGCGGCGCGCCCTTGCGGACCGCCCGGGCGCAGGCGTTCACGTGCTGCTCCAGGTAGCGGGCCCGGTCGGGGTCGTGGACGGCGCCGTCGGGCGAGACGGTGTCCGGGAACGCGGAGCCGTTCTCGGTGACGTACAGCTCGCGGACCCCGTAGTCGTCGGTGAGGCGCAGCAGCAGGGCCTCCAGACCGCCGGCGTCGATCTGCCAGTCCATGCCGGTGCGCGGTACGTCGGGCAGCCGGACCTCACGGGCGTACGGGACGGGGCCCTGGGGGTCGTCGGCGACGGTCACCGGGAAGTAGTAGTTGAGGCCGTGCCAGTCGAGCGGCGCGGCGATCGTGTCCAGGTCGCCGGGGCGCTCCGGCAGCTCCACGCCGTACAGCTCGCGCATGTCGGCGGGGAAGCCGCGGCCGTAGACGGGGTCGAGCCACCAGCGGTTGGTGTGGCCGTCCATGCGGCGGGCCGCCGCGATGTCCTCCGGGCGGGTCGAGGCGGCCTCGACGGTGGAGTGGTTGGTGACGAGGCCGACCTGTGCCGCCGGGGCCGCCGCGCGGATCGCCCCGGTGGCCAGGCCGTGTCCGAGCAGCAGGTGGTAGGAGGCGCGGACGGCGGCCGTCAGGTCCGTCCAGCCGGGCGCCATCTTCCCCTCCAGGTGGCCGATCCAGGCCGAGCACAGCGGCTCGTTGAGGGTGACCCACCGGGTGACGCGGTCGCCGAGCCGGGCGGCGACGACGGAGGCGTAGTCGGCGAGGTGTTCGGCGGTGTCGCGTACGGTCCAGCCGCCGCGGTCCTGGAGGGCCTGGGGAAGGTCCCAGTGGTAGAGGGTGATGTTGGGGGTGATGCCGGCGTCGAGGAGGGCGTCGACGAGACGGTCGTAGAAGTCGAGGCCGGCCGCGTTGACCGGTCCGTCACCGGCGGGCAGCACGCGGGGCCAGGCGATGGACATGCGGTAGGCGTCGGTGCCGAGCCGCTTCATCAGGCCGATGTCCTCGGGCCACCGGTGGTAGTGGTCGCAGGCCACGTCGCCGTGGTCGTCGTTGTCGACCTTGCCCGGGGTGTGGGAGAAGGTGTCCCAGATCGACGGTGCCCGGCCGTCCTCGGCGACGGCGCCCTCGATCTGGTAGGCGGAGGTGGCCGTGCCCCAGGTGAAGTCGGCGGGGAAGGCGGCGAGGTCGAGCGATTCGGTCACGGAGAGCCTCTCTGGGGTGGGCGGGAGCGGGGCACCGGTGGTGCCCCGGCGGCTACTTGACGGCGCCGGCGGTGAGGCCGGTGACGAGGTAGCGCTGCAGGAGCAGGAAGCCGGCGACGACGGGCAGGCTGACGACGAGTGAGGCGGCCATGATCTGGTTCCAGTACACGTCGTTCTGGGTGGAGTAGCCCTGCAGGCCGACGGCGAGGGTGCGGGTGGTGTCGTTGGTCATGACGGAGGCGAAGAGGACCTCGCCCCAGGCGGTCATGAACGCGTAGACGGCGACGGCGACGATGCCGGGGACCGCGGCGGGCACGATGACCCGGAACAGGGCGCCGAGCGGTCCGCAGCCGTCCACCTTGGCCGCTTCGTCGAGGTCCCTGGGCACCGAGTCGAAGTATCCGATCAGCATCCAGATGGAGAAGGGCAGCGAGAAGGTGAGGTAGGTGAGGATCAGGCCGCCGCGGGAGCCGAACAGGGCGATGCCGGTGGCGTTTCCGATGTTGACGTAGATGAGGAACAGCGGCAGCAGGAAGAGGATGCCGGGGAACATCTGGGTCGACAGCACCGTCACCGTGAAGACGCGCTTGCCGCGGAAGGAGTAGCGGCTGACCGCGTAGGCCGCGAACACGGCGATGGTGACGGAGCAGACGGTCGCCGCGCCGGCCACGATCAGCGAGTTCATGAAGTAGTCGGCCAGCGGGACCGTTTCCCAGATGTCGAAGTACGGGCGGACGGTGAGGCCCGAGGGGATCCACGTGAACTTCCCCGACACGTCCGCCAGCGGCTTCAGGGAGCTGGAGATCATCACGTACACCGGCAGCAGCACGAAGACGGTGAGGAGGGTGAGGAAGATCCGGCGGCTCCACAGGAAGGACTGCGGGGCGGCCATCGGGGAGCGGGGCTGCCGGGCGGCTGGGCTAGGCATCGGTGGCCTTCCTTCCTCGGGAGGTGAGCCAGAGGTAGACACCCGTCACCACGAGCAGGAACAGGAGCAGCAGCACCGACATCGCGGAGCCCGTCCCGAAGTTCCAGGTCTGGAACGAGGACTGGTAGATGTGGATGGAGATCAGGTCCGCGGCTTCCGGCGCCGCCTTGCCGAACAGGACGAAGGGGGTGTTGAAGTCGTTGAAGGTCCACAGGAACAGCACCAGGACGAGGACCTGGTTGACGGGGCGCAGCGACGGCAGGGTGATGCGGCGGATCTGCTGCCAGACACCCGCGCCGTCCAGGGCGGCGGCCTCGTAGATGTCCTTCGGGATGTTCTGGAGCCCGGCCATGATGATGAGGAAGGCGAAGGGCCAGCCCTTCCACACCGAGACGACGAGCAGGGCGACGAAGCTGTTGTCGCCGATCAGCCAGAACGGAGGGCTGTCGGTGAGGCCGAGCTGGTCGTGCAGCACGTGGTTCACCAGGCCGTTGTCCCGTTGGAACATGAACGCCCAGGTGATGACGGCGGCGTAGACGGGCAGTGCGTACGGCACCAGGAAGAGCGTGCGCAGGATGCCCCTGCCGCGGAAGGTCTCCTGCATGAAGATCGCCGCGGCCGCTCCGAGCAGCCAGCACAGGCCGACCGAGAGGACGGTGAACAGGCAAGTGACGGCAAAGGACTTCAGCAGTGCCTCGCCGACGGGGGCGTCGAAGTCGACCGCCAGCGAGTAGTTGTCGAGGCCGGCCCAGGGCGCGGTGCCCCAGTCGCGGATGTAGAACTGGGTCAGCTCCTTGAAGCTGACGACGACGCCGATCACCATCGGCACCAGGTGGACCAGCAGTTCCAGCAGGAGGGCGGGGAGCAGCAGCAGATACGGCAGTCCGATACGGCGCAGCCGCCCGGGGCGGTGCCTGCGCGGCGCCGCTCCGGGGTCGTCCTTCCGTGCCGTCCGCTCGCCTGCGCTGGGGGCAGCGGTGGTGGTCATGGCGGTGTCCGTACTCACTTCTCGGGCATCTGCTGCTGGGCCTTCTCGAGCTTGGCCCGCACTGACTCGGTGGTCACCGCGCGGCCGGCGGCGGCGTCGGCGAAGAGTTCCTTGACGGCGGTGCCGACGACGGTCTCGAACTGCGACTCCTCGGGGACCTGCGGAAGCGCGGTGGCACTGGTGGCGAGGGTGTCCCTGAGCACGGCGAGCGCCGGGGCGCTGAAGGCCGGGTCCTGCTGGGCCGCCTTGACCGGCGGGATGGAGCCGTACGCCTTGTTCAGCGTGATCTGCTCCTCGTCACTGGTCATGAACTTCACGAACTTCTTCGCGCCGTCGATGTTCTTGGTGTTCTTGAAGACGGCCATGTTGATGCCGGCGACCATGGAGTTGGTGGCCCTGCCCGGGCCGGGCTTGCCGGACTGCACGGGGGCGGGCGCGACACCCCACTCGTCCTCGTCCATGCCCTGCGCCTTGAAGGTGGCCGACGCGGTCTGCCACAGCACCATGGCCGTCTTGTCCTTGGCGAAGTCGCTCAGGGACTGGTTCTGCGCGTACTCGGCGTTGCTCGGCGCGACGATCTTGTCCTTGGCCATCAGGTCGACGTACTGCTTCACCGCCGCCACGGCGCCGTCGGAGGTGAAGTCGGCCTTGCCGTCGGGGGTGAAGAAGTCCGCGCCGTGCTGCTTGGCCAGGACGAAGACCTGGTGGATGTTGTTCGACAGGTTGGAGCCCTCGGCGCCGAGCGCCCACTTGCCGCCCTTGGAGAGCTTCTTGCCGGTCTCGGCCAGCTCCTCCCAGGTCGCCGGCGGCTTCTCGATGCCGGCGTCGGCGAACATCTTCTTGTTGTAGTAGAGCGCGTAGGCCATGGAGTACAGCGGCACGGCGGCCGGGTCCTGGCCCTGGACGCCGGTGGAGCCGAGTGCGGACTCCACGAAGCGGTCCTTGCCGCCGATCGCCTCGAAGTTCTTCGCGTCCCAGGGAAGCAGGGCACCACTGGCCTGGAGCGAGGCGCTCCAGGTGTTGCCGATGTTCAGGACGTCCGGGCCCTGACCGGAGGTGGTGGCGGTGAGGATGCGGTTGAGGAGGTCACCCCAGGGCACCACCTCCAGCTTCACCTTGATGCCCGTCTGCTTCTCGAACTTGTCGAGTTCCGGCTGGAGGACCTTCTTGTCCACCTCCAGGTTCGCGCCTTGGTTGGAGGCCCAGTAGGTGAGGGTCTTCGGCTGTTCGTTGGAACCTTCCGTACCGGACGTCCCCCCGCCGCAGGCCGCCACGGTGAGGGCGAACGAGAGGGTGACGGCGCCGACGGCTGCGGCTCTGATTCTGCGCATGGCTCCAGAGACCTTCCGGGAAGTGACGGGGTCGCCCGCGGAGGCGGACCGGGGCAGCGCCCGCGCCCCCGAACCCCTCCACGGCTTAATTTACGGCGTGAGTTAAGCTTCAAGTGAAGAGCGCGTCAAGAGATCTGTCACAGGTGAGTTGCGACGATGACTTCGGCATGAGGGGACAGGGTGACAGTGCGCAGTGGTCGTACGGTGCGTGACCTGCGGCGGGAGAACCGTGCCGCGGTATTGCAACGGTTGTATTTCGACGGGCCGCTCAGTCGGTTCTCCCTGGGGCCCGCCACCGGGCTGAGCTCGGGCTCGGTGAGCAACGTGGTGTCCGAGCTGGTCGCTGAAGGGCTGGTGGAGGAGGCCGGCAACGTCGACTCGGCCGGCGGCCGTCCTCGCACACTGCTGCGCGTCAGCGCGCGGAGCGGTTACCTGATCGGCGTCGACATCGGCGAGACCAGGGTGCGGATCGAGCTCTTCGACCTGGCCCTCACCGAGCTGGCCCGGGTCGAGAGACCGCTGGAGACCGACGGCCCGCACCGCCTCGACCGCTACGACGTCGGCACCGTCGTGATGCATCTGCGCGAGGGCATTCCCCAGGTGCTGGACGAGGCCGGCATCGCGGCGGAGCGGCTGCTCGGCGTCGGGATCGGGGTGCCGGGCATCGTCGCCGGAACCCTGGAGGACGGCGCCGTCGTGCACGGCCAGACGATCGGCTGGGACGCCGTCCCCCTGGAGCGGCTCCTGCGCGAGGCCCGGATCCTGCCCGCGAACGTGCCGTACCGCATCGACAACGGCGCCAAGACACTGGGCCAGGCGGAGATGTGGTTCGGCGCCGGCCGGGGCGCGCAGAGCGCGGCAGTGGTGCTCTTCGGTTCCGGCGTCGGCGCCTGCGTCGTCGGCGACGACATGCGGCCGGGCCGGGCCGTGGAGTGGGGGCATCTGACGGTGCGGGTGCGCGGGCGCCGGTGCCGCTGCGGCGCCCGGGGCTGCCTGGAGGCGTACGCGGGCGCGGAGGCACTGCTCCAGCGCTGGGCGGAGGCGGGCGGCCGGCCGCCCGCGGGCGTGGACGAGGAGACCGCGCTCACCGCGATGCTCGCGGCCGCCTACCCGGAACCGGACGGAACGGGGACCGGCCCGGAACCCGATGCCACGGCCCTGGCCGTCCTCGAGGAGACCGCCGAGTACCTCGGCGCGGGGTTCTCCGATCTGATCAACCTCTTCCAGCCCGAGCGCATTCTGGTGGGCGGCTGGGCCGGACTGCAGCTCGGCCGGCGCTTCCTGGACTCGGTGACGGCCCACGCCACCTCGTACGCTCTGGCCTATCCCGCCGCCCGTGTCCGCATCGACCTCGGCACCCTGGGACCGGACGCCGTCACCGTGGGCGCCGCGATCCTGCCGCTCGTCGACTTCTTCGCTCGTGGCGGCCGGCCGGAGGAGGCCGAACCGGTGGAGCCGGCCCCGGCGTGGCGGACCGTCGTGCGGGAGCGCTCGGTGCAGTGAGCGGCGCCTGCCACCCCGGCGGCGTCCTCCAGGGGCGGCCGGCCCTGCCGCGGCCTATGGCTCCCGCCGCCGTGGAGAGGATCCCGCGCGCGTACAGGATCCGGGTCCCGTGCCGCGGACCCGGCGCAGTCCCCACCGCGGGGCGATCTCCAGGCATCGGCCGAAGGCGCGGTGCCCGGGGAGTTGCCCACGGCACCACGCGGAACCCGGCCCGGCGCCGCGGTCCGGCGAACGTGCCACCCGGACCGCCCCTCCCCCTCAGGGGCCGCTGACCGTGACCTTCCCCTCCCACCGCATGTCCCCCGCCGACCTGCCCACCATGAGCCGGTAGGGGCCGGGCTCCGTGGTCCAGCCGTGGTCCGCCTCCGACCAGTGCCGCAGGGCGCGCGGGGCCACCACCACCTCGGCACTCGCCGTCCGGCCCGCTTGCGCCCGGACAGCCGCGTATCCGGCGAACCAGCGCACCGGACGCTCCACCGCCGAATCGGGGCGGGCCAGGTAGACCTGTACGACCTCGCGCCCGGCGCGGGTGCCGGTGTTGCGCACCGTCACCCGGACGGTGAACGGCTCGCCCGCCGCGACGCGCGCGGGAGCCTCCACGGCCGCGTACTCCCACGTCGTGTAGCCCAGTCCGTGGCCGAACCAGTAGGCGGGCTCGCGTCCGGCCCGCAGCCACGCCCGGTGGCCGATGTGCAGCCCCTCGGCGTAGGGGAGCCGGCCCCCGACCGGCCGGGTACGCAGGACGGGCACGTCCGCCAGGGACGCCGCCCAGGTGGTGGGGAGCCGGCCGCCGGGTTCGGCGAGGCCGAACAGGACGTCGGCCAGCCCCGCACCGGCCTCCTGCCCCGGGAACCAGGTGAGCAGCACGGCGCCCGCTTCCCGGCGCCAGGGCAGCTCGACCGGGCCACCGCTGTTGACGACCACGACCGTGCGCGGATTCGCGGCGGCCACCGCGCGGACCAGCTCGTCCTGGTGCCCCCCGAGCGACAGCCCGGCGCGGTCGTACCCCTCGGTCTCGCTGTGCTCGGTGGTGCCGACGACCACGATCGCGGCATCGGCGTCCCGGGCCGCCCGCACCGCGTCCTCCAGCGCGGTCGCCGGGTCCGGTTCCGGCGGCGCCGCGGCGACGACGGTGGCGCGTCCGCGGCCGGGCACCAGTTCACGCCGTGCCACCACGCGCACGGGCCGCTCGGCGGTCAGGACCGTCCGCGCCGTGTGCACGGGCGGGTTGACGTGGACGACGGCCGGGTCGTCCGTGTCCCCGGGGAACTCACCGTCCAGGAGCGTCCGGCCGTCGACGGTGAGCGTCATGCGTCCGAAGCCCCCGACGCCGAACGTCCACTCCCCCGACCGGCGGGGATGCAGCACCGCGCGGATTTCCACCGTGTGCGCGCCGGGGGGCAGGTCCGGCTCCAGCTGCCGGCCCGAGAGCCGGTGCTCCGCGTGCAGCTCCCGGCCCGCCGCGTCCAGCACCCGCAGGCGTACGCCGGGGGAACCCGACTCCGGGTCGGTGCACCGGTCGGTGCCGAGGGGGGCGGGAGGGGACCCCGGTGCCGGGCCGGGCTCGTACACCACCCGGGCCCGCCCCCGCAGCCGGGCTCGGACGCCGGCCAGCGGAGTGACCACGTCGGAGCAGAAGACGCCCGCGCTGCCGCCGCCCTGGAGGCGCGGGGACGCGGCGTGCACGCCGACGACCGCGACGGTGGACAGCCCGGCGGGATCGAGCGGCAGGACGGCGTCGTTGCTCAGCAGGACCGAACCGGCGCTGACAGCACGGCGCAGCAGCGCCCGGGTGTCGCGCGACGCCGTCACCGGCATCCGGCGCGGGCGGTGCGGTTCCAGCGCGCCCACGCGGCGGGCGAGCCGGAGCAGCCGTCGCACCTTCCCGTCGACCGCCTCCTCGGCGACCAGGCCGTCCTTCACCGCCCGCACCAGCGAAGCTCCCCACGGACTGTCCGGGCCCGGCATCGCCAGGTCGAGGGCGGCGCGACCGGTTTCCTCCGTGGTGCGCACGGCCGCCCAGTCGGAGACGGCGACCCCGTCGAACCCCCACTCCCCCTTGAGGGGTTCCGCCAGCAGCGGGCTGGCCGTCATCGTCGTGCCGCCGACCGCGTTGTAGCCCGCCATGACCAGCCACACCCCGGCTTCGACGGCCGCCTCGAAGGGTGCGAGGTACACCTCTCGCAGGGCGCGTTCGGACACCCGGACGTCGACGGTCAGCCGGTCGGTCTCGGAGTCGTTGCCGACGTAGTGCTTGGCGGTGGCCGCCACCCCGAGGGCCTGGATCCCCCGGATCAGCGCGGCTCCGGTACGGCCGGTCAGTTCCGGGTCCTCGGAGAAACACTCGAAGTGCCGGCCGCCCAGCGGGCTGCGGTGGAGGTTGAGCGTGGGGGCCAGTACCACGTCGACGCCCTTGCGGGCGGCCTCTAGGGCGAGCAGGCCACCGAGCCGTTCGACCAGTTCCTCGTCCCACGTCGCTCCCAGGGCGGAGGCGGAGGGCAGGAGGGCCGAAGTGCGCCGCTCGTCCCATGCCTCACCACGCACTCCGGCGGGCCCGTCCGAGGTCACCATCTCCCGCAGCCCGATCCCGGGCTCGCCGGCGGTGCGCCAGGTCGTCGCACCGGTGAGCAGGCGCACCTTCTGTTCCAGGCTCAGCTCGCCGATGAGCCGATCGAGTGTCTCGTCGTCCATTCCCGCCCCGCTTCCTGCCCCCCACCGCTGGGAGAGCGCTCTCCCACCCTTCGGCGGGCTTCCTCTCCTCGTCAAGGCCCCGGCCCGCCGGCGGACGCAGGCGCGCGGGCAGCGGAAGGGGCCCGACGGCCCTCGTGCCGAGCGGGCGGTCGGGCCCCGGGAACCGGCCGGGTCAGGGCAGCCGGTGGTCCGCGTTCAGCACCGCGCCGCGCTCCGGGTGGTTCTGGTCGTAGCCGCGTGTGTCGCACTGGAGGCCGCCCACGATGCAGTGGTCGACCAGCGCCTTGAGGGTGCGCTCCTCCCAGGCGTTGAAGAAGTCGTAGTGGAAGGAGTAGCCGCGCCCACTGGCCAGGCGGACGCCGCTCATGTCGCCGTTGACCGGGAAGGCCATCTTGAACTCGATCATCGGCAGGGCGACCGGGTGGGAGGCCGGGCACATGTTGTCGTTGGTGCCGGGCTTGACCACCGGGTAGGCCATGTGGCTCTTGTGGTCGGGGGTGTCGAGGTACTTGCCGTCCCAGCAACTGGGCGCCTGGAAGCGGATGTTGAGCTGGACGTCGGGCCGGCTCGGGCAGCTCGCCGGGAAGTCGACGTTGAAGAAGCTGTCACCGCACTCCCAGCCCTCGACGAAGCCCTTGTGGCTGCGGAACTCCTGGGCGCTCTGCAGGGGGTCGCCGACGACGTACCGCAGTCCCCTGGGGAAGGGCCGCACGCTGGTGTAGTCGGTGACACCGGCCTTGTAGTAGATGACCTGCGGGCCGACGGGAAGGATCTTCCTGTCCCCCTTGTACAGGGACGGCATCCAGTAGGCGGACGCGTCGGCCGGTGCGTTGCAGGTGGTGTTCCCTCCGTAGAGGCTCGCCGTGGTGCTGCCGGCGTGCGTCGTCCTGTTGCCCATGAAGGTGTGGTCGTGCGACTTGCCGGGCTGTCCCGGGTACATGATCGGGTCGTCCGGCGCGGTGTGGGTGACGGAACAGTTGGCCTGGAACTCCTTGTGGTAGCGCGGCGGCGGGGTCGCGGTGGACGGTGTCACGCCGGTGACCTGGGGCACGGCCGGTACGTAGCCGTCGCCGTCGGGGTCGTCGGCGGACGCCCGGGTCGACACCGCCGTCGTGTGCCCGGTGTGCCCGACGGCCGGGGCGGCCGGGGCGTCGCCGGGGCCGGCCGCCGTGGCGACGGTGCCGACGCCGAGCACGCCGGCGAGGAGTGCGCTGCCGAGCAGCAGTGCGGGGAGCTTCGAACGCGGTCTCATGGGGCCTCCTTGCCCGCTGAGGTGCCAGGTGGGGGTGCGAAGGGCGCCGCCGGACGCCCCTCGCCGTGGTCAGCCGTAGATGCCGAACTCGTGCAGCGAGTAGCCCCAGCCGGTGCCACGCGCCGTCAGGTGCAGCCGTACGTGCCGTGCGGTCACCGCGACGTCGATGGTGTCGATGTCGCCGTTGCCGGTGCTCGTGGTGTGGACCGTGCGCCAAGTGGTGCCGTTGTCCGAGACCTGGACCTCGTAGGACTTGGCGTAGGCGGGGTCCCACACGAGCTGGAGCTTGCGGACGGGCGTGGCGGAGCCGAGGTCGACCTGGATCCACTGCGGGTCGCTCCAGTCGCTGGCCCAGCGCGTGTCGCTCCGGCCGTCCGTCGCCTTGGCGGGCTCGCACGGGCAGTCGCCGTACGAGGCCTGGAAGGAGGACGCGGTGGTGGGCTTGTTCAGCGCCACGTTCGTGCCGGTGACCGGCGGGGCGACGACCTTGACCGACTTCGTCTCGATGCCGGCGTTGCCGCGGCCGTCCTCGGCCTGGATGTACACCTTCCACACGCCGAGCTTCTCCGGGGCCGTCACGGCGAAGGTCCCGTTGCCGGTGGACCGCCACCGGGCCTCGACCAGACTCTTGTCGCCGTTGGCGTAGTTGCCGCTGAGGAAGACCTTGTAGGTGATCGGGTCGCCGTCGGGGTCGCGCACGTCCGCGCGGACGGTGAACTCGCCGCCCGCCGGGGCGGACGAGGCGGGACTGACGGTCATGTTCGAGATGACGGGCGGGGTGTTGTCGTTGCCGGCCGTGCCGGTGTAGGCCCTCTTGACGGCGTAGTAGGAGAGCCTCTTCAGCCCGTCGGGCACGAGGTTGAACCAGATGCCGCCGAAGTCGTGCTCGATGCCGTAGTGGAAGAGGGTGGCGCCGAGGGCGACGCCCCGGTGGCCGGTGACGCAGTTCCAGGCCTTGGTGTAGCCCTCGGCCTTCTGCACGTCGGTCGGCTCGTCCGGGATGCCGTTGGCGTCGTCGGGCACCTCCCACTCGCCGGCCGGTCCGCCCTCGGTGATGATGTACGGCTTGGTGTAGCCGCCCTGCTCCCAGTCCTCCTGGACGCCGCAGATGTCGCCGTAGGAGTTCATCGAGTACAGGTCGAGGTCGGGGGCGTTGCGCTTGTAGTAGGGCCAGGCGCCGGTCCAGGCGTCGGTGGAGGTGACGGGGTGGTCGGGGTCGATGCTGTGGATCTTCTTGGCGACGTCGTTGACGAAGCCGGTGTAGGCGTTGCGCTGCGCCTCCAACTCCGTCCCGCTGTAGCAGTTCTGCAGGCTGAGGACCGATTCGTTGCCGACGTTCCACATGAGGGTCGCGGGGTGGCTCTTGTACGCCTCGACCCACTTGGCGAACTCGGTGAGCATGGTGTTCTTGTACGTGGTGTCGGTGACGTAGTTGACGCAGCCGCCGGAGCCGGGTCCGCCGCCGGGCTGCAGCCAGAAGCCGTTGACGACCTTGATGCCGTGCGCGGCGGCGCTGTCCAGCAGCGGCTTGGTGCCGCCGTCGGTGCCCCAGGTGCGGACCGTGTTGACGCCCATGGACTTGACGTCGGGCAGGTACTTCGGGGCGTCCGCGATGGCGGGACCCCAGGTCAGGCCCTTGACGGTGTACGGCTGCCCGCCGACGGTCAGGTGCCAGTTCCCCTGTGAGCCGGTGACCTTGACCGCTCCTCCGGCGGGCGGTGTGCCGTCCGTGGTCCCGTACACCTGGAACTCCCACAGGGAGTAGCCGTAGCCGCCGGAGCGTTCGGTGCCCAGCATGCGGACGTAGCGGCCGGAGCCGGAGACGGCGAGTTCGTCCGTGCCGCCGTCGCCGCCGGTCACGGTCTTCAGGGTCCGCCAGTCGGTGCCGTTGTCGGAGGCCTGGATCTGGTAGCTCTTGCCGTACGCGCCCTCCCAGGTCAGTACGGCACGGCTGAGGTCGGCCCGCTGCCCGAGGTCGACCTGGATCCACTGCGGGTCGCTCCACCGGCTGGCCCAGCGGGTGCCGGTGAGGTTGCCGTCGACGGCCGCTGAGGGGGCGTACCCGTCGCCTTCCTGGGACGAGGCGGTGGCGGGTCTGCCCTGGGAGAGCAGGGTCTCCGCAGCCTGGGCGGGCGGGGCGGCGAGGGCGAGCGACGACGCCACCAGTGCGCCGAGCGCGAGCAGAGGCACGGCGCGGCGGCCGGCTGGTCTGCGGTACGAGGGGGCTGTGGACACATCTGCTCCTGGCGGGTTGGGGAGAGCCGGCGGGGCGGGCTGCGGGAGCGCCGTGTGATGGCCCCTCCGGGCCGGGTCGCGGGGATGTCGTCCGGCCCGGAGGGGAGTCGTGGCCGACGGGCGGTTCGATCAGGGGTAGGACACGACGGTGGACGGCACGGTCGAGGTGCCGGCGGGCACCGTGGAGGCGCCGGTGTCGTTGATGACGTGGTTGTAGTGGCCCATGCCGCCGAGGGAGACCACCAGGAGGCTGTGGAACTTCACTCCCGGCTTGACGGGGGTCTTGAAGCCGTGGTCCTGGCGGATGTTCGGGTCGACGTTGTAGTTGCAGTAGCTGCCCAGGCCCCATGCCTCGTGGGTGTCGACCGAGTCGTCGACCCGGTAGGCGGCGTACCCCTTCGTCGTGCCGTTCTGGATGGCGGCCTGGTTCGGGGCGTCGTAGGCCTTCTCGTTCTGGTAGAAGATCGTCCGGCCGCGTTCGCCGTACCACTCGACGTCGTACTTGTTGAAGTGCTCGACGAACAGGCCGGTGGCCAGGACGTCGTCGCCGTTGACGCGGACGCCGTAGTCGGCCCGGTTGGTCTCCCAGCCGACCCCCTCGCCGTGGTCGGCGCGCCACACCCAGGTGTGGTCGACGATCGTGTCGTGGCTGTTGACCACCATGCTGGTGGTCGCCTTTCCGGCGCCCGCGCCGCCGATGCGGATGTAGACGTCCTGCACGGTGGTGGGGTCGGCCGCGTGGTCGGCGGACGCGCCCTGCGGGCCGATCTCCAGCAGCGTCGGCGAGTTGACCGGTCCGGCGTCGATGAGGAAGCCGGCGAGCCTCACACCGTCGACGTCGGCGACCCTCATGGCGGTCACCCCGTTGTCCGGGATGATCGTGGCGAGGCCGAGGCCCAGCACGATGGTGCCGGCCCGGTTGACGTTGATCGTCCGGTCGACGTGGTAGACGCCGGGGGTGAAGAGCAGGTGCAGGCCCTGGGCGAGCGCGGCGTTGATGGTGGCGGCCGTGGCGCCGGGCTTGACGACGTAGAACTTGCCCAGCGGGATCGACTCGCCCTGCGGGGTGCCGTTGGCCCAGGTGGTGCCGCGCGCGTTGGTCCGCTTGGCGGGCGCGAACACCTTGTACTCGTTGCCGTCCAGGTAGAGGAAGGGCTTCTCGCGGGAGATCGGCGTCGTGTCGAGCGTGGTGTAGCGGGGCTCGGGGAAGCTGGTGGCGGGAGCGCCCTCGACGCCCGAGAAGACCTGGTTCCACACGCTGTTGGACCAGCCGCCGATGGAGCTGTCGCGGGTGTACCACTGCTGCTGCGAGTAGTTGCCGATCTGCCCGTCGATCTTGCTGTCGGCGATGTAGCCGCCGCTGGCCCAGCCGTAGCCGTTGGGCGCGAGGTTGAGGCCGCCCTTGACGTGCATCCGGCGGAACGAGGCGGCCTGCGAGACCGCCCACCGGTTGGTGCCGTTGACCGGTTTCACGGCGAGGTTCTCCGCGCCGCGCCAGAAGTTCTGGGTGGCGTTGCCGTTGAACCAGCCCGCGTCGACGGTGATGTCACCGTCGATCGTCGTGTCGTCGGGGCGCAGGCCGAGGCCGGCGATCTGGGTATAGAAGCCGATCTGGGCGTTGAGGTTGTTGTAGGTGCCCGGCTTGAAGAGGAAGGCGTGCCGCCCGGAGCCGAACTGTGCCGACTCCTGCTCCTTGAAGACCTGGTCCAGTTTGGCCTGGATGCCGGGCGTGGACGGGTCGAAGACGTGCACGTTCGGGCCGAGGTCGCCGCCGCCCGGGATGACCGGGCCCGGGTCGTCGCCGGTGGTGCCGTATACCTTGAACTCCCAGAGCGAGTAGCCGTATCCGGTGGCGCGGGCGGTGCCGAGCATGCGGACGTAGCGGGCGGTGCCGGAGACGTCGAGGGTTTCCGTGCCGCCGGCGCCGGTGGTGGTGGAGTAGGCCGTCGACCAGTCCGTGCCGTTCTGGGACGTCTCGATGCGGTAGGCCTTGGCGTAGGCGGCCTCCCAGCGCAGCTCGACCTGGCTGAGGGAGGCGGGGGCGCCGAGGTCGACGCGGATCCACTGCGGGTCGGAGGCGGCACTGGACCAGCGGGTGCCGTTGTCACCGTCGACCGCGGCGGTCGCCGGGGTGCCGTAGTGCTCCTGGCTGGAGGCGGTGACCGGTTTGCCCTGCGACAGGAGCACGGGCGCGGCCTGGGCCTGAGTGGCGGGGACGACGGCGAGCAGGGCGGCGGCCAGGGCTGTGACCAGGACGCCGACGAGGCCGCGGCGACCGGGTCTGCGCGGCACCGGCGCAGCCGGAGATATGCCGACAGTGGGCATGGGGAGACTCCTTGACACGAATGGCTGGGAGAGCGCTCTCCGGAACCATGCCCGCCGCACCAGTCACGGTCAAGGTTTCGGACACGTCTTTTCTTTCGGCTTTGATTAAGTGCCAATTGGTGGGCCAGGCGTCCGCGGGCGAGCGGGCGAGGGCGTAGGGCGGGCAGAGCCCGCCGCAAGCGATCTCGATCGAAGACGCGCCGCCGACCCACTTCGCGATCTTGGAACACGTCGAGAACGTGCCGCCCGCCGAGGCCTTTCTCGGAGTCCCCACAGCGACGACCTCCGCCACGGTCGTCCGGCGTCAGCGACCGCGGCGCACCGGCCGCCCCGCGACGATCCGTCCATCGCATCGGAGGAAGGTCACGGGTCTGTCCTCAGCGGTTGCGCCCAGTGAGTCGTCCCAGAACGTCGCCGGGTATCGGCACATCGAAGCGCACGGGCGTGGCTTTCATGTGCCCTGCCTCGGCCTCGTAGTCGTCGGCCCCGTAGTCGTCGGCCCCGTAGTCGTCGGCGGCGAGTGCCGGCCAGTGGCCGTGTCCGGGAAACGCCGGGTCCTGCCACGTCGTGGGAGCGGTGCCGCAACAGTCGCGTCTTTCCCCGCCGACCACTCGCATGCGGCTTACCACCCTCATCTCGCCCCGGTTCAGATGTCGTCGGAGACGCCCTCGGGAACGAGCTCGCTCACGGGCCGTCCTACGACCACGGCGAACCGTCCCGGTCACAGCGCAAGACGGGTGGTCCCGGCTCAGTTCCAGATGCGACCCCTCGTCAGGCATCGCCGCCGGAGCCGGGCTCGAACGTCGTGCCGAGGTCGTACTGCGCGATCCCGAAAAGCCGAAAGTTGAACCCACATGCAGCCATCGTGCAGCGCCGGTCTGCTGCGGCGCCGACGGGGGTGCGCCCGCGCACACCGGAGGGCAGGACGGCTACGGTCCGGCGCGTCGGGCTCCGGGAGGCCTCGCACGGCGGCACGGTTCCAGGAGCAGACGACGGAACCGGTAGCGGGTCTGCTCGAGATCGGCGGCGGTTCCTGCTCGGGTTCTCGGTGCGGGGCGTGGGACGTGCCGTTCCTTCTCACCGACCGCGCGCCCGCCGAGAGCTGGTTGGCGGCTGCCGGGACCGGCGGACCGGTCCCGCCCCCGCATGGGCCAGGGGATGGCCGGTGCGGGGACTTGGCCCTCTCTCCGTTACTGCTGGCCGAGCCAGACGTGAAGAATCAGGCCGCCGAGAACGGTGCCCGTCGTCTGGACTGCGACGGCGGCCGCGAACTCGAGGAGTCGCTGCCACTTGCTGGGCTTGCGGTTGTGCATGGAATGTCCCCTCTCAACTGGTGAAGCTTGAGAGAGAGCCCGGACTGAAAATACCCGCCCGGTGCGCCGCTCGGAGGCCGATTGCCGAAACCGCAGGACCAACGCGCGGGGAAAGACGCACCAGCGCACCGTGTGCTTCCGGCATGGCGGGTTATGCATGGGCTGATCACCGACGACTGCGGCTGACGGCGGAGTCCGGATCGGCACCCGAGGAGAGTTGGCAAGCCGTCAGGTCAGATCACCGGACGGGCCGGCGGGCCACGGTGCGACGGTTCACCTGGCCTCCCCCGGGCGGCGGCACCGGCCCGGTCTCTGTTCACCTGCGGGTATGCGTCCCTGAGGTACTCAAGGCGCGATCGGGGCCGGTACGTCCGGCGTGCCGCCCTGCGCGTTGTGTCATCGCATCCGCGTCCGTCACACGCTTCGGCGTGAGCGATGAGTTCGGGCGGCGGATCGTGTCTGCCCCGGCATGACGCGAATCATCACCGACATCTCGGTCCCTCTCGACGGCTTCGTCACCGAGGCCCTCTCCAGCCCGGACAACGGCCCGAGCCCCGACGGCAAGGCCCTGCAGCAGCGAAGGACGATCTCCGCGTCGCCTACGACGCACCTGGCCTACGACGTCCTGGGGGCGGTCCGATGACCACCGTCGACGTCAATGGCGTCGCCTTGGGCATCGAGTCGTTCGGTGACGACGACGCACCACTCGTCCTGCTCGCGGGCGGGACGACGATGCTGTCCTGGCCCGACGCGCTGTGCGAGCGCCTCGCCGCCGGCGGGCGCCGCGTGGTGCGCTACGACCTGCGCGACAGCGGGGAGTCGACGACGACGGACCCGGAGGCGCCCGCCTACACCCTGCGCGACCTCGCCGCCGACGCGGCTGCCCTTGCGGACGCACTCGGCGGCGGACCTGCGCACCTCGCGGGGATCGGCGTCGGCGGGATGGTCGCCCAGGTGGCCGTGCTCGACCGTCCGGGCGCGTTCTCGGCGCTCACCCTGGTCGGCACCCGCGCGGTCGCCCCTGGCCCACCTGACGATGACCTCCCCGACCACGACCGGGCGACGATGCGCCGGCTGTTCGCGCGTCCGATGCCCGACTGGACCGAACGCGAGGCGGTAGCGGAGTTCTCCGCCGCCGGCGCGGAAATCCTCGGCGACGACCCCGTCGCCGCCCGCGCCATCGCCGCGCGCGTCTGGGACCGCACGTCCGGCACCGCACCCGCGCTCCACCTGGCCGACCAGATGGGCATGGTGTTCTCCAGGCTCGACTGCACACCCCGCTGGCGCGAGCGCCTGCACGAGATCGAGGTCCCCACGCTCGTCGTCCACGGCCGCCGCGACCGGTTCTTCCCCGTCGGCAACGGCGAGGTGCTCGCACGCGAGATCCCCCGGGCACGGCTGCTCGTCCTCGAGACGGCCGCCGGAGCGATCCCCGATGCGGCCATCGGAGAGGTCGCCGAGGCGATGCTCGCGCTCGGATAGGGGGCACCGCATGTCCTCCGGGCCGAATCGATCGTGGGAGGGACCGGCCCGCCCGGCGGTGCGCCCGGTGTCCGGCCGATGCTGCCGCCGCCAGGCGCCGCCGGCGGCCGGCCACTCCCCCTCGTCCGTGCCCTGGGCGGGGTACTCGTCCTCATGCCGGCGGCATCAGTGCGCCCATCGCCCGTCGGCGTCGGTCCCCGGCTCGGGACGAGTGATCTCTTGCCCTCGCGCCGGGCGGTGGTGATGAGCGGGTTCTCCGCGTCCTACCGGATCTCGGCCGCGCAGGCGACGCGTTTCGGGCGGCACCCCCTGACTGCGGTAGGGGAAGTCACGGCGACCGCCGGTCACGGCATGACCTATGGCCACCGGCCCACGACCAGGGTCGCCCCCTCCTTACGGGCAGCGGCGGTCAGTGCCCCGTCGGTCGGCGGTCCAGACCCGCATCGCGCACGAGCGGTCTCTCCGCGGGCGAACCGCTCACGAGGATCTGCTGTGGCGCGGATGCGGCGGGGGTGTGCGTCCGTTCGCGGGGCCGGTTGGCGGCGCGGAGGACCAGCACGAGGGCCGTGATGATCAGGGCCCAGAACGCGATCATGCCGATCGGCATCCCGAACCGGCCCCACCCTCCGGCATCGTGGCCGTACCGGAATGTCATCGCCACTCGCCTGCTTCGGCTTGTTGGCGGCCGGCCGCTGCCTGAGGGCAGGGTGGGGTGGAGAGGGAGCTGCCGAGGGAGGACGGTGCGGGGAGCCACCGCCCCGACGTGATCGAAGTCCTTGCGGGCTTGCCGGTGGAGCTGGTCCTCGACCGGCAGGAGGCAGGCGGGTGCACCTCCCGCCCGGTCTTCCTCCTACCTCGAGGTCGGGGCCGGGTCGCGTCGCCGGCCCGGCCCGGCCCGGCTCCTTCGGCTTCGCTTGCGGCAGGAACGTGCTGCACGGCCCGGTCCTCGTCGAGCCCGCCGACGACTCCGCAGAGCGCACGGTGCCGGAATCGGCCGGCCGGCAGCGCACCCTCATTCGCGGGTGGCGGCTCCGTCACGGCCGATGACGAACGGCGCCGGATCCACGGAGCTCACGCACCCGGTGTCCGGGTTCTCGGGGTCGTCGAAGAAGGAGGTCATCACCTCGGCCCCGCACGGATGGATGAACGTCCCGTGGGCGAGACCGGCCAGGGTCACCACCGTGGAGCGGGACAGCGTCCGGGCCACGTAGCGCCCCCACTGAGCCCCGGTCTGGGCGTCGAAACTTCCGGAGACGGCCAGGGTGGGGATGCTGCTCCGAGTGACGGCACGGACCGAGTCGGGCGCCTTCGGAACGTCCCAGACCTGGCACGCCTGCCGCAGGAACGCCAGCTGGGGCGCCTGGGCCAGGACCGAGCGGGGCAGGTCGGGGAAGGCCCGCAGCCCCTGGGCGAGCTGCTGGTCGGGGGTCTCGAACGGAACCCATTCGCTGCACCACACGCTCAGCGACAACCCGTGGGCGAACATGCCTTCCTCGCCGCGGAGCTGGGCGGCCGCCCACTGCTCGGCGATGCGCTCGGGGTTGCCGCGGGCCAGATCGTCGACGGCCAGCGGGAAGCCGGCGGCATCGTGGCTGGCACCGACCATCCAGTTCAGCAGCGTCCCGCCGTCGAGCACCACCTTCACCCTCCCGGCCTGCGGCACATCCACGTGCGTGGTGACCGGACGGGCCTCCAGCCGACGCACCATGCGCAGGAAGGTGGCAGCGACGTCCGGGTAGCGCTGCCGGCAGGAGGGCTGGGCCGCGCAGGCGCTCACGATGTTGTCGAACGACTCCTTCACACTGCTCCACGTCCACCCGGGCGTTGCCACGGGCGGCGGTACGACGCCGTCCAGGGTCACGGAGCGGATCCCCTCGGGGAACATGCGCATGTAGGTCAGCGCCAGTTGCGTCCCGTAGGAGTGCGAGAGGACGTTCCACTGCCGGATCCCCAGTGCCTTGCGCAGGTCCGCCACGTCGGCGGCGATCTCGCTCGTGTTGTAGGCAGCGGGATCGACTCCCTGGTCCGTCAGGCGGTCGCGGCACCGGGCCACCGCCTGGGCGTACCTGTCCCCGGTGGAGCGCGCGTCGTAGAGGAGGTGGACACGCTCCTGGTAGAACCGGTCGATCTCGGGACACGTCAGCGCCCGCTGGGACGAGAGCGTCCCGCGCTGGGAGAGGACGATCAGGTCGCGGTCACGGTTCAGCCCGGCCTCGGTGAGTTCCGGTATGTTCCCGATGGCGTCCGCGCCGGGCCCGCCGGTGAGGAACACGATCGGATCGGGGTGCGGCTTCGGCGATGCCGAGGGGACCAGCGCGACGCCCAGGCGAAGGGTTCGCGCGGACGGGTGGGCCCGGTTCTCCGGTACGACGAGGAAGCCGCAGCGGGTGTTCCTCAGGTCTCCGTACGTGGTCGGGCACGCAGCGGGCACGAACCGCGACGAAGACCGCGTCTGCGCCGCCGAGGGCCGGGGCAAGGCCAGGACGGTTCCGGCGAAGATCCAGTGGCCCCGGTCGCTGGAGGCATGTCCGTGCCGACGGGCCGCGTCCTCGATGGTCTGCCTGTTGAGGGTGTAGAGGCTTTCCCACCGCAGTGCGTCGCCGAGGGTCTGCCGGGCGATGTCCCACAACGTGTTTCCGGAGGCGACGGTGTGCGTGGCGGCCTTCGAGCGGGCGGGCGCGGACCCAGCGGCCGTCCACCCCGGTGCCGGGCCGGGCCGGAGGCGGCCGGCGGACGGGAGGGCGCCCTCCCCCGCCGCGGGCTTCTGGCGGGTGACGGCCACGCCGGACGTGCCGTGGGCCGGCGCCGCGCACAGCACCGTCAGGCCGGTCAGGAACATGGCGGCTGCGGCAGCTGTGCCGCGGTTGCGTATGGGCATGTCGTCCTTCCGAACCGGTGCTCGTGGCAGCCCATCGGCACCGGTCGAACTCGTTACCACGCGGTTGAGGTCGTCAGACGCCATGCTGCGAAGATCACCCGTGCCGCGCACTCCGGCTGGTCCATTGGGGTCATGCCCGCGCCGGCCGGCAGCGGCGATGTCCCTGTCCCCGGTGAACGGAGTCCGGGACAGGGGCTCAGGAGGGCACTCCACTCTCACCGGCCACAACAGCGGGCGCTGCCGGACCTGGGCGTGGAGAACGGGTCCACCGCGCCGGGTGCCGATGTCCGGCAGTGGTCCTGCAACGGTCTTCTGCCGCAGATCCGGTGGCCGGAACGCCTCTGACCGGACAGTCCTGGCCCGACAGCAGGGGTCAGATGGTGCCGGCACCGAGGCGGAACGCCGTCCCGGCCACCGTAATGGCCGGGACGGTGTTCCGCCGCCGGGCTATGCCCGGTCCCGCTCCTCGATGGCGGCCGGGCGCGTCTGCGCGGCGCGGATGCGGCCGACGTCGAGCTTGAGGCTCCGGTCGAAGCGGTAGATGCCGTTCTGCTCCTGGAAGACGTCGGTCAGCTGGGTGTAGCAGTAGCCGAACATGTCCCGGTCGTTCAGCAGCACTTCGGTGAGTCCGGCGAACCGCGCGTGGAACTCGTCCTCGTCGCGGACGCGTTCGCCGTAACCCCAGGAGGTGGTGCGGTCCTCGCCGGACTGGGCGGCGGCCGCCTCCGGGTCCCACCAGATGCCGCCGAACTCGCTGACGAAGTACGGCTGTCCCCGGTACGGCAGCGAGTAGGCCGCGCCGTTCTCGTAGCTGTTGACGAACGGCTCGTCCTCGGCGAGTCCCGACATCAGCCGCCGGAACGCCTCCGGGTCCTGCTCGTAGGTGTGGGCGTCGTAGATGTCGGTCTCGGCGACCCGGTGGGCGTAGCCGGAGGCGTCGATGACCGGCCGGGTGGTGTCCATCGCCTTGGTGGCCAGGAACATCGCGCGGGTCACGGCGTCGAGCTGGGTGATGCGGTCGTGGAGCTTCTGGTAGGTCTCGTTGAGCGGGCACCAGCCGATGATCGACGGGTGGGAGTAGTCGCGCTCCAGGGCTTCCAGCCACTGGCCGACGTAGGAGGCGTCGGGCTGCTGGTTGTCGCCCGAGGAACCGCCGACCTCGCAGCCCCAGTCGCCGAACTCGCCCCAGACCAGGTAGCCGAGGCGGTCGGCGTGGAAGAGGAAGCGCTCCTCGAAGACCTTCTGGTGCAGCCGGGCGCCGTTGAAGCCGGCCTCCCTGGCCAGTTCGATGTCCCGTACCAGTGCCTCGTCGGTCGGCGCGGTCATCAGCCCGTCCGGATACCAGCCCTGGTCGAGGACCAGGCGCTGGAAGACCGGTCGGCCGTTGAGGAGGACGGCCTTGCCGCGCAGTGCCACGGCGCGCAGGCCCGCGTAGCTCTCGGCGCTGTCGACCACCGTGCCGGCGGCGTCGAGGAGTTCGAGCCGCAGGTCGTACAGGTGCGGGTCCTCGGTGCTCCACTCCCGGCGCCGGTCGTCGGGTACGGGCAGGTGGAGGCGCGGGGCCAGGTCGAGGTCGGCGCGTGCCTCGGCGCGGCTCACCTCGCCGTCGTCGTCGCTGAGGACCGCGCGCACCCGGTGGCCGGGCCGGTTGCCGGACAGCGGCAGTTCGAGGTGGAAGGCGGAGCCGGCGAGGTCCGGGGTGATCCGGGGACGCCTCAGGTGCACGTCGGGGACGGGCTCCAGCCAGACGGTCTGCCAGATGCCGGTGACGCGGGTGTAGTTGCAGTCGTGGTTGGCGTAGCGGACGGCCTGCTTGCCGCGGGCCTGCGGACCGGACTTGGGATCGCGGGCCCGAACGGTGATCACCAGCTCCTCCCCCGTCCCGGCGATGTCCCCGAGGTCGGCGGTGAAGGGCGTGAAACCGCCGCGGTGCCGGGCGACCTCCCTGCCGTCGGCCCAGACGGTGGTGTCGTAGTCGACCGCGCCGAAGTGCAGCAGCACGCGGCGTCCGGCCCACTCGGCGGGCAGGGTGAGGGCGCGCCGGTACCAGACGGCCTCCAGGAAGTCGGTGTCGCCGATGCCGGACAGTTCGGACTCGGGAGGGAAGGGGACGAGGATCTCGTCGCGCAGCTCGCGGCCGAGGAGGCCGCGTTCGAGGCCGCTGTCCCCTCGGTCGGTCTCGAACTGCCAGGCGCCGTTCAGGTTGAGCCAGTCGCGGCGCGCGAACTGCGGTCGCGGGTACTCCGGGCGCGGTACGGAGTGAGTGGGCACACATGCTCCAGTCGATCGGTCGGCCGGCGGGGGTGCCGGTCCTGTGTGTGAGGGGGTGTGGTGTCAGGAACCGCCGAGGCCGGTGGTGGCGACGGAGCTGACGATGCGGCGCTGGAAGAGGAGGAACACCACGAGCAGCGGCAGCGCCGCGAGCAGCGCGGACGCCATGGACTGCGCGTACTGGACGCCGTAGGCGTCCTTGACGGTGGCCAGGCCCACCGGCAGGGTCATCAGGTCGGGGTCGTTGGTGACGATGAACGGCCACATGAAGTTGTTCCAGGCGCCGATGAAGACGAAGATCGCCACCGCGGCGACGATCGGCCGCGACAGCGGCAGCACGATCGACAGGAAGACCCGGAACTCCGAGGCGCCGTCCGTCCGGGCCGCGTCCTCCAGTTCCCGGGGGACGCCGTCGAAGAAGCGCTTGAGGACGAAGACCGTCATGGGGGCGACGACCTGCGGCAGGATGACGGCCGCATAGGTGTCCACCAGGTCGAACAGGAGCATCTGCTCGAACAGCGGCACGACCAGGAGCTGCGGCGGGACCATGATGGCGGCGACGGTGACGGCGAGCAGCGTCCGGCGGCCGCGGAACGTGCCGCGTGAGAAGCCGTACGCGGCGAGGGTGGAGACGGCCACCGTGATCAGCGTGACCAGTCCGGCGACGAGCAGGCTGTTGAAGGCCCAGACGGTGACGTTCCCGCGTTCCAGGATCTGCCGGTAGGCATCCGTGGTGAGGGCGCCCTTGAGCGGAGACAGACCGGGTGTCGCCACGTCCTGCTCGCTCTGCAGGGAGGTGGCGACCGCCCAGACGAACGGCAGCAGCCAGACGGCCGCCAGTACGGCCAGCGCGGTGCCGGCCAGGACGCGCGGCATCCGGCCGTGGCCCAGCAGCAGCGGCGAGCCGGCCGCTTCCGCTGCGGAGCCGCGCTGCGGGCGGAGGGGCGTTGCGGTAGCGGACACGGTCAGTCCTCCTGGCGGAACAGGCGCAGCTGCACGAGCGAGACGACGATGACGAGCGCGAAGAAGAGGTAGGAGACGGCCGAGGCGTAGCCGAGCCGGTAGCCCGTGAAGCCGACGTCGTAGACGTACTCCAGGATCGGGCGGGTGGAGCCGTTGGGGCCGCCCTTGGTGAGGATGTAGATCTGGTCGAACACCTTCAGCGAGGCGAGGACCTGGAGCATCGCCACCAGCGCGGTGGTCCTGCGCAGTTGCGGCAGGGTGATGGACCACAGGCGGCGCCACGCGCCGGCGCCGTCCAGGGCCGCGGCCTCGTCGTAGGTGGACGGCAGGGACTGGAGCGCGGCGAGGTAGAGCAGGAAGTTGAAGCCGACCGTCCACCAGACGGTGAGGGCGGCGATCGACCACATGGCGACGGACTCGTCGGAGAGCCAGCCGACGGAGTCGAAGCCCAGGGTGTTCAGGAGCTGGTTGCCCAGGCCCAGGTCCGGTTGGTACAGCCAGGTCCAGATGAGCGTCACCACGGTCACCGGGAGCAGGTAGGGCGCGAAGAAGGCCAGGCGCCACGCCCACTGCCCGGCGAGTCCGCCGTGCACCAGGAGCGCCATCACCAGCGCGATCAACACCAGCGGGACGCTGGAGACGGCGGTGAAGACGACCGTGTTGCCGAGGCTGCTCCAGACGTCCGGGTCGCCGAACGCCTCGGCGTAGTTGTCGAAGCCGACGAAGCTCGTGTCGCGCAGTGCCAGGGAGCTGTCGGTGAAGCTCATCCACAGTCCTTGCACGATCGGCCAGACGAGGAAGAGACCGAAGACGAGCAGGAACGGCAGGACGAAGACGAGGCCCGAGTGCGG
The DNA here is from genome assembly GCF_044540485.1 of Streptomyces sp. NPDC085946. NCBI lineage: Bacteria > Bacillati > Actinomycetota > Actinomycetes > Kitasatosporales > Streptomycetaceae > Streptomyces > Streptomyces sp. NPDC085946. The sequence goes on along the minus strand of NZ_JBITSF010000033.1, from coordinate 26,142 downwards.
GGCCCTGCGGGCGCCGCGCGGGCCGGTGCGCAGACGGCCCCCGGTCCGGCGGATGCGCGGTCCGGTCCGCGCGTCGGCGCCGGGAGGTGCGGTGATGGTCACGTGGCTCACTCCTTCTGCCGGTCAGGCGACCGGGTTGGGCTGCCGCAGCAGCGTGTCCGCCTCGCGGACCATCTGGCGCACCGCCTTCTCGGCGGAGGTGTTGCCCAGCAGCGCCGACTGCAGCGGCTGGCACATCCGGTTCTGGAAGTTGGAGCCGGCCCCGGCGAACCAGTTCGGCGGGTCGAGCACGGCGACCTCTCCGGCGTCCGCGTACGAGGACTGCGGGTCGAGAGCGGCGTACCGCGGTTCCGCCAGCACGGGCTGGTAGGCGGGGATGTGACCGGCGCTCGCCCAGGTCAGGCTCTGCTTGACCATCTCCGCGACGTACCGGTGGGCTTCGCGCCGCCGCTGCGGGTCGGGGTCCGCCTGGTGCGGGAGGACGAAACTGTGGCTGTCGGTGTAGACGGCCGGCTTGTCGAAGACCTGCGGGAAGGGTGCGGCGCCGAGCGGGATGCCGGACTTCTTCAGCGTCGGCAGTTCCCACTCCCCGAGCATGGCCATGCCGCCGCGACCGCCGAGGAAGCCGGCCATCGCGCCGTTGTAGTCCAGGTTGTTGGGGTTGGTGCGGCCGTCGAAGAGCCGCTGCATGAAGCTCACGACGCGCACCGCGGCGTCGGTGTCGATCCGTGCCGGGCCGCCGTCCGGCAGGTCGAAGGCGGCACCGGTCTGTGCGTAGAGGGCGGCGAACTGCCGCCAGCTCTGCGCGGTGTCGGTGACGTGGCCGAACAGGATGCCCGACTGCCCGGTCGCCTCGGCGAGCGCCTTGGAGGCGTCGAGCAGGGCCTGCGGTGAGCCCATCGGGGCGAGCTCTCCGGAGGAGTCGAGCAGTCCGGCGGTGTCGGCGGCCTCCTTGTCGTAGAAGACGATGAAGGGGTGCACGTCCAGGGGGATGGCGTAGACGGTGCCGGCGTGCTGGGTGCGCGCCCAGACCGCCGGCGTGAAGTCCCGTCGGGTGACGCCGAATTCGGCGAGCAGGTCCAGGTCGAAGGGGTCCAGGAGGCCGCCGGGCGCGAAGCCGGCGAGCCGGGACAGGTGCAGGACCGCCACGTCGGAGGCGCGGCCGCCGGCTGCCGACATGGCCAGCTTGGTGTAGTACGACGGACCCCAGTCCAGGATCGTCCGCTCCACCTCGAAGCCCCGCGATCCGCCGGAGACGGCCTCGATCATGTCGTCCATCAGCATGCCGTCGCCGCCCTGGAACAAGTCCCAGACGCTCAGTGCGGAGGCGTCGGAGGCCGAGGCCGGTGAGGCGCAGCCGGACAGCGGGCCCGCGGCGAGCAGCGCGCCCGCGGTGGCAGCACCGTGGCGCAGCAGTGTGCGGCGGGTGAGGCCGCGGGCCGAATCGGACGAGGGTGCTGCGGGAACGGGAGAGCGGGCAGACATCGCGGACCTTTCGACGGCCGGACACGCATGCCGGACCGGCGGTGGACCGCTGCGGGAGCGGCCCACCGCGCGGGCCAGGCGGTGAGGCGCACCGGTGGGGCCGGTGCGGTGGCTCGTTTTTACATCGATGTACATTGGCTGTAAAGAGTTCGGTACGAGCAGCCGGGAAGCGGGCACCGTCCGGCACGGCGGCCTGCTGTGCGGCCTGCGCCCTGCCGGGACATAAACTCGGCAGCGCCGAGGGCAGGGAGGTTCCGGTGGTACGACCCAGGATCAAGGACGTCGCGCGGCTCGCGGGGGTGTCGGAGAAGACCGTCTCCAACGTCATCAACGACTACACCCACGTCTCCGACCGCACCAGGAACGCGGTCCGCGAAGCCATCGAAGAGCTCGGCTACAAGGTGAACCTGGCCGGGCGTCATCTGCGCAAGGGGCGCACCGGCATCATCGCCCTCGTCGTGCCCGAACTGGACGTGCCGTACTTCGCCGAGCTCGCCCGGCACGTCATCCGCGAGGCCGAACGGCGCTCCCTGACCGTGCTGATCCACCAGACCGGAGCCGACCGGGACCACGAACTGGCGGCGCTGGCCGGGTTCGGCTCCACCTTCGTCGACGGTGTCATCCTCAGTCCGCTCGCCCTCACCGCCGACGATCTGCGCGACCGGGCCGGGGCGCCGCCGACCGTGCTGCTCGGCGAGCTGCTGGAGGAAGGCGCCGACCATGTCGCCATCGACAACGAGAAGGCGGCGCGGGAAGCGACCGAGCATCTGCTCGGCCTCGGCCGCCGCACCATCCTGGTCATCGGCGGACGCGACGACACGGGCCTGGGCACGGCCGAGGCCCGCACCCGCGGCTACCGCGCCGCCCTGGCCGAGGCGGGCATCGCCCACGACCCGGCCGCCCTGCTGCCCGTGACGTCCTTCCGGATGCCCGACGGCGCCGAGGCCGTGGCCCGCGCCCTGAGCGGCGGCGCCCGGCCGGACGCACTGCTGTGCCTCAACGACCAGTTGGCGCTGGGTGCGCTGCGCGCGCTGCACGAGCACGGCCTGCGGGTGCCCGAGGACGTCGCCGTCATCGGCTTCGACGACGTGGAGGCCGGCCGCTTCAGCGTCCCCACGCTGAGCACCGTGGCTCCCGACAAGGCGGCGGTGGCCAGGATCGCCGTCGAACTGCTGCAGCGCCGGATGGACGAGGCCGCGGGGTCCTCCACCGCGGACACCGTGCCGGACGGTGTCCGGTCACCTCAGGATCTCGTGGTGGCGCACCGGCTGGTGCTGCGCGAGAGCACGGCGCACTCCGCGCGGAGCTGACCGCGGCAGGGCGGTCACCGCGGCCCCTTTGCCGGCGAGGCCGTCCGCCGGGCCGACCGGGAGGGGTTCCCGGACCGTGGTGCTGACCGGTCAGCGGCCCGGACAAGAGGTCGACCGGTTCGCCGCCCGTCTCCCCCGGGGTGTCCGCGGCGCCCACGATCGGCGGACCGGGCGTCCCGGCAGCGGCGTCGTCCTACGCCGGGCAGCCGCAGCGGTCCAGCAGGCTGCGCATCGCCCCCGGCCGGCCGCGCCGCCTGTCGTCGTTCTTCACCACCGTCCAGGGCGCGTGGGCGGTGCCGGTGGCTCGGAACATGCTGGGTTTCCGTCGCCTTGGCCCTGATGTTCGTGGGAGCGCTGCTCCTGCGCCGGCACAACGCCGCGCCCTGCCCGCACGCGCCGGGCCGCACCACCTGAGTCGGTATCAGCCAGCGCCGTGACCGGCGGACGGAGGAGAGCGACCGACGGACACATGACCGCCCCACGGGAACGGGTGTCGTGAGATTGACCTGGAAATCCGCGGGCGGATTGCCCCACGCATCCAGTCAACTCGCCGCCCAGAATGGTGAGGACAAGGGCGATGAAGACCTCGGCCACCAAGGAGCGCACCCGATGAGCAGCATCCGTACCAACTTTGCGCCGACCGTGACTCGGGCCGCCGAGGCGGAGACGACGAGCGACCCCGGCAGCACGATGACGCTGCTGGCGGACTCCGAGGCGACAGGCGGACTGCTGACCAGCTACCGCTCGACCTTCGCAGAGGGAGCGGTGGGAGCGCCGGCACACTTCCACACCCGGGCCGCGGAGATGTTCTACGTCATCGACGGATCCCTGCGCGTCCTCTTGGGAGAGGCGATCACCGTACTGAGCGCGGGTGACTTCCTGCTCGTGCCGTCGCACACCCCACACGCCTTCGCCGCCGCCCCCGGGTGCACGGCGGATGTGCTGTTCACCTTCACTCCGGGGATGGCGCGCTTCGACTACCTGCGGCTCCTGGGCCGGGTGATGCGCGGCGAAGCCGACTTCGAAGAGATCAAGGCGTCATCCGACCGCTTCGACAACCACTACGTCGACAGCCCCGTGTGGAACGCCGCACTGGCCGCCGGCTGAACCTCATGGGCAGCCTTCGCTGTGAGGGCTTTCGGTAGCCGGACTGTGTCACGACGCGGATGACTCCGCCCAGGGAGGGAGCCACCGGCCCGGTCGCAACCACCCGCACGCTCCACCCTGCCCGGCCAGCCATGCCCGGGGTTGCCGCGGTCCGGCTGACGAGTCATGACGAAGCAGAGCCCCTGGTCCCTCTCGTCGAGCGTGGCGCCCGCACACGCCGACTCCCACCCCGCGGAAGGCGACGGCATCGGGCCGGGGTGCTCCCCGCCATGCCGCTGCGGCTGCGGCGGGTCCTGCCACCACAGGGTCAGCCCGCCCGCGGCGGCCACGAGCACCAGCCACACTGCCACGGCCCACCGCCATGACCTGCGGCGGTCCGTCACCGCCACGACTCCGCCTGTGCTGCCACCAGCACATCATCGTGCACCGCGCCCTCGGCGGTACGGTCGGGGATGTTCGAGGCGCAGCCGTTCGGCCGGAGCCGGTGGACAGCTCCGGGCGGCAGGCGCGGCGGGTTCTGTTCCGCATGCCCGGTCACCGGCTGTACGGCTCCGGCACCCATGCCGTCGGCAAGGTCGCGGACATGGCTTCGCAGTCATGCCCGGTGTGTCCGATTCACAGATCCGATTCACAGATCAGTCCCGGTCTTTCCGGAACGGCTTTTCGTCAGCGTCGGCAAGAACGCTCATCGGGACGAAGTCCTCCTCGTCGTCCACCGGTCCCCTGCCCGGATGGTCTTGAAGGCTCCTGACCTGTCCGCCTCAGGACGTGCCCCCTCCGCCCCCCGAGCAGCCGCCGCCTCCCGCGTCCATGAAGGAGGTCTGGCCGGATGCGCCGCCGCCGTGGTCGGCGGGGTCGACGGGAGTCATCCAGTGACTGTTGCCGCCGTGGTCACGCTCGCGCCGTACGTCGACGGCCCACTGGATCGCCGCGTACAGCACGACGACCGCCGTGAAACCGCCGATCACCACCCACATCTCCACTGATGTCCCCCTCGCCTCGGTGTGAGTCCTGCGGACGACCGCAGACTCACGTCCTGGTCCATGAGGTCAGCGTCCCCTGAAGGTCACCGTGTGACGGCCGACTTGAGCAAGCCCAGAGGTGGCCCGCACGGGCCGCCCGTGTGCAGGACCGCCACGGTCGGGCGTCCTCGAGGGCTTCACCCGTCACCACGGTGGGCCGATCGGTGCGGCCCCCTGACACATGTCAGGACCGCGGCGGAGGCCCGCGTGCTGGTCTGTGCCCATGACCACATATGCATGGGCAGCGGCCCTGTGCACGGTGGCCGCCGCAGCCGTCGTCGCCGGGGGTCTCACGCTCGCCGTTCCGGGTACCGCGCAGGCGAGCAGAGCGGACTGTGAGAGCGGCGCCAACGGTTTCGTCGACATCGCGGAATACCAGGAGGGCGCCGAGAAGCACCGGCTCGAGTTGCGTCCGGGGGCACTCAGGCCCGGGACTCTGACCCTGGACGTGGCGAACATCCAGGGCAGGCAGAGGGGGTTCGCGAAGCTGGTGGCCGGCCAGAGCGGGGACGAGTTCTGGCTGGACTGGACGACGAACTACTCCAACGGCAACGCCTCCTCCTGGGTCCAGTGCGGACCGTTCGTCTCGCCCGACAGCGGCCCGCACACCACGGCCGCCAAGGAGACCAACTCCGCTGACAGCTGGCGGTTCCGCGCGTGCGGCAGCTCTGTCTACAGCGACACGGTCAAGTGCACGCCCTGGTGATAGCCACCGGGGGCGCGGGTAACTCGCGCCACGCCCGCGGCGCAGACGGTGGCGTTGCCCGCCGCCCGCACCGCGGGCAAGTGGGCGCCGCGCGGCCTCTCGAGGGCCGCCGCCCTGGAGCTGGGCCCGTGCGGCATCCGCGTCGACACGATCCACCCGGCCACGTCGAGACCGGGATGACCGCCTCCGCCGCGCCCGCCTTCCGCGAGGCCGACGTGTGCGAGACGCCGCTCGGCCGTACCGGCACCGTCAGCGAGGTGGCACCGCCAGTGGTGTTCCTGCTGTCCGACGACGCGTCGTTCATGACCGGCGCCGGCATCCCGGTCGACGGCGGGCCGACCGCGCGCGGCGGCGTCACGTCCGTCTCCGACGCCCTTCGCGGGGGAACGCCGTGGAACGGCTGGAGGGCAAGGGGCGCTGACCTCCGGGACGGCGCGCGGCCGGGGCCGGGACGGTGCGCTGCGGTCCGCCGCCGAGGGCGCGCTCGTGGCCGGCGGCGGTCTCCTGCCCGAGGAACCCGAGGAGGTCGCCGGCCGTTCGGCCGTGAGGGGCCGGTGGGCTACCGGTCGGCGTCGACTCCCCCACGGCCCGGTGCGGTTCCGGTGCCCTCGGCGGCGCGGCGGCGGGCGTCCTCGTCGGTGCGGGCGTCGTAGCTGATGAGCTTCGGCAGCACGGCGGCGAGCAGGCCCACCGCCGCGACGCACGCGAGTCCGCCCGTCCAGATCGCGGGGCGGACGCCGGTCCAGCCGGCCATCGCCCCGGCGCGGACCTGACCCAGCTGCGGGCCGATGCTGTAGGAGAGGACCTCGATGCCGGCGAGCCGGCCGCGCAGCCGGTCCGGGATGGTCTGGTTCCAGATGGTGGAGCGGCCCAGTCCGCTCAGCATGTCCCCCGCTCCCGCCAGCCCGAGGCACAGCAGCACCAGCCAGACGTTCGACGTCCAGCCGGCCGCCGCCATCGCCAGGCCCCAGCCGGCCGCGCCGAACACCACCAGCAGGCCGTGCCGCCGCGTCCGGGACACCCAGCCGCTGGTCAGGCTGACCAGCAGCGACCCGACGGAGCCCGCCGCGTACATCAGGCCCAGCGACCAGTCGGCGTCGAGCTCGTCGGCGAGGAAGGGGAAGACGGTGTTGGGGAAGGCGAAGAACATCGCCGCCAGGTCGACCGCGTAGGTGCCCAGCAGCACCGGCCGGGACCAGGCGTACCGGGCCCCCTCCGCGATGCCGCGCAGCGACGGCCTGGCCGCCTGCTCGAGCGGTGGTGCCGGCGCCAGCCGGCGGCACATCAGGACCGACACCGTGAAGCTCACCACCGTGACGGCGTACGCGGTGCTGTTGCCCGCGTACGCCACGACGAGGCCCGCCAGCGCCGGTCCGGCGATCGCGCCGGTCTGCCAGCGCAGCGAGTTCAGCGCGGCCGCGGCGGCGAGCTGGTCGTGCGGGACGATCCGGGCCAGCAGCGAGTCCAGGGCGGGCCGCTGGAGTCCGGCGAGTGCCGCGACACCGGCCGCGACCACGTACAGCGGCCACAGCATGGGGCTGGGCAGCAGCGCGTTCAGCAGCAGGACGGCGGCCAGCAGTCCCAGTCCCGCCTCGGTCAGCACGATGACCTTGCGCCGGTCCACGGCGTCGGCGAGTGCCCCGCCGTACAGGCCGAAGACCATCAGCGGCACCAGTTCGACGGCGCCCATCGCGCCCACCGCGAGCGGTGAGCCGGTCAGTTCCTTGATCTGCAGCGGCAGCGCGATCAGCGCCATCACGCTGCCGACGTGGGTGACGACGCCCTGCGTCCAGAGCAGGCGGAAGTCGCGGGAGGAGCGCCAGGGCGAGAGGTCGGGGAGTACGGCGGCGAGTCTGGCGGGCATGGTCAGCGGCTCCCGGCCGACTCCGCCGCGGGGGCGGCTTCCGTGTCGCCGGTCGTCGCGTGGTGGCGTCCGATCGGCAGGACGAGGGGCTTGCCCGAGACCGGGTCCTCGATGACGCGGCTGTCCATGCCGTAGACGGCCCGGACCGTGTCCTCGGTCATCACCTCCTCGGGCGTTCCGGCGGCGTGCAGCCGTCCGGCGGCCAGGGCGACGAGCCGGTCCGCGTAGCGGGCGGCCAGGTTGAGGTCGTGCAGGACCATGACGATCGTGGTGCCGCGGGTCCGGTTCAGGTCGGTCAGCAGGTCGAGGACCTCGATCTGGTGGCTGATGTCGAGGAACGTGGTGGGCTCGTCGAGCAGCAGCAGGTCGGTCTGCTGGGCCAGCGCCATCGCGATCCACACGCGCTGGCGCTGGCCGCCGGAGAGTTCGTCGACCGCCCGGTCCACCAGTTCCGTCGTGTGGGTGGCCTCCAGCGCGGCGGCGACCGCGGCGTCGTCCTGGGCCGTCCAGCGGGAGAAGGCCCGCTGGTGGGGGTGGCGGCCCCGGCCGACCAGGTCGAGGACGGTGATGCCCTCGGGGGTGACCGGTGACTGCGGCAACAACCCGAGGGTGCGGGCGAGTTCCTTGGCCGGGGTGCGGTGGACCTCCTTGCCGTCCAGGACGACGCGGCCGGTGCGCGGGACGAGCAGCCGGGACATCGAGCGCAGCAGCGTCGACTTGCCGCAGGCGTTGGCGCCGACGATGACCGTGATGCGCCCGGCCGCGAGGGTCAGGTCCAGGCCCTGGATGACGGCGCGGTCGCCGTAGCCGAGCGTGAGGTCCTCGGTGGCGAGGGTGTGGGACGCGGTCACAGTGAGCCTCCGGCCCGGTTGGTGCGGACGATCAGGTAGACGAGGTAGGGGGCGCCGAGGACGCCGGTGACGACGCCCACGGGGTAGCGGGTGTCGAAGGCGTACTGACCGGTGAAGTCGGCGACCAGGATGAGCAGGGAGCCGACCAGGCCGGCCGGCACCAGCAGGGAGCCGCCGGTTCCGGTGAGCCGGGCGGCGATCGGCCCGGAGAGGAACGCGACGAAGGCGATCGGCCCGGCCGCCGCCGTGGCGAACGCGATCAGCCCGACGGCGGCGACGATCACGGTGACACGGGTGCGTTCGACGCGGACGCCGAGCGCGGAGGCCGTGTCGTCGCCCAGGCTCAGCGCGCTCAGGTTGCGGCCCTGGAACAGCAGCACCGGGCCGAGCGCCAGCACGGCCAGGACGGTGGGCACGGTCTCCTCCCAGGTGGTGCCGTTGAGACTGCCGGTGAGCCAGCGCATCGCCGCCTGGAGGTCCCACTCACCGGCCCGGGACAGGACGTAGGAGGTGACGCTGTCGAGCAGGGCGGCGATGCCGATGCCGATCAGGATGAGCCGGGTGCCGGCGACCCCGTCGCGGAACGCGAGGACGTACACCAGCAGCGCCACCCCGAGCGCGGCGGCGATCGCCAGCGCGGACACCTGGGTCTCGCTCAGCGAGAAGGTGACGATGGCGATGGCCGCCGCCGCGCTCGCCCCCGCGCTGATGCCGATGATGTCGGGGCTGGCGAGCGGGTTGCGGAGCATCGTCTGGAAGGTGACGCCGGCCATGCCGAAGCTGAACCCGGCGGTCAGGGCGAGCACCGCGCGCGGCAGCCGCAGCGTGCCGACGGTGAAGGAGGCGCCCGGCACCTGCTCGCCCGTGATCACGCGCAGCACGTCGGAGGCCGGGTAGAAGGTGTGCCCGGCCATGAGCGTGGTGGCGAACGCGGCGACGACGAGGACCAGCAGGGCGCAGACGATCAGCCGTCGCCGGTACGCGCGGCGGACCCGCGTGCGGGTGACCGTGCGCAGTGCGGTCGGGGCGGTGACGACGGGGGCGCTCACAGTGATCTGACCTTCTGCCGGCGGACGATGTGGATGAAGAAGGGGGCGCCGACGAACGCGGTCACGATGCCCACCTCGATCTCGGACGGCCGGGCCACGACCCGCCCCACCACGTCGGCGACCGTCAGCAGGACGGCGCCGCTCAGCGCGGAGAACGGCAGCAGCCAGCGGTGGTCCACGCCCACCAGCAGCCGGCAGGCGTGCGGTACGACGAGTCCGACGAAGGCGATCGGGCCGGCGACGGCGGTGGACGCGCCGCACAGCACGACCGCGCCGAGCGCGGCGACGGCCCGCACCAGGGCCACCCGCTCGCCGAGTCCGGCGGCCAGCTCGTCGCCCAGGGCGAGGGAGTTGAGGGCGCGGGCGGAGGCCAGGCAGACGACGAAGCCGACGGCGAGGAACGGAAGGACGTTGCCGAGCTGTGCGTGGGTGGCGCCGCCGACGCCGCCGATCTGCCACAGCCGGAAGGTGTCGGAGACGTCGTTGCGCGGCAGGACGACGGCGCTGACCAGTGAGGCGAGCGCGGCCGAGATGGCGGCACCGGCGAGGGCCAGCTTCAGCGGGGTGGCGCCGCCCCGGCCCAGCGAGCCGACGGCGTACACGAACCCCGCGGTCACGGCCGCTCCGGTCATCGCCGCCCAGATGTATCCGGACACCGACGCCAGGCCGAAGTGGGCGATGCCGGTGACCACGGCGAGCGAGGCGCCCATGTTGACGCCGAGGATGCCGGGGTCGGCCAGCGGGTTGCGGGTGACGCCCTGCATGACCGCGCCGGACAGGCCCAGGGCGGCGCCCACGACGACGGCGAGGAGGGTGCGCGGTACGCGGTTGGCGACCGCCGCCTCCTCCAGGGTGGCCTGCGCTCCGCCGAGCGCCGCCCAGACGTCGGCCCAGGCGACGTCGCGGGAGCCGAAGGCGAGGGAGGCCGTCATGGCGGCGAGCAGGACCGCGGTGACGACGAGGAGCCAGGTGACGCGCACGCGCGCCGGACGGCGCAGCGGGGCGGTGTCCGGCGCGGGTGGGGTCTCGGTGACGGTCACGCTGCCTTGTCCGCGGCCTCGGCGAGCGCCTTCACGTAGTCCTCCAGGACGTACGGGATGGACAGCGGGGTCGGGTTGGCGGCGGTGGCCAGCGGGGTGCTGCCGGGCAGCAGGTAGACGGAGTCCCGCTCGACGGCGGCCAGCTTGGAGGTGAGCGGGTCCTTCTTGAGGGCCTTCAGCAGCTCGCCCTTGTCGTCCCCGTAGCCGGTGATGATGTCGACGTCGTTGAAGTCGTCGATGTGCTCGGCGCTCTTGGTGAGGACGAACTTCTTCGTCGCCGCGGACGGTCCGGAGACGCTGGCGGGGATCTTCAGGCCGAGGTCGGTGAAGAACTGCGTGCGGGTGTCGTGGGTGGTGTAGAAGCCGACCTGGCTGACGTTCTTGGACGACACGTGCGTCATGAACATCGCCGTCTTCCCCTTGAGCTGGGGGTACTTCGCGGCGGTCTTCTCGATCTGCCCCTCGAGGTCGGCGATCAGTTCGTCGCCCTCGTCGGCCAGTCCGATGGCCTTGCTGTTGAGGCGGATGATGTCGCGCCACGGGGTCGCCCAGGCGGCCTCCGGGTAGGCCACGACGGGGGCGATCTGGCTGAGGGTCTCGTAGTCCTGCTCCGTCAGTCCGGAGTACGAGGCGAGGATGACGTCGGGCTTGGTGTCGGCGACGGCCTCGAAGTCGATGCCGTCGGTCTCGTCGAACAGCACCGGGGTCTTGGCGTTCAGTTCCTTGAGCCGCTTCTCGACCCAGGGCAGCACGCCGTCGCCGTCGTCGTCGCCGAAGTTGGCCTTGGCCATGCCGACGGGGACGACGCCGAGGGCGAGCGGCACCTCGTCGTTGGCCCAGTTCACGGTGGCGACGCGCTGGGGCTTGGAGGGGATCTCGGTGGTCCCGAGCGCGTGCTTGATCGTCACGGGGAACTGGCCGGCGCCGTCGGCACCGGCGGGACTGCTGTCGTCCTGGTCTCCGGATCCGCCGCCGCAGGCGGTGAGTCCGAACAGGAGGGCCGCCGCGAGGGCGAGCGCACGGAGGCGTGGGGTTCTCATCGACCCGGTTTCACTTTCGGTCGGGGGTGCCGGGACTCGCACGTCCGGACCGCGGACTGTGGGTCGTGGAGCAGGGCACCGGACTTGCTACGGCAAGTTAGGTAAGGCTTGCCTGCACAGAGTATGGAGCGAAGGCGCGCTGATCAATCGAGCTTTTTCGACAGCCCTTGTAGCGATCGGGACACGCGGGCGGGCGGCTCCGCCGCAGGGAGGCGTCCGCCCAGGCGTTCTCAGCGCGCCCGGAACCTGCCGGGCGTCATGCCGGTCGTCCGCCGGAAGGCCGCGCCGAAGGCGCTCGCCGAGCGGTAGCCGACCGCGTCGGCCACCACGTCGACCTCGTGTCCGAGGGAGAGGAGCTGCACGGCGTGCTGGGCCCGGACCGAGGCGACCCAGCGGGCGAAACTCGTGCCCGTCTCGGCACGGAAGGCGCGGGTCAGTGTGCGCGCGCTGCAGCCGAGGGCGGCGGCCCAGCCGGCCAGTGTCCGCTGGTCGGCCGGGTCGGCCCGCACCCCGTCCACGATCGGCCGCAGCAACGCGGAGGTGGGCAGCTGCACCAGCAGCGCCCGGGGCGACGGCCGCAGGACGTCGAGCACCATCGCCTCGGTCACGGCCCGGGAGCGCGGCGGCAGTCCCGCCTCTTCGAGCCGCTCCAGGAGCAGCCGGAGCAGCGGGGTGATCTCCACGGCCACCGGCTCGTCGGGCAGCGCCGACTCCGTGCCGTGCCGGAAGAAGTGGGCGCGGTAGGAGGTGCCCGCGACCGCGGAGGCGGAGTGCAGCTGCCCGGCCGGCATCCACAGTCCCAGCGTCGGTGTGATGCACCACACCTGGGAGCCGACCACGGCGGTGGACGTGCCGCGCTCGTTCCAGAGGAGTTCGTGCCACGGGTGCGAGTGCTCGTTCCACGCGGTGTCGGCGTCGACGACCTCCTCGTACCCCTGGATCACGAAGGGCACGTCCACCTCACCGGCGGCGAGCGTCGGCAGATCCCTGGTGACACGCATGCGCCCAGGCTAACCGGAGCCGGATCTTCACGGCCGCGCGTCCCGCCTCGGGCGGCGGCGGAGGACCGGAGCACTCCCCCGGTCCCCCGCCGCTTCGGTCGCCCGGGTCGCCGCCCCCGCAGCGGCGCGGCCCGCCGGGGCGGGGGCCGGTGGCTCGGCCGCCGGTCAGGCGGGCAGCCGCCCGCCTGGTGGGAGCAGCCGCGGACCCACCGGATGGCACCGCTCCGCCGCCCACGCTCCGGCTGACGCCGCCTTCCCGCATGTCGGCCGCTGGCCCCTCTCTCTTCGCCGATGCGAGCAGGCGGCCGGGCAGCGGCCGTCGGGGGGGCGCGGCGGACGAGCGCGGTCGAACAGCGCGCTCGCCCGGCTCGACCGGCTAGGACTTGTCCGGCCGGAAGTCAGCCTCGGGCGCGTCCCGGCCGGCGGCGGCCGGCCCGGTCGGCCCGGTCGGCCCGGCCGGCGACCCCGGGGATGTCCGGGCCGACGCGTGCCCGCCGACCGCCCTTCGCCGGGCGCCGCGCAAGCGAATCAGAGGGGGGAGCCGCGCAGGTCGTCGAGGGGCGCAGCTCGCCGGGATCGCCGGGTGCGGGCTCTCAGGGGCAGCCGCGCCGTCGACTGTCGGGATGTCGACGGTCCGCCGCCGCCCGGGCCGTGGGAATCGTGCGCCATCAGCGCGGCGTGGGCCCGCGGGCTCAGGCGAGGGCGGCGGCCAGCAGGGCGAAGGCGGCGATGATGACGGCGACGCGGACGTAGTGGAAGCGGTCCCAGCGGTTCATCTGCTCCTTCCAGTCCTCGGGCCGGTTCTCGGGAGTCCACGTCTTGCCCCTGTTGTTGATCGGGACGAGCAGCAGAAGCGACATGATCACGCTGAGGATCAGCAGCGCGCCGGCGGTGACGACGAGGCCGGTGCCGTGGTGGTGCCATCCTGCGACGGCCCAGGCGGCGACGAGGACGAGCGAGGTGATGTACCAGACCGGCATCACGGCGCCGAGCATCCGGCCTCCGTGGGCGCGGCCGAGTTGGCCGCTGTCCTCGGGGAGTGCGTCGAGGATCCGGTTGATGACGAAGGCGACGGAGAACTCCACCCCCACCATCACGCCGACGACCACGATGGTGAACGCCTCGAGTACGTCGAGCATGACGACCCCTCCTGGAATCTAGTGCTGCTAGCAGATAAGGCAACGCTAGACCTGCCGTCGCTCTTTTGTCTAGCGGTGCTAGGATCGAGTCATGTCGGTACAGGAACGCAAGCAGCGCGAACGGGCGGAGCGCGAACGCCTCATCGTGGCGACAGCCCGCGAACTCGCCGAGCAGCAGGGCTGGGACGCGGTCACCACCCGTCGGCTCGCCGAACGCATCGAATACAGCCAGCCCGTCCTCTACAGCCACTTCCGCGGCAAGCGCGAGATCATCGGCGCCGTGGCCCTCGAAGGCGCCACCGAGATGGCCGCGGCGCTGCGGGCCGCGGCCCGTGCCGCGGACGGCCCGCGCGCCCGGGTCGTCGCCCTGGCCCGCGCCTACCTCGACTTCGCCGAACGCAACCCGGCGGTCTACGACGCCATGTTCCAGCTCGACGGCGGTCTGGCGTTCGCGAGGGAGGACACCCCCGAACCGCTCAAGGACGCCTTCGCCGCCCTGCTGGAAAGCCTCGGGGAGGCCGCCGGGGACGGCGTCCACCCGGGACTGTTCACCGAGGTGTTCTGGGCGGCCCTGCACGGACTGGCCACCCTGACCCGGGCACGACGGCTCCCGCCGGAGCACACCGAGCACAGGGTGGAACTGCTGGTGGACCGGCTCGCCATGATCTGACGCACCACCCCGGCGGGCACGCAGCCGGGGTCCTCGGACCCCCGCTGCCCGCATGCCGCTCTTGGCGGTCACGCGCGCCCGCACGGCACCGCCGCGGACCGCCGGGTCCCGTGACCCCCGACCGGCTCCCGCCCCGCAACGACCGAACACGAGGGCACCCCCGGCCCTTCTCGAGTCCCCGAGCATCGGCCGTGCACGGCCCTTGCCTCGGTCGCAGGACCCCTTTTTGAACCACCCGGGAACGGCCGGCGCGGTGGGCGGAGCACACCGTTCATCAGGTGCTCGCCCGCACGGGGTGGGGCGATGCGGTGGCGCAGGTGGTGCAGCGGCCGTCACTCTCGGGGTGAGCACGACGGGAGGTGGGGCCGGGGCAGGCGCGACACTGCGACCAGCCCAGGCAGGCCGGGCGGAGGTCCTCGCAGCTGGCGCATCGACGAGCGCCCGCCACGTCCGCCCGCCACGTCAGGGCCTCACCGCCTGTACGGGCGGCGGCCGCGGTCGAGGAGCGCTCCGCCGACCACCACCTGGGGACCGACGCGGTGAACGGTTCGGCCGGCTGGGGCGCTCCCGGATGGTCGGCCGAGGTAGCGGGTGACAGGTGGCCTGGGCGGCGCGCAACCGGACTTCAAAGATCATCCGGGGTAGATCATGACGTCGTGGTACGTCGTCATGAACTCACTCATCAGGAGCGGGAGTTGCTCGCTCTGCTGATACCCCGCACCGGCCCGGGCCGACCTCGGCGCAGGCCCGGCCAGGTCATCACCGACACGGCACACAGCCCTCGCGACTTCCGTGCCCACCCGCGAAAACGCGGCATCGCGCACACCGTCCCCGAGAGGACCGACCATCGACGGCACCGACTGAGGCCCGGTTGCCACGGTGGTCGACCGCCAGGGTCAGATCGTGAGACCTACCCGCGGCGCAACATGATTGAGCGCTGCTCCAACCGACCCAAGGGCTTCCGCAGGATCGCCACCGGACATGAGAAGACCGCCCCTTCCGACGAAGCAACAGTCACCCTCACATCGTTCCTGCTCTAGGCAGGACCCATTTGAAGACGAACCCTGGTGCACGGTTCACGGTTGACGCGGCCCGGGTGGCGGGTCGCCGGCGGCGGCTCGGCGCCCGCGACGCTGTTCGCGCCGCGGGCCGGGGCCTTCAGGGCATGGAGGCGCGCTTACGGGAGGACGATGTTGCGGCCGGGGCCGCCTTCGAGGGCGTCCTCTCCGGTGCCACCGCAGACGAGGTCGTCGCCGCCTTCGCCGTCCAGTGTGTCGTTGCCGGGGCCGCCGAGGACGATGTCGCGGCCGTCCCCGCCCATGGCGTGGTCGTCGCCGGGGCCGGCGTGCACGGTGTCGTCACCGCCGTAGCCCTCGATCATGTCGTCGCCCCGGCCACCCCACACCTGCTGGTTGCCGCCGTCACCCATCAGGTGGTCCGTGCCGTCGCCGCCGTGCAGGGCCGCGGGTCCCATGACCATGTCGTTCCCCGCGTCGCCCAGCACCGTGCGTGCGGTGTGGGCGTGCAGTTCGTCGTCGCCGGGGCCGCCGCTGACGGTGCCGATCCCGGGGGTGAAGGCGGCGATCGTGTCGTCGCCGTCGCCGAGTAAGGCGTCGATCCTGTCGGGCCGGGGGCTGTCGGCGGGCAGTTCGCAGACGACGGAGGTGGTGTCCTCGGGTCTGGAGTACGCACAGTGGTCGCCCGGTTCGAGCGGGACCACGTCGCTGAAGCCGATCCGCCGGATCCCGTCGCTGGTGTACATGGAGAATATGTTGAGGTTGTTGGCTTGTCCTGCAGCGGCGGTGAAGACGATCGACTGAGTTGCCCAGTCGGCTCCGACGCGGGCCTTCGCCTCGGCGGCGGTGGCGGCGGCTGCCGGGCCGACGGCGAGGCCGGCGGTGAACAGGATCACGGCGACCGCGCCGGCGGTGGCTCGGTTTCGGTTCATGAGACCTCATCTCGGTGGAGTGATGTGGACCGACCTGCTTGGCGTGGTGCTGCCGGGACCGGGCGGACCCGGTCGTAAAGGGAGTCTCCCCCGTCGGTCCGGATCTGCAAGACCGCGAATTGACGCGGCGTCATGGTAAGCCCATGTCCCTCCGGACGGGATGGTCGTGCTTCTTCGGTCAGGCATGTTCCCGGTGTCGCCGTGGCAGGGTTCGCCAGCTCGATTCTGGCTCCGCGAAGGTGAGTTGGCCGACGCGGTCGATGGCTGGGATTGCCGGAGGAGCGGAAGGCGGCTGCCCGGGTGCGGGCGGAGGAGCTTCGCCCTCAGGCGGAACGAAGCGTGGTCGGATTCGCCGGGACGGAAGCGGTGTCGGAGCGTCGGGTGATCGACCGGGAGGAACTCGTCGAGGCCCTGACCGCTCCGGGCATGACGAGAGTGCCCGCTGCGGGTGCGCGGGGCGGTGTCGGCGGTGGTCGAAGGGGCCCTCGGCGCGGGGTCTGTCGTGTCGCACCGGCACGAGGCGGCGACCGTGGAGGTGTTCGCGGTCGGACCACCGACGGATCGTAGAGCCGATGGCCGAGCCGCAGCCCATGCCGCCCGCTCGCCGCGGGGCAGCCCTGCCCGGAACAGCCGTGTCGGCAAACGGGGAACGGACCTGGGCGTGATCAGCCAGGTCTCTTCTCCATGACCTGGCGGACGGTCCACCGGGAAGTGTTCCGGCACCTGGTCCGCGAGTGTCTTGGGGCCGCGGCGGCGGCCCGGGTGAGGTGGAGCGCGCCGGGAACGGTCCTGACTCCCGGATCACGGCAGATCCCCTGCTCGCCACCCGCCTCTGTAATCGACTTTGTTTGTTTCATTGACATTTCACTCGGAAGTCGTACCGTTGGGAGCGCTCCCATGACAGTCCTGCAACTGGAAGGAGTTCCCCCCCACATGCGCAAACAGAGTCCGTTAACCGAGCGTTCGCGGTCGTCCCTCCGCCGCCCCCTCCAGGCGCTCGTCATGGTGTTCGCCGTGGTTGTCGGCGCGCTGGCCTGGTCGACCCCCGCCCAGGCCCATGGCACCATCGTCAACCCCGCCTCCCGCGCCTACCAGTGCTGGAAGACGTGGGGCAGCAACCACACGAGCCCGGCCATGCAGACCGAAGACCCCATGTGCTACCAGGCGTTCCAGGCCAACTCCGACACCATGTGGAACTGGATGAGCGCGCTCCGCGACGGCCTCGGTGGCCAGTTCCAGGCGCGGACGCCTGACGGGACGCTCTGCAGCAACAACCTCTCGCGGAACGCCAGCCTGGACAAGCCCGGGCCGTGGAAGACGACCAACGTCAGCAGCAACTTCACGGTCCAGCTGCACGACCAGGCGTCCCACGGTGCCGACTACTTCCGGGTCTACGTGAGCAAGCAGGGCTTCAACCCCAAGACCCAGACCCTGGGTTGGGGCAACCTCGACTTCATCACGCAGACCGGCCGCTACGCCCCGGCGCAGGACATCAGGTTCAACGTCAACACCTCCGGCTACACCGGACACCACATCCTGTTCGTGATCTGGCAGGCCTCGCACCTCGACCAGGCCTACATGTGGTGCAGCGACGTGAACTTCGGCTGATCCGGAGAGCGCCGCACACAGCACCAGCCTCGGCCGGGCGCCGGTAACCCGCCGCCCGGCCGACCGAGCCCCGTCGGGGCAGGGGACCCCTTCGGTCACCCTGTCCCGCCGGGGCTCCCTGTGCTCCTGTTGCGAACACGCCCGATCGCGCGGCAGTCGCGCGGCAGCCGGCTCCCCGCCGTCTCGTCGTACGACTCCGGCACTCAACGGCCATGGAGGATCCTCGGCACCGTCGGCCCACCGGGGCGTATCGCACCGCCCGGCGTACCCGCGCCGCCCGAGCTCTCCCCGGCCGCCGGCAACTCCCGGAGACCTCATGTGAGGGGACGGCCGGTCGCTCAGGGCCGCACTGCATCGAACCGAAGATCGTGTTCGTGGCGGCCTCGGGCTGCACGGGGCAGCAGTTGCCCGCGGCGTCGTTCGGACCGTCCGGTGCGACGGCGCACCGCCGGTTCGCCGAGCGGACGAAAGCCCGGGTGTGGGCCGAGCTCCACCGCCTGGTCCTCGACGAACTCGGTGTCCGCGGTGATCTTGACTGGTCGAGGTGCGCGATCGACTCGGTGAACACGCGGGCCACGAAAGGAGGACCTGACGGGTCCGAGTCCTGTCGACCCGGGCAAGTGTGCAGGCCGGGCAGGAGCGGCTCGGGTACGGCGCTGGCGAGGAGCCGATGGCACGACTCGACGTTCGGGGCGAGCAACAGCTGCACTCGCACGAACGGCAGGGTTCCGATCTGCCCGTTCACCTCGCTGACGGCGCGGTGCAGTTCGGCGAGCAGTTCCTCGTCGAAGCGCGATGGGCCGGTAAGGGCGGTGGTCAGGGTGTGTTGCGTCGAGGGGCCGAGCAGTGCGAGCCGTCCGCCGCCTGTGTCGGTGGTGGTACGTACGAGCAGGGTGCGCAGTCCGTCGCCTTCGTGAGGGGGTGCCCGGGGGCGGGTGCTGGGCGTGTCTGGTTCAGCCCTGGAGGGTGGTGAGCCAGTCGGTCAGCAGGCGGTTGACCTCGGTGGGGCGTTCCTGCTGGATCCAGTGGCCGCAGCCTTCCAGCAGGTGGGAGGCGGACAGGGCGGGGAGGGTGGTGGGGTAGGCGTCGATGGCGTCGGCCATCCAGGTGGTGGAGGCGTCCAGGGTGCCGCCGATGAACAGGGACGGCTGCTTGATCGGGGCTCCGCGGTGGGGGGCGAGGTCTTCCCAGTCGCGGTCCATGGTGCGGTAGCGGTTGAGAGCGCCGGTCAGGCCGGTGCGCTCGAACTCGGCGGCGTAGATGTCGAGGTCGTCCTCGCTCAACCAGGCGGGCAACTTGCCTGCGGAGAAGCGGTCGCGCAGCCGGCCGCCGTGGGTGACGAAGTGCGGGTCGGGCTCGCCCCGGGCGGGCATGGTGTCGGCGGACAGTGCCGCGTAGAAGCCGGCGAGCCAGCCCCGGACGTCGGGCTCGATCTCCGCCTCGGCGCGGCCGGGCTCTTGGAAGTAGGAGACGTAGAACTCCTGCTCAGGGCCGCCGATCCGGCCGAAGATGTCGGTGGGTCGGGGACCGCCCGGCGGCGCGTAGGGGACGCTCAGCAAGCCGACAGCGCGGAAGACTTCGGGGTGGAGCAGGGCGGAGGAGACAGCGATGCTGGATCCCCAGTCGTGCCCGATGACCACCGCGTTCTCCTCGCCGAGGGCGCGCACCACGGCGACGTTGTCCCGCACCAGGTCGAGCATCCGGTAGGCGTCGGTCGCGGCGGGCTTGGAGGAGCGGCCGTAGCCGCGCACGTCGATCGCCACCGCCCGGTAGCCGGCGGCGGCGAGGGCCGGGAGCTGGCGGCGCCAGGAGTACCAGGACTCGGGGAAGCCGTGCACGAGCAGGACCAGCGGGCCGGTGCCCTGTTCGACGAGGTGCAGGCGCCCGGCCGGGGCCTCGATGGTGCGGTGGCGGAACTCGGCGGTCGGCTCGGGCCGCATGGACTTCTCCTCGGTTCGCGGGCGGACGCGGATACCTGTCGATCATGCGGCGCGGCGGTCTCCCGCCGCCATCGGCGTTGCCATCCTGGCAAGATCGCAGCACAGGGGGGTTGAGCGGTGCGGCTGGGAGGAGCGGGAACGGTGGCGGGCGACGACCTGGACAGCACGCCGGCGGCGATGGGACCCCGACTGCGAGCCGCGCGCGAGCAGCACGGCGCCACGCTCGTCGGTATCAGCCGCGCGACCGGCATCTCGCCGAGCACGCTGTCGCGGATCGAGACCGGCCGGCGCAAGCCCACCCTGGAGGTCGTGCTGCAACTGGCGAAGGAGTACGGCGTCTCCCTGGACGAGCCGGCCGGCACCGCCCCCGCGGTCGCGCGCCGCAGCACGGCGCTGCACAGCTTCGGGGACGACAAGGCGGTGCTGCCGCTCACCCGGTACGTCGACGGCTTGCACGCCCACAAGCACGTACTGCCCGCCGTCGAGCATTCGCCCGCGCGACCCCGGCAGGTCTCCCACGAGGGCTACGCGTGGCTGTGCGTTCTGTACGGGCGGCTGTGGCTCGCGCTCGGCAACCAGGATCTCGTCCTGACCGCCGGGGACGTCGCCGAGTTCGGCACCCGCACCCCGCACGGGGTGGCGAACGCCGGCTCCGGCGGACCGGTCGAGTACCTGATTATGTTCGGACCCCAGGGCGAGCGCCCACGGCTGCGCACTCCTCCGGCCGTTGGCCGCAGGAGCCGTCAGCCGGACCACGCCCAGGCCGGCCGCGAAGCGCATCCGTAGGATCCGGAATCCGTCCCGACAGGACAGCGAAGCCGCGACTTGTGCGCAGGTTCGCGGCCAAGGGCCGCCCAGATTCCTGGCACTCGCGCGCTACCGACCGGGCCGCGCGGAAGGTCCGCCGCCAGAAGCAGGGCCACCAGTACGTCGAGGCCTGGTCGATCGCGCTGGGCGCTCCCCTGCCGCGGGCCGGCTGCGATCCCGCGGTGTGGCTGCGGGAGGTCCTGGCAGCGATGGGTGCCCGTACCGTCCGCTACCGCGGCGCCCACCGCTCCTGTGAACGGTCGGTGCGTGTTGTCACCTGGCCGGTGACGGTACCGGCAGGAGAGATGTGCAGCGGTGAGTGGTGCTCGAGCTCCTCTGCCGTTCA
This sequence comes from Streptomyces sp. NPDC085946, assembly GCF_044540485.1. NCBI lineage: Bacteria > Bacillati > Actinomycetota > Actinomycetes > Kitasatosporales > Streptomycetaceae > Streptomyces > Streptomyces sp. NPDC085946. Next base: position 5,209 of record NZ_JBITSF010000033.1, on the reverse strand, counting down.
GCCCCGCGCCTCATGCCCCAGGATGTGCGGCGGGGCGTCGGCGATCCACTCGCTGACCGCCAGCAGAGAGGTCGCCCCCGCCAGAACCGCGCACGCGGTCAGCGCGAGCACGGCAACCAGAGCGCGCCGTACGCCGCGTGGGTCTCGTGGGTCGGGCACCTCGGCCGGCCGCTCCACGATGCGCCCGCAGTGCGGTCATCGCGCTGTTCCGTCCCGGGACGGAAGTGGCCGCGGGACCGACGGGGGAGCAGCCCCGCGGCCACCCGGATGTTACACCCGTAACATGGCGCTGGGCGGGCCTGGTGCCCGAAACAATCGGCGACCGGTGGAGTGGGCAGTGAACGAGACATGGCAGATCCTGACCGGCGTCGCCGTCGGCCTGCTGGTGTGCTGGCTGATCCTGCTGGCAGCCCTCGCCCTCGCCCGGCCCAAGGGCAACCTGCTCACCGAGGCCGTGCGCCTCCTGCCCGACCTGTTCCGCCTGATCTCCCGCCTCGCCCGCGACCGCACCCTGCCCCGCCGCACCCGCGCCCTGCTTTGGGCACTGGCCGGCTACCTGGCCCTGCCCATCGACCTGGTCCCCGACTTCATCCCCGTGCTCGGCTACGCCGACGACGCCATCGCCGTCGGCCTCGTCCTGCGCACCGTCATCCGCCAGGCCGGAGCCGACGCCCTCACCCGGCACTGGCCCGGCACCACCGACGGACTGGATGCCGTACGCCGCCTCGCCGGACTCCCAGCCGCCCCGCAGGAGTAGCCGCCTGTGACGCTCACGCTGCCGGCCGTCTCAGCCACCGCGTTCGTCTTGGCCCTGGTATCGGCCGTGGCCGGGTTCGATGGCGGCGTCCTGCTCCTGCCCGCACGCATGCACCGTCCTGTTCGGTCTGCGCGTAGCGATCCCGGCGCTCGCCCTCGCGTGGATCGCCAGCGACGCCAGCCGCATCGCCCTCCATCACCGCGGCCTGCACTGGCCGCTGATCGGCCGCTTCGCCCTCGGCGCCGTTCCCCTGGCAGCGGCCGGGGCGTGTTGCTCGCCCACGTCCCGCTGGCCCCGTTCAAGCGACTCCTGGGCACCTTCCTGACCGCTGTCGTGATCCGGCGGCGCCGCAGCCCGCACCCTCAGCCGCCGTCCGACGCCGCCTTCACCGCGGTTGGTGCCGCCTCCGGCCCGGGCTCCGCCCTCCTCGGCTCGGTCGGCCCGATGACGGCCCCCTTCTTCCTCGCCAAGGGCCTCACCCACGGCGCCTACATCGGCACCGAAGCCGCCAGGGCCCTGACACTGCACCTGGCCAAGACCACCGCCTACGGCGCGGCGACCTGCTCTCCACGCGGGTGCTGATGCTCGGCGCCGCGCTGACCCCCGCCACCTGGGCCGGAAAGAAGACCGTCAAACGGATCGGCGAACGGGTCTTCGTCCGCCTCATCGAAACCGGACTGTCCCCTCCGGGCTGCTGTTCCTGGCCGGGTTCTGGCCGTGCCGCCCGCTAGCCGGACGTGTCCGTGCCGTCCTCGCCCGCCAGCGCGGCCGCCGCAAAGGCGGCCAGCGCCTCGGCGGCCCGATCGAGCTCGGCACGCACCCGCTCACCCAGCGGTGCACCGAAATAGTCCCGACCCGCGATCTTCGCCACCCAGGACCGGAACCGCTCCAGGTCCGCCTCCGACTCCTCCACCTCCGCGAAGATCGCCCGCCCCCGCTCCCTCTCCAACTCCAGTTCGTCGAAGAAGGACGGCAGCCGCTCCAGCACTTCGGCGTACTCGCCGTCGACCGCGGCGGTCATCTCCCCGGCCAGCCGCCGCCGTTCATCGGCGTCGGCGACCTCGATGTGCACCACCCGCATCCGCCCGCCGTCACCGCGCACCCGCTCGCCGAGCTCCGCCACCACGGCCGCCACCGCAGGCCGGTCCGGCAGCAGACACACCGACTGCTGCAGATACAGCGCCCCCAGCCCCTTCAGCTTCCGCCACACCTGCATCCGCAACGACGGCAACGCCCCCGCCGTCGTCACCGACACCAGCAGCCACCGCACATCCACGTCACGCACCACGCCGCGACCGTAACCCAACCGCCGACCCGGAGGCAGACCAGCCAAGACCACAGCCGAGCGGCCGACCATCACTGGATACCTCCGCTAACGATCTTGTTGGTCGAATGGCGCCCGGCGTACCCCGGACGGGTGGCCGTGCTCCCCTTCGAGCTTCAAGACATCTGGCCAAGACTTCCCCGCCACAGCGCTCGGCGTGAGCCCGATAGCCGGTGATCTGGTACAGCGTGCCGACCACCTGTCTCCCTGGCCGCGCGGGCATGCGCCCGCGCAGCACGGAATGGGCGGCCACCCCCTTCGCCTCTGGGGGCGGTTTCGCAGCGAATGACCTCTGCGGCACTGTGACAGGCGCGAGCCTGGGGGCGGCCCGCCAACTGGAGGGCTGTCGTTCAGTGGGACTACGCCTCAGGCATGGGTCATCAGGAGTGGCGTCTGGTGCAGAAGGACAACGGCTATTTCGCTGTGCAGAACCGCAACAGCGGCCTGTATCTGTCCGTGCATGGCGAGAACAGCGACAACGGCACCGCTCTGGTCCAGTGGCCAAGCGGTGACGCGGCTCAACAGCAGTTCCGCCTCTGCTGACCATAACGGTCACACGCCTCATGCCTCTCACCGCGCCGACCGGTGCCACCAGCATCAGGCGCTTGCACGCAGCTCCGGACAGCTACCGAACGTAGGCACCTGCCCGACCGCCCGCACCGGACCCGTAATCGCTCCCGGAGTGACTACGGGCCCGGCCGCGTACCCGCTCGGTCAGAGTGCGGGTTACTGACCTTCAAAACGTGGTGTCGGTAGGGCTGGCGGTCCATGATCCCTGCGGTATCCCGGCTACATGAGGTAGGCACAGGGCGGTGACCTGGCCGGCGAACGCCGAGTCCTCGTGGGAAGGTGCGGATGGAGGCGGCCGAGCGGTTCCGGCACGGCGACGAGAACGCGGACATCGCGCACGACCTGAGGGTCAGCGTCCGGTCGGTGCAGCGCTGACGCGAAGCCTGGTCACAGGGCGGGCCGAGAGCTCCGGTTTCCAAGGGCCCGACGTCGCTGCCGCTGCTGAGCGGCGAGCTGTTCGCCGTACTCGAGAGGGAACTGCTCAAGAGTCCGGTCGCGCACGGCCGACCAGCCACCCGACCACCCGCACCCACTGTCCCTTCGACGTGCGGGCGGCCTGCTCCCGCGGCATCGCCAGCCCTTGGCGCAGGCCGCGCACACCGTCCCAGCGCAGCTTCAGCACGTAGTCCAGACCACCGCGGATCATGTGCGGGTCGTTGTCGGTGAGGCCGGGGACCGCCCGCCGCCCGAGCGCGTCGACCACCTTCGTGCCCCGGCCGACGTGGGGAGGCGACGTCCTTGTCCGTGCCGACGACCGTGACGACGCCGTCCCGGACGGCGAGTGCCTCCGCCTGTGGACGGGACGGGTCCCCGGTGTGAATCCTGGCGTTGCGGACGCCGAGGTCCGCGGTCGCGTCATCCCTGGCGTGCGGAACCAGCCCGCCTACGGGCATCGTGGGCATGAGCGAGGGATCTCCTCTGGGAGACGGCGTCTTCACATCGTTCGCGCCGCGCGCGTCGCCCCGGCATCGGCCGCGTTCTGCGAGCGGGGCGGGCCCTTCGGGTGAGGGCCCCGGTTGCTGCTCCGCCACGATAGGCAGGGGGAAACGGTTCGTTGTTCCCTCTGTGCACCGGGCACTGCCCCCAAGGAAACGCGACGCGCTCCGCACCGGCCGGCCCGAGCAGGGATCCGGCACCGGTGTGCGGTACGGCGGTGACCGGTACGCGCGACGGGGCCGTGCCTCCGCTCGTCCCGCGGCGCACGGCGCCCGGCCGGTGGGGCCACCGTGAACCGGCACGGAGCCGGGCCGGGAGCGCACACCGGCCGGCGGGCCGCCGCTCGGTCAGCCGCCCGCGCAGAAGCCGCTGCCGTGGAGCGAAGCTCCGGCCTGCACGACGTAGCCGCCGACCGCTCCGCCCACGCCGTTGATCAGCACGCGCTGCCCGGCGGTCAGCTCGGCGTGCTCGAACAGCGCCTGCCACGCGGCCAGGCCCACCAGCGGCAGCGCTGCCGCGTCGGACAGCGCAACGCTTTTGGGCGCCGGCGTCAGGACCTCGGCCGGTGCCAGCACATACGCCGCGGCGGCGCCGGGGCCCGCCATCGGCAGGAAGCCGATGACTGGTCCCCGGCCTGGATACCCGTCACGCCCTCGCCGAGCGCGTCGACCGTACCGGCGACGTCGATACCGGGCGTGTGCGGCAGCGCCACAGGGATCGGTCCCTGCATGAAACCGGCGCGGATATTGGCGTCAACCGGGTTGAACAACGTCGCCGCAACACGGACCCGCACCTGCCCGGCGCCTGGATTCGGCTGCTCCACGTCCTCGTAACGCAGGACGTCGGGGTCGGCGTACTGGTGGAAACGCACTGCCTTCACGGTCCTTCTCGCTTTCGCGTGGTCACGGTCGCCTTGCGCCGCGCGCGAAGCAAGACACGGCGGCTGTGGCGCCGGGCACGGCCGACAGGCGGTAGATCGCTGCGGAAGGCCCTACGCTGACCATCATGTCGAACCGGGTGCCGATCAGCGACGAACTGCGTTCCGCGTTGGGCTCCCCCACGGAGGCCACGCTCCTGGACAGCAGCCCGCGCTCCCGGGTGTGGCGGGTCGAGCTGCGTGGTGGTGGCCGGGTGATCGTCAAACAGATCGCCGACGGAGGTGGAACCGGGCCCGACGGGGATGCGCGCTATGCGCGGGAGGTGGCCGCGTTGCGGCTCGCCGCGCGGGCGACCCGGCCGACCGTCGCGCCCGCACTGCTCGGAACGGACGCGGCATCACGCGTGATGGTCCTGGAACACCTGGACGACCTCGGCGCGGCCGACGACTGGATGCCCGGCTACGCCGAGTCCCTCGCCCGGCTGCACGCGCTCACCGGGCCGGCCGACACGGGAACGCTCCCCGCCTGGTCCGGACCGACGGCCGCCGACGCCGAGTCCTTCCTCGCACTCGCCAAGGCCCTTGAGGTCCCCGTCCCACCTGGAGTGCCGAACGAACTCGCCGCCCTGATCGACCGGCTCGACCCAGCGCCCCACCATGCGCTGCTGCACGGAGACCCCTGCCCCGGCAACGACCTGCGCACCGCCGCCGGCGTCCACTTCGTCGACTTCGAGCAGGCATCGCT
>NZ_JBITSF010000032.1:0-63878 GCF_044540485.1 Streptomyces sp. NPDC085946 | reverse complement strand
CACCACCCGCTGGAACAACTCCCACAACCCCTCCGGGACCAGCCGCTCCACAATCGTCATACCTCAAGATTACGAGCCCAAATGAGACGACCTCTTAAGGGCTGATCAACTGGCTGCACGTGCCGCTGCCCTGTACCCGAACGGCAGGATCGGCGAGAAGCTGCTCTGAACTTTGACCCGGCCGGATCTCCTCGCGCCAGCGGCAGTCTCATCGTCCTCCAGGTCGCCCGCGTGAAGTCTTGGCGGATCTTCCGCAGGTCCCGATGCAGTCCCAACCGCATGACGTCAATCGCCAAGGCCGTCCTCACCCTGGAGCTGCAACGCTGAAGAAGCTCAGTGCTGTACTTGGAAACAGCACTTCTCACCTCTGGAGGGCGCCATGTGCCCTTCTCCGCCACCTGACGCGAATGACCGGCGCAACCTGCCCTGGCGTCCGGTTTCCCAGGGCCTGCGTGGTCCCAGACGCCCCAAGCATCCCTGGATCACCGCAATCCTCGTCCTTTTCGGCCTTCTTGTCCTCATGGGCGGCTTCGGGGCGCTGCTTGCCGGGAGCCAGGAGGACACGTCCAGCAAGACTGCACCGACCGAGGCCTCCGCAACTCAGCCGTCCGAGAACCCTGATCCCGGCTCGCTCGCAGGTACGACGAAGCCGCCTGCCGAGCCCTCCGACAAGCCCGCGGCCGCGCCGTCCACGAAACCCAAGCCACCCTCGACCGCTCCGACGAGCGGGGTGGTGCTCCGCGTTGTCGACGGTGACACCCTCGAAGTGCGCGGCGACGGCGGACTCCTGCCGAAAGGCACCGTGGGGGTCCGGCTTTTGGAGATCGATACCCCGGAGCGAGGTGCATGTTTCTCCGATGAGGCCACCGCCCGCACCACCACGCTCCTACCCCCGGGCAGCCGCATCCGCGTCGAACGGGACGTCGAACTGACCGACCGCTATGACCGGTATCTGCTGTACGTGTGGAACGAGCAGGGAACCTTCGTCAACCAGTCCCTCGTTCGCAGCGGCCACGCCGAGGCGGTCCTCTATCCGCCCAACGACAAGTACTGGACCAGGATCTCCGACGCCGAGGACGCCGCCCAGCAGGCCGGAGCCGGCCTGTGGACCGCCTGCCCCGAGCAGCCGGAGGCCTCCTCCTCTCCCCCGCACTCGCCTGTCTCCGCCCCCGGAGACCCCGGCGCGCCCAGACCTCCCGGACGGACCTGACGCCGGTGCGCCCGATGTGGACTGCGCGGACCTGTCAGGCCCCGTCTGGGTCGGCCCCGACGACCCGCACCGCCTTGACCGGGACGGTGACGGTATCGGCTGTGAGGCCAACTGATCCGCGCCCGGCGGCGTACCCGGTCGGGTGAAGACCCCTGCTCGGCAGAACCTGCCGGGGCGCCCAGGCGTCGTGCCAGGCATGAAGCAGATCAACGAGTCACATGTGGCAGTGCCGGGCTTGGCGGTCGTGGAGGTCGCGGCCGCCGATGACGACACCGCCTTCGCCGTCCAGGAGCTGCTCGGCGCGCGATGCGCCATCGCGCCGGCGGACCATACGACCCGGGCCCCGGGCGAGCCCGGTGTACGGCTGCGTTGCTTCCTGGACCTGCGTCAAGAGCCTGACGCGTAGCGCTGCGGGAGGCAGCCGTTCCGCGCTGCCCAGCCGAGCTCGTCCAGCAGCCGGCGCACCAGGGCTCGCCAAACCAGACGACCCGGGCGACGATTGGGTTCACGCGCTCCTGCGCGGTTTGCGCCCTGATGTCTTCTTGGCTGCGGTCTTCTTGACCGGCTGCTTCTTCGTCGTCTTCTTCGGCATGTCGTGGACGTCGGCGTCCTCCCCCCGGTCCGCCCTCGCCTTCTGCACGGACTGGGTCAGGGCGGCCATGAGGTCGACGATCTGGCCCGGCTCCCCCTCCGGCTCCGGCAGGGCCGGCGGCTCACGGTGCTCCCGCTTGGCCTCGATGATCTGCTCCAGGGCCTCAGTGTAGGTGTCCTGGAACTCTGCGCCTTCAAGGTCCTCGCGGGTCATGCTGTCCATCAGCGCCAGAGCACCCTCGATCTCCTCGTCGGACAGCTCCACCGGCGGCGGCAGCAGCTCGCCCGGGTCGCGGATCTCATCGGGCCAGCGCATGGCGTGCAGCACGATCACGTCGTCACGCACCCGCAGCAGCCCCGCGGCATCAACGTCTTCATCGCCGCGTATCGGTACATCAACGGCGCGGGCGGGTGGCTGCGCATCGCCGGGGCCCAGCCTTCAGTCACCTGCCAGCGGCCGGACGTCACCTGGCGCGGCTCCCACGCCCAACCGAGCCGGGCGGACAGATCGTGCAGGAAGTACAGGGTGTAGAGGGTGTAGAGGGTGTCGGCCGCGACGATGTTCGATATCAGGGAGTCCGTCGACAGGTTGCCCCATTTCCCGTCGTGCGGCCGCCGGGCGCGAACCGACACGACCGAGTGCGAGTGAAGCAGCGGCCTCGATTCCGTGGGCCCTGGCTCGTAATGCCGAACACCGCGACCACTAGCCTGTCCTTGACCCGGGCCCCCTGCTTGCCGCCATCCTTGCTGCGCGATCGATTCCTCCAACCACGCCAGGGGCTTGTCGCGGGCGAGTCGTCGCACAGTTCCAGCACCCGGCGGTGCTCGTCGTCCTCAGCGCCCGCCGATTGTGTGCCGTCGGCGGGGGCCGGAAGACCAGGTCAAGCTCAGCAGGGCTGTCCGAACCAGTGTTGCTTGCTGACGCTATCCACGTCGTTATAGTTCCGCATGGAAACCGTACCGGTGTTCCACCCGGTCAGGTAGCGGTTGTAGACGTGGTTCTTCCACAGCGTGCAACCGTCCCAGGTGCCCCATACCTGGCCGCCATCTGCACTGCTGCACGGCGAGAGATAGACACCGTCCCCATTGGTGTCCAGGCACATTCCCGTGGACGTGTTCTTGTACATCCCTCGGTTGGTGCCGGCCTCCACCCAGGACCATGAGGTGCTGGCGTCCCCGCAGTTGGACTGGGCGACGGTGTGACTCGACCAGCCGGCCAGGCACTTGCCGGTGGCGCCGTTCCGGGGAGTGAACGACGAGGCCGCGTCGGCGGGGGAGGCAGCGACCGTGAGTGCGGTCACCGCTCCCACACCAGCCAGGACGGCAGTCATCTTCTTGCGCATGTCGAACTCTTTCTCATCGGTGCGTACGCACAGGCCAAACAGCAGCGCACGCGTTTCTTGCTACGTAAGGTGTGCGAACGGGTAACTTGGTCCGGCGCACTCCGTGGAAGCCGGGGCGTGGATCAGGTGGCCAGGAGGCCACACAGCCACTGTCGGCGTGCTCGCTTGGCCCGTCGCGCCAGGGCTGTCCGGGGGGCGAACTCGTCAAAGCCGTGGAAGCCGCCCGGCCACACGTGCAGCTCGCACTGGACGCCGGACTGCCACAGCCGGCTGGCGTAGCCGACGGTTTCGTCGCGGAAGGTTTCCGCCGAGCCGACGTCGAGGTAGGCCGGGGATAGACGCGTCAGGTCCTCGGCGCGGGCCGGGGCGGCGTACGGGGAGACCTCGGGGCCGCCGGCGGCGCCGTCCAGATAGGCGTTCCAGCCGGTGGCATTGGAGGCGCGGTCCCACAGACCGCGGTTCTCCATCTGGCGACTGGAGGGGGTGTCGTTGCGGTCGTCGAGCATGGGGGAGAGCAAGATCTGGCCCATCGTCGCGGGGCCGCCCCGGTCGCGGGCCAGCAGGGTTAGGCCCGCGGCGAGTCCTCCACCGGCGCTGGCGCCGACCAGGACGATTCGGTCCGGGTCCGCCCCCAGTTCCGCGGCGTGTTCGGCGGTCCACAGTAGACCCGCGTAGCAGTCCTCCAGCGGTGCGGGGTAGGGGTGTTCGGGGGCGAGCCGGTATTCCACCGACACCGTCACCGTCCGCAGGGTCCGCGTCCACTCGAGGACGTCGGAGACGAGATGACGTCGGCTGCCCGCGATCATGCCGCCGCCGTGGACGTAGTACAGGACCGGGAGGCGTTCCGCCGGTGTCGCGTCGGCGGGCCGGCCGATCAACAGGGTGACGTCCAGATTCCCGTCCCGCCCGACGACCGTGCGCTCCGCCCAGGCCAGTTCTCCGCCGGCCCTCAGGGTGTCGTCGTCGAGCGCACCGGCCCCGATGGCGGTGCGCGTCGCCGGGATGCTCTCAGGGGTCAGTGCGGGCCGCTCCCCCATCTCCCGTATTACTGGAACCAGTTCGGGGTCGTAGGGCAGTGGTGGCGATGCGGCGGGGGCAGTCGTGCCGGGGCGGGTGGTGTGGGCCGGGGTCAAGTGCTTGGTCATGTGCGGTCTTTCCGAGGTGTTCGTGGGCGTGTGCCGGGGCGCCTCCCCGGCGCCCAGCACACCCCGCTGCGGGCTGTTCAGGGAAGTGCTTCTTCGGTATGCCCCCATGCCGCGACGGCATGGCGGCGCGGCCGGCCTCACGTCAGCCGTCCACGGGCAGGGCCGTGACCGGGCTGGTCCGGGCCGCGCGGCGGGCCGGCAGGGCACCGGCGAGGCCGGTGGGGGCGGCTAGGACGAGGACGACAGCGGCGAGTTGGAGCAGGGGAATTCCTTCGGTAACTGCTTCTGAGGTACGGCCGGACCGGTGTGGAAGGGATGCCCGGACAGCCTCGCCGGGCGGAAGGGACCGGCTCATCGGTCGCGGGACAGATCTTCCGCGTCACCCGCCGCCCGGGCATGCGACTTTCGGCCGGTCTGACGGCGCCGTCCACCGACGAGCGCCGGGCCCGCCACCGTGCCGGGCGGCGCCCGGATACCCGACACGTCGCTGCCGCACACGAGCGCGAAGGCCGCCGGGAGCGACCGGGATCCTGGTGGCCCGTGGGTGAAGAAGGCCCACGCCGGCACGCCGGTGCCTTCAGTCGGCTCATCGTTGCCCCCGACCCGGCACACGCTGTACGTCGACGCCGTCGTCCTGCTGCCCGTGCTCCGCTCCCCCACCCGTTAGCCGGACGCACCGGGTGCAGCGGGGAAGCGGCGAGCGCGACGTCGGTGTACTGCCTCGAAGGCAGCGGCGCCGCCGCGAGCACCCGGGCCGCGCCGTCCCCGCTCGGGGGGCGCGGCCCGGGTGCTTGTCATGCGGACAGAGCCGGGGTCGGGACCTCGGTGTCCGCGTCGCGGTCGGTGGCCGGCCGGGCGGCGTTCCGGCGGCGCAGTGTTAGCGCGATGGCCACCCCGAGCAGGGTGAGGGCCGCCGCGGTGAACCCGGCGGTGCGCAGGCCGGGCACGAGGCTGGGTCCGGTGGTGGCGTGGGTGCCGTGGGAGGCCACGGCGATCAGGATGGCCAGGCCGACGGCGCTGCCGATCTGCTGGGTGGTGGAGGCCATGGCGGAGGCGATGCCCTGGTGGGCGGCGTCGACGCCGGTGCCGGCCGCGGCGAACATGGCGGTCCAGGCCAGGCCCTGGCCGAGGCTCAGCAGGGTCACGCCGGGCAGCAGCGACAGGTAGCCACCGGTGGGTGACAGCGCCAGGGCGAGGACGGTCATGCCGGCGGCGCCGAGCAGCAGCCCGGTGAGCAGGGTGGTGCGCGTCCCGACCCGGTCGAGGAGCTTCTCGCTGGCCTTGGTGCCCACCATGCCGGTCAGCGCGGACGGCAGGAAGGCGAGGCCGGTGGCCATGGCGCTGTAGTGGTGCACGTTCTGGAGGTAGAGGGTGAAGAAGTAGTACTGCGCGCCGAAGGTCCCCATGAAGATGAAGGTGACGCCCATCGCTGCCACGAGGTTGCGGTTGTGCAGGAGCCGCAGCGGCATGAGGGGGTGCGCGGTGCGTGCCTCCACGGCGAGGAAGACACCGATCAGGGCGAGTCCTCCGAGGAGGGCGGTCAGGACCTGGACGGAGGTCCAGCCCGCTTCGGGGCCCTGCACGACACCGAAGACCAGGGCGGTGAAGCCGACCGTGGCCGAGAGCGCGCCGGTCATGTCGAAGCTGCGGCCGCGTTCGCGGGGGGCGTCCGGGGTGATGGCCTTCCACGCGACCGCGGCGGCGCCGAGCGCCAGGGGCACGTTGACGTAGAAGACGGCTTCCCAGCCGAGGTAGTTGGTGAGCAGGCCGCCGAGGAGGGAGCCCAGGGCGAGTCCGACCGCGCCGGCGCCGCCCCACACGGCCAGTGCCCGGTTGCGCTCGGCGCCCTCGTCGAAGCTGGTGTTGATCAGGGACAGGGTGGCGGGCAGTAGCAGGGCACCGCCGAGGCCTTGGACGGCACGGGCCGCGACGAGCACGCCGGGTCCGGTGGCGAGGCCGCCCGTGAGGGAGGCCAGCCCGTACAGGACCAGTGCCGTGGTGAACATGCGGCGCCGGCCCAGCAGGTCGGCCATCCGGCCGCCCAGCAGCAGGAACCCGCCGAAGGCGACGGCGTAGGCGCTGACGACCCACTGGAGGCTGTGGGCGTCGAAGCCGACGGCCCGGCCGATCTCGGGCAGCGCCACGTAGACGATGTTGTAGTCGATCGCGCTGATGAACTGGGCGAAGGCCAGGAGAGCGAGCAACAGCCCGGTTCCCCGACGCTTGGGCATGGCAGGTCCTCTCGGAATGAGCGGTCAATAGAAATAAGCGGTTAACCGCTTACTTATTGGGTCAAAGAGAAGGCCACCGAAGTGGCCCGTGTGGGCAGGGATCAGCCGCGCAGGGTGCGCGCCCAGGGGGCGTCCACCGTGTCGGCGCCGACGGCCAGCACCACATTGCCGAGCAGGGCGTCGGCGAAGTAGCGGCGCAACTGCCCGTCGGAGGCCCCGGAGACGGCCCGGATGTACTCGACCTGCTTGGCGTAGCAGGCGCGCACGGCCTCGCCGATGACGGGCTCGCCGGCCGCGCAGTTGCCGTGCATCAGGATCATCAGCACGTCACGGTCGGCGATGACGTCCTCGTACGAGGAGCTGAGGGCGGCGAGGACGGCTTCCGGGTCGGTGGTGGCGACCTTGGCCACCGCGGCGGCGGCGGCCTCGCGCAGCACCTGCGAGCAGTGGTCTATCAGGGCGGTGAACAGGCTCTCCTTGTCCGGGAAGAGCCGGTAGAGATAGCCCTGCGAGATACCGGCGGCCTTGGCGATATCCATGGTCGAGGTGCCGTAATAGCCCCGCACGGCGAACGTCTTGATCGCCGTGCTCATCACGGTGGCCCGCCGCTCCTCGGCTATGGAGCGCTGTCGTGTCCTCGCGGTGCTCATGAAAGTAATTAACCACTTTCATAATCGGACGTCAACCTGGCCCTGCGCCCGGGGCTGTAGTCCGCCGGGGTCAGCGCGTGGCGGCGGCGTCCGCACCGGTCGCCGCGCGCGGAGCGGGGAAGTGGGGCAGCACCGTTTCGGCGAGTTCGTGGAGGACCTCGTCGACGGGGCGGTCGCCGGGGCGCAGGTTGAAGGAGACATGACTGACGCCGAGGCGGCCCATCTCCCGCAGGTGGTCGATCAGAGCCTCGCGCCCGGTGCGCAGGCCGAGCCGGATCGCGGTCGCGGCGGCGGCCGGGTCCTCGGTGAGGTCCAGCTGCATGGGCGTGAGGTACGGCTTGGGGGCATCGCCGGTGAGTTGCCGCCACTCGCGGGTCTTCAAGCGCAACGCTCCCAGCGGACGCGGGTAGTTGAGTGAGGCGTCGGCGTTCTGCGAGATCCACTGCGCGGTCTGCTGGGCGTGCCCCGCGATGGCGATGGGGATGGACCGGCCCGTCGGCTTGGGCAGCACCTCCAGACGGCGATCGGCGCCGAGTCCGACGTCGGGCAGGCTGAGCCCCTGCCCGCTCGGACGGGTGGCCCAGGCCGCGCGCAGGATGCCGATGTTCCTGCGGAACGTGGCGCCGCGACCCTCGAAGTCCGCGCCGAACAAGGGATACTCCACCGGCCGGTCGCCGCTGGCCAGCCCGAGCACGAACCGGCCGCCGGAGAGGACGTCGACGGTGGCTGCCGCCTTCGCGACCAACAGCGGCTGCCGCAGCGGCAGCACGATGGCGGCGGTCCCGAGCACGGCCCGCTCGGTGACCGCTGCCAGATGCCCCAGGTGGGTAAATGTCTCGAAGACGGAGCCGGCGTCACCGAACTGCTCGGGATCGTACAAGGGAACGTCGCGGATCCACAGGCCCGCGAAGCCCGAGGCGTCCGCCAGGCGCGCCAGTTCGGCGTGCCGGGTCAGGTCGGGGACGCCGAAGGGGCGCCCGGCGGCCCGGTCGGCCCGCAGGCGCGTAGCCCCCCAGTCGTTGTCGAGGGGAAGCTCAAGGCCCAGCGTCGGCAGGCCCGCGGGATTCACGAGCCGCTCAAGGGCGGTGGGAGTGGAAGACATCAGGCAGGCACCTTTCGACGGCGGCACAACGCGCGGCCCGGTGACGCGAGGGGCGGGTGGGGGAACTCGTGCGGACCACGGAGTCCGTCAGGGAAGCGGGGGCGGCCCGTACGGGCGGATCCGCCCCCGCAGGCGATCCGGTACGGCCCACCCGGGCGGAAGGGTGCGGGTCCTTCCCGCGCGGGTGGGCGGGCGGGGCTAGTTGAGGGTGTCCGGGTCCGGACCGGTGCGCAGACCGCGGTCGAGGGCGGCGATCGAGGTCATCTCCTCGTCCGTCAGGGCGAAGTCGAAGACGTCGAGGTTCTCGCGGATGCGGGCGGGCGTCACCGACTTGGGGATAACGATGTTGCCGAGCTGCAGGTGCCAGCGGATGACGACCTGGGCGGGGGACTTGCCGTGCCGCGCGGCAATGGCGGTGATCGCGTCATCGCTCAGGACGGCGCCCTGCGCCAGCGGGCTCCACGCCTCGGTGGCGATGCCGAGGTCGGCGTGCAGGGCGCGCAGCTCGCTCTGCTGCAGGCCGGGGTGCAGTTCGATCTGGTTGACCGCCGGCACCAGGCCGGTGCCGTCCAGCAGCCGCTTCAGGTGCGCCGGCTGGAAGTTGGACACGCCGGCGGCCCTGATGCGTCCGTCGGCGGCCAGCTTCTCGAGGGCCTTCCACGACTCCCGGTACAGGTCACGGGCCGGGGTCGGCCAGTGGATCAGGTAGAGGTCGACGTAGTCCAGTCCCAGCTTGTCCAGGCTGGCGTCGAATGCCCTGAGCGTGGTGTCGTACCCCTGGTCGGCGTTCCACAGCTTGGTGGTGATGAACAGGTCGTCGCGGGCGATGCCGGAGGCGGCGAGGGCCTTGCCGACTCCGGCCTCGTTGCCGTAGATCGCGGCGGTGTCGATGGAGCGGTAGCCGGCCTCCAGAGCGGCCGAGACGGCTGCGGTCGTCTCGGCGTCGGGGACCTGGAAGACACCGAAGCCGAGCTGGGGAATCTCGACGCCGTTGTTGAGCGTGACAGTGGGGACGAAGGCGTTCATGCGTACACGTTCCTTGCGTAGTGACGGGTGGTGCCGACAGGGCTCTTCGCGGTGCGGGGCCAGAGTGTGCCCTGGACTGCCGCGGTGCGTACCCCCGGCGTTCTCGGTCGGTGGCCGGGCACTGTCCGGCGGGCCGGCGGCGATGTGCTCAGGCGAGGGTGCCGAGTGCCGTGGCGGCGAAGCCGTGGTCCTGCTCGGGGGTGCCGCCGCCGGCCCCGATGGCACCGATGAGGCGGCCGTCGCGGTGGACGGGCAGGCCGCCGGCGATGAACAGCAGCGGCCGGTCGAGGGCGGTGGGCAGGGTGTGGAACGGGCCGTCGGGCTTGACCAGGTCGACGAGGTCGGCGGTCGGGGCGTTCAGTTGGAGCGCGGTGTACGCCTTGCGGGTGCTGGTCTCACCGGAGATCAGCACGGCACGGTCGTCACGGCGGAAGGCGAGGAGGTGACCGCCGGCGTCGAGGACGGTGACGCTGACGTCGACTCCGGCGGCCTCCGCGGCACGACGGGCGGCGTTGATCAGGACCTCGGCGTCCTGGATGGTCAGAGGAGCGGTGACGGGGCTGCTCATGGGTGTGGTGCTCTTTTCGTACGTGGTGTCGGGGCCGGTCCGGCCGGGTGCGCCGGGAGTCAGTGGCCGATCGGGGCGCCGGTGCGCTGCGCCCTCGGGTGCGGGGAGCCGGCCACGACGTTGCCGGGCGCCCGGCGCGTGCGGCGGTCCAGGAACGCGGCGAGGAAGGACAGCAGCAGGGCGGTGCCGGACAGCAGGGTGCCGACCCAGTTCGGTGCGGTGTATCCGAGTCCGGCCGCGATCACCACACCGCCGAGCCAGGCGGCCAGCGCGTTGCCGAGGTTGAAGGCGCCGATGTTGGCGGCCGAGGCCAGGGTCGGGGCGGCCGAGGCCTGGTCGAGGACCCACTTCTGCAGCGGCGGCACCGTGGCGAAGCCGAGTGCGCCGATCAGGGTGAGGGTGATCGCCGCCAGTGCCTTGTTGTGGGCGGTCGCGGTGAACAGCAGCAGAGCGGCGGTCAACGCTGCCAGAGCGGTGAACAGCATGGGCATCAGGGCGCGGTCGGCGAACCTGCCGCCCAGCAGGTTGCCGAGGAACATGCCGACGCCGAACAGGACCAGCAACCAGGTGACCGCGGCCTCGGTGTACCCGGCGACCTCGGTCATCATCGGCGTGATGTAGGTGATGGCCGCGAACACACCGCCGTAGCCGAGCACGGTCATCGCCATGGCGAGCCAGACCTGGACGTTCTTGAAGGCGGCGAATTCCCTGCGGACGTTCGCGGTCTCGGCCCTGCCCTGCTCGGGGACGAGCTTGGCGACGCCGAGCAGGCCGACGACGCCGAGCGCGGCGACGAGGGTGAAGGTGATCCGCCAGCCTGCCGCCTGGCCGACGTAGGTGCCGCCAGGGACGCCGACGATGTTGGCGACGGTCAGGCCCATGAACATCAGCGAGATGGCGGACGCCTTCTTCTTGGGGGCCACCAGGTCGGCGGCGACCACGGACCCGATACCGAAGAACGCGCCGTGGGCGAGCGAGGCGATGACCCGGCCGATGAGCATGACACCGAAGCCGGGGGCGAAGGCCGAGAGGGCGTTGCCCACGATGAACAGGCCCATGAGGAACATGAGCATCTTCTTGCGGGACACCTTGGTGCCGAGCACGGTGAGCAGTGGGGCACCGACGACGACGCCGAGCGCGTAGCCGGACACCAGCCAGCCGGCGGTGGGGATGCTGACACCGAAGTCGTCCGCGACCTGGGGCAGCACACCCATGATCACGAATTCGGTGGTGCCGATCCCGAAAGCCCCGATGGCCAGGGCCAGGAGCGCGAGAGGCATGAGAGAGCCCTTCCAAAAAGACTGCGTTAGGCGATTACACTCGATGACAATAATTGCAGACGCGGGCTACATGCAAACGCGCACTACCCGTGATCGATTTTGCCATCGCGTGCAAGTATTAAGTGCGGGACTGGCCCGCCGACGAAGGAGGCCCCTGTGACCGCCACCACCCCAGCGTTCTCCGCCCTGGCTCATGGCTGGTGTGCCCTCTCCTTGCTGCACGGCAGGATCGAGGCACACCTCGAACGCGTCCTGGGGACCGATCACGGCCTGAGCCCCCGCGAGTACTCCCTGCTTGACGTGCTCAGCCGGCAGCATGATGGCGATGGTGGGCACCTGCAGATGAAGCAGGTCGCCCACGCCGTCGTCCTCAGCCAGAGCGCCACCACCCGCCTGGTCACCCGACTCGAGGACCGAGGGCTGCTGTCCCGCTACCTGTGCCCCACCGACCGCCGCGGGATCTACACCGACGTCACCGAGGCAGGCAGGGAACTGCTGGAAGCGGCCCGCCCCGCTCACGACGCCGCTCTGCGGGCGGCACTCGCGCAGGCGGCTCAGGACCCCCGGCTCGAACCGCTGGTCCGGGTGTTGCAGCCGTCGTCCGCCCCGGTCGCCGCCACCGTCTGACAACGGCGCGGGACGCCACCGCGCAGATCGCCCGGGCCCTGGCCACGGCGCTGCGCGAGTCGGCGCCGGTGTACCTCAGCGTCCCGGTCGATGTGGCCGCCGCGCGGGTGGACGGCTCGGCGCTCGCCGACCCGCTCCCCGTTCACTCCCTACCGTCGCCGGCCGTGACGGCGGCGTTCGCCGAGCGGGTCCGGTGGATGCTCGCCCGGGCCGACTCGGTGGGGCTTCTCGCCGGGCACCTCGCCGTCCGGGCGGGCCTGGCGGGCGACATCGCCGATCTCGCCGAGACGACCGGAATCCCGGTGGCCGCGCTGGTGTCCGTCAAGGACATCGTCGACGAAAGCCACCCGCTGTCGGCCAGCGTCTACTGGGGCGCGCACGGCGACAAGTCCGCGCGCATCGCCGTGGAGGACAGCGACCTGCTGGTGCTCGTGGGCGCGATGCTGGCCGACACCACCACCGGCCGGTTCAGCCACCGCATCTATCAGACTCGTACCATCAGCCTCGGCCTGCGGTACGCGGATATCGCCGGGGAGCAGTTCGATGGCATACCGCTGCGGCAGGCGCTGGCCGTCGTACGGGACATGGCCGCCGCCGAGGCCGAGCGGAGGTCCGCGCCGCTGGGCCGGCGCCCCGAACCGCGCTCTGGCAGGGCTCCCGCGCGGGCTTGGGACGCAAGGTCGCCGATCACCCAGGAACTGCTGTGGCACCTGCTGCCGCAGTGGCTGGAGCCGCACCACACTCTGACCGCGGAGACCGGGACGGCCTACTGGGGCGCCGTCGAGAGCCGGCTCCCCGACGACACCGTGTTCATCGGGCAGCCCCTGTGGTGCTCCATCGGCTACACGCTCCCGGCCGCCCTCGGGGCCGCGCTCGCCGACCGCTCCCGTCGCCCGGTGCTGGTCATCGGTGACGGCGCCTTGCAGATGACCGTGCAGGAGCTGGCCACCATCGCCGCCCAGGGACTGGACGCGGTGGTCGTCGTCCTCGACAACGCCGGCTACACGATCGAACACGGCGTACCCGTTCCGCTGCGGTCCGACGGCCGCGTCGACCTTGGGGCCATGGCCCGGGCGGTGACCGCGCGCACCCGTGCGGTACTGCTGGTGAGCCCCACCAACCCCACCGGCACGGTGCTCCACCGGGAGGAACTCGACTGTTTCCTCACCGATGTCCCGAGCGACGTCCTCGTCGTCCTGGACGAGGCCTACCGGGAGTTCGTCCGGGACCCCGGGGCCGCCGACGGACTGGACGCGCAGCGCGCGCACCCCAACGTCTGCGTGCTGCGCACCTTCTCCAAGGCGTACGGGCTGTCCGGTCTGTGCGTCGGCTACGCCGTGGCACACGAGCAGGTCGCCCGGGCGGTCGGCCGCGCGGCCGTACCGGGCCTGCTCAGCGCGGTGGCCCAGGCTGCGGCGCTCGCCTCACTGGCCGCCGCCGACGAACTGCGGGCCCGCATCGACACCATCGTCTCGGAACGCGAGCGCCTGCGCCAAGAGCTGGCGAGGCAAGGCTGGTCACCGTCCCCGTCCGAGGCGAACTTCGTCTGGTTCGCGCTGGGCGAGGACACACCGCGCTTCGCCACGGCATGCGAGGAGGCGGGCCTGGCCGTCCGCGCCTTCCCCGGCGAGGGGGTCCGCGTGACGGTCGGCGAGCGCGAGGCCAGTGACCTGCTCCTCGCGGTGGCCCGCGGCCTCGTCGACGAGAGGACGGGCATGACCGGTCAGCCGCCCTCCATGCCGGGGACGCGGTAGCGCCGGCCCTCCCATGATCGCCATCAGCGTGAGCCTCTTCGGGCAGCCCCGGTCGGACCGCTTCTCGGCCCTCATGACGCACCTAGCCACACGGCCGTCCGGCACCGTCGGGGACGTGACGATCAGGTCGGGGCAGTCCGGCTCGCCGGTTGCCCGTCCGCCGGGCCCTCTGCCGCACGCGACCGGCGTTCGCGGCGGGGTCCGGGCGGCAGGACGGGCAGCCGACGGGCACCCCGGCCAGGGAACGGCGATCGGCCTGGCTGACCGCACCGGCCCCCGTACGCGATACGTGAAGCGCCTGGTGAGCCACCGGTACATGCCTCGTTGGCCCGCCGGGTTACCTTCTGTGCCCGGGGCGCGGCAGGGGTCAGCGCAGGGCAGCCTTGTCGGCCGTACCGTAGCCGAGCGGGGTGAGTATCCGGATCTCCGGGGCGCCGGTGAGCAGTTCGCCGGCCCGGCCGAATGCCTCGGCGAGCCAGGGCGCCGCGTTGTGGCCGTCGAGGTCCTGCTGCGAGGCCCACTTCTCGATGACGACCAGGGTCAGCGGATCGCCCGCGAACTCGTGGACTGCGTAGGTCAGGCAGCCGGGCTCCTGGTGGGTGCGTTCCACCACCGAGGCGATGACCTTCCGGGCCTCGTCCGCCCGGTCGGCCCGCAGACGCAGCGTGCCGATCACGCTCACAGGTTCCACTTGTTGTTCTCCTTGCTGTGCACGCCGGTCCTTCCGGCACGCGGCCAGCAAACCACCCGACCCGCTGTTGCGGAAGGCCCGATCAGGCATGGCCCCATGTCGTACAGGCATGGGGAACATCGTGCTCCGGCAGGCAACTCGATCGGCGGGGTCACCTGGTTCACCTGGTTCACCTGGTGTGGAAAATTCCAGAACTGCACAGGCACGATGGCGGGAGCCTTGTCCGGCACGACAGACGACGACACCGGTGCGCGGGACTTCAAGGAGTTCGTCGAGGCGTACAACCCGCGCCTGCTGCGTGTGGCATGGCTGTTGACCGGTGACGCGCACCTGGCCGACGACCTGCTGCAGACGGCGCTGGCCCAGGTGCGGCCGAAGTGGCCCCGGATCGCGCGGGGCACCCGGAGGCCTATGTCCGCCGCACGCTCGTCACCACCCAGGCCTCGCGGTGTCAGCACCGCTGGCGCGGCGAGGTGCCCCATGGTGAGGTGCCCGACCGGCCCGAGGGCGGCAGCCCCTTCACCGCCGTCGACCCGGAGTAGGCGCTGGCGGGCACCGTACGGCGTCTGCCGCCGCGGCAGCGCGCGGTGCTCGTACTGCGATTCCGAGGACCTGTCCGTCGAGGAGACCGCGGACGTCCTCGGTTGCCGGCCGGGCACGGTCAAAAGTCAGGCCGCCAAGGCCCTGCGCACCCTGAGGGGACTCCTCGACGCCCCCTCCCCCGCCCCGGCTGGCGGTCCCCGGCCACCGGAGCGCGGGCCGCACGCCCTGACCGCGGAGGGAGGACGGTCACGTGCCTGCTGACGACGGGCTGCCCCCCGTGCGCGAACCGGCCGAGGTGCGGGCGCTGCTGGAGCGTGCCGTGCCGCGGGTGCCGGCTCCCGCGAACCGTATGCGCCGGATCCGGCACCGTGTCGGGCGTCGCTGGCACCGGCGGACGGCCGCGGCCGCCGCCGGGACCCTGGGTCGTGCGGTTTTCCGAGGCAGGGACCCTGGCCCTGACGCCGCCGGCCGGCTGGCGGGCGCGGACCGTGCTGAGTACCGACCGCCTGGCCGTGGTCTACGCCGCCACGCAACCCCTTTGCGCAGGCGAGTTGGGGCAGTCCGATGTGGAGGTCGCTCGTACCTCGCAGCGGATCCGCAGGCGGTCGAACTGGTGGCGCAAGGCGAGGCGCGCTCGACGACCCACCTGGATCCATGAGTGGTGCCCTTACGGGCGCTGTTCAGCTGCAGGCTGGAGCACGTTCCGCAACGTTCCGCACTCTCGGAAAAGCTACTGTGTGACGCCCGCGAAAAGCCCTTTAGTATCCCGTACGAGACGCCAGCCTCATTATCCATCCATTCGCCGCCCGTGGCCAAAAGGGTGCGCTGACCAGGCGGGCATCGGAGTGCGGATCTCGATTCGGCGGACCGTGCCGCAAAGCGGCCTCAACGAAGAAGGAGTCGTGGTTGTGTTCAGGAAGACAGCGAGGGTAGTTGCGAGCGGAGCCCTAGCGATGGGAGCAGTGGTTGCGCTCGGAGGAAACGCGAACGCCGGCTCCAACCAGTGTCCTGTCGGTGAATTCTGCATCTGGGAGCACAGCAGTTACCAGGGGCGGTTCGCTTATTCCAGTGAACCTCAGCCGAATGTCGGAGCGTACATGAATGACCGGATGACCTCGTACTGGAACCGCACCAACACCTGGATCAGCACCTACAATCACGAGAATTTCGGTGACTGCATGCTGGTCATTCCTCCGGGAGGTGCGTCCCCTGCGGTGCCCTCCCAGTTCAACGACGACCTGACGTCGTTCAAGCCCGGTCAGTGCTGAGTGCGTCGGCCGGCTTCTCCGCGCGGCCGCGATCCTGAAGGAGAGAACACATGAACCGGTCACGCTTGTCGGCGATCGGCATGGTCTTTGCGGCGACCGTGGCCTTCGGGGCGGTGAGCACGCCGTCCGCGTCGGCTCACTACAGTCAGTGTCCCGCGAACGAACTCTGCATGTGGGAGCACACCGGTTATGAGGGCAGGTTCGCCTACACCAGCGAGCCGAACCGGAACATCGGCGCCGACATGAACGACCGCATCTCGTCCTACTGGAACCGCACGGACCAGTGGTTTTCCTTCTATACGGGTGAGAACTGGGGTGGCAAATACTGCGTCAACGTCGGCCCGGGGTCATCCAGAGCCGCGCTCTACGACCCGATGACCGACTCGATCACCTCGCTGCGGCCGGGAAAGTGCACAACTTCCACGACTCCGCATCTCTTGTGGGAAGCACTGTGATCCGCCGACAGGCTCCTCGGCGAACCGTCTGACGAGAACGGCCCACCGGTTACCGGTGGGCCGTTCCGTTCTCCCGTCACTCGTAGACTTTCATGGGGCGTTGACAGATTCCTGGCTTCAGGGAGGTCACTTCGTCGTTATCCGCGTCCCAGTGCCCGTTGGGCAGGGCGATCCTGGAGGAATCCGGGCCGACAGCGATGCACCATCCGTCGTAGTTTTCGTGTTCGTACAGCGAGAACCACTGGTTCGTGCGGTTCCAGTAGGACGAGATGCGGTCGTTCATGTCGGCGCCGACATTGGGACTCGGCTCGCTCGTGTAGGCAAATCTTCCCTCGTACCCGGTGTGCTCCCATACACAGAGTTCGTTCGCGGGACACTGACTGTAGTGAGCCGACGCCGGTGCCGTGTTCGCTGCTGCGAGTATCGCGGCGGACACGAGCACCGCTCCGACGCTGGGCAGACGTGACCAGTTCATATGGACATTCCCTTTTCTGCGGCAGGGTGCACTCACGCACATACAACGCGGCATTGCAATGGAGCCTCCTGCAGAGGGTAAGGCCGTGTACGTGACGTGTACTGTGAACGGAACTGGACACGATATTAGTTGACGAATTCGCTGTGCGTGTGCGGGCATTTGCCATATTGCGCGGATTCTCTCATCGTGCTGCCGGATGCCGCGCGATGCGCGACGACAGCACGGCGGCCCCTCACTTCGGGCCAGCACTCGTGAGTAGTTCCGTGTCACCACCGGCTTGAGTGTCACCCGGCGCGGCGCGATGCGCGGAAAGGCGGACCTCCTGTCGGTACTGCGTGGGCGAACACCCGAACTGACGACGGAACGCGGTCGCGAAATGCCCGGCATTCTTGTACCCGCAGCGCCGGCCGATCACGGCCACCGGCTCGTTGCTGCGGTCCAGCCACCGGCGCGCCCGGTCCATGCGCAGGTCCGTCAGGAACCGATAGGGCGAACTCCCGGTGGCCGCGGTGAACAGCCGGATAAAGTGGAAACGACTCAGCCCGGCCTGCTGGGCGAGCTCGTCCAGGGTGATCGACTCTGCGAGGTGCTCGTTCATGTAGTCCGTCACCGCGGCCAGCCGCCGCGACCCCATTGCCGCCCCATGGGCCGCAGGCACCACCCTCCGCGGTTCCGACATCACCAAGTGCGCGGCGAGATACTGCGCGGCCGAACTCGCGTAGAGATCGTGCGCTCCCGCGAGCCGGGCGCGCAGCAGAGCGCCCGTCATCGACGCGATGACCGGATCCGGCTTCGGCATGGCTCCCAACTCCTGCACACTACGTCGCCGTCCGTCCAACTCCTCCTCCGCGAAACGAGTGATCAGGCCGACCGGCAAAGCGAGCTGCGCCATTCCCACCGGCCCGGGAGCCAGAGCAGTCCAGCTCAACGTCAGCGTGCGCCCCGGGGGCGTCTTACAGGCCGCTCCCGTCACCGCATTGGTCACCCAGCTCCGCTTCTCACCGCCCGAGCCCCTCAGCCGCACCGCCCCCGCCGTCACGACCGCGATACGGAACGCGTCCGAAGCCGGCTGCCTCCACCGTTCCATGTCCCTGGGCATGGAACGCTGCTCCAATGACAGTGCGCTCCAGGACGGTGCTCCGTTGACGTCTGACACCTTTTACTGCCTCCGGTCGTCGAATTGAATGACCAACGGAAAGTCGCAGACGGACGTGTCCGGCTCATGTCCGGCCGGAAACAGGCCCGGCCTTCCACCACTCAGAGGAGGTGCGGCCGATCGTTCGCCCCGCCGGGCTCCACATCGCAGGCCGAACGCGGCTGCGTGCTCGACGACGAAGTGCTTGCGGTAGCCGCCGTCGACCCCAGACCTTGCGGACGGTGAGCTGGTCGGCGGTGGCTTGGCCGAGGAGGCGGGTATCGGCCACGGAGTCCTGAACGCTGGCTGCGGTGACCAGCACCGCCAGAATAAACCCGAGTGTGTCGGTGACGATGCTGCGTTTCCTGCCCACGATCTCCCTTGCCCGCGTCCGTACTCCGGAGGACGATCGCTATGTCCAGTCCGAACTGTCCGGAACTGTGTGGAGCACTCATTGTCGCGAGCGCACTGGCCGGCCCTGGACGCCAGTCGCAACACCACCGGTGAGCAGACGGCCGCGGCCCTGGGACTGAACGAGGCCGCCGCTCAGGACCTGCTGGCCCGGTTCGGCCGCCTGAGCCGTTTCCACTGAGCACCCGACTCGCCTCGGCCGAGCGTCTCTCGCACGCCACCGGTTCGAGCCCGGCGGTCGGCCGCAAGGCAGGCAGGGCTCCAACTCTCAGGCGGAACGCAGGACCTTCGGTCAATGAGCCCTCCTGTTTCCCAAGGCGGTTTCGTTTGGATCAGTCAGTCGTTGGTCCGGGGGTGCCGTTGACTGATGCGCAGTGAGCGCGGATCGAGCCGTTGCTCCCGGACCGGACGCCGAAGCGGGGTGGCCGCTGGCGGGATCATCGTGAGGTGATGGACGCGATCGCCTTCGAATGTCAGACCGGTACCCCGTGGGTGCACCCGCCGGAAAAGTGCGGCAACTGGGGGGCGTCTACAATCGGCTGCGGATGTGGGCCGTCGACGGCACGTGGGAGCGGGTGTTCGCCGCCTTGGTGTCCCAGGCCGACGCGGGCGAAGATCTCAACTGCGCCGTCTCGGTGGACTCCACGCTCGTGCAGGCTCACCAGCATGCGGCCGGGGCCCGCAAAAAGTGCCCCTATGGTTTTCGTCAAGCGGTGTTGATCTTGGGGGGTTCGTAGAAGGTGCCGTCGCGGAGCATGGCGAAGAGGACGTCGATGCGGCGTCGGGCCAGGCAGACGATCGCGGCGACGTGGTGTTTACCCTCGCGGCGTTTTTTGTCGTAGTAGGCGCGGGAGTCGGGCTGGGACAGTGAGGCGAAGGCGGCGAGGTAGAAGGCTCGCTTGAGCTGTTTGTTGCCTCGTCGGGCTGGGTGTTCGCCGCGGATGGAGGAGCCGGACCAGCGGGTGGCTGGTGCCAGGCCGGCGTAGGCGGCGAGGTGGCCTGCGGTGGCGAAGCCGCTGCCGTCACCGACGTCGATCAGGATGCGGGCTGTGGTCCTGACCCCGATGCCGGGCATCGAGGTCAGGACCTGGGAAAGAGGGTGTGCCTCCAGCAGTTCCTCGATCCTTGCGGCGAGGAGCTGGCGCTGGTCGAGCACGACGGTGAGCGAGGCGGCCAGGCTGGGGACGATCAGCGCCGCAGCGTCGGTGCCGGGCACGACGACGGTCTGCTCGTCGAGCGCGTCGAAGATGTCTGCGACGAGCCGATCCGCCATGCGCGGTGCCTTGGGCCGCAGCATGGATATCAGCCGTCGTCTGCCGGCTTTCCGTAACTGTGCCGGTGAGCCGTAGCGTTCGAGCAGGAACCGGACTGCCGGGTGATCCAGGCGGGGACCCAGGACCCGCTCGAGCGAAGGATGGATCTGGGTCAGCAGTCCGCGCAGACGGTTCTTGGTGCGGGTGACTTCGCCGGCCAGGTCGTCGTCGAAGCCCACGATCATGTTCAGCTCGGCGACGGTCTCGTCGTCCGGCGCCAGGTCCCGCAGCGTGTGCGGCATGGTGCGGGCGGCATCGGCGATGACCGCAGCGTCCCGGGCGTCGGTCTTGGCCTCACCGGGGTAGAGGTCGGCGATCCGCCGCATCGTCAGTCCCGGCAGATAGGCGACACGACAGCCCGCATCCCGCGCGACGGCCAGCGGCAGAGCACCGATCGAGGCCGGCTGGTCCACCACGAACAGCACCGTTCCATGCCTGGTCTGGAGCTTTTCGAACAGCTCACGCAGCCGCGGTTCACTGTTGGGCAGCGGCTTGTCGAACACCTTCTTGCCCGTCGGAGTCAAGGCGGTGCCGTGATGCTCGCCCTTGCCGACGTCCAGACCGAGGTAGGCATCGATCACGTCCTCGTCGCTCACTCACCCTCCCCAGCAGACACCCTTCCCGGCCTCCGCTTGTGGCATCAGCGTGCCGGCATCCACGTTACGAAGGCCTGCTTCACCTCGACGAGCGGCGAGCGGTCATGCCCCTGATCAGCGGTCTGCCAATGCCTCCCGGCCCGGTGACACCACTTTTTCGACCATGATCGACAAGGGGCGCAAGTCATGCCGGACCCGGAGACCGGGAGCCCCATTGCGGGGCCACGAAAAAGGTAACGGGGCCCCGGCAGGCGAGCCGGACGATCACGCCATCGGCCGGTTCCGCGGCGGACTGACCATAAAGATCCACCTCGCTGCCGACGGCCGGTGCTGGCCGCTGGTGTTCGTGCTCACCGCCGGCCAGGCCGGAGATGCACCAGCCTTCACAGGTTATAGCCCGTCTGCGCGTTCCTCGTCGGCGAGGACGGCCCCGCACCAGGCCGGACCTGGTTCTGGCCGATAAGGCCTACTCGTCCCGCGCGATCCGCGACGACCTCCGCAGACGCGGCATCCGCGCGGTGATCCCGGAACGGGCCAGTTATCCGCCCGCCGCCACGTTCTCGTCGTGGAGCGCCCCCGCCCCGACGGCGGTCCGGGCCGCAGTGATGCCTTGCGGGGTCAGTGGATGCTGCTCTCGCGTGAAGCGGGGCCGAGTTTAGGATCGAAGGTAGGGATGGCATCGGGGCGGCGGGTGTGGCCGGGACGGGGCGGGCGGTGTGGGCCGGGGGCGAGTGCTTGGTCATGTGCGGTCTATTCCGAGGTGTTCGTGGGCGGCTGGGTGCCGGGGCGCCTCCCCGGCACCCAGCACTCCCCGCCGCGGGCTGTTCAGGGAAGTGCCCTTTCGGCATGCCCCCATGCCTCGATGGCATGGCAGTGGACCAGACGTCGCCGCGTCAGCCATCTACGGCCAGGGCGGTGACCGGGCTGATGCGGGCCGCGCGGCGGGCGGGGAGGGCGCCGGCGAGGCCGGTGAGGGCGGCCAGGACGAGGACGACGCCGACGAGTTGGAGCACGGGGAACTCGGTCGGTACGTTGGCCCCGGTGGCGTTGACGAGGAGCCAGGAGTAGGGGACGGCGAGCAGCAGGCCCATGGCCGAGCCGATGATGCCGTACAACGTGGCTTCCAGGGTCAGGGCGGTGGTCAGACCGCGGCGGGAGAGACCGACCGCCCTCAACAGTCCTGCCTCGCGGACACGTTCGACGACTGACAGTGCCGTGGTGGAGCCGACGCCGGTCACGGCGATCAGCACGGTGAGGGCGATGAGGGCGAGGACACCGCCCACCGCGATGCCGAGGTCGGCGGTCTCGCTGTCTCGCCCATCGGCGATGACCTCGATGTACACCTCGTCCTGCGGACCCACGACGGACCTCAGCGCCTTGAGGGCGTCCGCGCGGCCCTGCTCGCCAGCAACAGCAGCGTCGGCGACCAGACCAGTGGGTCCGCTGGGCAGACCAAGGCGGTCCAGCTCCGCCGGATCGGTGAGAACGCCGGCGTTGAGCGGAGCCCCTTCGACAACGGCCACCACCTCGACGTCGGTCGTCCGGGCGCCGCGGGTGAGGGTGACGGTGTCACCGACGTCCAGACCCGCGTCCCGCGCTGTGGGTCCGAGCAGCGCCACTCGTCCCGGTCCGAGGGCGTCCAGCGAACCGCGGTGGGCACGGTACTTGCCCCAGGTCGAGAGTTTTCGCAGATTGAGGTCGACAGCCTGGGTCTCCTCGCGCAGGTCGCCGATCCGCACCAGCGCACTGCGCTGGGGAAGTACCCGGGTCAGGGTCTCGGCCCGGCGCACCTCGGCCACCAGCTTCGGCGGAAGCGGATCGAAGGCGGCGGAGTTCAGCCAGAAGTCGCTCGGTGCAGTGGCGGTGATGTTGCGCTCTGCCATGACCTTCATGGAAGCCGCGCCCACCAGCACCACCCCGGTCATGGTCACGCCGAGTGCCACGACGACGCTCACCGCGGCGGCCCGCCGCGTTGCGGCGCCGACGCCTTCGACAGCGAGCCTGCCCAGCGGACCGGCCTTCCGCAGCGGCCGGCCCACCAGGTTCAACAGCGGGCGGACCAGGACCGGGCCGAGCACCACAAGCGCGAAGTACGCCAGCGCGCCTGAGAACACGATCAGTAGCAGCACGAGTTGGGCGTGGTAATCCTCGTGCCCGGGCCGGGGAAGCTGCCGCGCGGCGACTACTGCCAGCACGACCGCCACTGCGGCCAGAGCGCAGCCGAAGACCGCGCGGGCCCGTCCGATGCCCTGGCGTGCGGCACTGGTCGCGGCGGTGCGCAGCGCCTCTAGCGGGGAGACCCGGGCGGCGCTCGCGGCGGGAGAGAGGGCTGCCGCCGCCGCCATGGCCACCGCTCCCAATATCACGGCGGCTGCCGGGGCCGGGGGGACGCCTGGGGCGGAGAACCGGACGCCGAAGAGCGTCAGCGCGCCCGGCAGGAGGTTACCGGCCAGCGCTGCGGCGCCCACACCGACCAAACCGGCGACGGCTCCGGTCAGGGCTCCTTCCACGGCCAGCGCCCGGGCCAGAGGCTCACGGTCGGCGCCGACCGCGCGCAACAGGGCCAGCAAGCGCAGCCGTTGGGCGAAGACGATCCGGAAGGTGGAGGTGGAGATAAGGGTTGCCGCCAGCACCGCGACCGTCAGGAAGACCGAGACGAGGGAGAAGAGGTTGCCGTAGCTGTTGATGATGTCCCTCTTCTCCTGCTCGCGGATCTGTTCGGCTGGGACGACGGCGGCCTGTTCCCCCGGTCCTTCGGCGAAGGCAGCCGACTCCAGGCGTGCGCGAATGTGTGGCGCGTCGGCGCTGTCCGTGAGGCGTACCTCTATCTGGCCGAGGTAGCTGTCCGGTTCACTCAGCCCGGTCACGGTGGTGTCGGGGGCGAAGGCCTGCTCACCGCCTAGGCCTCGCATGGTGGGCGTGTCGACTGTGGCGACGGCGAGCCCAGTGATCCGCAAGGTGACGAGGCGATGGGATCCAGTCCTCACGGTGACGGTGTCGCCGGTGCCGAGTTCGAGCCGTAAGGCGGAGCGCCGTGTGAGGGCGATCTCGTCGGGTGCGGCCGGGTAGCGGCCTTCCAGCAGGCGCACCTGGGAGAGCAGGCCGGCTCCGGGATCGGCGGTGACGCTGAGGTTGGCGGCGGCGGGTCGGCGCAGCTCGAGGAAAGCGGTCGTCCGTGCTTGGGCCTCGGCGACTCCCGGCACCCTGCGGATGCACGGCAGCGCGGAGGTGCGCACGGGCGCGTCGAGGGTGCCGACGACGTAATCGGCCGCTGAAGGCGTGCCGCGGTGAGTGTCGAGGATGGTGCGTTCGATTGTGCGGTGCGCGAGGACGGTGGCGAAGACGACGAACGCGGCGACGGCGACGGCCAGGCCGGTCAGCAGCAGCCGCCCGGGGCGCTGCACGGCGCCTGAGAGCTGGATACGCGTGAGGGTCATCGGCCGGCCGCCAACTGGCGCAGGGCGTCGGTGACGGAGGCGGGCTCGGGCCGGTCGATCTCGCCGGCGAGCCGGCCGTCGGCGAGTAGGATCACGCGGTCGGCGTGGGACGCGGCGCCCGGGTCGTGGGTCACCATGATCACGGTCTGCCCGTATTCGCCCGCTGCCTCGCGCAGCATGGCCAGCACCTGTGCGCCGGAGCGGGAGTCGAGGTTGCCAGTCGGCTCGTCGGCGAAGACGACCTCGGGCCGGGACATGAGGGCGCGGGCGAGGGCGACGCGCTGCTGCTGCCCGCCGGACAGCTCGGCGGGGCGGTGGCCGAGCCGGTCGGCCAGGCCTAGGGATGTGGTGAGGCGGTCCAGCAGCTCCGGATCGGGCCGACAGCCGGCGAGGTCCAACGGGAGAGTGATGTTCTGTTCAGCAGTGAGCTGCGGTAGCAGGTTGAACGACTGGAAGACGAAGCCGATCCGTTCTCGCCGGACCTGGGTGAGGATCCGCTCGGGCTGGGTGGTCAGGTCGGTGTCCGCGAGCAGTGCCTGCCCTGATGTGGCCCGGTCCAGCCCGGCCAGACAGTGCATGAGGGTGGACTTGCCTGAGCCGGAGGGGCCCATGATGGCGGTGAAACGGGCGGGGGCGAAGGCGACGCTCACGCCGTCGAGGGCGCGGACGCGCGTCTCGCCGGTGCCGTAGACCTTGACCAGGTCGACAGCAGTGACGGCGGCGGCCGTCGAGGGTCCGGCCCATTGGGTGGTGGCACGGTGTGTGTGAGCGGGAGGAGGGAAGGACATCGCGGAGCTGCTCCTGGGGGTACGGCCAGGCCGGCATCGGAGGGGTGCCTGGACAGCCTCGCCGCGGGGCAGGGGCCGGTACATCCGCCGTGGGACAGATCTTCGGCGTCACCCGGGACCCATAGCATCTGACTTTCGGCTGATCCGGTGGCACCACTCCGGCGGCTGTCGTGACGCCGACATGGAGGCCCTTGCCAACGTCCGGAACGACGCGGAGGCCGTCCACCTGCCTGCTGCAGGTGCACGTCCGGCTGACGCGGGCCTACTCCCCGTCCATGGCCGATGACAGGGTCGCCGCCGTCGGCACGGCGGGCGGCAGCCTCGGCTCCGGGTTCGGTTTGGTCGCGATGCTCGAGCGGGTTCTCATAACTGGTGGCTGCATCATCGCCGTTCAGGAGAGGATGAGGGCTGGGTCGTCGACGCCGTGCTTCCCCTGGCCGACGACGGGGACGGGCCATGATGCAGTGGACCTGGCTGCCTTCCCGGGAGACCGAGGTCGTCCGGGCGCCTGCACATTAGACCTGGTCGGCTAACGCCACCGATTCCCGTGACGGGGCGGCAAAAGCCGCTCGCCAGGGAGGTCTGCATCGGGATCGTCTGCCAATCACGGCGCCCGGGTCTGCGGGAACACCTGCTTGTGGGAAGCGGTCGTCATCTGCCGATGAGTCCGCCGTCGCGGGACGCATCGGCGATGACTTGACCCCCACCTATGAGAGTGGTTGATTACTTGTATGAATACCGCGAGGACAAGACAACGCTCCACGGCCGAGGAGCGGCGGGCCACCGTGATGAGCACGGCGATCAAGACATTCGCCGTGCGTGGCTACTACGGCACCTCGACCATGGATGTCGCCAAGGCCGCCGGGATTTCGCAGGGCTACCTCTACCGGCTCTTCCCCGACAAGGAGAGCCTGTTCGCCGCACTGATCGACCACTGCTCACACCTGCTGCGGGAAGCCGCCGCCACCGCAGTGGCCAAGGTTCATACCACCGACCCGGAGGCCGTCCTCGCCGCTCTCAGCTCCTCCTATGAGGAGGTCATCGCCGACCGGAACGTGCTGATGATCTTGATGCACGGCAATTGTGCGGCCGGTGAGCCTGTCATCGGCGAGGCCGTCCGCACCTGCTACGCCAAACAGATCGAGTACATCCGGGCCGTCTCCGGAGCCTCCGACGATCAGCTGCGCCGCTACTTCGCCGACGCCCTGCTCGGCAACGTGGTGCTAGCCGTCGGCGCCGACACGGTGGACGCTCCCTGGGCACGCACTCTGCGCGGCTGATCCTCACCACCTCCGTGCCGCTTCGGCGGCCATTTCTCTGACCGGGGAAATAATCGGTCAACCGCTTATATAGTTGGGATCTTCACGCTGTATCTCCAGACCGTGCACCAGTACAGCGCCATGGCCACCGGCGTGGCCTTCCTGCCGTCCGCGCTGACCGGCATGGCGGGCACGAAGGTCAGCGAAAGCTCCTCGGGCGCGTCGGCACCCGCACGACTTTGGTGACCGGGCTGGTGCTGGGCGCCGCTGGCATGGCCGCGCCGGCCTTGGCCCTGTCACCCGCCAGTCACTACCCGCGCTGCTGCCGGGCAGCATCCTGCTCCCGACCCCGCTCTCTCTCCCTGACGCGGACGACGGCCGCTCCCCCGAACCAGGAGCGGCCGTCAGGCCGTTGCTCCGACGGAACGCGATCGCAGCCAGTAAATTTTGGTGAGTCGAGCATCAAGCCGTCAGGCGACCGAGCTGAAGAGCCGGAATGACGCAGGTCCCGCTCACCTACGCGTGAGCAGGACCTGCCGGCAGGAATGAGAACCGCAGAGCGCTGGTCACCGACCGAAGGCGGAGACCATGTCCTCAGCGCCTCCTCCCAGAGCCTTGATGGCGATCAGCGGGTTCCAGAAGTCCACGTAACGACTGATCTTCCCATCGACAGTCTCGACGACGGAGATGTAGGTCTGGTTGTAGGGTCGGCCGGTCGCGCGCGCGGTGCCGACGCTCTTGAACTCGGCGATGACCAGCGACGGGTCGACGGTCTCGTGGAAGCGGAGGTCGGTGAACTCGACCTCGAAGTGCTCGGGGAAGTTCTTCATGTAGGCGAGCAGTTCCTCCTTGCCGGCGACGCGCGTCGGGTAGCCGTCCGGCCCGTAGGGGAACTCGAGCACGCCCTCCTCGGTGAACAAGTCCACCCATTCCGGGATGCGGCCGGCCGACAGTCGGTCCAGGTGACTGCGGAAGGTTTCCTGCGCGGCTGCGCGGACCGAGTCAACGCTTTCGACGGCGGTGGTGTCGGTCATGGGGACCCCAACCTTTCTTGCCCTATAGATAAGCGGTCGTTCACTTACTCGATGTGACGAGCGAACGCAGCTGGACTACGAGACGGGGTGCAGGTGCACCGGCCACATCCGAGTCCCGTCACATGTAAGTAATTAACCACTCGCATATCTCCGTGTCAACCATGAAGTCCACCTCGCTGCCGGCGGACCGGGGGCGGGCATTCGCCTTCAACCGCGAAGGCCGCTGTCCCCAGAGCGGCGCGATGGCTCGACACCACCATGTGGGTCCTCACGGTGTGCCGCGGACATGGGACGGAATGGAAGGCGAAAGGTGAAGACGGAACCTTCCCCGAGGACGCTGGACGCTGTGACGTCGCCGCCGTGGGCGCGAACGAGCTGGCGGACGATGGACAGGCCGAGGCCACTGCCTCCGGTGCGCCGGGTGCGGGACTTGTCTGCACGCCAGAAGCGATCGAAGACCTTCGGAAGGTCATCGGGGGCGATGCCGCTGCCGGTGTCGGTGACTGTGACGATGACGTCCTGGCCGCGCTGGTGGGCGTGGGCGGTCACCGCTCCCCCTTCGGCCGTGTGGCGGACGGCGTTGGAGATCAGATTGCCGACAGCTTGGCGCAGACGGACGGGATCGGCGGTCAGGACCGGGTCCCCGTTGGTGTGGGCGGTGAGAGTGACGCCCGCGGCCTCGGCACCGGCGCGATGAGCGGCGATGGCTTGGCTGAGAATGTCGGCGACGTGGCAATGCTCTCGGTGCAGGCGCAGACGGCCGGCGTCGGCGGCGGCAAGGTCGTGAAGGTCGTCGATGATGTGCTGGAGCAGCAGGGCCTCGTCGAGCAGCGAGGTGATCGCTTGGGCCAGACGATCTTCCAGTGCCTCGGGGGGAGATTGCTCTTCCCAGGCCGAGGGCGAAGTGCACGACCGCCCATGCGGTCCAGGCCGCCTGGCGGTCGTCCATACCACTGTCGAGCAGGGTGCCGATGAACGTGTCGGCGAAGCGCAGGGTGTGCATCGCCACCCAGCCGGAGTTCAATCGGTCCCTGGCCGAACGCCTAACCGGACTGGCCGTCAACTACCCCTGGCCGACCCTTCGGCCCACCCGCTCACCGGCACCCGCGCCCCCGACCTCGCCTTCGCCTCCGCCGGTACGGCAGCCGAGCCCGGTGCCTCCTCCCTGTTCGCGTTGCTGCGCGCCGACCGATACGTCCTGCTCGACCTGACCGGGAGCGCCAACGGACCCCTGCGGGCCCTGGCACGGCCGGGGCTCGCCGTGCACGCCCGGTCGCTCGCCGCACGCCCCGACGGGTGGTCCGAGGTGCGGGCGGTCCTGCTCCGCCCGGACGGCCACCTCGTCTGGGCCGGGACCGCCCCGGACGACGCCGACCTGGCCGCAGCCGCGGACCAGGCGCTCACCGCCCTGCGGCGGGTGACTTCACCCTGACGCTGCTCGTCCTGCCCCTCGCCGCCGACCACCAACATAGACCGCTACGATCACGCCGAGCGCCTGCATCCGCGGCACCGGTCGTGCAGGTCAGCAGACGGTTTCACCGTTCTGAGATCCGGTGGTCGGTGAGCATGATCCTGCGGGCAACCAGGAATGTCACGGGCACGGCCACCGCTGCCGCCGCCAGCGAGGCGATGCGGCTATCAACGTGAGCTTCGCGGACCAGGAGGTAAAGGCCCCCGGTACTCACACAGAGATTGACAAGGACCGACAGAGGAAACCGCAGGAACTTCCGCCAGCTGACCGCCGTCCGGTAGGTGAAGCGAGCGTTGAGGAAGAACGATGACACGGTGGCCAGAGCGAAGGCCGACACATGCGCCGCCGTATAGGGCAGGAAAGTCAGGAGCAGCAGATAGAGCGCGTAGTACACAGCCGTGTTCACCGCACCGACGAGGGCGAAGCGCGGCAGCTGCGCGTTCATCGCCGTCCCTCGGAACCGGCGGAGGAGGTGAGGGCCGGAGCCGGACGGGCCGACAGGTGATCCTCTTTGAGGATGTAGTGCGGCCGTCGCTTCACCTCGTGGTAAATGCGTCCGACGTACTCCCCCACCACGGCGATCATGACCATGTGCACGCCCGCCAGCGCGGTGACGGCCGCCAGTAGCGTCGCGTAGCCGGGCGTGTCGACGCCGCCCACCACCACTGCGGCGATGATCCACACCGCGTACAGGCCGGCGCCCAGCGTCAGGGTCGAACCGAGGTGGAGCGCCGCGCGCAGAGGCCTGGTGTTGAAGGAGAGCACCCCGTCCACGCCGTAGTCGAAAAGACCGGTAAGACTCCACTTGCTGCTGCCGTGCTCCCGCACGGCGTTCTCATAGGCGAGGGTGGTGCTGGGGAAGCCGATCCAGGCAAAGAGACCTTTGGAGAAGCGGTTGGACTCGGACAATGTGAGGACCGCCCTGACCGCCCGGCCGGACAGGAGCCGGAAATCGCCGACACCGTCGACGAGTTCGACGTCCATGAAGCGGTTGACGAGCCGGTAGTACAGGCGTGCTGTAGCGGTGCGCAGTGCTCCGTCACCGGTCCGCGTCCGCTGGGCGATCACCTGGTCGAAGCCCTGCCGGTGCAGGCTCACCATGCGCGACAGCAGCTCCGGCGGGTGCTGGAGGTCGGCGTCCATGAGCACGACGGCGTCCCCGGTGGCTTCGCGCAGTCCGGCCAGCATGGCCGCCTCTTTGCCGAAGTTGCGGCTGAACGAGAGGTACCGCACCCGTGCGTCGGTCTCGGCGAACCACCGCAGCGCAGGCAGTGTGCCGTCGGTACTGCCGTCGTCGACGAAGAGGAGTTCGTAGGTGTGCTCGGCGGTGGCGATGTGGTCAGCCACGCGCCGGTAGAAGTGTTCGATGACGGCCTGCTCGTTGTAGCAGGGCACGACGAGGGAGATCAGCACGGCTTGTCCAAAGAGGTTGTTCGGCCGCGCAGGAAGCGCAGACCAGCGAAGGTGCACAGGGCGAGAAGGGCGATCAGCGAGACACAAGTGCCGGCGCGCAGGCCCGGAGGGCGGAACTCACAACGGAGTTCGGTGGCCCGGCCGTCGAGCGGGACGGCGATCAGACCGAGTCGGTGCTCGGCTGGGCGCGGCGAGTCGTCCCCCGTGGCGCAACGCCAGCCGGGGATGCGGGGGGCCGCGAGTACCGCGACCCCGGTGGACCCGGAAGGCAGCGTCGCGCGGACGGAGTGGCCGTCCACGTGGACCGCTCGTGCGCCTGTGGCCCTGAGGCGCTCGGCGGCGGCGCGCAGCCGGTCGGTGTGCAGGCAGCCGACGGCATCGGTGGGCAGAAATCCGCCGTGTTCCGGATCAAGCCGGATCGTGAAGCGGCCCGACGCGGGCACGGTTCCGAGGAACTGGACGGCTGCCGACTTGGTGACGGGGGCCTGGTCGGCCCGGAACCGGCCGGTGGGCAGCGACTCTCGGCCGTGCGCCTGCCTGGCGGTCCCGGAGTAGCGCGGGGCCCATAGGTGCAGGCCGGTCCCTGCGGGACATGTCCCGCTAATCCGCCAGCCATCACTGCGGCCAGGGACGGCGTGGCGGCCGTCCTCGGGGCGGACGGGAGAGCCCGCGCGGGCGAACGTCAGCCGGGGCAGCGTGTACACCGTTTCCCCCAGCATCAGCTCCTGGTTGCGGAAGGCCGAGTAACCGAACTCGCGCCGGACGGTGGCCGGGTGCACGGTCACCAGGGGCGGGACCGGCCGGCGCACCACGTCGACGGTGTTGGCCGCGTCCGGATACCAGTTCTGGTGCGGGTCGGGTGGGGTGCGCAGGCGCGCGCCCACGGCGAACACGACGTCCACGACCGGGTTGTCCACACTCTGCACCGACCGGCCCCGCGAGGTGTAGCCCCCGCCCAGGGCCGTGAGTGTACGAGCCAGGACGTCGGAGGTGACACTGCTGTAGTACGCGCCTCCCTGTCCGCCGACGACCAGCGGGTCGTTGCCGACGGTCTGCTCCCGGCCGGGGTCGGTGCGGTAGCGGGGCCACGCGTCCACGCGGGCGATCGCCGCGCGCTGGGTCTCCTGCCGTTCGCCCCAGGGCGCGTAGTCGTCCTTGCGGGCGACCCGCAGCCGTTCGGTGTATGCAGTCGTCGCCACGGACTGCCCGATTAGGGCACAGCACAGCAGGACCAGACACCAGGACGCCGTTCGAGATGAGCGTCCTAGGGTCCCCGGCGGGCGCGCCAGGTACCACAGGGCGACGCCGGCGAGCGTCGTGCCAGCCACCGTGGCGGGCAGCGTCCACGCGCTGGCGACGTCGCTTGCGAGCGCGGCGAAGGCCGCAGTGAGCGCGAGGGCTGCCAGGAGCGGCCGTCCCTGCGGCGGTCCGTAAGCGAAGGACGTCCACGCCGCGACCACCAGCAGGCCGCAGACGATGAAGGCCGCCCGGTAAGGGCTCCCGTTGGGCGTGGCGAAGCCGTTCCACATGAGGTTGGTGGGAGCCCACTGCAAGGAGGCGGCCGCCACGAGGACGAGAACGCTCAGCGCTGCGCGCACGCGCCGGGGAACCGCCCGGTTGAACGGCAGGCTCAGCGCAAGCAGCAGGGCGACGGCGTCGACGTACAGCGCCGGGCTGGAGAAGCTGTAGGTGGCGGGCAGCAACCGCGTCAGCAGGTCATCGGCCGCGATCGGTGTGAAGGACCCGGTGCGTCCCGGGTACGCGTATCGCGTGCCGAAGTACACGGTGAACACCACGGGCGCGGCCAGGCCCACGCCCAGAACCCCGGCGAACGCGGCACGCAGCAGCACCGCTCCTCGTGCGCGCCAGGGCAGCGGCGCCGCCCCCAGGCGGGCCAGCAGCAGGAGGCCGGCGGCCAGGGTAGCCATGTAGGCGGTGTAGAAGTTGGCGACCCAGCACAGCGCCACGACGAGGGCACTCAGCACCGTCCGCCGGCCCGCCAGTGCCCACTCGGTCACCAGGAACAGCAGGGGCAGGGCGATCAGGCCGTCCAGCCACATCGTGTTGTAGACGGCGTCCGCGAGCGCCCAGCCGCATAACCCATAGGAGGCTCCCAGCAACCCGGCGGCCCACCATGCGCCGCGCCGTAGCCGCAGCAGGTAGGCGGCCATCAGGGCTGCGGCCACGGCCATCTTCACCAGGGTGATCACGAAGACGGCGACGTCGATCCGGTCGCGAGGGAAAAAAGCCACCAAGGGCGCGAAGGGACTTGAGAGATACGTTCCGTAGTCAGGCAGGAAGCTGGAGCCGAAGCCGGATTGCCAGTTGAGGAGGAGGTCGCCGTCCGCCTGTCCGTGCAGCAGGTCCCACAGGCGGGTGTGGAAGGGCACGTACTGGTTGCCCAGATCGTTCACGTTGCGCGTACGGTCGCCGAATGGAAAGGCTCCCGCGGTGGCGTTGCCCGCGCAGAGGACCAGCAGCGTGATGGCGGCGGCCACCAGGGACGCGCGCCGCGCGTCCCCCGGCGGCCCGGTGGCCGCTTCGGTTTGAGTGTCGTTGTTGCCTCTCTTCACACTCAGGACCGTCCACCGAGCGGATCGCGTCGCGGTGACCTGTG
The DNA here is from genome assembly GCF_044540485.1 of Streptomyces sp. NPDC085946. Taxonomy (NCBI): domain Bacteria; kingdom Bacillati; phylum Actinomycetota; class Actinomycetes; order Kitasatosporales; family Streptomycetaceae; genus Streptomyces; species Streptomyces sp. NPDC085946. The sequence continues at coordinate 31,445 of NZ_JBITSF010000032.1, read as the reverse complement.
CCACACGCAGAGGTGAGGGCGAACCGAGGCGGATCCGCGTGATGCGTCCGGTCGGCACCGGAGGACCATCCGCGGCGGTCGCCCGGCGTGACGCACATCATGGAGACGGCCCGCTGGGAGCGGACAGGACGGAGCGTGGATCTTTCTCTACGTGCTCGAATACGAGCCGGTGACACTCAGGCGTTCGCACAGCTCTTCCGGGAGCACGCGCAGGCCGTGCACGACCACGCCGCACGGTGGCTCGGCGATCCCACCACCGCCGAGGACGTCGTCTCGCTGACCTTCCTTGAGGCGTGGCGTCTACGGGAGAAGCTGTTGGACGACGACGGCGCCGCGCGGTCCGGCTACGAGGTGGATGTCGGTGACGGTCTGCGCGCCTGGCTGTTCGGCATCGCCACCAACGTGCTGCGCAACACCCGCCGTGCGGCCCGTCGGCACAGAGCCGCGCTCGACCGGCTCCCAAGGCACCGTTCCGACACTGACTCGGTGCCCGACTTCACTGATGCGCTGGTCGGCCGCATGGAGGACGCCGAGCGTCTCGCCGCCGCGCGGGTGGCACTGGGGGAACTGCGCCCGCGGGAGCGCGAGGTGTTCGCCCTGTGCGTCTGGTCCGAGCTGAGCTACGCCGACGCCGCAGCCGCGCTCGGGGTGCCGGTCAGCACGGTGCGGTCCCGGCTTTCCCGGGCCCGGCAGCGGCTGCGACGCCTGGCCGAGAGCGAACTCGCGCATCGTCCCGGCCGGGCAGCCGCTCGTGACCGGAGCAGAAACGAGACGCCTGTCCACCGGCGGACAGGAACCGGGTGACCGGGCCGACACGGCCTCGTCGACACAGGAGTGACATCGATGAATCCCACCGAACGCGAAGAACTGGCGCGGCTGTTGCCGACCCCGGGTGCCCCCGTGCTGCCGAATGACCGCCTGACCCAGTTGGAGTCCCACCTCATGCAAGAGATCACTCGCGACGCGCCCTCACAAACCACCCGCCCGGCCGGGAAGGGCCGGTCCCCGTCCCGGTCGTTCCGGCGTCTCGCCGCGATCACCGTCCCCCTCGGCGCCGCCGCGGTCGTCGCGACCGTGCTCACCGTCGGCAACGGCGACAGCGGCGAACCGTCCACCGATCCCGAGGCGGTCCGGCTGCTGAACCGCATCGCCACGGTTGCCGCAGCCCAGAACGCCCCGCGGGTCCGCGACGACCAGTACATCTATACCGTGACCCAGGGCACTCAGCAGATTATGGACCAGGGCCGGGACACCTTCCGCCGCTCGGACTGGCAGGCCGTCGACGGCAGGCGCGACGGACTGGCTCGCATCACCGTGCTTGCAGGACCTTCCGGCAAGGGCACCAAGGACATGACGCTGCAAGCCGACCCCAACAGCACCACTTACCGGGAGCTGCAGGCTCTTCCGACAGACCCCGATGCTCTGTACGAGCAGCTCTGGAAGGAGACGGAGGGTCAGGGACCAACCCATGAGGAGGCCGCTCTGGAGATGATCGGCTCCATGCTGCCGGGAGCCTCGCTGCTGCCCGAGGTGGACGCGGCCCTCTACCGCGCTGCAGCTCGGATCCCGGGTGTGACCGTGGTACCCAGTGCGAAGGACGCCGCCGGCCGGGCAGGCGTCGGTCTCGCCTTTGGCGACGGTAAGGACCGCGACGTGTGGGTCTTCGGAGAGAAGGACCTGAACTACCTCGGCTCCGACGAGGTCGCTCTGCTCGACGTCGGCGTCGTCGACGAGCCCGGGCACACCCCGGCCGACTGACAACCGCGGGTAAAGCGAGAGCCGCCCAGGGCTTCTCTCGCCGGTACTTCCGCGGACAGGGCAGCCCAGCTTTGCCGCTCGCGACGGCGAGCTGCCCTGTCCACGGAGGCCGCCATCACGGAAGCAGGCCTCAAGGGTGTCGACGACCGGAGCGGTGGCGGCGAGCGTGCGGCTGTCATCGCACGTGCCCAGGGGTTCTGCGCAGCCGGGTCCGGCCCGCTGCGTCACGCGGCGAGGCCATGGGGGGCGTCCACTGTGCGACGGCGGATCTCTGACTTTCGGCTGATCCGGTGCCCTCCGTACGGCCACTATCGTGTCGTCGATGCTGAACGAACAACCACCAGCCGGCTGGTCCGGGGCGGGCAGGGCGGCCGGTCTTGTCGCTCTGGTTCTGCTGGGATTCGCCGACACAACCTTCAGCGACACGACGACACTGGTGACCTCCTCGGCCAAGGCCGGATCGGCGCTGGCCGCCGCCGCGCTGTGGCTGACAGCCGGATCGCACGCGCGGCACCGGCTGTCGTCGCTCGCCTTGGTTGTGGCTGCTGGTTCGCTCGGTGTCACCGCGCTGCTGATCGCTGCAGAGGCCGATGGCCTGTGGGGGTGGGCGGAGGTTCTCGCGCTGGTGCTGCTCGTGATCACCGTGACCCATCGCGGGAAGGGGTGGGCCACGGCCCCGGCGGTGGTGGCCCTTGGCCTGGCGCTCTGTGTCCAGCCGTACCGGACTGCCGCCCAACATTCCGTGCCCTCGCTCTCCGACCACGCCGGGCTGTTCGGCTCGGTGCAGTGCCTGGCTGCTGCCGTTGCGGTGGGCGTCGGTCTGTACCTGCGCTTCCAGGCGGCCTCGCACGAGCGGCTGCTCGCCACGGTGCGCGCCGAGCAGCGCGCGGAGTTCGCCCGGGACCTGCATGACTTCGTCGCCCACCATGTGACAGGCATCGTCGTCCAGGCGCAAGGCGCCCGTTACGTCGCCGAACTCGCCCCCGAGAGGGCGCTTGACGCCCTTGAGCAGATCGAGTCGGCGGGCACCCGGACGCTGAGCGCGATGCGGCGGATGGTCGGTGTACTGCGCGAGGCGAGCGAGGACGTACCTCTGGCGCCGCCGGTTGGTCTCAGTGAGCTGGCTCCCATGGTGGAGGAGTTCACGGCGGCGGGCGGGCCTCGTGTCGAGCTGTCCGTCGATGACGTGGCGGAGGACCTGCCGGTGGAGGTGGCGTCCACTCTCCACCGGGTCGTGATGGAGGCGCTCACCAACGTGCGCAAGCACGCAGACGCCGCGCGTGTGGTGGAGGTCGACATCCGCTGCACACCCGACCGGTTGTCCGTCCGAGTGGCGGACGACGGGGCGGCGCGGCCCGCCCGATGGTCGCGGTCCGGGTTTGGGCTGGCCGGACTTGCCGAACGGGTCGGCACGATCGGCGGCCGGATCGAGGCCGGGCCGGGAACCGACGGGGGGTGGGTCGTGGCGGCTGTCCTGCCCGTGAAAGGCTGTGGCGTGAGCGATGAGGACGGCGCGGTATGACGATCCGGGTGTTGGTCGCAGACGACCAGGCGATGGTACGGGCTGGCTTCGGGATGATCATCGGGGCGCAGCCGGATATGGAACTGGTCGGTGAGGCCGCGGACGGCGTAGAAGCCGTCGAACTGGCCACGCGGCTGCGGCCCGACGTGGCCCTGATGGACATCCGGATGCCCCGCATGGACGGCTTGCGGGCGCTTGAACTGCTCGCCGGGCCGGACGTCGCCGATCCGGTCAGGGTCGTCATGGCCACCACCTTCGACCGGGACGAGTATGTCCACACCGCTCTGCGACGCGGCGCCTGCGGCTTCCTGTTGAAGGACGCGGGCCCCGCGCTGCTGGTGGAGGCGGTCCGGGCGGCCGTCTCCGGCGAAACCCTGATCAGCCCGGCGATCACCGTGCGCCTGCTACGTTCCCTGACCGTTCCGGTACCGGCCCGGGACACCAATGGGCTGTCCCCCAGGGAGTGCGACGTGATGCGGCTGGTCGCCCGGGGGCGCACCAACGCGGAGATCGCACAGGAGTTGGTCATCACCGTCGGCACGGTCAAGAGCCACCTCAGCAGCATCCAGACCAAGTTGTGCGCCCGCAATCGGGTCGAGATCGCCGCTTGGGCTTGGGAGCGGGGGCTGGTGGGCTGAGGAACCCGGTCCGCGTGTTCGGCGGGTGTGCCGGGCCGGGCGGGCCGGGCGGTGCAGGCCCCGGCTTGAGTGGCCGGGGCCTGGGAGCGCGGCGACGGTCAGCGCAGGGAGGCCTTGTCGGTGGTGCCGTAGCCGAGCGGGGTAAGCACCTGTATCCGCGGTGCGTCGGTGAGCAGTTCGCCGACCCGGCTGAGGGCTTCGGCGAGCCAGGGCGCCGTGTTGTGGTCGTCGAGGTCCTGCTGCGAGGCCCACTTCTCAATGACCACCACGGTCAGTGGGTCGTCCGCCACCTCGTGGGCCGCGTAGGTGAGGCAGCCCGGTTGCTGGTGTGTCTGCTTCACCACCGAGGCGATGACGCCGCGGGCCTCGTCGGCCCGGTCAGCCCGCAGGTGCAGGGTGCCGATCACGATGACAGGTTCCACTGTCCGTTCCTTTGCTGTGCACGCCGGGCGTTCCGGCTGACGGCCAGCGAACCACCTGGTTTGGTGGGTGCGGAAGGTCCGATCCGGCATGCCCCCATGCCGTGCGCGCATGGGGGGGGCGGGCGCCTGTGAGGGCGAGCCGGGCCGGGCCGGTCCGCCGGGGAACCGGTCTTGGAGACGGATGGGAAAAACATTTCGTTGCGGGCAACCGGGCCGGTGGGCCAGAGGGTTTACCCGATGTGGGAGATCCGAGAACGGCACAGGCACGATGGCGGGGACATGTCCGGCGCGACAGACGACAGAACCGGTGCGCGGGACGGCCAGGAGTCCAGCGTGCGAGATTTCGAGGAGTTCGTCGAAGCGTGCGGGCCGCGCCTGTTGCGGATGGCATGGCTGCTGACCGGCGACGCGCACCTGGCCGAGGACCTGTTGCAGACGGCGCTGGCCAAGGTGTGGCCGAAGTGGCCCCATATCGCGCGGGAACACCCGGAGGCGTACGTCCGCAAGACGCTGCTCACCACGCACGCCTCGTGGTGGAGGCGCCGCTGGCGGGGCGAGGTGCCGCATGGCGAAGTCCCCGACCGGCCCGCGGGCGGCGACCCGTTCACCGGCGTGGACCTGGAGCAGGCGCTGTCGGTCACTGTGCGGCAGTTGCCACCGCGGCAGCGCGCGGTGCTCGTACTGCGCTACTTCGAGGACCTTTCCATCGAGGAGACGGCGGACGTCCTGGGGTGCCGGCCGGGCACGGTCAAGAGCCAGGCTGCCAAGGCCCTGCGGACCCTGCGAGGGCTGCTCGACGGCTCCTCCCACGTCCCGGCCGACGGTCACCGGCCACAGGAGCGCGGACCGCGCTCCGCGAGCGGAAGGGGAGGGCGGTCCCGTGCCTGATGCCGAAGACGGACTGACCCCCGTGCGCGAACCGGCCGAAGTGCGGGCGCTGCTGGAGCGTGCGGTGCCGCAGCTGACCGCTCCCGCGGACCGTATGGGCCGGATCCGGCACCGTGTCCGGCGACGCCGACGCAGGCGGACGGCCGCGGCCGCCGCCGTGGCCCTGGTGGCGGCAGCGATCGCCGTGTGGCCCGGCACGGGCTGGCCGCCGGGCCGGGAGCCGGCTTCCGTGCCGCCGGCCGCAACTGCATCCGCGGACACGCACGAGTGGGTCGTACGGTTCCCCGATGCCGGGAACCTGGTCTTGACGCTGCCCGACGGCTGGCAGGCGCGCACAGTGGCGAGAACGGACCGCCCGACTATGGTCTACGCCGCTACGCAGTCGCTCTCCCCCGGCGCCGTCGAACCCGGCTGCGCCGAAGGCGTCGCGCACCGCAGGGATGCCTTCGCCTGCGCGCCGCTGACCGCTCTGGAGCGCGGTGGCGCCATCGTCGCCTTCGCACGGGTCGAGGCCCCGGACACCATCCTGCCCCTGACCGCCACGTTGTCGCCGACGGCCGCACTCGGCGAGGCGTGCAAGGGCCTGGGCGGACGGCTCGAGTACCCCGCCCGGTCCGTGGTTCGGTCCGCGGACGGTGCCTACGCCCTCCAGGTGAGCATCTGTCTGGGCGAGCCCTCGACCCGGCCCTACGCCGCCGACAGCGCAGTCCCATCGATGCCGTCCGCTTCCCCCGGCGGCCGCGGCGGGCGGCCGGACGGCCCCGTGCCCGGCTTCACCGTCGCCCCGTCAGCCGGTTCTCCCGACGCCTGGGCCAGCGTGCTGCAACAGGTGCAGTCGCTCATCAGCACGCTCCGCTACGGCTGACGCGCCGACTTCCTCTTTCCCATCTCCTTCTCGCGAGAGGTTTCTCAGTCATGCCCATACGTCCTGGACGCCCGCTCTCCGCGACCGTCACTCTGAGTGCCGTACTCCTAGTGAGCGGCTGCGTTTCATCCGCCGATGGCACGGAAGCGGCAGCGCCGGCCGCTACCACCCAGGCTGGCGTTGTCGGTCGGCCGGCCATGCCCGATGCGCGGCCCCAGCCGGTACGGAGTGAAGCGCCCTTGCCCGGTGTGGGCTCGGCCATGCTCGACGACATCCCCGCCACCTCCCGTCAGGTACTGCTGGTCACCGGCGACGGCGCGGACGAGAACACCGCCACGGCCGTGTTGTACGAGCGCACCGCCGCCGGCTGGGAACCGGCCGCGGGACCCTGGCCCGCGCACAACGCGCTGAAGGGCTGGACCGACGACCACCGTCTGGGCGATCTGCGCTCACCCATCGGCGTCTTCGGGCTCACCGACGCGGGCGGCCTGCTCCCCGACCCGGGCACGCGTCTGCCCTACGACCATTCCTCGGCGTTCAGCATCTCCGGCATCGGGTTCGAAGGGGAGCCGCTGGCGGGCTCGTTCGACTACGTGGTCGCCATCGACTACAACCGCAAGCCGGGGACCACACCGCTGGACTGGACTCGGCCGCTGGGTGAGGACAAGGGCGGTGGCATCTGGGTGCACGTGGACCACGACGGTCCCACTCAGGGCTGCGTCAGCATCGCCGAAGGGCACATGAAGGAACTGCTGCTCGCCCTTGATCCGGCTCTGGACCCCGTCATCGTCATGGGGGACGCGGCCGCACTGGCCCGCTGAGCACCGATCCGGACCGGCCCGGACCGCGGATCGGTCGCGCCGGATCAGTGGTCCGGGGAGGTGGTCAGTGCGTCGACCAGTTGCCGGGCCCGGGTCTCCTCCCCGAGCAGGAGCGCCACCAGCGAACCGGTGCCTGCGTCGTCAGCGGCGGCGCCCGGACCCGCCACCTGGTCGAAGTACCGCTCGGCGGGCCGCGCGTCGGCCGTCAGGCGGATGCGCCCACCGGTCAGGACAGCATGCGTCAAGGCATAGGTCAGGCCCAGGCCTGCCAGCCGCTCGCCGCCCGCGAAGCGAAGGGCGAAGGCGGAGTCCCCCGCCCCGGTCAGGTGCGGGACTGGCATCGACGCCCAGTTGACCCCGCCGCCGCGGACCAGCCATCGCTTCCAGGGGCGCATGTGCCGGTAGGGGCGGCGACCGAGGAGGGCGTCGCGAGTGGCGTGCAACAGGGAGGTCAGGCCGTCCTCTCGTGGGCTGCCGGCGTCGCCGTCGAGACGGGCCCGTAGTGCCTGTGGTGCGACGCCGCAGGCTGCCAGTGTCTCCACCGCACGGTTGTCGTCCTCCAGCAGACCGCGCAGCAGGTGCACAGCGCCGAACTTCGCCGCGCCATCACGCCGGGCGTGTTCCATCGCGGCGGCCAGCGCCTTGGCCGCGGACCCTGTGAAACGGAGCCGCCGGTCACCGTCGTCCCCGAGGACGTCCGGCGCGGCCACACTCGCGCCGGTGTCGTCGTCACCGCTCCAGGCACCGACGCGGCCCTCCCGGTCCCGCAACACCGCGAGGAGCGCGACCTTGGTCGCGCCCTCGTCCGCGAGTGCTTCGCGTGCGGGCCCCTTGACCGTAGTGAGTCCGGCGAGCAGGTGCTCGGTGCCGATGGGGTCTTCGGCTGTTGCCCGGGCGCCGCGGGCAGCCCCCAGGACTCCCACGGTCCTCCACTCCGGTTCCTTGATCGCTTCCATGCGGTCCTTCCCCTTCTTGTCGTGCGGCCTCGCAGGCCAGGGCTCTCGGCCCGGGCGGGCCGTGCCGCTCACTGTGCCGGGCGCTCGTCGGTACCGGGGTGTACGGGCGAGGGCGCGGCCGGTGCACCGGATCCGTGAGGTGGTTCGGGGCGGGGTCCGGGGCCGTACGGTGTTGTGGCCGTCAGCGCCGGGTACGGACCGGGGGCGTACGCGACGGGTGAGGAGTAGTGCGGCAGGGTCGACAGCGTTGTGGGACGGGCGATAACCGCGGGGATGGCGAGGCGCTGCGGCGGTTTGCGGCGTGCGAGCCATAGCACCGCGGCGGCGTACAGCAGGCTCGTCATGGTGTCGACGGCGGCGATCTGCCAGGGCAGGTCGGCTGCTGTCTCGTCGGAGGCCAACCCGTCGACGGTTGTGGCAGCGAGGCCGAAACCCATCAGGTTGTTCATGACGTGCAGGGCCACAGAGGCCTCCAGCCCTCCGGTGCGTATGGTCAGCCAACCCGCGACCAGGGCGAACACCAGCAGGTCGGCGAAGCCCCACGGGGTGCCCCAGCCATGGGCGGCGGCGAACAGCACCGCCTGTGGCAGCACCGCGCACCACGGCGAACGCAGGAACCCGCCCACCGCCTGCATCATCCAGCCGCGGAACACGTACTCCTCGGCTGCCGCCTGCAACGGTACGAACACCGCCAGCACCGCCATCGAGGTGAGGAACGCCGGCAGACCCACCCACTGGTCCGTAGCAGTGGACCCCTCCTCGGCTGTGGGGAGGAGGAACGAGACCACGGCGAGCAGCGCGACGGCCGGTACCGCGACCGCCGAACAGCGCATCAGCCAGCCCCAGCGCAGCCGCCCGGCCACCGACGAGACGCTGCCAGCTGGTCTGCGCTCCGTCCAGCGTACGGCCAGCAGGACCAGGGGAAGCATGAAGGCGATGTACGACAGCTCCAGCGCGGTGGTGGGGAGCAGGCCGAAGTCGATGGAACCGTCCCGCAGTTCCGGCCGGCCGGCGACCGTGCCGACGGCGTAGGAGACGGTGTCGACCACGATGACCAGCAGCAGCCAGCCACCGGCCAGCAGCGGCACGCCCAGCAGCGGCCGCCACCACCGGTGGCGGCCGGTGAGGCGGGCCAGCCGGTGGTACGGGAGGGACGTCGAAGCAGCAGGTGTTGTCATGTCCAACAGCATCCCGCTCACCTGTGCGCGCGGCGTCCGACGTCGGCAGGAAAGGCATCTCTACCTCAGGTTGCAGATGCGGACCGGTACGCCGGCACCAGCTCACCCCCGACGGGCTCAGTACCCCGCGCGGGCCGGGTCGTCGGATGTGCCGCGGGGACGGACGAGGCCCGACTCATAGGCGAGGATGGTCGCCTGTACCCGGTCACGCAGGCGGAGTTTGCCGAGCAGGGCGTTGACGTGGGACTTGACGGTGCCGGTGGTCACCCCGAGCCGGTCACCGATCTCGGCGTTGGTCAACCCGGAGGCGATCAGCACCAGCACTTCCCGCTCCCGGGGGGTCAGACCGGCTAGCTGCCCGGAGATTTCGGGCGGTACGGGCGCCCCGCGCGCGAACTGCCCGATGAGCCGGCGGGTGACGGCCGGGGCGAGGATGCCGTCCCCCGCGGCGACCACCCGGATGGCGGCGAGGACCTCATCGGGCAGGGCGTCCTTGAGTATGAAGCCGGACGAGCCGGCGCGCAGCGCCTCGTACACGTAGACGTCGAGGTCGAAGGTGGTCAGGACGAGGACCTTCGGTCTGCTCTCCAGGGCGGTGATCAGGCGGGTCGCGGTGAGGCCGTCCATGCCGGGCATGCGGATGTCCATCAACACCACGTCAGGGGCAAGTCGTTCGGCGAGGGCGACCGCTGCCCCGCCGTCACCGGCTTCGCCGACCACGGTCAGGTCGGGTTCGGCGTCGACGACGGCGGCAAACCCGGCGCGCACCACCGCCTGGTCGTCGACGACCATCACGCGTACGGCGATGACGTGACCTCCTGGCTGACGGCCCGGTCCGGTGTGTCACCGGCGGGCAGGGACACGCGCAGCGTACCCGCCCGGTCGACCGTCAGTTCGCCCTCCCCCGCCTCCACCTGGACGCGCAGCCGTTCGGCCACCGGTCCGGCGGCTGCCAGAAGTACCCCGGTGACCGTGAGGTGCACCCGCTCCCGGCGCCGGCGCAGCGTAATCCGTACCGGTCCGCGGTCCCCTGCGCCGAGCGCCGCCTCCACCACCCGGTACACCGTCAGAGACACCGCTGCCGGCAGGCCCTCGGCGGCTCGGGGCAGTCCGTGCGACGTCACCTTCCGCCCGGCGGCGCGCCAGGTACGGCACAGCTCGACGAGGTCGGCCGCGACCGGCTGCGGAGCGTGCCGCGCCTCCTCGGTGCCGCCGCGCAGGCTGCCCAGCAGTTTCCGCATCGCCGCAAGCGCCGCCCTGGCCTCGGTCGCGACGTCGTCAAGGTCCCCGGTACCGGACCGAGCCACCATCCGCTCGGTATGTTCCAGTACCTCCCTGTGCAACTCGGTGGCAATGCGTCGGCGTTCGGCGGCGGCCTCGTCGGCGGCCCGCCGTTCGGTATCGGCGAGCGCGCCGCTCTCCCGCGTCACCACCCGCAGCCGGCGTCTGCGCGCCGCCCGGCCCGTCCCCCAGGAGACGAGCAGCAGCGGGCCCGTGGCGCACAACAGCAGCAACGCCGTCCAGCCGACAGCCACCGGATCGTCCGCCGGCGAGAGCACAAGCACCTCATCGACCACGGCCGTCACTGTCATCGCGGCCACCAGGTTCACGGTGGCGGCCAGGACCGCGCCGAGGCCGCGCACGGTGTGCCAGCCATAGGCGGCGACCGCGTACGCCGCCATCGCCTCGCTCACCACGGCGCCTGGCAGCAGGCTCGCCCAGGCTGGCGGGACCAAGCCGGAGGCGCACGCGGCGGGTAGCGCCCAGACGGTCGCGGCCACCGCGCACAGTGCGGCCCAGGGCGCCTGCCGCCGCCACAGCAGGGGCAGCGCGTGCACGGTCAGCAGCGCCGCCAGTGCGAGCAGGCCGGCCGGGTCGCCGGGCAGCGCCCCTTCCACGATGGCGGAGAGCAGTGCGAAGAGCGGCACCATCACGGCGGTGAACATCAGGCAGGCGTCTGTCAGTCGCTGCTCGCGGCGCGGGGGGTGCCGCCGGGCGGTCTGGTCCGGGCGGACGGGTCCGGTGTGGTCCGGCAGGGTCGCGCGCACCCGCCAGCCACCGTCCGCGGCGGGCGCCGCCGTCAGGTCGCCGCCGACGGCCGCTGCCCGTTCGTGCATGCCGGTAACGCCGTGGCCCGAGCCGAGTCCAGTGGTGGCCCGCAACCGGGCCTGGGTGGCGCGTGGCGCATCATTTTCCACCGTCAGGCCGAGGACGTCGCCGTCACGCCGGATGCGGACGCGCACAGGAGCGCCGGGGGCGTGCCGCAGTGCGTTGGTGAGGGCCTCGCGGACGATGGCGAGGACGGTCTCGGCTGCGGGGCCGGCGAGGTCGTCGGGCAGGTCGGCGTCGACGGGACGGCCGAGCCGGCCGAACGCGGCGATGAGGTCCCGCAGCCGTCCGCTCACCGGCCGCGCTTCGGGCGGCTCAGTGTCGCGTAGGACGGTGGCCAGGCGGCGCAGCGCGGTGCGGGTCTCCTCGCCGGTGCGCACGGCGAACGAGGTGGCCTCAGCGACGAGTTCCGGCCGTCCGGCGCCGAGCCGGCGGGCAGCATCGACCGTGACCACCACGGAGGTGAGGTGGTGGGCACTGACGTCGTGCAGTTCTCTGGCGAGCCGATGGCGCTCGGTGTCGGCGGCCCGCCGACTGTCCTGCTCGGCCCGGGCCAGCCGGCCGGCCGCCGCCCACCGGCCCTCCAGCCACTGCCGCCGTGCTTCGCCCAATCCGGCGCACGCCACGCACAGGGCGGCGGTAATCGCCAAGTCGGTCAGCGACACCGGTACGGAGCCGGAGCGCAGGGCGCCCGGCAGCCAGCCGCATGCGACGGCGGCGGCGGTAGCGGCGGCGGTTACCCGGCCGCCGCAGCGCACCGCCACGGAGTAAAGAGCTGCGAACGCGCCGAGGTTGCTGAAGTGTTCCGGGGCGGTCGTGGTGCCGATGACCGTTCCGGCCAGGGTTCCGGCCAGGGCGCGGAGTGGATCGTGGCGGCGCCGTCCCAGTGCGACGAACTGCAGGACGAGGGCAATCGTCAATCCGGCGGGGGGCAGCACGTTGTGCGGCGGGCTGCCCCACACCAGGACAGCCAAAATCACCGCGTTGGGCAGCGCGAGGGTGGTGGGCAGGAGCCAGTTACGCAAAGGTCCCATGTCAGGTGCGAGCGTAAGCGACGTATCGGGCGCGTACGGCACCGGCGTCCGTCCCCGGCGCGCGGCGTACGGGCGGTATCGGTTCACCTGCAGTTCCTCGCGCCGGACCGGGGTCAGGACAGGGAATCCGGTGTGGCGGGACGGGCGTCCGCCCGGTCGCCGCCGTGTGCGCGGTCGGCGTCGTGTCGGCGCAGCCGGTGGTACGCCGGGGCGAGCAGCGTGGCCACGAGCAGGCCGCACGCCGCCTGGAAGATCCAGCGGAGCCAGCCGTCGGGGGCGTCGTGGATACGGTCCAGTGGGAAGTTGAGGGGGTAGGCCATCACGGCGCCGATCAGCAGCAGCCACCAAGGGCCGGACCAGCGGCCCCTGGCGAACGCGGCGACGCCGAGGGCGAGCGCGATGACCACGGCCGTCACGACGGTGAAGAGGACAGACATGGGGACCACTTCCTGCCCTGCCGGGCCGGTGAGGAACGGATGCGAGGGGCGTGGCTGGAGAGCCGGGCCGCGTCGCGGACGAACGCCGCGCCGTGGCCGGCGGCCTGGCTGCTGCCCTGGCCACCACTGGTGGGTATGACATCAGCATTCCGCCCGCAGAGGGCCCGTTCGTCGTCCAGCGGTACGAAGCCGGTCTATGTCCCAGGGTGGAGACGGCACCCGGCGGGGGTGGAAGCGGTGGTCAGCGTGACACGGCGTCGGCCCGTGACGCTGGGCCCGGCACCGGCGCCACGGATCGGGCTGGACTGCTCGGTGGCGGAAGGTCGGGCCGACCGGCGTGTGTGGCGTGCGCGATGAAGCGGTGCATGTCGGTGGTGGCTCGCTCGCGGACCCAGACCAGGTGGAGCGGCAGCCGGGGGCCGTCCGCCAGCGGGATGCTGACGGTTCCCTCGGGCCGGCCAGCGCCGTTGTCCGGATCCGCGGTGAAGGCCACGGCCTGTCCCAACCGGACGACGGCCAGCATCTGCAGGCCGTCGCTCACTTCCACACCCGGGCGTCCAGGCGGCCCGTCGGGCCACAGGGCGGGGTCACTCAACGAGGCGCTCGCACCCAGCCAGCGGATCACCGGCTCGTCGGCGAGCTCGGCCAGGGTGACCGACCGCCGCTCGGCCAGCCGATGCGCCGAGCCGACCAGCACGTGGCCACGTTCGTGGCGCAGGAGCCGGGCGGCGAGGTCGAGGGCCGTCACCGGGCCCCGCCACAGCGCGATGTCTGCCTGCCCGCAGCGCAGGCGGGTCAGTTGATCGTCGATGGTTCCGACGGAGACTTGCGCCCGGTGCGGGGCACGAGCCTCGTTGAAGGCGCGCACCAGGCGGTCTAGGAGCAGCACGTCACATCCAGGGCCGCTGACTGTCACCACGGAAGTGGCGGCGGCTTCCCGGCGTACCTGGACGGTCGCCCTGGCGGCCTGGGCCAGCAGCGCCTTGCCTTCCTCCAGAAGAGTCCGGCCGGCTGGCGTAAGGGTCACGCCTTGCGGGCTGCGGACCAGCAGCGCGCTGCCCACGGTCCGCTCCAGTGCCTTCACGGCACGGGAAAGGGCCGGCTGGGTCATGGCCAGCCGGGCAGCGGCCCGGGTGAAGTTGGCCTCCTCGGCCACGGCGACAAAGTAATGGACCTGCCGCAGCTCCAGTTCAGGTTCAGCCATGCCCGTCATGCTTCCACGTGCGGATATGCCGGTACGGCATCGGGTCATACGGGCTGCAAGCTTCCACTTCCGTGAGGCTCTGGGCAGGCCAAGATCGCCAAAGCGGCTCGAGGGACTATGACAGACACCGGACACCACAAGCAGCCGGCACCCTGTCGGTCGTGACCACCGCCACCGCCGGCATCCACCTGCTGACCGTGGCCGACGAGATCGACCAGTACACCGTGAGCCCTCTGCGGCAAGCCCTGGACATCACTGGCATCATCCAGCCGCGCATCGTCCTCGACCTGCGCCACGCCACCTTCATGGGCTCCAGCGGCATCAACGCAGCCCGGCCCAGACCGCGCGTGCCGCGACGGCGATAACCCGCGTGCACCACGCGGGTGACGGCACGGAGCGCCAGGCGCAGACGGTTCTGAACGCGACCAGGTGCGGCACCCGGAAGCCTCCAACGCGGTCAGGCTGCCGCCACACCCAACTTGAGCAAGCCATGGAGGATCTGGGCGGAGCCGCTCGTCTACCCGCGGGTAAGTGCTTCGACCGTCCACAGGTAGTCCTGCAGAAGGACGTCCGCGGCACGGTCGATCAGGGCAATAGTCTCGGTCCAGCCGCCTTGTGGCATGTCCGGCTTCGCGACGCCGTAGGGCAGATCCAATTGTGTCCAGCGGGCGAGTATGCGCTGCTCAGCTTCCAGGGCAAGTTGTCCGGGGAAGAGATCCTGCCGTACCAGGGTCCAGCCGGCGCGCATGATCGCTCATCCGGCGACTGCCCTCGTTGCAGATCCCGATCTTCCCTGCTCCCAGGGCGTCGTGGGTGAGCAGATACAGATAGCCGGGGCGGCCCGGTTGGAAGCCGTACTTGGCGCAGTGCCGACAGGGTGCGCGTCTGCGCTGCATCACCTTGTCGAGTGCCGGGGCTACCTCCTTGCCGCAGACGTCGTGCTCTGCGGCCCAGGGAGGCTTGACGTTTCCGGGAAAAGGTACGAGCGGACGGAGCCCGGCGTCCTCCATGATCACGAGAGCGGTCGCGGGATCCGTGGCCCGCTTCGCGCAGAAGCGGCACTTGAACTTCGTTCGGCGGGCGTTGGCCAGGGTCGGATCGATGGTCTTCTTGCACGTCTGGCAGCGGCTACGCCAGTTGGAGTTCAGGCCTGGGTAAGCAACCAGCGGCTCGATGCCGTAGGAGGACATCTCGGTCCGCGCGTCCTCGTCCGGCATCCTCAGGGTGCCCGAGCAGTGTTCACATGGGCCGTTGCCCGCGTAGGCCACGCTGGAGTACCAGACGTCGATCTCCCGTCCGCATCTCGTGCAGCGGCACCGCCACGTGGTCTGTGTGTCAAAGAAGGGCTCCAGCGGCTCGGCGCCGGCAGCACGAACGATCTTCTCCGCGTCGTCAGGCCGGACATGCCGCTTCTCCGCCGCCTTCGCGGAGCTCTTGCGCTGCCCACAGTTGAAGCAGACGCCTTGCCCCTTGGTGACCACACTGGTGTAGGAGGACGTGGTCTCCTGCTTGCAGGTGTGGCAGATACCCTTCCACGGTTTGTCCGCCCCCGGGTACGGCACCTGTGGATCCGTGCCGCAGTCCCGCATCTCCTGTGCCCGAGCGATCGGGTCAATCCGCGCCATGACGTACCCCCGCGCCAAAAATCGTGTCGCTGCCCGGATACGGCCAGGCTCCTGAACATACAACGCGTGGCGTCGTCCAAATGCCTTGGATGGCAGGCGCGTTGCTGGGAGGGGGCTTACATTCCCCTGGGTGCGGGCCTTCCGGTCTGCGGGTCGCTGCCCGGTGGGACGGCCCTCTACTCGTCGATGCGCTGGAGATCGACAGCGCGCCGGTCGCCGGCTGCGGCAAGGCCGTCGACGACGCGGCGCCACTGGCTCAGTGCGGAGGTCTCGAGTGTGGCGGTTTCGCGTAGTTCGGTCAGCCAGTAGGTGACGTACCAGCAGTGATTGGCGAAGGCGTCATAGCGGCCTTCGATGATGCGCTCAAGCCATGTCAGGCCGGTCGTGCACTGCCATGTATAGGAGGTGGTGCGGGCGAACTGCGCTATGGCGTCGGCGGCTTTGGGCTCGCCCCGTGCCAGGACGATCCACCGGTCAGCCAGTTCGTCCAGGGCGTGGGGCCTCAGCCAGTCGCGGCGTGCTCGATTGAGGCTGTCGTCCGGGCTGGGGTCGGCGGTGCGCACTTGCGGGGCCGGTAGGAGAGCAGCGATGGCGTAGTCAGGCCAGTGGCCGTTTCCGTGCAGGCCGGCTCCCGCGTCAAGGGCATCGAGCAGGGTTTTGAGGGCCATCGGCCACACGGCCGGGAGCAGGGTGCGCAGCTGGGCGTCGTAGGTGAACAGGATGGTGAGGTCGCGCAGTAGCTGCTGCAGGGCGTTGGCATTGGCGGCGAACGTTGTCAGGTGTGCGGTGAGGTGTTCAGGGCTGCCCTGGGCGGCGAGGGTGATCAGGGCGCGGGCGACGAGTTCACGCTCGGCGTCGTGGTATCCGCAGTAGCCCTGGGTCATCCAGTGGTCGGTAGCGGTGCGGTGCGCGTCCATCAGCACCGGGAGCAGGGCAGCGCTCTGCGAGGCCAGGCAGGCGATGCCGCGGGCGGCGGCGGTGCAGGCGATCGGCATCGCGAGCCGGCTCACGAGCATGTCGGCGGGAGGGACGGTGGGCAGGGTGGCCGTGTAGGGGGGCGGCAGGAGGAGTGGCTGCCGCCTCTGTGTCTCCACGTTCCAGGGACCGAGGCGGCAGTCGCTGATACCTGCCTGGGTGGCGGCCCACAGGGCCTTGTGCCGTCGGCAAGGGAGGCCGTCGTGCGCTTCGTCGCAGGGCGCCTGCCACATCGGGGCGCAGCCGGTAACGAGAGTGGTGCGAACGGCCTCGGACCGAGTGGCCAGGACGGTGAGAGTCTCTTCGATGCGCCCCGGGTCAGTGCCGAGGTGATCGAACAGGGCGAGCAGCAGAGAGGGCACCGCACGGGTGGCTGAACGGAGGGCGGCCATCGGATACACCGGTACCTCTCCGACCACAGCGCTGGCGGGCGGAGTAGCCGGGGCGGCAAGGAGAGCGTCTGCCGCCCAGCGCAGGTCGTCGTCCGGGACGACGAGGAGCCCGCGCGCGTGGCTGGTAACGGCGGCGGCCGCGACGGCGGCCGGAGCGTCGTGGGGATGCAGAGGACCATAGAAGAGCGACAGATCGTCGGCGGCAAACTGCCGTGCACGCGCGAGGTCGGCCAAGAGCGTGTCCGCCGGCCATCCGTTGGGGTGTCCGTCGTAGTCAGTGTAGGTGTGTTCCAGGCGCAGGGCTTCACTGCCGGCGGCGAACTGAGCAGCAGACGAGACCAGCGCCTCAGCGACCGGGGCGGGAGGCCCGTAGCGGCGGACAACCGAGCCGTCGAGGGCTGGCTGGGCGGGATAATTCTCGGGCCGCAACACCGACGCCCAGCCCTGGACCAGGAGGAGCTGATCGTCGAAGTTGTCACGTGGTTCCGGCTCGGCCTGTGCGTTGGCGACCAGGCGGTCGGCGACCTCAGCAAGCGTGTCGAGCCGCTGCTGGTCCCCGGCTGCCATGGCCCGCCGGATGAGTTCGGTGGCGGCCTGGTGCGGGGTCCACCTGCGCCGCTCTGCGCCGACGACGTCGTCCGGTTCTGCTCCCCGCACATGGAACTGTCCCTCGGCGGGAGCCCGCACGAACTCCAGAGCCCATACGTCCGGCGAGGCCAGCCAGCAGTCGAGGAGATCCCCAGCAGCCTCGAGATGGCGGATGAGCAGGCCGACGACCAGCCCGGGCATGGCGAGATTGTGGCAGCCGCGCAGCAGCAGGTGCACGACTCGCTCAGGGGGGATACCCAGGGCGATGAGGTCGTCGGCGTACCGTTCGACGGCCATGAGTGCGCTCATGCACGCGTAGGGGCCGACGGCCGAGCCGCGATACCAGCCCCACACATGCTCGTCCCCCACATAGTGGCGGGGCCCGAGGACCTGTCTGATAATTGATCTTGTGGTGGGTCGTGGTGAGCTGACGGATGCGGCGTGGGAGCGGATAGCGCCCCTGTTGCCGGGTGTTGACGGGCGGGGTCGGCCGTGGCGGGATCACCGGCAGGTGATCAACGGGGTGTTGTGGCGGTTGCGGACGGGTGCTCCGTGGCGTGACCTGCCGGAACGCTTCGGGCCCTGGCAGACGGTCTATGAGCGGTTCGCCCGCTGGGAGGCGGACGGTACCTGGGCCCGGCTGCTGGAGCAGGTCCAGGTCCGCGACGACTCCGTGGGGGCCGTGGAATGGACGGTCTCGGTCGACTCCACGATCAACCGGGCCCACCAGCACGCCGCCGGCGCCCGTAAAAGGGGGCGGCGGCGGGGGACGAACTGGAAGATCCGGAACGCGCGGCGGCTGGTCAGGCGCTCGGCCGGTCCCGCGGCGGACTGACCACCAAGGTCCACCTCGCCTGCGACGGCCGGGGCCTGCCCCTGGCCGTTCTCGTCACACCCGGCAACGTCAACGACTCCACCGCCTTCGACGCGGTCCTGAACGCGGTGAGAGTGCCCCGGGCCGGCGTCGGGCGGCCGCGCCGCAGACCCGACGCAGTCATCGCCGACAAGGCCTATTCGGCACGGGCGATCCGCCAGACGCTGCGGCGCCGGGGCATCCGGGCGGTGATCCCGGAAAGAGCTGATCAGAAGGCCAACCGGATGCGGCGCGGACAGGCCGGCGGCAGACCACCGGCCTTCGACCGCGACCTCTACAAGGCCCGCAACGTCGTCGAACGCTGCTTCAACCGGCTCAAGCAGTTCCGCGCCATCGCGACCCGCTTCGACAAACTCGCCGACCGCTACCGGGCCGGACTCCACCTCGCAGCACTCATCCTCTGGCTCCGCGAACCCAGCCAAGATCATTTGTCAGACAGGTCCGAGGCCGGGCACGTCGACGTCGGCACCGCCCAGCGTGGTGTCGGGTTCGCCCGGGGCAGCTTTATGCCGTTGCAGCGAACGCATGCGGTTCGCCGCGGCATGGTCGAGCATCCTGTTGATCATGTCGATGGTGTCGAGGGGCAGTTTCCGCAGCAGCCAGAAAAAGGGCCCGAAGTGCCAGGCGGCGAACGGGACCCCGAAGCCGACCTGGTGGCGGTGGTCGCGGATGCCGTCGTGGTGAAGTCCCCCCCTTCCAGCCCTTGGTTGCTGGGTGGTTGATGTAGGGTCCGTCTTCAAACAGATCTTGCCCAGAGCAGGAGCGACGCGAGACTGACCGCTGCCTCGTATGAGGCGGCGGTCTTGTCGTATCTGGTCGCGATCCCGCGGAAGCCTTTGAGCCGGTTGAAGCAGCGCTCGATGGTGGTGCGGCGGCGGTAGGCCTCCCGGTCGAACCCGGGCGGCCTGCCGCCGCGGCGGCCGCGGTTCAGCCGATGGCGCTGCTGGTCGGCCTTCTCCGGGATGGTGTGCGCGATACCGCGTTTGCGCAGGTAGGCGCGGAGGCCGCGAGAGCTGTAGGCCTTGTCGGCGATGATCTGGTCGGGTCTGCAGCGAGGTCGGCCAGGGCCGGTGCGCGGGACGTGGATGCGTTCGAGGAGGGGGCGTGCGCAGATGCTGTCGTGGCGTTGGCCGGGGGTCAGCAGGATGGCGAGGGGCCGTCCGCGGCCGTCGCAGGCGAGGTGGATTTTGGTGGTCAGCCCCCCTCGGGATCGGCCGAGGGCGTGATCGTCCGGTTCGTCCGCCGATGGATCCCCGTTACCTTGTCCGTGGCTCCGCTATTGGGGCTCCGGTCTCCGGGCCCGGTATGACTTGGTCCCCTCGTCGACATGATCGAAAAGGTGGTGTCACCGGGCCGGGAGGCATCGGCAGACCGCTGATCAGGGGCATGACCGCTCACATCCGCACCGTGGATGAGCAGGCCTTCGTAACGTGGATGCCGGCACGCTGATGCCGCGTGCGAGACCGGGAAGAGGCTGCTGGGGAGGGACATGAGCCACGACGGTGAGATCGACATCTACCTCGGTCTGGACGTCGGCAAGGGCGAACATCACGGCACTGCGCTGACTCCGGCGGGCAAGAAGGTGTTCGACAAGCCGATGCCAAATAATGAATCGCGGCTGCGTGAACTGTTCGAGAAGCTGCAGGCCAAGCACGGCAACGTGCTGGTCGTGGTGGACCAGCCGGCCTCGATGGGTGCTCTCCCGCTGGCAGTGGCCCGCGATACGGGGTGCCGGGTTGCCTATCTGCCAGGGCTGACGATGCGGCGCATCGCCGACCTCTACCCGGGCGAGTCGAAGACCGATGCCCGTGATGCAGCGATCATCGCCGATGCCGCCCGCACCATGCCCCACACCCTCCGCGACCTGGCCCCGGACGACGAAACCGTCGCCGAGCTGAACATGCTCGTGGGCTTCGACGACGACCTGGCCGGCGAGGTCACCCGCATCAAGAACCGTCTGCGCGGACTGCTGACCCAGATCCATCCCTCACTCGAGCGGGTCCTGGCCCCTCGACTGGACCACCCGGCGGTGCTGGTCCTTCTCGAACGACACGGCTCACCAGCCCAGTTACGGAAAGCCGGCAGGCGACGGCTGGCGACCCTGCTGCGGCCCAAGGCGCCACGCATGGCAGAACGGCTCGTTGCGGACATCTTCGACGCACTCGACGAACAGACTGTCGTTGTTCCGGGCACCGAGGCCTCCGCGCTGATCGTCCCAAGTCTGGCTGCCTCGCTCTCCGCAGTACTTGACCAGCGCAAAGTCCTTGCCGCAAGGATCGAGGAGCTGCTGGAGGCACACCCTCTTTCCCAGGTCCTGACCTCGATGCCCGGCATTGGGGTCAGGACCGCCGCCCGGATCCTTATCGACGTCGGTGACGGCAGCGGCTTCGCCACCGCAGGGCACCTGGCCGCCTACGCCGGCCTGGCACCCGCCACGCGCAGATCCGGCTCCTCCATCCGCGGCGAACAGCCCTCCCGACGAGGCAATAAACAGCTCAAGCGGGCCTTCTACCTCGCCGCCTTCGCCTCACTGTCCCAGCCGGACTCACGTGCCTACTACGACAGGAAACGAAACGAGGGGAAACACCACGTCGCAGCCATCATCTGCCTGGCCCGACGCCGCATCGACGTCCTCTTCGCCATGCTCCGAGACGGAACCTTCTACCAGCCACCGACTCCGGCCACCGCTTGACGAAAACCATAGGGGCACCTTTTCGGCCCGTGGCGGCGGCGTGCTGGTGAGCACGGACGATGGTGGAGTCAATCTGCACCAGCCAGTCGATGTCCCCGACCGCATCCGCTTCGGCCTGGATCTGCTGGAGAGCCCGGGTGAACACGCCGTCCAGGGCGTAACGGCAGAAGCAGGTAGAGACCGTCTTCCACGGACCGTAGCGTTTTGGCAGGTCACGCCAGGAGATCCCGGTCCGGATCTTGTAGACCATCCCGTTGACGACCTGCCGGTCCGACACCCGCGGCCGACCCGTCGCGGCCCTCGGTATCAACGGAGCGAGCAACTCCCACTCCTGATCGGTGAGTTCATGACGGCGTACCACCCCACCATGATCCACCATCCGATGATCTTTGAAGACGGACCCTAGTCTTCTGAGTCAGGAATTCTATTCAGATAGCTGGCGAGACGTTCGAGGATCTGGTCTGCGGTCTTGGTCCAGACGTAGGGTTTGGGGTCGGTGTTTCATGCGGCGATCCAGGTGCGGATGTCCTTCTCCAGCGCTTGGACGCTTTTGTGCACGCCGCGCCGTATCTGCTTGTTGGTCAGCTCGACGAACCACCGCTCGACCAGGTTGAGCCAGGACGAGCCGGTGGGCGTGAAGTGCAGGTGGAAGCGGGGGTGAGCCAGCAGCCAGGTTTTGATCGCCGGAGTCTTGTGGGTGGCGTAGTTGTCCAGCACCAGGTGCACGTCCAGGTCCGCCGGTATCTCCTGGTCGAGTTTGATCAGGAACTTCTTGAACTCCTCGGCCCGGTGCCGGCGGTGCAGAGAGCCGATCACCTTCCCCGTGGCCACCTCCAGTGCGGCGAACAATGTGGTGGTGCCCGCGCGCACGTAGTCGTGGGTGACCCGCTGCGGGACGCCGGGCATCATCGGCAGCACCGGCTGGGACCGGTCCAGGGCCTGGATCTGCGACTTCTCGTCGACACAGAACACCAAGGCCCGCTCGGGCGGGTCCAGATAGAGGCCGACCACGTCGTGGACCTTGTCGACGAAGTATGGGTCCGTCGACAGCTTGAACGTCCCGGTGCGGTGTGGCTGCAGGCCGAAGGCCCGCCAGATCCGCGACACGGTCGACTGCGACAGGCCCATCTCCTTCGCCATCGCCCGCGTCGACCAGTGCGTGGCGTTCTTCGGCGTTGACTCCAGCGTCCGCTTCACCACCGCGGCGACCTGCTCGTCGGTGACCGTCCGCGGGCCGCCCAGGCGCAGCATGTCACCCGGGCCGGCGATCCGGTGCTCGACGAACCGCTTCCGCCACCGGCCCACCGCATGCGGCGTGGAGCCCACCTGCGCGGCCACGTCCTTGTTCGATGCGCCGCTCGCGCAGGCCAGGATGATCCGGCAGCGCAGCGCCCAGGCCTGCGGCGTGGAACGGCGCCGCACCCATCCCTCCAGCGCAGCCCGTTCCGCATCCGACAGGATCAACTCGGCCTTCGGCCGCCCAGTACGCGCCACCCCGCAACCCTACACATCTGAATAGAATTCCAGACTCAGAAGACTAGTCTTCTGAGTCTGGAATTCGTTTCGTTAGTAGAGTCGGTGCATGGCTCGGATGGGACGGCCCAAGGCTGAACTGGTGCTGACTGCTCAAGAGCGCGATCAGCTGGAAGAGTTGGTCCGGCGCAGATCAACGCCGCAGGCGTTGGCTCTGCGCTGCCGGATCGTCCTGGCCTGTGCCACGGGTGCCACCAATCGCGAGGTGGCGCGTCAGGTCGGGGCGGAGGAGCACACGGTTGGCAAGTGGCGGATGCGGTTTGTGCGCGACCGCTTGCCCGGGCTGGGTGACCTGCCGCGGCCGGGCGGACCGCGCACGGTGAGCGATGAACAGGTCGCCGTGGTGGTGAGACGGACACTGGAGTCGACTCCGAAGAATGCCACACACTGGTCGACACGGGCGATGGCGAAAGAGATGGGTCTGTCGCAGTCGACCGTGTCGCGGATCTGGCGGGCCTTCGGCCTTCAGCCGCACCGCACCGAGACGGCTCTGCTGTCCACGGACCCGTACTTCATCGACAAGGTCCACGATGTCGTCGGCCTGTATCTGGACCCGCCTGGCAGGCGCTGGTGTTCTGTGTGGACGAGAAGTCGCAGATCCAGGCCTTGAACCGGACCCAGCCGGTGCTGCCGATGATGCCAGGTGTCCCGCAGCGCCTCACCCACGACTATGTGCGGGCGGGAACCACCACCTTGTTCGCTGCCCTGGAGGTGGCCACGGGAAAGGTGATCGGTTCCCTGCACCGCCGGCACCGCACCGCAGAGTTCAAGAAGTTCCTGGCCAAGCTCGACCGCGAAGTGCCGGCCGGGTTGCACGTGCACTTGGTGCTGGACAACTACGCCACTCACAAGACTGCGGCCGTCAAGAACTGGCTGTTGGCCCATCCCCGCTTCCACCTGCACTTCACCCCCACCGGTTCGTCCTGGCTGAATCTGGTGGAACGCTGGTTCGCGGAGCTGACGAACAAGCAGATACGACGGGGCGTCCACACCTCCGTCCAGGCGCTCGAGGGAGACATCCGTACCTGGATCAAGACCTGGAACGAAAACCCCAGGCCGTATGTCTGGGTGAAGCCCGCCGACGAGATCCTCGAACGCCTTGCCTCATATCTGAAGCGCATCCCTGACTCAGAAGACTAGAACTGCGGCGAGGATGCGTTCCCGGGTGCCGTCCACGGCCCACCTGATCCGGCGTTTGTGGGCAGTCTGGAATGCTTGATGCTCTTCATCACGATTCCCTTCCGCCCGGGGCCGGCGTCTTCATGATGAAGACCGCCTGCCGAACCCAGCCGGGCGGGAACGTAGAGCGCCCGAGGCGTTACCGTCCTGCCCGGCCAGGCGCGGCCAGGGGCCGTCCGGGGCGGTACGGGAGCCAGGGGATGTCTGCGGTCCCGACCGCGCCTGAGCTCGTCACGGACACCCGCGCCGCCAGCAATGCGTACGACGGGTGACACGACCGGGCCATCTCCGTGCTGTGTCAGTGCCACATGCCACACTGCCGGCCATGTCGCTCGCTGATCTCACTTTCGACCTATGGCGGACCTTCGACGAGGTCACCGCCCGGCGGATCGCCCAGAATGCCGCTGACCACGTGGGCGGCCGGGTGTCACTCGTCGAGGCCACGGAACACCTCGGTGCCCCGCTGCACCGCGTCCGGGTCGAGCGGGACGGGCAGGAGTTCGCCCTGATACCCGGAGGCCGGGTGTCCCTGGGCTTTGACGTCGACACCTGGCAGCCGACCGCGCAGCAGGCCGCCGACTACGCCGAAAGCCGGGAGCAGGGCTACGGTTACGGGCCCGATCTGCGGACCCACCTCGAGCGGATCCTCAGCCCTCGCCGCAGCGTTCACCTGGACACCGTCCTGATGGCCGTGGAGGACGAGCCCCTGACCGAACCTCCGGCCGACATGCCGGCTGCCCTCTTTGCCCGTGGTCTGCGGATGCCGAGCCCTGATGAGTGGGAACACGCCTGCGGCGCCGGGTCGGGCACCCTGTTCCGGTGGGGCGACGGCTGTCCCCTCGACCGCATCCCCTATGGCGACGACACCGGCCCGCACAACGAGCTGAACGCCTTCGGCCTGCACATCGCCTACGACACCTACCGCGCTGAGCTGACCAGCGATGTCACCGCGGTCCACGGCGGCGATGGGGGCGAGTCG
The DNA here is from genome assembly GCF_044540485.1 of Streptomyces sp. NPDC085946. Lineage (NCBI taxonomy): Bacteria > Bacillati > Actinomycetota > Actinomycetes > Kitasatosporales > Streptomycetaceae > Streptomyces > Streptomyces sp. NPDC085946. The sequence continues at coordinate 6,776 of NZ_JBITSF010000032.1, read as the reverse complement.
GTGTGCGGCGGCTACGGCCACCTGCTGGCCTGGCTCCCCCTGGCGACCGCCAACCGTAACCCCGTCATGGCCGAGTTCGTGTACGGACCGGACGGAGAGGACATGTACGAGGACTTCTCCACGCGACCGGTACTCACGCTCTGAAGCGACTGCGTACGAACGGTCCGATCGACGACCGCCTCACAGCTGGTAGGACAGGCTCGCCCCCTCGCCCCGCGGTGAAACGGCGGTGACCTGGGCGGCGGGAAAAGCTCTTCACGAGGCGTTCCACACCGCTCCGCCCGGACACCGCGCCGTAGACCAGAGGACCGATGAGCCGGTGCTTCTCATGCAGGCGGAGAACGGCCTCGCCTTTGCCCGGAGTGCGGGTCAGGTGGGGTTCAGCGGCGTGATACCGGTACCCGCGTACAGCTCGGGTTCCAGCGACAGAACCGTGACAGGCTCGCCTGCCTTGATCGCGTGCCAGGCGATCGCAGCCGCGTGGGCCACCGGCCAGTCCACGTCCTTCCAGTCCATCGCGTCCACGGAGTGCGCGGCGGTGAAGGGGACGTTCTCGGCGAACCACAAGGATGCCGCGTGCCTGCCTGCCCTGGGAACCTGCCGCTCGGCGGCGAGGACGGACAGGGAGGGGATGATGACGCGGCCGGTGCCGCGCGAGGCCTCGATGTAGAGGCCGGTGAAGAAGGGGTCGGCCCGGTACAGGGCGGCCAGAGCAGTGTGGTCCAGGACAGCCGTCAGGTTCACGCGGCGGCGCCGCCCTGATGGGCGCGGATCTTCGCCCAGGCATCCTGACCGGCCTGCTGGACCTGCTCGGTGTACTGGATGCCGAGCTCACGGGCCGCCTCGGCAGCGCGCTGCTCCCGTTCGGTTTCCGTGAGCTCGCGGGAGGCGAACTCTTCCAGCAGCTTGGTGATGGTGGTGCCGCGCTCTTCGGCAAGGACACGCAGCCGGTCGCGCACTTCCTCGCTGGTCTTGATGCTCGTCGGCTTGCTCATGCCGCCTATTCTACCGGCGGTAGAACCCGCGGCCCAGAGGCGCTCGATCCCATGTGGCAGATCCAGGAGACGACCTCGTCCGTCGGCTGCTGGACCTGGTCGTCGGTACGCCGCATCCGTGCCCGGTACCAGGGGTTCTGCCCCGCAGCACGGCTTGGGCGTGGCGGCAGGTGGTGGAGCGGCCGGAGATCGTACCGGCCGGCTGGTGGGCGCCCGTGATGCGGTGGCTGTGGAGGGGAACATCAGCAGGCGGGGCGTGGTACAGGATCAGGACGGCGGGCCGTGCGCACGGTGGAAGGTGTCTGGGACGGGGCGTGGTCGCGCTGTGGCGGAGCTATCGGGGCCGACCGGTGACGGAATAGGACCGCGGGTCTCTGCTCCTCTTGGCGCTGAGGGCGTATGCGGGTACCGGCGTCCAGGCTGTCTGTCCCGGTCGGTAGCCGTACCCGGCGGCAGAAGGACGGCGCCTGCGGAAGCGGTGTCGCCGTCAAGGCCAGCACCGGGGCGGCAGCATGGTGCCAGGACGCCGTCTACCGACTGCCGTCCATGTCCTGAGCCGCCCGGCTGCGCAGACCCCGGCTGCACGCGAGTGCGAGGCCGCAAGGGCAAGGCAACGGCCAAAGCTCTAAAGAGCGCGGGAAGGTGTCTTCGGCTCGAAAACGCTCTGCGGGGCGTTCGGCTGGGAGGTGGATGTCTGGGGCAGTACCTGGGCCAGGTCGCGGTGTATGCGGTCGGCTTCCCCGCGGACCTGGACGGGGATGTCGCCGCGTTCGGCGACGAGGCGGTCGTAGACGGGGGTCTGCTGGAACACGGTGAGGTTTCCCTTCAGTGAGCGGTTCGCCGGGCTGGCGCAGCATACGGACCCGGAGATCACTCCCCCTTGCCCGGGCAGCACATTCAGGCCAGGACGGCAGGGACGGCGTCCCTGGTCCTCCGGTCGCCGTCGAAGAGCACGGCTCCCCGGCGGGCATGGTCGCCGGGAAGCCGGCCGGTGCGGTGCTCGGTGCGGGCTGCCGGTCTGTGCCGGTGGGCGGCGTGCTTCGTCTGGTCTGTCAGGCGCACAGCACAGGCTTCAGACCCGGCTCGTTCCACGTGAAACCGGCCCTGCCGTCATTGTCAGGGATCAAGGAAGCGGGCGTTGTCCGGGAGCTGTTCGCGGAACCGGTCCGGGATCGAGCCCATCAGCCACAGCCAGCGCGCGTTGCGTACGATCCCGTCCTCCAGCAGGACGTACGGGCGGTCGGCGCGGCTGGTGTATCCGGTCTCGGGCGGGCGACCCTGCTCTTCGGTCCATGTCATGTAGTGGCGTCCGTCGACGCGCAGCACGCGCCGGCCGTCGGGGTCCTGGTCGCCGAGGTGCCGGTAGCCGATGCAGGTCAGCCAGAAGTCGCACGAGTGGCACACCCGCCAGCGCGCCATGCGTTCGCCCACGCCGGCGATCTCCGCCGTCGAGCCCTTGCCGGGGCACAGCTTGCAGTTGAAGACCTCGTGCCGCGCGGGCGGGTGCGCGCCTGCCTGCCGAATCACGGCTCGCCTCTCCTCGGTGTCCGGCCGTCAGCGTCCGCGGCGCGGCCGGTCCGGCGTGGGTGCCGTGACCGGCTCGATCGCCCGGATCGGCGTCGTCCATTCGATGCCGCCGCCTGCGGGGAGCAGCCAGGCTACCGGTTTCGGGGCGTCGCCCTCGGGGGCGACGCCCCGCAGTACACCGGTCCGTCCGGACACCGTGCCACTGGCCAGGTGGCCGAGGAGCCGGTGTCTGTCGTGCAGCATGCTCGCCGTGGTCATCCCAGCGCCCCCCGTCCGCAGCGGCGCCCGAGAACAGCGCACGCTCACACCCTGTTTGTGAGGCTCGATGATCTCGCAGTACCGCAGGTCACGGGACCGGTTCGGGGCGATGGACGTCGGCCACCGCGCGATGACCATCTCTATCCGGCCTCGCTTGGCCGGTTGCCGCACCCGCTGCCGGTCTTCCCGGGACAGCGGGTCGGGCTGCCCGTAGGGGTCGGTGACCGTCTCGATGACCGCAATGTTCCATGCGGCAGCCAAGACGCGGCCCTCCTGCCCGGCACGCTGCGCGCCCAGGTACGGGGTGAGCAGACTCCGCCCGGTGTTGACGGGACAGATCGGGGTGCCCGTAGGAAGGGACATCGCGAGGCGTTGGCAGCGGCCTGGAGATGGGTGGCTGGCCTGTGAGGAGCGGAAGTGGGCAGCAGTACTGCATGAAGTCCCAACCGCGTTTCTCGTTGGCCGCGACCACTCTTGATGCGCCGAACCCCCATGAACTGGCGCAGTTCTATCAGGGCCTGCTCTGGTGGCCGGTACGGAAGGAGGAACCGGGCTGGGTTGAGATCGGGCCGCCCGACGGCAGTACCGGACTGTCGTTCCAGACGGAGCCGCTCTTCACACCTCCGCGGTGGCCTTCCACACGGTCCGAGCAACAGATGATGATGCACCTGGACATCGAGGTGAACGATCTGTCATCAGCCGTCGAGCAGGCTCTCGCCCTGGGGGCAACCGTGGCGGACTTCCAGCCTCAAGCCGACGTGCGCGTCCTGTACGACCCGGCGGGCCACCCGTTCTGCCTCTTCGCGCGCACCGGTCCGGGGACCTGACGGGCTGATTCAGGTGGTGGGTCTGCGGTAGCTGATGAGGGCCGCAGCAATGGCGACGAAGACGGGGAAGTGCTCGGTCTTGCGCTCGTAGCGGCGGTGCAGGCGACGGCATCCGGCCAGCCAGGACACGGTGCGTTCAAGCACCCGACGGCGTCGGCCGAGCCTCCCGGATCGTACGTCACGGAAGCAGGACGCGCTGGACGGGGATGCCAGCAGCTCTCGCCTGCTCCTCCAGGGGCAGTACCTCGCCGGTGTCGCGGACGAACGCCAGACACAAATCGGGGCGGCGGGCCACCATCTGCTGGTCGCGGACAAAGACGGCCTGGTCGTAGTGGCGTGCGGTATCAGCCGCCAGCGGGGCAGACAGCAGGCCCGCGCCGTCCGGGAGTTGCAGGTCTGTGACCCATTCGCTCACGAAGCAGTCGACCGGACTTTCGCAGCCGTGTTCCAGGATCAGCGTGTGCTCGGTGCCGAACGCCTCGACGGCGTCGTACCCGGCCCCGGCCGGCCGCTGACGTGGCGGTCCGTGACGCCGGCGGCGGGCTTTGCAGAGCTCGTGGGCAGCGATGTCCCCGATCCGGCCGGGACGGCGGGCCCCGGCCTGCGCCCCGGCGCGTCGGCGCTCGGCGACGGTCCGGACACGGCGCCGGTGCGCTGACCGATCACGGTCGGGACTGAGAACCATTCGGCCGGGGCTGTCTGCAGTCGTGGCCGGGCTCCTGGTCAGGCCGCGTCGAACCGCCTGTGCCGCCGGTTGTTCGTGCGGCGCGTGCCTGCATGCTGCCTGCCGCCGGAGATCAGGTACAGGCGCCGGCGACGGGCGTGGCGGGGTGGCTGGGCGGTGCGGGCGAGCCATTCCTCGATCCGGCTCATGCTGTACAGCAGTACTGCCATGGCGGGCAGGAGCAGGCACGCGATCAGAACCACTTGCCTCCCCCTTCACGGTCGGCGATCCGTCCACGGGTGCCCGGTCCGGGGATGGGGTGCGGGGTCGCCTTCACAAAGGGTTGCGTCCCAAGGGTATGCCGCCAGGATCGTCCAGGAGGGCGATGCGGGCGGTGACGCGTTTGCCGACCGGCTCGCGCTGCACCTCAAAACCCTGGGCGACGGCCATGACGATCTCCAGGCCGTGCTGGCCGACCCGGCCCGCGTCCGCGGCCCGGGCGATGGGCAGCACCGGCTCGGAGTCCCACACCACCACCTCCACCAGGTCGCCGACGATCCGCAGATCCAGCAGCACCGGGCCGGGCGCGTACTTGCGGGCGTTGGTGACCAGCTCGCTGACCACCAACTGGGTTACGTCCAGGGCCCGCTGGGACACGGGCAGGCCGTGCTCGGCCTGCACCCGGGCAAGAAAGTCCACAGCCCGGTGGCGGGCGTGGGCGATGTCCGCCCCGTCGCCGTCCAGTGCCACCGTGGTCTGTATCAGCCGCTCAAACGGCAGGGTCCCGCCCTCGCCCGCAGGCGCTGCATCCATCGCGTTCATCCTCGCCACCCCGTACAGCCCGGCCTGCCGCTTACCTCGTGTCCACAGCACATACCGTGCGCTCTTGCACCGGTTTCGTCACACAAAGCGCATCACCCGTGCCCGCGGGATGACACCCGTGATGAGGCCTTCGGTGTGTAAGTATCACCGGCGTGGCTGAAACACCCAGGCTGAAACCCGAACAAGCCGAGCAGGCGCAGCAGCCTGGCGGGCTGTCCATCGCGGTCACCGCCACGGGCGGCATCCGCGTGGTGACCGTAACCGGGGAGATCGACCACCACACCGGTGATCACCTCCGGCAGGCCCTGGACGTCACCGACACCAAGCTGCCCCGCATCGTGATCGACCTGCGCCAGGTCACCTTCCTGGATTCCAGCGGCATCAACATCCTCATCACCGCCCACCAGCACGTCACCGCAGCCGGCGGCTGGCTCCGCCTCGCCGGACCGACCCCTTCCGTCCTGCGCGTCCTGCAGCTCGTCGGCGTCGACCAGTTCATCGACTGCCGCGACACCCTCCGCCACGCCCTCGCTCCCTGACCCACCCGCGGCCGCAGCCAGGCACACGCACAGGCCCGCCGGGCACCAACGCCCGCAGTCGGCGACAGCCAGCACCTCGAGGGCCACCGCGAGCACCACCGCTCCCGCCCTCGTACAGCCGGCTCCGCCTGTGTCTCGACCGGTGACCTGTTGCAGGAGCGGTCGTTGAGCAGGGCAGCACATACACGCCATCCGCCGTCTTCTCTCCCATCGGCGAATACGCGACAGGCGAGGGGCCAAGGCAGCCATCAGTCCCGGGCCCCTCGCCTCTTGTACAGCGCTCCCCTTCCCGCCCGGCACATGCCCTCCCCGGGACGGCCATGTCCGCTTCCGTACACGCCAACCGCCGGCCCGAACGGGATGTAACCCGTAACCCCGCGAATCCCTGATGCTCCGGCCCACATCCGGCGTGGGAACCTACGGACCGGCCGGTTGCGGCAGAAGATGAAAAAGCACCGGACTCTCTCCCCGGTGCGCAGCCCGGCCGTGCGCCCTGACGGGCACGGCCGGCGCGGGTTCCAGGCAGTCGCAGTCATGATGCCGCACCGCCCGTTCGGCCGTCGGCGCCGGCCTGCCCCGGCTCCGTGCACCACGGGCAGGCGTCCGGCCGCATCGATCCCAAGGGCCGTCCCAGCGAGCCGCCCAGCTCATTCCTGCGTGGCCGTGTCGCCTCCCGGTTCCCCGCCGGCGCCACAACACCCCGGGGTCACGGGGCTGACGTTGTCGGCCCGGACACCGGCGGCATCCTGGATGACGTCGAAGCACACCCGCTTGCCCGCGACCAACACGCCCTCCGCGTCACCGCAAACCGCCGAACGGCAGACGACCTGCGCAGACCAATGCGCAGCCGCCGGTTCCGCAGTGTGCGCGACACCGGTTGCGCAGAGCTGGGCCGCCGACCGCGCGGCCTCCACGGCAGCACCGAGGGGCGGCTCAGGACCTGGGCCTCATCGACGGCAATACCGGTGGTGCCGGTGCAGGCGGTGCGTAGTGCACGGACGCCGATTGCGCATGCTCTGCCCCATGCCAGACGGGTGGTGGGGGGGGGGCGGGTCGTGGCCTCTGGCCCCCACCGGCGCCCACCCCCCACCACCGAAGTGAAGACATCGACCTAGATGTTTGTGGTCTTGCGGGTGGGGGCGGG
>NZ_JBITSF010000031.1:0-69613 GCF_044540485.1 Streptomyces sp. NPDC085946 | reverse complement strand
CCGCTACGAACGAAAAGCCGACCACTTCCTCGCCTTCACCGCCATCGCCTGCACCCTCATCTGTTACCGCAGACTCGCCAAATGAGACGACCTCTTACCCACCATTCATGTCAGCACCGGACTACACAGGGCTGCGTCCGGCGATGTCACCGCCGCACCTTCCAGTCCTCACCCTCGCTCCGGCCGGCAGCGCCACCGCCAGGACCACCGCCTGGTCCTCACCAAAGCTCACCGTCTCGCCCATGCGACACGCACGTGCCCTGGAACCGAAACGGCACCCCAGCCAGGCAATGAAAAAAATTCCCGGCGGCAGAGAGAATCAAGCAATGACCGACCGTCGCCGCCCGCTGGGCACCGAAGCCGTCCGCGCCGCCACCGAGGCCGACACCAAGCTGCCGTCCGCGCCGCGTGCCCAGCTCGCCGCCCAACTCCTTCCCACCAGCCCGACCGCCACCAATCCAGCGCGGCGTCCGACGACCGGGCGCCGCGTTCTGGGCGCCGGCCCCGGCACAGCTGCGCAATCACCTTCGGCGTGACAGCGCATCAGCTGTCCAATCACGTGGTGTCATTGCGCAGCCGATGCTCACCACGGGTCGAACTCGATGTGCTCAACATGGGTGAATTCCACGTCCAGGCCATGGGGATACAACGGCTGCCGTCGCGGAGTACACATCGCCCAGGTCTTCAGAAGCGAGGTCACAAAGGCGCTGCTCGTCGGCGTCAGCAGCGTGGGCAGCGAAGAGGGGGCCACGACGTGCTGTGGGGGCAGGAGGGGGAGGTGAGGGGGTGCAGGCCGCTGCCGCCGGTGCCAGCCGTATCCGGCGGCCGGGCATCAGTCGGTGTCATCGCTCAGGCCGGCGTGACGTTCTCGGCCTGCGGCCCTCTCTGCCCCTGGGTGATGTCGAAGCGGACCTTCTGGCCCTCCTGCAGCTCCCGGTAGCCGCCGCCGGCGATGGCCGAGTAGTGGACAAACACGTCAGGCCCACCGCCGTCCTGCTCGATGAAGCCGAAGCCTTTTTCCGCGTTGAACCATTTCACCGTGCCGGTGGCCATCTCGCTCTCCCTCACCATTGATCAAGCGGCGCAGCACCCTGCCACGCGGCCGCAAAATTGATCATCTCCGACCAATCGGGCGCTGGAAAGGAGAAGCGCCCAAAGCCACGCCCGGCGCCAGCAGACCGGCCCTGATGCAGCCATGAACGAGGTGGGCTGCGCGTGGTCGAGCGTCCCGTGCGGCGTCGGGGGTCAGCAGCATTTCGGTCCCGGTCAGGCATAGCACGCTTGCCAGCCGGTGCTGAAGGCCGGTGACCAGGAGCCGGCCCCCCTCGGCCAGAAGGCGACGCAGTCCGATCAAAAGGTTCAGACCGGCGGACACGGCCGCGGGCTCGCCGCACAGCCGGGCCGTAGACACGGCAGCGTCCCGCGCAGTCGGCGGCGCGCCGTCGACGAAGCACTCACCTCTTCCGCGAGCAATACCAGACGCAGGGGGGGAGGCAGGGGCTGTCTGCGACCGTGCATGTTCTTGTCCTGTCACGGGCGCGTTGCCCGTTTATCGGCCAGCAATGACGGAGGATACGAGTGCGCGGGCTTCCGCCCTGCGAAACGGTCCGGCCGTGCATCCTGGAAAGCGCGGCCGGACCGCGTGCCATCCCTCCGGTACGCCGCTTTGCGGCTCACACGGAGCAAGACGCGAGGCACCGGCCGACACACAACCAGACCCAAAGCGCGCTTCCGATCCCCCGGCGCACACCGCCCACGGCCACCACCAGCCCAGCTATGACCGGCTTCCAGCGCGAGGGCCCGTGCTCGCGGCATCCCTTGACTGGCCTGCGCAGCGACGGTCCCTCCGCACCGGTATAGCGTCCCATCCACGACCTCGGCCAATACGTCCCCTGGACATGTCAGAGAGCGTCTGGGCGGGTGCGCCGGGCCCTGCTTGCGAGATCGCTGCTGGATGCAGTGTGTGCGGGGAGGTCACCAGTAGTGCCGGCGTCCGGCGACCGCGTGCCCCATGGCCCCCATGATCCACAAGAGCGCGCCGATGGCCGCGAGGACGATTCCGATCGTCCACAGGATCGATATGCCGGTGACGAAGCCGACGACCAGCAGGATGATGCCGAGGAGGAGCATGACCGCCTCCGTTGCGCAGTAGTACTGCTCTCACTATGAACCGCAGCGCCGCGTCAGGGAAGCCTCAGCGTAGTTGAGCGCGCGACCAGAGCAGGTGGGCTGCGTCAGGGCTGATCCGTGGGCGGCGGCCGGTCACCGTTGACCGGTGAGGGCACCTGCCGCATCTCCGTGACCAGCAGGACCAGTATGCGAAAACGGGCCAGGAGACCGAAGAGATGCGCCTCGTCGACGACAGGCCCGTACAAATACAAAACGGTGTCCTCACCCAGCACCGCGGCGTCCGGTTCGGGCAGCACCTGCGCAGCGCTGTCCGGAACAGGGCCGTGGACCCGACTCGTAACGCATACGTTCACCCCTGCACAGACCAGTTCATGCTGACCCCGGCCCCGGCCTGACGGCATCACCCGCACCGGGTGAACCGGCCGACACCAGTCCCACCGGAGACTCGGCGCATGAACTTCACCGGACGCCCTGCCGAGCGTCCCCGCCCTCGCCACGACGCCGACCGGCATCCTCCGCAACGGGCCATGCGCACCCGTCTGGCAGCGCGTCGGCTGGACGCATCCCGCGCATCCACAGACGCCTCGCACAAGCTGCGCAACACCCCCGGCCACAGACCCGACCAAGATCATCCGGGGCCCGACCACGGGGCCGACCACGGCCGCCAGCACACCGGCCACAGGCCCCACCACGGCAGATCAGCGCACAGCGCAGACGCCTGCGCACAAGATGCGCAGCCGTCAGCGGTCGCGGCGTGGCTAGGTGAGAGACTCGGGCGGGGGCCGTGCCGAACGCAGTCGGCACGGCCCCCTCTGCGTCCCTGGACCACCGGGACGCTCAGACACCGGCCGTGGGACCGGGGCAGCGCGTCGCGTAGAAATCCCCTCGGCGGCGCGTCGTCATGCGCAGCAGCCGATGCTGCCGCCGATACGGATCCCTGTCGCCGGCATCGATCAAAAGGCGGCTCCTCAGGCGGAACGGAAGTCCGGAGGCCGCTCCTGCCGGATCCCCGTGGCTCCGATACTGAGGAGAGAGCGCCCATATCCGATGCTCCGGGACGCTCTTGCACGCGCCGCCCGCTTCCCCGGATGCGCGGCCCGCTCGGCGCCGGGCGACGGGGCGCGGGGCGGGCAGGCGACGGGGGGATGCCTGCCCGCCCCGCGCGCGACAGGGCCGGGGGCGTACTTACGGGCGTTGGTGACCAGCTCGCTGACCACCAGCTGCGTCATATCCACGGCGCGCTGAGAGACGGGCAGGCCGTGCTCAGCCTGCACCCGGGTGAGAAAGCCGGCCGCCAGGTGGCGGGCGTGGGCGATATCGGTTCCGTCCCCGTCCAATACGACCATGGTCTGTATGGCTCGCTCGTACGGCAGGGTCCCGCCCTCGCCCACCGGTACTGCATTCATCGCGTTCATCCTCGCCGCCCCGTATAACCCGGCCTGCCATTTATCCGCGTGTCCACAGGACACACCGTGCGTTGCCGTGCCGGTTTTCGTCGCACCAAACACGTCACCCGTGCCTGCGGCATGACACCCGTGATGAGGCCTTCGGTGTGTAAGTATCACCGGCATGGCGGAAACACCCAGGCTGAAACCCGAACAAGCTGAGCAGGCGCGGCAGCCTGGCGGGCTGTCCATCGCGGTCACCGCCACGGGTGATATCCGGATGCTGACCCTGGCCGGGGAGATCGACCACCACACCGGCGAGACACTCCAGCAGGCCCTGGACATCACCGGCACAACCCGGCCCCGCATCGTGATCGACATGCGTCAGGTCGCCTTCATGGATTCCAGCGGCATCAACATCCTCATCACCGCCCACCAGCACATCACCCAAGCCGGCGGCTGGCTCCGCCTCGCCGAACCGACACCCTCGGTGCGACGCGTTCTGCAGCTCGTCGGCATCGACCAGCTCATCGACTGCCGCGACACCCTCCGCCACGCCCTCACCCTCACCCCCTGACCAGCACCCCCTACCGCCGCCGGCCATCCCGGCCGGGCACGCGCGAAGGTCCCGCCGACGCGCGAGCAACCTCCAGGCCTCCCAATCTCCAAGGCGCGCCCTCACGGCCCACCCGCTCCCTCCCGCCCTTTCCGTCAAGCCAGGAGCGGTAGGGGCGCACAGAGAGGGATGTCAGCCTCCCCGACCATGCCGAAACCGCCTGGTGAGCTGCAGTGATACAGAAACCGGCCGGAGGCGTGCGCGCAGATGCCGGAGGCACAAGGGTGCACGTGCACGCGTGCACGTCAAACGCACACAAGACCCATCGCAGCCTCATAGCGCCACCAGGTGGCGTCAGTCGCGGCCCGGCCGCCAGCGACGCCGCTTGCCCGAGGCTAAGCCGTGCCCGGCGCCCTCGGCTGCGGCAGGGGCATGGGCATGGGCATGGGCCGACGCGGGCACGGCGGCGCGGGCTAAGGGACGGTCGCGAGGTCCGGGGCCGGGGCCAGGTCCGCCAGGGCGCGCTGCAGGTCCTCGATGTGGGCGGCCCGCTCCTGCAGGCGTTCCTTCAGGTGGCGGACCTCGGTCTCGGCGAGCGCGCGGGCGTGCTGCTCCCGGGCGAGCGCCAGGACGTGCTCGTGGCGCAGCCGCTCCAGCTCAGCCCGCAGCTCACCCTCGCCGGGGCCGGTGTGCCCGGATCGGTCCCGGCCGAGTGCGCTGTGGGCGTGCCGTGGGATCAGAGGGCGCGAAGGCGTTCAGCCGAAACCCGGCGACGAGCAGGTCCTCTGTGAGGATGAGCCAGCCGCGGTCCTCGTCGAGCACGGCCCCGGGCAGTTCGCCGGCTTTCCGGCGGCGCCGGATCGTCGTACGGCTCACGCCGCACGCGGCGGCGGCTTCGCGCTGGGTCAGTAAGGGGCGAGTGGTGCTCATGACTCCGTGTCCTCCCTCTCCCTGCCCGCCGACGTCCCCAGCAGCCCGACTCACGCGTCGGGGGCGGCGCCCAGGACGCGGCGACCAGTCGGACGCGGCGCCACTGTGGGGGCGGGCAGGACGGTGGGCAGGCGCTCGGCGGCGAGCCGGGCACGCGGGACGCGCTCGGCTTCGGCGGTGGGGTCGTCCATGTGCAGGGGGCCTGTGCCCAGCGGGCGGCGGTCAATCGTCACGTCCGGATTCTCCCGCACACCCCACCGGCCCTTCCCCCGGACCGGCAGGGCCTAACGCGCGCGTCGCGCGCATGAGGCAGTGAACTCCCCCGGCGTCCACCCCGCGGGCCGGGGCTGCGCTGCGCGTGCACTTCGTCTCCGTCCCTGGGCGCGGGGTTCACCAGGGGCGGGTCGTACAGGGCGCGGCCGCCGGGCCACCGCCTGAGTTCAGTGGACAGGGCCACTCCGTCGTCGACTTCCTCGGTCCGCCACCCGTGGATGTCCAGCAGCAGGCCGCCCAGTGGTCCGCCGACCAGTTCAGCGTAGGTCCGGTGTGGGAGCGGGCCGGGGTCGTCGTGGTCGTGGTCGTGGCCGTAGACGCGTACCTTCAGCAGCTGCCCATCGCCGTTCATGGCGATCAGCCTTATAGCCGCCACCGACAATGCGGGCTTGCCCAGCACTGTCCTGGGCTTGCCCGCGCAGTCGGTCGTTGCGGCTTGCTCGGTCAGTTGCGGAAGCGGGGCAACCGGCCGCCAGCCTTCTGCGCGGCCTCTCGGCTTTCTCCTCCCAATTCACGCACTTCTTGTAAATTTGTGTGAAAATTCTCTAATCAGTCACTCGGGTGAAGCACCCCATGAGAGCCATGGGGCTGGCTCGCCGAGGAGATTTGCTGATGAGTGAGTCCGTACATGACGGGGGCGGCAAGCTGCAGCAGGCCGGGGAGACAGCCAGGGTCGAGACGTCGGCCACCGCCGATCAGGCCAGACAGGCCGCGGGCCAAGTGGCGTCTACGGCGGTCCAGCAGGCGAAGGAGGTCACGGGAGAGGCTCGGCAGCAGGCCGGCTCAGTCGTCCGGGAGCTGTGCAGCCGTGCCCTGGACGAAGCCGAAGGACAGACCCGGCGGGCTGCGGGGGTGTTGCGGCAGTGGGCACAGGACCTGGCCGAGCTCACGGAGAACGCTCCGGAGGGCTCGCCCGTCCGCAGCGTCGCGACTCAGGTGGCCGACCGCGGGCGTCGGGCGGCCGACTATGTGGACAGGCAGGGAGTCGAAGGCATGGCCGGCGATCTTCAGAGCTTCGCCCGTCGGCGTCCAGGGATGTTCTTGGGAGGGGCGTTGCTGGCCGGGCTGGCTGTGGGGCATCTGGGGAAGGTGGCGGGCAAGGCCGCGCAGTCCGGCGACGGCGGGCAGGAGCAGTCCGTAGGAGCGGTGCAGCCGCAGTACGCGGTTGATCCCGACATACCGACGCCACCGCCGGGTGCCGGTCAGTGGACACCACCGCAGCCGGTGTCGCCGCCGCCCGCGCCATACGCACCGCCGCCCGTGCCGCCCACACGTCCGGCTGCGGGTGACATGCCAGCGCCTCCGCATCCAGGGGGGTGAGATGTCCTCGATGCAACCGAATCAGGGCGGCTCCTACGGAGGGGACTATTCCGTGGGTGAGCTGCTGTCTCAGGTGGCCTCGGACGTCCAGACCCTGTTCCGTCAGGAGGTCGAGCTGGCCAAGGCTGAGGTCAGGCAGGAAGCGACCAAGGCCGGTAAGGCGGCAGGCATGTACGGCGGGGCCGGGTTCGCCGGCTACATGACCCTGCTCTTTCTGACCTTGGCCGCCGTCCTGGGCCTGGCCAACGTGATGGACGGCGGCTGGGCTGCGCTGATCGTCACCGCCATATGGGCCGTGGTGGCAGCCGTGCTCTACGCGCTGGGCCGCGCCCGGATGCGCACCGTCTCCCCCACGCCCGAGAAGACCATCGAAACGATGAAGGAAAACACCCAATGGGCACGTCACCCGACCAGATGAGAGCGGACATCGACGCCACCCGCGACCGCCTGTCCACCGATGTCAACCGGCTCGCTGACCGGGCCAGCCCCCGCCAGATGGTCCGCCGCCGCACCGACCGGGTACGGGGCAAAGTCGCCGGCCTGCGGGAACGGGTCATGGGCTCCGCCGCAGACACCGCGCAAAGCCTCGCCAGCAATGCCCGGTCAGCGGCCGGTTCCCTGCAGGAAAGCGCCGGACAGGCCACCGGCACCGCCCGCGAGGCGGCCCAGCAGGCCGGTGAAGCGGTCAGGCAGACGCCCGAACAGGCCATGCGACAGACACAAGGGCATCCACTGGCGGCCGGCCTGATCGCCTTCGGCACCGGGGTGCTGGCCTCCTCCCTGCTGCCGACCTCGCAGAGCGAACAGCAGGCCGCCTCCGGCCTGATGGAACAGGGGCAAGAAGCCCTCGAACCCGTAAAGCAGGCCGCAGTCCAGTCTGCGCAGAACCTGAAGGAAGGCGCCCAAAAGGTAGTACAGAGCGCGGCCGAGGAAGTGAAGGACACCGTTGGCCAGGCCACCCGCGCCACCCAGAACGAAGCCCGCGATCAGGCCGGCACGGTCGCTGGCCAGGCCCGCAACTCCGCTCAGCACATCACCGATCAGAGCCGGCAACAGTGAGTGCTCATGCCACCAGCCCAGGTGGCCACAGCTCCCTTTCAACGGTCTTCACCAGTAGTGCCGGCGGCCAGCGACTGTGAGGGGCGCGCCTGGACAGAGGCTGCGCGCCGCCACCCTTCATGGTGCGATCTTCGCCGAGGTCAAGTCCGCCGTCGACCGAGCCGGCGCCACCGTTACACGCCGTATGACCAACACCTGGCCGGGCTGGCTTCACATGCGAAGTGGACGGGATGCCGGTGTGACGTGGATACCGGAACCCCCTGCTTGCAGGTCTTCTCCACACGGAAAGGTCCCACGGCCCATGTCCGCTCCTCACGCGATACCCGCCCTGACCGCCGCGGCAGCCATCGGCATCATCCTCGCCGCCCGATGGGCCGCCACCCACCCGTCACGCAACCGCCATAGCGCCAGCACCGCCCGCCCCCCGTGGCGACGCACCACACCCGCACCCGACCCTGCAACCGACAAGACCCCACCACCCGCGCCGAACAAGGCCGCATGGTCAGCCGTACAGGAAGCCGAGGAACACGTACGGCGCTACTGGCAGCAACTCCAGGCCCATCCCAACCGGCCTGACTGACTGACGAGAAGCAGGCCATGGACACGGCCCGGAACGGCTGCACCACATTGGGCTTGCCCGCGCCGTTGACGAAAGACTGTTTGCGTCAGGTGCGAAAGCGGGAGAGCCAGCCGCCGGCCTTCTGCGTGGCCTGCTCAGCTTCGTACTCCTGGCGGCGCCGCTCCTGCTCCTGGCGCTCGCGTTCGTCGACTTCGGCCTGCGCTTGTACTGCGACGGCCCGGCTCTGGCAGTCCTCGCACAGGTCCGGATGGGATTCACGCGGCTGCATCCAGCCGCAGTAGTCGACACGCTCCCACCGCTCGTCGCCGGGTGCCCGGGGCGGGGCAACTCCCAGTTTTCCAAAAGACCGGCGCCCAGGGGGTGTGCCGGTCGGTCTCGTTGTCTGCCGACCGTCGCACACTGCCACGTGTACCCGCGACTCCCCGCAGGGGGAACGCTCCACGATGGTCGCGCACGCAGGGCCGCCACCCCCGCGTGGGAAGGCACCTTGTCCGTACCTGTAGAGATCACTGTGGGTGGTGGAGGAACCTCGGCCGCCGGAAAGGCTTCCTCACCCACTCCCGCGAGCGACGGGACGGCCGATGCCCCGGCACGTATCTGGTGGCCGGGGCAGACTGGCCGGTCCTGGCCGCAGACGCCCGGGCATGCGCCGGCGCCGCCAGTCGGATGGCGGGCAGTGGGGAAGGCAATGGGTGTGGAAGCAGTCCTGCGGGTCGTTCCCGTCCCGGGTGAGACTGCTTGGTCTTTCCTGCACCAGGTGGCCGGGGCCTACCGGCTGCAGGCCGGTGATCTGACGGCTTGGTGGCGGTGGCTGGAGGACATCGACCCGTCGTGGTGCCTGAGCTGGCCGGCGGAGTGGCAGCGTGCCTTCCATCTGGTCCGGCGCCACCTGGAGGCCGGCGGCCCGCTGCCGGCCGAGCCCAGCAAGGTCGTGCACCAGGGCGAGGACCTCGGCCGGTGGGTGCGCTCGGTCCGACTCGACTGGGACAACCTCACCACCGTGCAGCAGTGGATGTGCGAGCACATCCTCGGGATCGCGCCCGCCGGCGAGGACGAGAAGCCCAAGCCGCGCCGTACGCGGGCCAGCAAATGGGTGATGAACTTGGCGACAGCCAGGCAGTTCTTCGAGCGCGAGGGCCATTTGCACGTGCCGAGGAAGCACGTCGAGCGGATCGTCGTCGGCGAGGACCAAAAGGCGCGGGAACTCCGGCTCGGGGCGTGGATCGGGAATCAGCGCAGCCGGGCCGCGACCCTGTCGCCGGAGCGAATCGAGCAACTATCCGCCATCGGCATGCGGTGGTCATAGTCGTACTGATGAAGTCAGTTAATGCACTTACTGAGGTTTTCGGGTTGTCATCGGGTGGTGACGGTTCATGATCCCTGCGGTATGCCGGTGAGGTGAGGTATCCAGAGGGCGGGGGCCTGACCGCTGAGTGTCGGGCATTTGGTGAGGGGATCCGGCTTCGGGCCGGGCAGAGGTTCGCGGCTGGCGAGAAGACGGCGGTGATCGCGAAGAACCTGCGGGTGAGTGTGCGGTCGGTGGAACGCTGGCGTCGTGCCTGGCGCGAGGGCGGCATGGAGGCCCTGTGCTCGGCGGGTCCGGCGAACTCCCCGGCCGTCACAGACGCTCAGTTCGCTGTGCTCGAGGAAGAACTCGGTAAAGGACCGGCAGCTCACGGCTTCGAAGACGAACGCTGGCCCCTGGCGCGGGTGCAGACGGTGATCCGCCGGCGTCTGCGGGTGAGCCTGTCGGTGGCGACGGTCTGGCGGCTGCTGAAACGGCACGGCTGGTCCTGGCAGGCACCCGCCCGCAGAGCACTCGAGCGCGACGAGCATGCGGTGGAGCTGTGGAAGAGGGAGGTGTGGCCGCAGGGAAAAGACTCGCGGCGACGTCCGGTGCCTGGATCGTCTTCGAGGACGAGGCCGGATTCTCGATGACTCCTCCCCGGGCCCGCACCTGGGGCCGGCCCCTGCGACCGCAGAGCATACGGCCCGTCCTCCTCCCATGCCTGCCGCCACCGCTGCACCGACCGGACGCTGACGCGCAGGTCCTTGGCGATCACCGAACTCGCCTCGCCCCGGGCGAACCGCTCGGCCGCCTGAAGCCGTAACCCCTCGCGGAACTGCTGCCGTTCGGTGGTCAGCCCGCCCCCTTGTGGATACCGCATGTCCCGGTGATACCGCAGGGGACTGCCGCCCGTCAGCCCTTACGACACCACGAGTTCAACCTCAGTAATTCTTTTCAATCACAGGCGGCACATTAGTCACACCGTGACAATAAGTAAAACATAGATAAGCTGTTCCAATCTTGAGCACCAGGCTCGACCATGCACGGTTCCAGTGATTTAAAGGTTTCAATCGGATGTGGGATCCACACTGTTCGATGCTGGCGGACACCGGCCGGCCGGGTAAGCACGAGCCGTAGGTGTCCCCCTCGGCCTGCGCCGGTTCTGTGCTGGTCACCGGCGGCTTCGGCCTACGGAAAACCGCACCGGGGCGGCGAGTATGACGGATGACTACAACCACTCGCGCATCCACCGGCGACGCTCCAGCGCGGAAGACCAGCACTTGACGATCATGTCCGCTGCCTCACAGGACCTGCCGGACCCGACAGTACGGGTGACGGATCTGCGCACCGCCGACGACTCGGGGCTCGAGGGCCGGGAAGCCGGTAGTGGTCGGTGGCCTGGCAGCATCCCCTGTTCAAGGTGGCTGGCGGGCTTCGTCGGATGCTGCCTCTTTGCGTCCTGCCCCGTTTCACAGTGCGGCTAGTTCCTCCGCCAGTAGGCGTAGTGTCTTTGAGGGGATCATGCCGCCGGACAGGGCGGCGAGGGAGATCAGAGAAGTCGAGCCGATCGTCTGGAGGAATTCGGTGTGGGCGAGGGTGGGGAGGTGAGTGCGCAGGACTTCGACGGCCGAGGAGTCGGACAGGAGAGCCGAGATCGGGGTGCGCAGGGAGAAGCGGCCGGCGGGGAAGTCATCCGGCCGGGGCAGCGGCTCGGCGGCCTGCTGCGCCTGGTGGCGCTGTTTGCGCACCAAGAGGTGAGCGGTGCTGACGGGACCGTCAGCGGGCAGGCCCAGGCGTTCGTACTGGCTCGGCGGGGCGTCGTTCGCGCGCATGAGGGCGACGAGCAGGTCGGCCATGCGGAGTTCCACCTCGTCGTCGATGAGTGGTGAGCGCTGTTCCGGATCGGCCCGCAGGTCGTAGAGGAGTGTGCCGAACCGGTACGGGTTGAAGAAGGTCCGCCCGGTCGTCCGGATTGTGCGGACGCCCTTGGTGAAGGTGAAGGGTCCGGCCAGTTCTAGGTCGGTCAGTTCCTCGGCGGTGAAGCGCCCGCGCATGTGGGTCGGCATCAACGTGTACTCGTACAACGGTGTGTTGTCGGCGGAGACGGGTGCGCGCATGTACACGTAGCGGCCGTCGGTAACGTTGACGTGTCCTCCGTGGATGCCGAACATTCCTGCTTCACGGACCGGTCGGTCGCAGGCGACGGGCAGGGGGACGCCCTGCATGTCGGCGGGGCGGTTCACGCCGAAGAACTCCAGCAGGGTGGGTGCCAGGTCGATGGTCTGCACGAGAGCCTCGTGACGCTTGCCGGCGGCACCTGTCCGGGGGTCCCAGACGAACAGCGGAAGGTAGATCAGTTCGTTGTACCAGGGCTGCACCGACTTGCCCCACCAGTTCTTCTCGCCGAGCAGTAGGCCGTGGTCGGTGCAGACGATCAGCAGGGTGTCCTGCCAGAGGTCGTGTTCATCCATCGCGTCGAGGACGCGGCCCAGCGACCTGTCGCACATGGACAGCAGCGCGGCGTACTCGAGGCGGGCGTGTTGGACCTGTGTGTCGGTCTCGGTGACCTGCCGGTAGTCAGGCCAGTCGAAGTGCGGGCCGTCGTAGTCGTGCGGGTAGAGGTCCTTGTACCGCTTGTGGCTGAAGAACGGTTCGTGCGGGTCGAAGGTCTCGATCTGTACGAACCAGCGGTCCTGTTCGTGGTTGTTGCGAATGAACTCCAGTCCCGCGTCGAAGGTGAGGGTCTGGGAGTGGCGTTCCTCCGTTTGCATGTACAGCCGGTTTACCCAGTCCTGCCGGTAGTTCTCCGGGCGCAGCTCCTTGACGTCCTCCTCGGGCATGGGCGGGTCGGCGACGTGCCCTTTCCACGGGTCGCCCTCCTGACCGCGGAAAAACTCCCAGGTGCTGTAACGGCCGTGGTAGGTCGCTCCGCCGTCCTCCCAGTAGTGGGGATGGTCGCTCGCCAGGTGGGTGTGCACACCTGCGAGCTTGAGCAGCTCAGGCATCGAGTCGTCGAAGGGTTCCAGTGGCCCCCAGCTGCGGTGCAGGAAATTGTGACGTCCGGTGTGGATCTCCCGTCGGGCCGGCATGCATGGCATGGAGCCCGCGTAGCAGTTGTCGAACGTCGCGGCCCGTTCAGCTAGCCGTGTGAAGTAGGGGGCGTGCGTCCAGTCACAGCCGTACGGCGGCAGCATGTGTCGGTTGAGACTGTCGAATATCACCATGATGGCTTTCATGCCGCGGTACTCCTTCGGCTGTTGGTCGCGTGTGTCTTAGGCGTCCCGGGCGCAGCGGAACCCGGTGTGTCCGCTGCCCCCGTCGGGAGTGCTGGCGGTGCGGGCGGCGACGCGATAGCGGTTGCAGTAGGACCGGTGGCACAGGTACGAGCCCCCGCGGATGACCTTCTCCTGACCGGTGTCCGGCCCTTTCGGGTAGATTGCTGTACCGGCCGGGTGGACCGTGCTCCACCAGTCGGCGCACCATTCCCACACGTTGCCCGAGGTGTTGTGCAGCCCGTATCCGTTAGGCTCGAAGGCGTCGACGGGTGCGGTTCCCCGATAGCCGTCCGCGGCGGTGTTCTTGGTGGGGAAGGCGCCCCGCCAGATGTTGCAGCGGTATACGCCACCGGGGTCGAGTTCGTCACCCCATGGGTAGCGCTTCTGTTCCAAGCCGCCGCGCGCGGCGTACTCCCACTCGGCTTCGGTGGGCAGCCGCTTACCCGCCCAGGCGCAGTACGCGGCGGCGTCGTTCCAGGAGATGTGCACCACCGGGTGGTTCTCGCGGCGGTCCAGTGTGCTGCCCGGGCCCTCGGGCTGGTCCCAGCGTGCTCCGGTGACCCCGCACCACCAAGGAGTACGGGCCGGGCGGGGCGCTCCGCGCCGCAGCGGGCCGGGCAGGAAACCAGCGAACACATAGGACCAACCGACGCGTTCGGCCTCGGTGACATGGCCGGTGGCGTCGACGAACGCGGCGAACTCGTCGTTGCTGACGGCGTGCGCGTCGATGTGGAAGGTGCTGACCTGCACTGTCCGCACGGGGCCTTCACCATCCGCCGGGAACCCCTCTTCGTCGTCGGCGCCCATCAGAAAGTCGCCACTGGGGATGCGGATCATGCCGTCCAAGGAGCCCTGGTAGTCGGCCAGTGGCACAGTCAGCGGCCGAAGGGCCGCCTCGTTGCTTCCGGGCGCGCAACAAAAGAGGGCAGAGGGGTGAGAAACTTTCATCAGACGCAACTCCTGTTTCTTGTGGGACACGGGTCATGCGGGTCGCCCGGCGTGTCCGTCGGACGCGGGGCTGACCTGTGCACAAGGGGAAATGAGTTTCCGCCGCTCTAAACTTTCGGCTCAGCCCGCCCAAGGGCTGGGCCGAGCCGTTCCTCCCACCAGCAGTTTCCCGACCTGGTCCATAACCCGGTCATCGAGATCCGCGGTGAAAGTTTGTGTTCTGCGCCGCTGTCGACCCCGTGCCATCGGACGTCTGTGGCGTTTCCACCGAGGCGGTGAGCCGTACCCGCGCGGCCCTGCGCTTCTCCTGTTCGACCGGGTCCGCGACCGGGGACGCAAGTACGAGTCGCCGGGTGTAGGGGTGCCGAGGGGCAGAGGTGACGGCGGGGGCAGGGCCGGTCTCCACCAGTTCGCCGCGGTGGAGAACGGCCACGCGGTGGCTCATGTGGCGCACGACGGCCAGATCGTGGGAGATGAAAAGGTAAGCGACTCCGGTGCGGCGCTGAATGTCGATGAAGAGATCCAGCACCCTCGCTTGGGTGGACAGGTCCAGTGCGGAGACGGGCTCGTCGCAGACGATCAGACGTGGCTCGGGGGCGAGAGCACGGGCGATGGCGACGCGCTGCCGCTGGCCGCCGCTGAACTCGCGCGGCAGCCGCTGGGACGCATCAGCGGGCAGCTCCACCCGGTCCAGCAGCGCGCCCACCTTTCTGCGGGCCTCCCGCGCGTTGACGCCTTGAACTGTCAGCGGCTCGGCAAGGGTGTCACCGACGGTCAGCGCCGGATTCAGTGAGCTGTAGGGGTCCTGGAACACCACTTGGATGTCACGGGCCAGGGCACGGCGTTCCCTGCGGTCGGCGTGAGTGATGTCGCGGCCGTCCCAAGTGATCCTGCCGGCGGTCGGCCGGGCCAGGCCGAGCACGGCCCGGCCGATGGTGGTCTTGCCGGAACCGGACTCGCCGACCAGGCCGAGTGTCTCCCCATCGGCCACGGCCAGGGACACCCCGTGCAGTACCTCCACCGGCCGGGCCCGCAGGCCTCGGCCGCGGCTCCGGTACGTCAGGCGCAGGCCCTCCACTTTCAACAGGGATGTGGTCATCCTTACTCCTTCGCCAGGATGCCGGATGCGGTGGCCGGTGGATCGGTGCGCACGGTGCGCTCGTCGAGGACGGAGCCCAGCAGCATCCTGGTGTAGGGATGCTCGGCCGCACGGAAGATGTCCAGGTAGGTTCCGGTTTCGACGACTTCGCCCTCCCGCATAACGGCGATGCGCCGGCAGCTGTCGGCAACGACCCCGAAGTTGTGAGTGACCAGCAGCACCGCCATGTGCAACTCCTGCTGGAGATCGCGCAGCAGGTCGAGGATTTCGGCCTGGACGGTGACGTCGAGGGCAGTGGTCGGTTCGTCGGCGATCAGCAGTTCCGGCTCAGCCGCCACGGCTCCGGCAATGAGCACGCGCTGGGCCATGCCGCCGGAGATCTGGTAGGGGTAGGAGGTGAAGGCCCGGCGCGGATCGGGGATGCCCACGCGTTCCAGCAGAGCCAGCATTCGCTCCCGAGCCTCGGTACGCGAAACGTCGGTTACCGCCCGGAGGCCCTCGACGAGCTGGGCCCCCACTGTGAACGACGGGTTGAGGTTGGACATGGGCTCCTGTGGAACGTATCCGATGGTCCGGCCGCGCAGGCGGTGCAGCTCCCGCTCGGTCGCGCCGAGCAGTTCACGTCCGTCCAGGCGGATGGAGCCGCGGGCCACCACCGCCTCGCGCGGCAGCACGCCGAGTACCGCGAAGGCCGTCTGTGTCTTCCCCGAGCCGGACTCGCCCACGAGGCCGAGTGTCTCCCCCGCATCCAGGCGCAGGTGCATTCCACTTACCACCTCCTTCAGTTCGCCCGAGGGCGTGGGGTAGGCGATCGTCAGGTCCTCGATGACCAGCAGTCCCGGCGGCGTGGCTTTCGGGGTGGAGGCACGGGGGGTGGGGGTCGGTCGGGCGGTCTTCTTGGAAGGCACGGAGGTGGCGCCTTCCAGAATGTCGCGCAGCGCGTTGCCGAACAGGACGAGGGAGACTGTCATGACGCCGAGCAGGAGGCTCGGCCAGACGATCTGCAAGGGCTCGATGTAGAGGTTGGCGAAGCCCTCGGCGACCATGGAGCCGAAGCTGGGGACCGTGGCGGGCCCGACGCCGAGGAAGGCCAGGCCCGCCTGGACCCCAATGGAGGCGTTGCACAGGAAAGCGGCGGCGATGATGACCGGGCCCCGGACGGCGAAGAGCACGTGTCGGCGCAGGATGCGCGCGTCCGGCAGGCCCGAGACCCGGGCAGCGTCCACGAACAGCTCGTTCCTCACCCCGAGGACGAGGTTGCGCACCAGCCGGTAGACGCTGGGTGACAGCAGCACGCCGAAGATGAGCATGGTGACCCTGTAGTCGCCCTTGGTCATCGGCATGAGCACGATGAGGAGCAGCAACCCGGGGAAGGTCATGACCAGACTGAACACCCATTCGGTGATGTTCCTGAGGCGGTCGTAGTATCCGCCGACCAGACCGGCCGTGACTCCGATGACCAGGGCGACGCCCGTTCCGATCAATGCCGAGACGACACTGGTGTTGATCGAGCCCAGCAGCCGGGCCCAGATGTCCCGGCCGCTGCGGTCGCCGCCGAGCAGGTAGCCGGCGGTGCCGGGGCCCGCGTCAACGTGCTCGAGCGAGGCCTCGTTGGGGCCGTGCTGGGTGAGCGGGGGCGCGAGCAGGCCGAGGACGACGACCAGCAGGAGGACGGCGGCCGTGGTTATCGCCTGCGGGTCGCGGAGCAGCTTGCGCAGGGGCGTCGTGCGGCGCGGGGTGTGGGGCCGGGTGAGGGCGAGGTCGGCGGTCATAGGATCCTCGCCTTCGGGTTGAGCCAGCCGTTCACGAGGTCGACGGCGAGGTTGACGAGAACGACCAGCAGGACGGCGAAAAGGGTGATCCCCATGATGACCGGGACGTCCCCTTGGAGGGAGGCGTCGAAGGCGTAGCTGCCGAAGCCCGGTATGGCGAACACCTTCTCGATGATGAGTGCGCCGCCCAGCATGGCGATGAATTCGAAGGACAGCACCGTGAGGGCGGGCCCGGAGGCGTTGCGCAGAGCGTGGCGGAGGACGACGGAGCGCGTCGGTATGCCGCGGGTGCGCAACGTGCGCACGTAGTCCTTGCGCAGTTCGTCGATCATGGTGCCGCGGACCTGTGCGGTCAGCCCGGCCACGCTGGCGATCAGCAGTGCGGTCACCGGGATGACAATGGACCGGGCCCAGGCGGCGGGGTTGTCGGTGAGAGAGGTGAAGCCGGTGGCGGGAAGCACGTCGAGGCGGATTGACAACAGGTACACGAGCGCGATGGCGATGAGCAGGTTGGGCACGAGGTGCCCGGCGAGGGACACAGCTTGGACCACGCGGTCGACGACACCTCCACGCCAGGCGGCCAACACGCCCAGCGCGATACTGAACGCGACGGAGAGCAGCAGGGTGACAAGCACGATCGACACCGTCACTCCGAGGTGCTGCCGGACAGTGCGCCCGACGCTCTCGCCCGTGAAGAACGAGTCGCCCAGGTCTCCGGCGGCCACGTGGGCCAGCCAGTCGGAGTACTGGACGAGCACCGGCCGATCGAGGCCCATCTGGGCCTTCATCGCCCGGATCGACTCGGCGGTGGCACCGGTGCCGAGCCGGTTTCCCACGATGGCGTCGAAGGAGGGCGCGAGGAGCAGGAAGGTGATCAGGGTGACCAGGAGCGCCAGCACCAGTCCGGAGACCAGGCGGCGTGCCACGTAGAGAAGCATGGGTCGGGTCCCTCGGCTTTCGGATCGGGGCTCCGGGCGGTCCCCCGAGGCCGCCCGGAGCGGTCTCAGCCGGCGGTGCCGAAATTGCGGATGTCGATCGCGGTCGAGGAGCCGTCACCGAGGTGCTTGACTCCCTTGCCGGTGACCCAGGTGACCCCGATGTCCATCAGGGGAGCAAACCAGGCGTTGTCCACGAAGAATTTGTTGATCTCCTTGTAGGCGGCGCCGACCTCGGCCGGGTCGCTCGCCCTGTTCGCCTCGTCGATCAGTTCGGTGAGCTTCGGGTCGGACGACTTGAACGGGTTCGTGGGGGTGCCGGGTGTGGTGTAGAGGGTGGTCAGGACGGCATCGGTGTCGAGGCCGTAGATGACGAAGTACATCGGATACTTCGCCGCGGCGAGGGTGGTGGCCTGCCGTTGGATCGGCACCGCCTCCCAGGTCACCTTGATGCCGATCGCGGCGAGGCTCTGGGCGATGACGGGCTCGAACGGCTTGGTGGTGACGAAGCTCGGCATCTTCACGGAGAAGCCCTGCGCGTACCCGGCTTCGGCCATGAGTTTCCTGGCAGCGGCGACGTCGAAGGGGTAGGTCTTGTCCAGCTGTGCGTCGTACGCCTGCCCTTTGGGGTTGAACAGTTGGGTGGAGGGCACGCCGACGCCCTTGAGGAAGGCGGCGACCAGCTTGGCGCGGTCGAAGGACATGTTGATCGCCCGTCGCACCCGTACGTCGCCGAGCGGCTCAAGCGACGTGCCCGCGCGGTCGGCGAGCACCAGGTTGCCCACCGTGAAGGCCTTCATTGGACTGATCCGCAGCCCCGCCGACTTCAGCGGCCCGACCTGGGTGGGGTCGACGCTGCCCGCGTTGAGTTCGCCGGCGCGCAACGCGTTGACCACGGCAGCCCGGTCGCCCATGACGCGGACCCGAACGGTCTCGAACGGATAGGCGTCGGCGTTCCAATGCTCCTTGCGCTTCTTCAGCGTGTACTCCGAACCGTTCACGGTGGCGCCCTTGTCCAGGGTGTAGGGCCCCGATCCGACCGGGTCCGTCGCTGTGCTCGACCGGGTCATGGTGGCCGGATCCGCGATCACGCCGTTGACGCCCGCGAGGTTCCACAGGAGCGAGCCGGACGGGTGTTTCAGTTCGACGACGACGGTCAGGTCGTCGAGGGCATCCACCGAGGCCACCGCGTCCGCGATGTTCGCCTGATTGGGGCCGGGGGTGTCGCGGATGCGCTCCAGGGTTGCCTTCACCGCGGCCGCGTTCACCGGCGCCCCGGACGAGAAGGTCATGCCCTTGCGTAGAGTGAGGGTGAGGGTGCGCCGGTCCGCGGAGTACTCGTAGCGCTGCGCCGCGTTCGGCTGGAGCCGGCCGTCGTTGTCGATGTGGAGCAGCGTGTCGTAGAGCGCCCTCCAGATGTACGACGACTGGCCCGCGTCTATGCGGGTCGGCTCGAACGACGCGGGGGCGCCCTGGATGGAGAGCGAGAGCCTGGTCGCCTTCTGCGACGAGTCGGGCGAGTCCGAGTCATCGCCGGAGCAGGCGGCCGTCATGAGTAGTGCCGCCACGGTGACGGACGCGAAGAGCCGCCGCGGTTTCGGTGGTCTGATCGTCGTGGGCATGGGAGATTCCTGGGGACGGGGCCCGGAAAGGGGCGTGTGGTGTGAGGCGTCTGCGACCCGCCGGGTGAGCGGATCGGCGAGTCACAGCGCTGCTTCCAGGTGACCGGTCAGACGGCCGGTTCGACGATCGCGTCGATGCTGGAGGCTCCCGAATCGGGAACCCTGGGCTGGCGCCACGCCTCGACGGAGAAGGCGGCGGTCACCCGCGAGCAGAACAGTCGCAGCAGGCGCTTGTCGGGCTCGGAGATGTCCTCCATGGAAATCTTCTCCAGGCGCGCCGTGCCGGACTTCAACAGCGGGAAGGCGACGTCGTAGAACGCGTCGAGCTCGTCCATCGTGCTGCTGATCCGCTTGGCGTAGCGGGCCTTCTCCGTGGGGACCGCCCAGTCGACGAACGGCTCCAGAGCCTCGAAGCCCTCGGGAAAGACACTGGCCATGATTCGGTTCTCCTCGGGTCAGGACGCGGCCGGGGCGCCGGCGGTGCGGCGCTGGTATTCGCGGACGTACTCCTGGGCGGAGTGGTGCAGGTGGCGCAGGAGCACCTCCTGGTCGTTCAGGGGGAAGCGGTCCATGGTGCTCGACTCGAACATCGTCTGGGTCGTCTCCAGGGTGTTGCCGTCCTGCAGGCCGTACTCCTTACGAGACGGCGGCCAACTCCTGCTAGAGCCGTTCGAAGGCGTTCTTCGGCTGGACGAAGTAGCACGTCTCCTCGAAGATGTGCGTGTTGTACGAGGTCGGCCAGTAGTGGTAGGTGAGGACCCAGTTCGGCCGCCAGATCAGCAGCATGAAGTTGGGGGAGAAGACGAAGGAGTCCATGCCCCAGCGCGGGTCCCGGGTGGGGTTGACGGCCGGCGGCAGATTCTCGGTGGCCATGCCTATGTCCGGCGCGTCCCACGGGCCGAACAGGCCGCTGCGCAGCGCCGCCTCGATGGGCTTGACCATCTCGCGGTCGTGCGGCGGGGGATGCCTCCCCAGGACGAGACCGTGCTGTGCGGGCCGTCGATGTCGTAGTGGAGCGCCTCGTAACCGCACTTCTGGATCTTCCGGGCCTGCTCGGGCATGTACTGGCTGGAGTGCAGGATCGGCGCGTGGTAGAACTCGGCGAACGCGTCGATGAAGAGCTTCCAGTTGCTGCCGATCCCGGCGCGGTACTTGTGGACCTGGGTCAGTTTGTGGAACGGGTAGCCCTCGATGCTCTTGGCGAGCTCACCGAGGTACTTCCGCAGCGGTGCGGCGTTCTCGTCGAAGTTGACGAAGGCGAACCCCTCCCACACCTCGGCCCTGACCTGCTTGAGCCCGTACTCGGACTTGTCCAGGTCGAAGAACTCGCCCTCCTGCTGGACGAAGGCGAGCTTACCGTCCAGGTCGTAGCGCCAGGCGTGGTACTTGCACGTGAACTGGCGGCAGACGCCGCTGGTCTCCTCGCGCGGGAAGTCGTTCCGCACCAGCTTGTTGCCGCGGTGTCGGCACACGTTGTGGAAAGCGCGCATCTCGCCGTCGGTGCCGCGCACGACGACGACGGAGGTACGGGCGGCGTCCAGCTCCTTGGTGAAGTAGCTGCCCTTCCTGGGGAGCTGCTCGACGCGGCTGACGTTGAGCCACGTCCGCTTGAAGATGGCCTCGCGCTCGAGTTCGTAGTGCTCGGGCGACGTCGAGTCCTCGTAGGAGACCGGCTCCGTGTCGACCTTGAGGTGCTCGATCCAGCTTCCCTCTTCGGGCTTCTTGAAGTGCACCATTGGGTCGGATCCTCCAGTTGACGACACCGGGTTGAGATAACTCGGATCCCTGGTTACGAGAACGATATTCTCAAAAATGAGCAACCGTCAAGGAGGAGGTGGAGAGCCGACGCAAACGGGCATCTGACCGGAGAGCCTTGAAGTACATTGGCGGTAACACGCTTCTCCTCAGCCAAGAGTCGAGCTATCGTCCTCCTGTCCACGGCCACGACCGGCGGCAGGCACCCGGTGCACTCGGCACGGCACGACGAAGGGACGTCCCCATCCCATGCCGGACTACGACACGATCGACTTCTTCCGGGACGAGGCGCTCGTCGCGGACCCCTACCCCTACTTCGAGCATCTGCGCGCGCAGTGTCCCGTCCAGCGCGAACCCCACCACGGCGTGGTAATGGTGACGGGATACGAGGAAGCGGTGCGGATCTACAACGACCACAACACGTTTTCGTCGTGCACCTCGGTCACCGGCCCCTTTCCCGGGTTCCCCGTCCCCCTCAAGGGGGACGACGTCAGCGAGCTGATCGCACGGCACCGCGACGAACTTCCGATGAGCGACCAACTCCCCACGCTCGACCCGCCCGTGCACACCGCCCACCGGGCCCTGCTGATGCGCCTGATCACCCCCAAGCGCCTGAAGGAGAACGAGGCTGCCATGTGGCACCTCGCCGACGGGCTCCTGGACGCGTACCTGGCGGCGGACGGGGGCGAGTTCATCAGCGGCTTCGCCGGTCCTTTCACCCTGCTCGTCATCGCCGACCTGCTCGGCGTACCCGATGAGGACCGTGCGGAGTTCCGGGCCAGGCTCCACCACCCGGAGGCCGCCGAGCCCGGGATCGGCAGCACCGGCGAGCAGACGATGGAGCACACGCCGCTGGAGTTTCTGTACGGACAGTTCACCCGGTACATCGAGGACCGTCGCCGCCACCCCCAGGGGGACGTGCTGACGGGCCTGGCCACCGCCACCTTCCCCGACGGCTCGACGCCCGAGGTCACCGACGTCGTGCGCGTCGCCGCCAACCTCTTCGCGGCGGGCCAGGAGACGACCGTCCGCCTGCTCGGTTCCGCGCTCCGCACGCTCGCCGAACGCCCGGACCTACAAAGGCTGTTGCGCACGGAACGTCAGCGCATCCCCGTGTTCATCGAGGAGTCCCTGCGCACGGAGAGTCCGGTCAAGGGCGACTTCCGACTGTCGAGGACAGCCACGACGGTGGGCGGCGTCGACCTGCCCGCCGGCACCACGGTGATGCTCGTCAACGGCGCCGCGAACCGCGATCCGCGCCAGTTCGCCGATCCGGCCGTCTTCGACCTCGAGCGCCCGAACACGCGGCGCCACGTCGCCTTCGGCCGCGGCGTCCACAGCTGCCCGGGCGCCCCGCTGGCCCGGGCCGAGGCGCGGGTGGCGATCGAGCGGATGCTGGACCGCACGACGGACATCAGGATCTCCGAGCGGGCGCACGGATCGGCAAACAACCGACGCTACAGCTACGTACCGACGTTCATCCTGCGCGGACTGACCGAGCTGCACCTGGAGTTCGACACTGCAGAGAGCGAGGGCCGATGAAGGTCACCGTCGACGACGACCGCTGCCGCGGACACGGCGTCTGCTGTGGCATCTGTCCGGAGGTGTTCGACCTGAACGACGACGGATATTCCACGGTGCTCCTGCCCGAGATCCCCGCCGAGCACGAACAGGCGGTGCGCAGGGCCGCCGCCCTGTGCCCCGAACACGCCATCACGACGACGGGCTGACGCCCGGACGGACGAAGGAGACGCGATGCCCAAGGGTCACGTCATCATGACCGAGGCCATCAGGGACGAGGCGGGCATGGCCGCCTACGGCAAGGCATCCGTCGCGTCGATGGCCGAGGCGGGCGCCCGCGTTCGGGTCGTCGATCCGAGCCCTCACGTCCTCGAGGACGAGTGGCACGGCGACCGGACCGTCGTCGAGTTCGCCTCGGTGGAGGCGGCACGTGCCTGGTACGAGTCGGCCGGCTACCAGGAGGCCAAACCGCTGCGGCAGGCCGCGGCGGTCACCAACGCCGGCATCGTCGCCGGATTCGAGCCGTCGGCGCGGACCACCGGGCAGGAGGGCTCGCGGTGAGGCGCGGACCGGACGGACGAGCGGTGGACGGGCACCGGCATGGCTGACCTCACGCTGTCCTGCGGCCTTCCTCCGGGGCCCGATTTCGCCGAACTGGCCGCTCTGACCGAGCGGCTGGGTTACCACCGGGTGTGGATCTACGACTCGGCACCGTTGTGGGAGGACTGTTTCGTCCATCTCGCCCTGGCCGCGGAGCGCACCACGCGGATCGGGCTGGCCACCGCCGTCCTCATTCCCAACCAGCGGTCGGTGATGGCCATGGCGTCCGGGATCGTCACCGTGGCGCGCATCTCGGGCGGCCGGTTCCGGGCCTGCTTCGGAACCGGTTCCACGTCCCGTCTGGCCATGGGGCAGCGCCCGATGACATTGGCCGGTCTGGGCCGGTACGTCACCGCCGTACGACGGCTGCTGGCCGGGGACACGGTGGTGGTGGACGGCGCCCCGGCACGGATGCTGCACGCGGACGGCCTGGCGGCACCACGCCCGGTGGAGGTTCCCCTCTGGATCAGCGCGTTCGGCCCGCGGGGCGCCGCCCTGGCGGCCGAGGCGGCCGACGGAATCATCGGTCCGCCCCACCCTGCCCACGGCGACGATCCTGTCCGGCACCGTACTCGACGCCGGCGAGGATCCGGCGTCGGACCGCGTCCGCGAGGCGATCGGGCTGTAGCGAGTCGTGAACTGGCACAACGCCTACGCGACGAAGGGCGCGAAAAGCGTCGACGCACTGCCCGGCGGCCGGGTCTGGCACGAGGAGCTGGAGTCGCTCGCCCCGGAGGGCGAACGGCACTTGCTGGCCTTCGAGGGCCACGTCACTCACCTGCTCCCGCATGATCGACGGCTCCTCGACCACATCGACGTCAAGCGCATGGTGGGCGGCGCCGACCGGATCGGTGTCCAGCTGGCGCGGCTCTCCTCATACGGCTTCAGCGAGGCCGTCTACACACCCACGGGTCCCGACGTCCCCCGTGAGCTGCGCGCCTTCGCGAGTGCCGGACGACAGCACCTCGTGACGAGCTGACGACGGCACCCGGGTGCCGCGCCCGGCCTCCCGGATCCCCGGGCTTGCGGCACCCGGGCAGCGACACGGTCACATCCGATCAGGAGAACGGATACACGGTGAACCTCCTCACGAAGACCGCTACGACGACGGCGGCCGCCCTGCTCCTGGCCTCCCTCACCACTTCGGCCCCGGCCCTCGGATCCGGCTCCGGCGGCGCGCCGGGGGGCCGGGCCTGGCACACCGTGTGGGCGCAGTCCCAGCAGGGCCTCGCCACGGCGCCCCTCACCGATCAGACGGTCCGATCGATCGCCCGTCTGAGTCAGGGCGGTGACGCTGTGCGCGTGCGCGTCCAGAACCAGTTCTCCGACACCCCCCTCACCATCGGCCGCGGGGCGGTGGCCGTCAGCGACGACGGCGGACCGGCCATCCACCCCGGCACCACCCGCGTCCTGGCCTTCGGCGGCCACCGCGGCGTGACCGTGCCCGCCCACGGCGAGGTGTGGAGCGACCCGATCCCTCTGGCCACCGCGCCGCAGACGGATCTCGCCGTCAGTCTCCACGTCCCCGGCACCGTGCGGCCCGGAGAGCACAGCGTCTCTTGGCGCCGCAACTACCTCACCGCGCCCGGCAGCGGCGACCACGTCGGGGACACCGGCGGGGCAGCTTACACCCAGCGGACCCACGCCACCTACATGGTCAGTGCGGTCGACGTCCGCAACCCCCGCGTCAAGGGCACGATCGTCGCCTACGGTTCCTCCGTCGTG
Source organism: Streptomyces sp. NPDC085946 (assembly GCF_044540485.1). Classification (NCBI taxonomy): domain Bacteria; kingdom Bacillati; phylum Actinomycetota; class Actinomycetes; order Kitasatosporales; family Streptomycetaceae; genus Streptomyces; species Streptomyces sp. NPDC085946. The sequence goes on along the minus strand of NZ_JBITSF010000031.1, from coordinate 44,840 downwards.
GACGGCGCCGGGAGCGTCGACTGCGGCTCCGGCTGCACACCCTCGAGCCCCGAGAACCGCTGGACCGACGTGCTCGCCCGCCGCATCACCCGCGAGCTGCCCGCCGACCGGCAACTGGCCGTCGCCAACGCGGGAGTCAACGGCACGACCGCTTCCGCCGACTGTCCGGACCATCCACCGGAGTTCGCGGGCCTCGACGCCGGCGCCCGGCTCGAGCGCGACGTCCTGGCCCTGCACGGCGTCACGGGCGTGATCCTCTTCTACGGCACGAACGACCTCCAGAGCGGCTGCACGGGTGAACAGGTCGTCACCGCCTACCGGGACGTCCTCGCACGACTGCGCCGGGTTGGTGTCGAGGTCTACGTCGTTCCCGTCACACCCCGGCCGATCTACACCGATCAGATGAACCGGTACCGCTGGGACGTCGGCACGTACGTGCGCGACCAGGGCGCCTGTGACGGCGAGTGCGACGGCGTCATCGACTTCGACCATGTGATCAAGGACCCGGTCGCGCCCAACAGCATCAACGAGAAGTACGCCGTCGGCGACGGGATCCACGTGAACATCGCCGGCCACCGGGCCGAGGCGGAAACCGTCTCGCTGCCGCTGCTGGCCTCCTCGGCCCGCCACTGAGGCGGACGGTCGGCGGGGCGGGTGCGGGCGGCCGGTCCGTCCGCACCCGCTACCACCGCCGTCCCTCCCGTCAGGTGTCGAGCCTCCGCGTTCGACGAGCTGGCGCACGATCACGTTCCGCTGGATCTCGTTGGTGCCCTCTCCGACGATCATCAAGGGGGCGTCGCGGAAGTAGCGTTCCACGTCGAACTCGGTCGAGTAGTCGTATCCGCCGTGGACGCGGACGGCGTTCAGGGCGATCTGCATGGCCGTCTCGGAGGCGAAGAGCTTGGCCATGCCCGCCTCCATGTCGACCCGGCGCCCCGCGTCCGCCTCGCGTGCGGCGTACAGGGTCAACTGGCGCGCCGCGGTCAGTGACGTCGCCATGTCCGCGAGATGGTTGCCGACGGACTGATGCCGCCAGATCGGCTTGCCGAACGAGTGACGTTCACGGGCGTACCTCAGGGAGTCCTCGAGCGCCGCGCGACCGACGCCGAGCGCGCGAGCGGCGATTTGGAGCCGCCCCGTCTCCAGACCCTTCATCATCTGCGCGAAGCCCTTGCCCTCCTCGGCGCCGAGAACGGCGTCGGCGGGCGCCCGGTGGCCCTCGAAGGACAGCTCACAGCTCTCGACACCCTTGTACCCGAGTTTCGGCAGGTCACGGGAGACGTTGAGGCCGGGACCGTGCTCGACGAGGAGGATGAAGATGCCGCGGTGCGCGGGAGCGGCCTCGGGGTCGGTCTTGCACAGGAGCGCGATCAGCCGTGAGCGACGGGAGTTGGTGATCCACGTCTTGACGCCGTCGATCACGTAGCCCCCGCCGGGCTCCCTGCGGGCCACGGTGCGCAGGGCCTGGAAGTCGGAGCCGCTGTATTCCTCCGGAACGGCGAGTCCGAAGATGCCGAGGCGTTTCATCCGCTCGATCTGTGCCTCGGGGTAGGTATCGGTGTGTTCCAGTGCGCGGACGACAGGTCTGACGTCCTTGTCGACGAAGTCGCGCACCGTGCGCACGACGAGTCGCTCGTCCTCGGGCAGAATGTCGAGCGTGCTCATGCGGTGCCCCTCCTTCTCCTGTGGAACGGCGCGTCCGGCCCGGCCGGAGACAGTGACAGGACCGGTCAGACGACACCGTCGTCCCGCAGGACCGCAATCTCAGCGTCGCCGTATCCCAGTTCGCCCAGGATCGGGCCGGTGTGCTCGCCCAGGGCGGGCACGGCGCCCATGCGCGGACCGACGCCGGAGAGGTCGGCCGGGGGCCTCAGCGCGCGCATCGACTCGCCGCCGGGCAGCGGCAGATGTCTCCAGCGGTCCCTCGCGGCGAGCACCGGGTGGTCCAGGAACTGCCGTACGTCATTGACCGGGGCGTTGGCGATGCCCGCATCGTCGAGCAATTCCGCGGCCCGGGCACTGTCCAGGATGCGGAACCGCTCGGCCGCGATCGCGTCCAGGGCGTCCCGGTGCGCCACGCGGGCGGACCCCGTGGCGAACCGGGGGTCCCCCGCCAGCCTGGGACGCTCGAGGAACGTCTCGCACAGAGCGGCCCATTCGCGCTCGTTCTGCACCGAGAGGAGGACGTCCCTGCCGTCTCGGGCGGTGTAGGCGCCATACGGGGCGATGGTGGCATGCCGCGTGCCCACCCTCAGCAACTGGCTCCCGCCGTAGGCGGTGTAATACGCGGGCTGGTGCATCTACTCCGCCAACGCCTCGAACAGCGAGACCTCGACGGCTCGGGCGACGCCGGTGGTGGCGCGAGTGAACAGAACGGTGAGGATGCCGGAGTAGGCGTACATGCCGGCGGCGATGTCGGCGACGGAGATGCTGACCCGGGCGGGTTCGCCGGCGCTGCCGGTCAGGGAGACCGGACCCGTCTGGCACTGCACGAGCAGGTCGTCCGCCTTGCGGTCCGCCCAGGGCCCGGTGGAGCCGTAACCGGACACGGAGCACGCGACCAGGGCGGGGAACCTTTGTGCGAGGAGATCGGCGCCCAGGCCCAGACGTCCGGCGGCGCCCGGAGCCAGGTTCTGCACGAAGACGTCGGCGCGGGCGAGGAGCCAGCCGACAGCCTTCCGGCCGCGGCCGGACTTCAGGTCGAGCGTGATCGGCTCCTTCGACCGGTTGAGCCACATGAAGTAGCTGGACTCCCCGTGCACCGTGGTGTTGTACCGGCGGGCGAAGTCGCCGCCGCCCGGGCGCTCAACCTTGATGACGCGGGCGCCGAGGTCGGCCAGTTGACGCGTGGCGAACGGTGCCGCTACGGCCTGTTCGAGGCTGACGACGGTGATGCCGGACAGGGGCGGTGCGGGGTCGGACGCACCATCCTCGGCGTCCGGTGCTACGGGGTCGGTCGCAGGCATGCGACGGCCTCCTTCACAGGGCTGGCTGCCCGTGGGGTCCGGCTGTCATCATCGACGCTCATGACCGCTCGCGGGAAATAGCGAATCTTGATGGGGGCATACCCGAAGCGGGTGGCGAACGGACGGGATGGACATCAAACAGCTCAGGGCCCTCGTCACCGTGGCCGAGGTCGGCAGCGTCACGCGGGCCGCCGCGCTTCTGCACCTGGTGCAGCCCGCAGTCACCCGGCAGATCCGCACCCTGGAGCACGAGCTCGGGGTCCCACTGTTCGAGCGGACCCGGCAGGGCATGCGCCCCACCGAGGCCGGCACGATCATGGTGGACAGGGCGCGCCGGGCCCTGGGCGAACTGGAGCGGGCGCGCGCCGAAGTGCAGCCGGTGCCCGGCGCGGTGACGGGCGCCGCCACCGTAGGGCTCCTGGACAGCACCAGCGACCTGCTGGCGGAGCCGCTCGCGTCGGGTGTCGCCCGCGATCACCTCGAGGTGGAACTCCGTCTCGTCACCGCGTACTTGGGCCATCTGCAGCAGTGACTCGACGACGGCGAAATCGATTTGTCACTGCTCTACGACCTCGGCAGCACGCCGTCCCTGAACGCCCGTCCCCTGTTGCGGGAGCTCCTGTGGGCGGTGGCCCCGCCCACAGGAGCAGCTGTCCGCGGGCACTCCCGTGCCCTTCGCCGAGGTCGCCCGGCGCCCACTGGGCCTGCCGATTCCCGGGCATGGGCTGCGGTCGCTCATCGACAGGGCGACGGCGCGGGCCGGGGTCTCCTTGACGGTCGCCGTCTAGAGCAATGCGATGCGGGTGCAGAAGCGGCTCGTCCTGGCCGGTCACGGCTGGACCGTCCTGCCCGGCATGGGGATCTTCGAGGACGTCGCCGCGGGCGTCGTGAGAGCGGCGCCGCTGTGCGAGCCCGCCGTGTGGCGCTCGATCGTCCTCGTGACGCCCAGGTCGGGACGCGAGACCCCCGCTGTCAAGGCTGTCGCCCTGGCACTGGTGAACGTGGTCGACTCGGCCGTGCGGCGAGGGCACTGGCCCTCGGCGCAGGTCCGGCAGGACGGCGTCCCGCACTCCGACCGCGGGTAGGCAGCGGGGCCGCGCGGGCGCGGTATGCGACCCCGGAATGCGCCCATCACCGATTCCTATTGGTCATCCTGTTCAGGCCTCTCCCATGATGGGGTGCTTCAGTCGGCCGGCTCGGCCACCTCACCGGTGCCTGCGCGGAGGCAGGGAGACCCCGGTCATGCGACCAGCCCCCGCCCCTCTCGCCTCCTACGTGGAGTCGTGCGTCCCGGACCCGTCATGGATGTCGACCCACTGCCCCCAGGTCCTGCAGCAGTCCTGTCGGCGGTGCTCGACCTGCCGGATCCGGCAGCCGGCATGGGGGACCCGCTGCCGCCCCTGTGGCACTGGCTGTACTTCCTCCACTGGCCGGCACAGCACGAGCTCGGGCCCGACGGACACGTACGCGACGGCGGGTTCCTGCCTCCGGTTCCCGACCGTCGGAGGATGTTCGCCGGAGGACGCCTCCGGGTGACCGTGCCCCTGCGTCTGGGCGTCCCGGCCGAACGCGTCAGCAGCCTGAGCGCGGTCGTGCCGAGGCAGGGCCGCACGGGCCTACTCCTGTTCGTCACGACGCGGCACGAGTTCCGCCAGTCGGGCACGGTGTGCCTCGTCGAGGAGCAGGACATCGTCTACCGCTCCGGACTGCCCTCCGGCCACGCATCCGCACCGCCCAGGGGCACGTCGGCCTTCCCGGAGGCAGGGGCCCCTGGAGTTTGCGTGTGCAGCCGGACGAACAGCTGCTGTTCCGGTTCAGCGCGCTCATGCCAATACCCACCGCATCCATTACGACGCCCCGTACTGCCGCGACGCGGAAGGCTATCCGGGCCTCGTGGTACACGGTCCGCTCCTCGTCCTGCTAATGCTGGAACTGGTCCGCAGGAACGCGCCTGGGCGTCGGCTGCACTCCTTCTCCTACCGGTTGCGGCAGCCGGTCTTCGCGGGCGAGGAGATCATGGCCTTCGGCGCGGTCGCCGACGGTGCGGCCGGGTTGCGGATCGCGACCCGCGCGGAAGCACAGCACGCGACGGCGGACGCCGCCCTCGGCTGACACCGCACATGCGCCGGAGTATTTCCTTCGTCCGGCTTCCTACTCATGTGGTGTCACCGGGGACAACCTGGAGCATCTGTCCGCCCTCGGTCCGTCGGCGCGGCATCCGGCGTCCCAGTGCGGCGGCGAGTTCCACCATGACATCGTTCACGAATGTCCCCATGTCGACCGCGATCGTGGTGAGGCGCGGGGTCCACAGCTGACCCACATCCGTCGCGTCGACTCCGACGACCGTCAGGTCATCGGGAACCGTCCGCCGCAGTCTCGTCGCCGCGGCGAGGATGGCCAGCGCCACCTGGTCGTTATAGGCGGCCACTCCCAGCGGGACACCGGAGGGCAGCTCGCGCAGGACCTTCACGGCGGGTTCCAGATCCACGGGGACCGGCACGGACAGCGGCGTCGCCAGGCCCCGGCGCTCGCACGCGGCCGCCACCCCGGCGTACCTGCCGGGGCCGTAGGGATCCGGGCGCCGGTCGGAGAGCGACGCGTAGATGATCTGACGGTCGCCGCGCTTCGTCAGCTCCGCGACCTGGAGTTCGGCGATCTCCTTCTGCGGTTCGTGCAACCGGCCGCGCCGTGCACCTGTGAGGTCCGGCACGGTGGGCACGCCCTGCGCGGCCAGACGGTTGCGGGCGGCCCGATCGAGGGAGCCGAAGTCGACCACGGCGAGGGGGCGCAGTCTCAGCAGCGCCGTGGCGGTCCTCTCCGCGTCCGGACCGGCGAACCGGAGCACGACGTTGGACCCCATGCCGGCGGCGTCGTCACCGAGGCGCTCGAGCGCGTTCTGCAGGTTTTGGCCGATGGTGGTCTCCGGCATCACGACGACGATCGTGTCACTCCGCCCGGTGACGAGACCACGGCCGGCCGGGGACGGGCGGTAGTCCAGCGCCTCTGCGGCGGCACGCACTCGCGTCCGCGTCTCCTCGGGGAACCGCTCCTCCCGGCCATTGAGGATGTGACTGACCGTGGCGCGCGACACCCCGGCGCGCGTCGCCACGTCGGCGGCCGTCGCGGGGCGGGCGGGTCTCGTCATCCGTGTCGATGCCTTTCCGGGCTTGCGGACGGTCGTCCGCCGCGTCGAGTCAAGTGCTCCTGACCTTATCCCGCTTTCAGGTATCGCGTGATACCTCTATCCCATTCCAGGTATCACGTGATACCAATGCGGCGCGCGTCCACTCGCCGTCCTCGGCGAGGGGCCACGATCAAGGAGCCGCCATGTCCGCAGTGCCTCCCGACCCATTTCCTCCGCCCGCGCCGACGGAACCGGTAGCGACCCTGACCACCGTATCCCCTGCCTCCAAGGCCGCCGAGGGTGACGACCGGCCCAAGGTCGGCGGCCGATACATCCTGCTGCTGGTCCTTGCCCAGTTCGGCCTGTACGCGGCCGTCGTCGCGCCCATGGGATATTCGCTGAGCGTCCGCGTCGATCAGCTGGCGCCCGACAGTGAGGGGATCCTGGGCTTCGTCGTGGGCAGCGGGTCACTGGCCCTCGTCCTGTCGGGACCGGTTCTCGGAGTGCTGAGCGACCGGACGCGCTCACGTCTCGGCCGACGCCGGCCGTGGCTGCCCGTCACCGTGGCCGTCGGCCTCCTGGGATTCGTCTGCGTCGCGCTCGCGCCGTCGGTTCCCGTCCTGGTCCTCGGCTGGGTGGTGGTGCAGCTCGGGTTCGGCAGCACGCTCGCCCTGCTGAGCAGTTCGATGGCGGACTGCCTGCCCGAGTCCCAGCGCGGCAGGGTGGCGGGCCTCGCCGGCGTCGCGCAGATGGCCGCGTCGATCGTCGGCGTGGCGATCGCGAGCATGCTGACGTCGTCGAACCTGCTGCTGTTCCTCGTACCCGCCGGCCTCGGCGCCGTGGGAGTGCTCCTGTTCTTCCTGCTGATCACCGAGCGGGACAGCCGGGACCTGACCTTCGACGACAGCGTGACGGCGAAGCTGATGCTTTCGAAGTACGTCTTCCCGGTGCGCCGTTACCCCGACTTCGCCTGGAACTGGCTGGGCAGGTTCCTCTTCATGTTTGGGCTCACGCTGGCGACGACGTTCACGACGTTCTTCTTCGCCGACAAGCTCGACAAGTCCGTCACCGACATCGGCGGGCTCGTCGCGACAGTCGGCGCCGTCGGACTCGTCGCGACCATGGGAGGGGCCGGGGTCAGCGGTTTCCTGTCGGACAAACTACGCAACCGCCGCGGTTTCGTGTTCGGCGCCGGAATCCTGTTCAGTCTCGGTGCGCTGACGATGGCGGTCGCGCCCGATCTCCCCGTGCTGCTGGTCGGCTCGTTCCTGACCAATCTCGGCCTGGGCGTCTTCTCCGCGGTCGACCAGGCACTGGTCCTGGACGTGCTGCCCGAGCGCGACACGGAGGCGGGGCGTTACAACGCCATCAACCAGTTCTCGACGACGGTCCCGCAAGCGGCGGCACCCTTCGTGGCCCCCCTGGTCCTGGCGCTCGGCGGAGGCGGCAACTACCCCTTGCTCTACATCGTCTCCGGCGCGTTCGCGCTCGTCGGCGGACTCATCATCCTGGCCCGGGTCAAGAGCGTCCGGTGAAAGGGAAAGCGACCATGACACACCACGACTTCAACACCGGCTGGAGTTACCGCCGCAAGGTGACCCCGTTCCAGGAACTCGGCGGCACGGCCGGCTCGTCCTGGACGCCGGTGACGCTGCCGCACGACGCCCTGATCACCGCCGAACGGCGGGCGGACGTCCCCGACGGGCACACCAACGGGTACTTCCCGGGAGGCGCGTTCGAGTACCGCAAAACGTTCGCCGTCTCTGAAGAAGACCGCGGCAAGCTCCTGTACCTGGAGTTCGACGGCGTCTACCGCGACGCCGTCGTGACGGTCAACGGCGCGCTCGCAGGCCGTCACGCGTTCGGTTACTCCCGTTTTCTGGTGCGCATCGACCCGCACCTGCGCTTCGGAGCCGACAACGAGGTACGGGTGGCATGCCGCACGCACCTGGACAGCCGCTGGTACGCGGGCTGCGGAATCCACCGGGACGTACGCCTCATCGTGAAGAACCCGGCGCATCTCGCCGTCGACGGTGTCCGTGTCACAACCCCTGACGTCGACGACGAGGTCGCGGTCACCGAGATCGAGGCCCGCGTGGAGAACGCGGGCCTCAACACCCGTACCCTGCGTCTGACGGCCGTCGTGACCGACGAGGAAGGCGTGGAGGTCGCGCGAGGGCGCGCGCCGGTCACCCTGCTGCCGGCCGACGCCGAGACCGTGCGACTGCGGCTGCTGATCGACCGACCGCTTCTGTGGAGCGCCGAGGCGCCGACCCGGTACTTCGCCCGCGTCGAGCTCGGCGACGACCAGGTGGTGGACGAGGTGTCGGTGCCGTTCGGCATCCGCACCGTCCGGGTCGACGCACGGCGCGGCCTGCGCGTGAACGACACCGAGGTCAAGCTCCGCGGAGCTTGCCTGCACGGGGACAACGGCCCGCTCGGCGCCGCCGCCATAGGGCGCGCGGAGGAACGCAGGATCGAGCTGCTGAAGGCGGCCGGGTTCAACGCTATCCGCAGCTCTCACCACCCCGCGAGCAGTGCCCTGCTCGACGCGTGCGACCGGCTCGGCATGTACGTCATGGACGAGGCCTTCGACATGTGGACGCAGGGCAAGAGCGACTTCGACCACTCCGCCGACTTCCCCGAGTGGTGGGAACGCGACCTCGAGTCAATGGTCGCCAAGGACTTCAACCATCCGAGCGTGATCTTCTACAGCATCGGCAACGAGATACCCGAGACGGGCTCTCCGGACGGCGGCCGGTGGAGCAGGAGACTCGCCGAGAAGCTGCGCTCCCTCGACGGCACCCGGCTGGTGACCAACGGCATCAACGGCTTCGTGTCGGTGCTCGATCTCGTCCTGGACGGCATGGCGAAACGACGGGCTGCGGCACAGGCCGCCGACACCTCCGGTGACGAGCAGAGCGCCAGCGGCGTCAACGGCATGATGAACGCGTTCGGCGAGATGATGGGGCAGATCATCGCCTCCCCCATGGTCACCGAGCGCACGGAGGAGTCGTTCGCGGCGCTCGACGTCGCTGGCATGAACTACGGCGAGTCCCGCTACGTCCTGGACCAGGATCTCTTCCCCGACCGCGTCATCGTCGGCACCGAGACCTGGCCGACCGTCATCGACCGCAACTGGGCGCTGGTGCAGCGACATCCGCACGTCATCGGCGACTTCACCTGGACCGGATTCGACTACCTCGGTGAGACCGGCATAGGCCTCGTCAAGTACGTCGGTCAGCCGGGTGAGGGCACAGGCTTTTCCAGCCCCTACCCGGGGCTGACGGCGTACTGCGGCGACCTGGACATCGTCGGACACCGCCGGCCGGTGTCGTACTACCGCGAGATCGTGTTCGGGCTGCGTACCGAGCCCTACATAGCCGTACGGCGCCCGGAACGGCACGGCATGCCCGTTGCCGTGTCGACCCCGTGGGCGTGGACCGACTCCGTCTCCAGCTGGTCCTGGCCCGGCTTCGAGGGCGCCCCCGTCCACGTCGAGGTGTACGCCGACGCGGACGAGGTCGAGCTGCTGCTCGACGGTGAGCCGATCGGCCGTTCCCCGGTCGGCGCCGAGCGGGCCTTCCGGGCCGACTTCGAGGTGCTCCACCGCCCCGGTGAGCTGGTGGCGGTCGCCTACCGGGCCGGCGACGAGACCGGCCGTACGTCTCTCACGTCCGCGACCGGAGCTCTGCGGCTCACGCTCACCGCCGATCGCGACGAGTTGCATGTCGACACCCGCGACCTCGCGTTCGTCTCGCTCGCGCTGACCGACGACTCGGGCGTCGTGCGGAACACCGCCGACCGCGAGGTGCGGGTGACAGTCTCCGGCAGCGGTCTGCTGCAAGCGCTCGGCAGCGGTGCACCGGTCACCGAGGAGACGTTCCACGGGGACACCCGGCGGACGTTCGACGGACGCGCCCTCGCGGTCGTGCGGCCGACCGCGGTCGGCACGATCACCGTCACCGCGGAGGCCGAGGGCTGCGAGCCGGTGAGTCTCATGCTCGCCGTCGCCCCGGCGCTGCCCTTGTCCGCCCCCCTTCCCGCCGAACCCACCGACGACACGGCCCTGGAGATGACCGCATGACCGCCCTCGACGCACTCGTCCGCAAGCTTGACCTGGACGAGAAGATCGCCCAGCTGCACGGGATGATCCTGCCGGCACTCTTCTCGGTGCGGAAGGATCCGGGGATCGACCTCACCACGGAGGAGGGCCGCAAGGCGGCTTTCTTCGTCGACACCGACAAGATCGCGGACCTGCGGCCGCACGGTCTCGGGCACCTCTCCCTGGCGTGGATGCTGCCTCTGCCCTCCGACGGACTGCGGCGCGTGTTCGCCGACGTCCAGGCGAAAGCGCGCGAAGTGAGCCGCTTCGGCATCGGCGTCCTCATTCATGCGGAGGGGCTCAACGGACTCGTGCACGGCACGGGTATCCAGTTCCCCACGGCCTGGGCGCAGGCAGCCACGTGGATGCCCGGTCTCATCAAGCGCAGTACGGCGCTGACCGGCGCGCAGTTCCGCGACTACGGGATCCACCTGTGCTTCTCCCCCGTGCTGGACCTGGCGCGCGACCCGCGCTGGGGCCGGGTCCACGAAACGTTCGGCGAGGACCAGGAACTGGCCGCGCAGATGGGCGTCGCCTTCATCCGCGGCATCAACGGGCCCGAGGGCGACACGGGCGTGCTCGCCACGGGCAAGCACTTCCTCGGCTACGGCAGCTCCGACGGCGCTCTCAACCAGGCGCGGACGAGCCTTGGCCGCCGACAGCTCACCGACGAGTTCGCCGTACCGTTCCGGCGGGCGATCGACGAAGCCGGACTCTCGATCATCATGAATTCCTACAACGAGATCGACGGAGTGCCGTCCGCGGCGAACCGGTGGCTGCTCACCGACCTGTTGCGCGGGCAACTCGGCTTCAACGGCCTGGTAGTGAGCGACTACGACGCCGTCACGATGCTGCACTCGGTGTACCACACCGCCCGCGACCAGCGGGAGGCCGCGGCTCAGGCCCTCACCGCCGGCCTTGATGTCGAGCTTCCGGCCGACGAGAGCTTTCACCGGCTCCGTGAGGCCGTGGAGGCCGGCCTGGTGAGCGAGGAGGTGGTCGACACCGCGGTGCGGCGCGTATTGGAGGTCAAGCGCGACCTGGGACTCGTCCCGGACTTCACGCCGCACCGGCCCCTTCGCGCGCCCGAGCCGCTTGACCGGCCGACGGCCGCCGCCGTCGGCCGGGAGATCGCCGAGCACGCGGTGACGCTGCTGCAGAACGACGGCACGCTGCCACTGCGGGCCGGCACCAAGGTGGCCGTCGTCGGCAGCCTCGCCGAGGAACTGCGCATCCACTTCGGTGCCTACACCGACGTCGCCAACGCCGAGGTCCCGCTGGCGATGCAGCTGATTCGGTCGGGGCAGGTCCCCGGCATCGACCCGGAGAAGTACATCTTCACCGAGCTGTTCAACACCCGTATCCCAGGGATCGGCCCGCGCTTCGAGACGCTCACCCGCGAGCAGTACCCGGACACCCCGACACTGCTCGGCGCACTCGCCACGACACCGGACCTGGAGGTCACGTTCCTCGACGTCGGTTCGCCCGACACGACCGACCCGATCGACGCCGGCGCGGTGCTCGGCGCGGTGCGGGACGCCGACGTCGTCGTCGCGGTCGTCGGCGAACGCACCGGATGGGCGGGCGAGCACACCGCGGGAGAGGGCCAGACCTCGGCAAGGCTGCGGCTGCCCGGCAACCAGCACGAACTCGTTTCGGTCCTCGCGCGGGCCGAGGCGCCGTTGGTGACGGTGCTCATCACGGGACGCCCCCTCGTCGTGCCGGACGTCGCCCAGGCGTCCGCCGCGGTGCTCCTGGCTCCGCTCCTCGGGGCACACGGCCCGTCGACGGTGGCGGACGCGCTCACCGGCGCCGTCGAGCCGGGCGGACGCCTGCCGATGACGTTCCCTCGGCACATCGGACAGATCCCCCTTTTCCACGGCCACCCGTACGGCAGCGGCTACGCGCACCCGACCGGCCGGCGCACCGGCTACAACGACCTGGACGGCGGTCCGCTCTACCCGTTTGGACACGGTCTGGGCTACACCGAACTGGCGGTCGAGCTGCTGGACGCCCGGCTCTCGGACGACGGCACGGCCCTCACCGTGCGCACGCGCACGGCCAACCGCGGCGACCGGGACGGCTCCACGGTCGTCCAGGTCTACGCTCGCGACGAGCACGGGGCGGTCGTACGGCCGGTGCGTCAGCTGATCGCGTTCGCCCGCGTCACCGTACCGGCGGGCGGTACCTCCGAAACCGTGCTCGAAGCCCCCCTCAACCGACTGTTCCACACCATGGTCGACGGCACCCGCGGCATCGAGGCGGGTGACGTGACGGTCCTCGTCGGCACCAGCAGCGAGCGGATCACGGGCAGCCGCACCCTCGACGTCCCGGCCCGACAGGCGGACGCGCGCTGACCGGGACCGCTGCCATGACCTCATCCGCACCCGCGCATTCCCCGCTAGGAGGACCACCCATGCCGCACCCGTGGCAAGCCTCGTTCATCAGCGCCGCCGCCCCTTCCGCCGAGGGCGACCCGGCACCGTACTTCCGGCGGGAGTTCGAGGTGGCCGAGGGGCTTCGGCGCGCCGTGCTCCGCGTCACCGCCCTGGGCATCGTCGAGCCGTACGTCAACGGCGTCCGGGTCGGCGACGAGATGCTCGCACCCGGCTGGACGAGCTACCACCACCGTCTGATGGTCTCGGACCACGACGTGACCGGCCTGCTGGCGCCCGGAGCGAACGCGTTCGGCGCCGTCGTCGGCGAGGGCTGGGCCGTAGGGTCACTCACCTGGGAGAACCGGCGGCACAACTACGCCGACCGACCGGCTCTGTGCGCCCAGCTGGAACTCCACTTCGACGACCGCGTCGAGGTCGTCGGCACCGACGAATCCTTCCGTGTCGGCACGGGAGCCGTGCGTGCGAACGGCATTTACGCCGGCGAGACGTACGACGCCCGTCTCGAGCCGGACGGCTGGAACCGGTCCGGCTTCGACGACTCTGGCTGGGCCCGTGCCGTGCCCTTCGACTGGAACCCCGAGACTCTGCAGACGCCGACCGCACCGCCGATCCGGCGCATCGAGGAACTCGCGCCGAAGGCCGTTCTCGAGAGCCCGGCCGGACGTCCGATCGTCGACTTCGGGCAGAACATCTCCGGATGGGTCCGCATCACCGTCGAAGGGGAACCGGGACGCACCGTCACCCTGCGCCACGCCGAGGTGCTGACCCCCGCCGGAGAGCTGGAGACCGAGACAAACCGCACGGCCGCGGCGACCGACCGGTACACCCTGCGGGGCGGGGGCGAGGAGACCTGGGAGCCGCGTTTCACCTTCCACGGATTCCGCTACGCCGAGATCGACGGGTGGCCCGGTGAGATCTCCCCCGAGTCGGTGCGAGCCGTCGTCGTCCACAGCGACATGGTCCGCACCGGCTGGTTCGAATCGTCCCACCCGCTGGTGAACAAGCTGCACGAGAACACCGTCTGGTCCATGCGGGACAACTTCGTCGGCGTCCCCACCGACTGCCCCCAGCGCGACGAACGCCTCGGCTGGACCGGGGACCTCAACGCCTTCGCCCCCACCGCCGCCTTCCTCTACGACGTGCGGGACCTCCTCGGCTCCTGGCTGCGGGACTTGGCCGCGGAGCAGGAAGAGACGGGGGACGTCCCCATGGTCGTGCCCGATGTCCTGCGGACCGGATCCACGCCGACCGCCCTGTGGGGCGACGTTGCGATCAGCCTGCCCTGGCTGCTGTACCAGGAGTACGGCGACCCCGGCATCCTGCGCGCCGCCTACGCCTCCATGACCGCCTTCATACGCAAGGTCGAGCCGACGCTCGACGAGCACGGGCTGTGGAGCAGGGGTTTTCAGTTCGGAGACTGGCTCGACCCGGACGCGCCCGCCGACAACCCCGCCGGCGGCAAGACGGACCCCCATCTCGTCGCCTCCGCCTACCTGTGCAGGACCACCCGCGAACTCGCGCGGGCTGCCGAGGTCCTCGGTGAGACCGAGGACGCCGAGCACTACACCCGGCTCGCCGAGCGCGTGCGCACGGCCTTCCGCCGGGAGTACGTGTCGCAGGCAGGCCGTGTCGTGAACGAGTCCGCGACCGCGTACGCCCTGGCGATCATGTTCGGCATCCTCGACGACGACCAGTTGGCGACCGCGGGCGAACGTCTCGCCGCACTGGTGCGCAAGGCCGGCTTCACCATCGCGACCGGATTCGCGGGCACCCCGCTGATCACCGACGCGCTGACCGCCACCGGCCACCTCTCCGAGGCGTACGACCTGCTCCTTCAGAAGAAGGCACCGTCGTTCCTCTACCCGGTGACCATGGGAGCGACCACCATCTGGGAGCGCTGGGACTCCGTCCTCCCGGACGGCACCCTCAACTCCACCGGCATGACCTCACTCAACCACTACGCGCTCGGCGCCGTGGCGGACTGGCTGCACCGGGTCGTGGGCGGGCTGGAACGCGCCGAGCCCGGCTGGCGCCGCATCCGCATCGCCCCGAAGCCGGGCGGCGGTCTCGACTCCGCGTGGGCGGCGCACGACACCGTCCTCGGCCGTGCGGAGGTCGCCTGGCGTCTCGACGCGGGTGAGATGCACGTCGACGTCACCGTGCCGGAGGGCACCACCGCGACTGTGGAACTACCCCTGCACCCGGACCGTCTCGTGGAGCACGTGGAGGGGGGAGAGTACTCCTGGCACTATCCCGCCTCCGGCGGGAGCGGCTCCGACGACATCACCATGGACACACCCCTGCGGGAGATCCAGCGCGACGCCGCAGTCTGGGCCGCCGTGCTGGACGTCATGCGCAAGCACTTCCCCGGCGTCCCCATCGAAGCCGCCGGGGACCATCTGGCGGACATGTCGCTCGCGACGGTTGCGGATCGTCTGCCCGAAGGAGCCGACGCGCTCAAGCGCGATCTGAAGGCCGTGCTCAGGGAGTTGTCGGCCACCGACGCGAGGCGGCAGGCGTGAGGGGCAAGGCCGTACGGGCGGTGCGCGCTCTCAGCGAGGGCATCGTCTTCCACGACGACCACGTGCCGGGCCGTCACGGCTCCATCCCGGTCAGGCGTTACGTCGCCGACGGCCCGCCGGCGGGAACGCTGGTCTGGCTGCACGGCGGAGGGTTCTCCGCCGGTGGCCTCGACCAGCACGAGTCCCATGCCGTGGGCGCCGCCCTTGCCCGCAACGGGATCGAGGTCGTCGCGGTCGACTACCGCCGGGTGCCCCGATGGAACCCGTTCCGTGATCCGCCCCCGGGCCGGCTGCCGGGCATCCGGTTTCCCGTGCCGCTCGATGACGTCGTCGACGCCTTCGACGCCGTGTCGTCCGGGCGGGGCCCTGTCCTGCTCGGCGGCGCGAGCGCCGGCGCCTGTCTCACGGCGGCCGCCGCGCTCCGCATGCACGCCGAGGAGCACGCGATACCCGCCGGTCTCGTCCTCGTGTACGGCACCTTCCACGCGGCGCTCCCGCCGCTCCCCGAGGAACTACGGAGCCGGGTGCGCGGCCGGCACGGACTCCTCCAGTTCCGTCCGCACGTGGTGCGGCGGATGAACCACAATTACGCGGGGTCCAACGAGGCCATGGCGCTCCCGTTCGCCTTCCCCGGCGGTCACGATCTCCCGCCGCTACCGCCGACCTTCATGGTCGACGCCGACCGCGACACCCTGCGGGCTTCCGGCGAAGCCTTCGCCCGAGAGCTCTCGGCCGCCGGCACCCGCGTCGACCACCACGTCGTACCGGAGGCCACCCACGGGTTCCTGGACCGTCCGCACCGGCCGTATTTCGGCATGGGCATCACCGTCATCAGCAGGTGGATCACCTCGGCAGCACGAGGGGGTGACGAACCAGGCAAATCCCTGAGCGCGTGACCGGTGAGTCGATGATCAGCCCGAGGGCCGGATCGGGCTGGGCGGGACCGCCTGCCGTTCCACCCCTCCGGCAGGGCGTGGAACGTATCATCGACGCACCCGTCGCGAACTGCGGCGGAGGGGCTGCCGCGGCTGGCGCCGCGTCATGCCGACCGCTGAAACGGGCTGGAGACGATGACGCACCCTCGGAAGCGGAGCACCAGCGCCGATGTGGCCCGGGTGGCGGGTGTCTCGCGCACCACCGTCAGTTATGTGCTCAACAACCGGCCCGGGGAAGTGATCCCCGAGGAGACGCGTCGGCGTGTCCTGGAAGCCGCCGAGCGCCTTCAGTACCGTGCGAACTCCTCGGCCCGTACGCTGGCGGCGGGCCGAAGCGACATCGTCCTGCTATCCATCCCCGATCTGCCCATCGGTCCCAGCATCAGCCGCTTCGTGGAAGAGCTGACCTCCTCTCTCGCCGGGCACGGTCTGACGCTGGTCACCCACCTGATGGCGGGGCAGAGCCGAAGCCTGCCCGACGTGTGCGCCGCTGTGGGCGCTTCCGCCGTCCTCGGTTTCGAGGCGTTCGACGACGACATCGTCCAGGCGATGCAACGGCTCGGAGTCATCGTCGTGTCGCCCACTGCCGAGGGCGTCTTCCCCTCGATGGCTCCGCTGGGGCGTCTCCAGGCCGAGCACGTGATCACCCGCGGGCATCGTCGGATCGGTTACCTCCTGCCGGCACAGGTCAGGTTCCGGAGCATGGCCGAGGACCGGCTGCAGGGTGTGATCTCCGCCTGTGCGGACGCAGGCGTGGCACAGCCTGTCGTCCTGGCCGCCGATCTGGAGATCGACGATCTCGTCCAGCCGCTGAGGCGCTGGCGCGACGCATCGGTTACGGCGGTCTGCGCCTTCAACGACGAACACGCCATAGCGCTCCTTGCGGCCATGCGCCACATCGGGCTGAGCGCTCCCGAGGATCTCGCCGTCATCGGAGCCGACGACATTCCGATGGCGCGCTTCGCGGCACCCGCCCTGTCCACGGTGTACTTCGACCTGCAGGAAGCGGGGCGGTACCGGGCCGAAGCGGTGCTGGCCGGCCTTCGCGGAGGACGTCAGCACTCTCCCTCCCCCGCCGCCGGCCTGCGGCTGGTGCATCGGTCCTCCACATAGCCACCCAACCCCCCTCGACCCGTTACCCAGTCGTTACCAGCAGGTGTCTTGCTGGCGTCGCACCACTGCGGTTTGCTACTGACGCGCGCCACTGACGCGCGTCAGTATCGGTGCCCGATAACGGCAAATGCCGCACGACTTCCCGCGGACCCGCACCGCATTTCTCACGGCTGACTCCAATCGACCCGAGCCCCATGCCCGCTCAGCCTCTTCAGTGCACGTATTGAATCGTTTCAGTATCGGCACCCCACGCCCCCGCCCGTACGGAAAGGCGAATCATGTCCTCCACCGAAACCGTCTCGGACACAAGACCCGAGGAGAGCAGCGGCTTCTCCACCCGTCAGGCACTCGCCCTCGTCGCGTTGTTGTGGACCGTGGCACTCAACCCGATCACGGGTCTGCTCGCCGGCAACGCGCAAGCGGAGGTGGCCATCCACTTCCGCACCACGCAGATTGCGTGGTTCACCCTGGGCGCCGCTCTGATCGGCACCTTCCTGACGCCTTTCGCCATGAAGGCCGCGGCCATGTACGGCAAGAAGCGGGTACTGGTCACCATCACCGTCCTCGGACTCGTCGGTGACGTCATAGCGGCACTGGCAACCAACTACGAGACGCTGCTGGTCGGACGCGTCTTCGCCGGCGTCTACGGCCCCTCGGCGTTCATCGCCTACGCCATGGCGCGTGACGTGTTCCCCAAGCGCCTGGTAGGCACGGCCAGTGGCGTGCTCGCGGCCAGCGTGGGTCTGGTCGGGCTGGGCGGCCCCTTCTTGTCGGCCTGGCTGCTCGACAGCAATGGTTTCCGCGCCGCCCTGTGGTTCATCGCCTGCTCCGCCACCGCGTGCCTGCTGCTGCAGCTCTTCTGCATCCCCGAAAGCCCGGTACGGGAGTCGGGCCACCGCATGGACTGGATCGGCGGCCTGCTCCTGGGAGGAGGCCTGACCGCTATCGTCTACGCCATCGGTGAGGGCTCGCACTGGGGCTGGACCAGCGGCAAGACTTTCACCTGGGTCGGGCTGGGTGTGCTGGCGGTGCTTGTCTTCCTCCCCTACGAGGCGAAGACGGCCCATCCGCTCGTCCCGCTCTCGCTGATCAGGAGGCGCCGTGTGTGGACCGTTTTCCTGGCCACCTCGGTCGCGGCGGGCGCAACCTACGCGGTGGGCACGGTGACCATGATTCTCACCCTCATGCCCGAAATCCCCGGTGTGTCCGACGGGTTGGGCTGGTCGGTCACCAAGAGCGCCGTGGTCAGCGCTCCGATCAGTGTCCTGGTCATCGTGATCGCCGTCCTGGCGGGCAAGCTCGCCCGCCGGTTCGACACCAGGATCCTATTGGCGATCGGCGGCGCGCTCGTCACGGCCGGTTACGCTGTCGGATCCCAACTGCATCACAATGAGTGGCAGTTCATTGTGATGGGCTTGATCAGCGGTCCCGGTATGGGTCTGGTCGTCTCCATCATGCCGATCATGGTGATCCAGTCGGTGGCTCCCGAGGAGCAGGCCCTCGCCAACGGCTCGCAGTGGCTCGTGCAGGGCGTGATGCAGGTGGTCATCACCCAGCTCGTCTTCACGACGATGACCCGGGACGGTGCGGTCGCGCACGGCACGCAGTTCTATCTCGACGCCGGCTTCACCAACGCCTTCCTGCTGGTGGCCGGCGTATGTGCAGTCGGAACGCTTCTGGTGGCGGCCATTCCCAAGGCCCGCCCGGTCGACACCGTCGAGGCGGGGCAGGCGGCCTGACATCCGTTTTCGGACCGGCTTCAGAGAAGCCGGTCCGGTTCCCCAGCGGTGTGCCCAGGCCGACCGGCTCTGTGCACACCGCTGGGAGCCCACAGCGCCGGGTCCGGTGGCCCCGGTGCCCTGGCGTCTCACTCCAACTGAGTCGAGTAGGACACTTCCTCGACCACGACCTGGCCGTGGACCGGTTCGACACCGAGCATCCGGCCGGTGAATCCTCCGGCCACCTCCGTGGAGAGGTAGCGCCCGTCGAGGGTGGCCAGGGCGTCACAGGTGCCGTCGTCACCCACCACCGCGAGTTCCACGAGGTCGGGCTCGTCGGGTGCGCCGAACTGCGCGGGGCGGTCGGAGTCCCGGACCGTGATGCGCAGGGTGACGTTCCTCCCGGCGCAGCGGGACCTCCGTGCGACCGGGCTGACGGCGGGTCCGATGGCGGCCGTCGCCTCGATGCCGTCCGCGTCGACGGTCAGCCCGTACCAGTGGTCGCCGTCGATCCGGAGCAGAAAACGGCCGGTGCCGCCGGACGTGTCCAGTCGTGCTTGTGCGGTCCACCGGGTGTCCCTTGCACGCGTTAGAAGCAGCGCCGGCGACTCCTGCTGCGACGGCCGTTCGAGCACCAGGCGGCCTCGGTCCTCCCAGCGGGCGAAGCTGGCGGGAGCGGTGCCGGGCGCGACCCAGCGCGGATCCAGTTCGGACGTCTCGAACCGGTCGGTGAAGGCGTGGTCCCGTGGTTGCGCGGCGAACCGCTGCTCGTCCACGACCGGCCAGCCGTCCACCCAGTCCACGCCGGCAAGGAAGGTTTCGCGCCCGTTAACATGGAATTTGGGGGTCCTTCCGCGCGGTCGCACGCCCAGGTACACCATGGCCCAGGATCTGTCGGCCAGTTCCACGAGGTCGCCGTGCCCGGTGTTCTGCACCGGGTGGTCCGTGCTGCGGTGGGTGAGGATCGGGTTGTGGGGAGCCGTCTCGAAGGGGCCGTCAAGGGTACGGGCGCGGGCGACGGTGACGGCGTGGCCTCGCTCGGTGCCGCCTTCCGCGAGCAGGAGGTACCACCACTCCCCCACGCGGTAGAGATGCGGTCCTTCCGGGGCGGCGAGACCGGTGCCGTTCCACAGCAGGCGCGGCTCCGCAAGCATCGCGCCGGCCGCGGGATCGATCGGCACGCTCGCGATGCCGTGCAGGCCAGGCTGGAAGGAAGCCCAGGTGAGGTGGCATACGCCTGTTTCGTCCCAGGTCAGATCGGGGTCGATGCCGATCGTGCCCGCCACGTGCACCGGATCCGTCCACGGCCCTTCCGGCCGCTCGGCCGACACGATCAGGTGTCCCCGGCGTATCTCGGAAATGTTCGTCGTCACTAGCCAGAATCTGCCGTCGTGGTGACGGAGTGTCGGCGCGTAGATGCCCGAACTGGCGGTTCCGGCGTGCGGCGTGAGCTGACTCGGACGGGTCAGCGCGTTGCCGATGTGCGTCCAGGTGAGCAGATCGGTGCTGTAGTGGATTGGAACGCCCGGTACGTACTCGAAGCTGGAGTTGGCGAGGTAGTACGCGTCGCCGACGCGGCAGACCGAGGGGTCGGGGTGGAATCCCGCGATGACGGGTGTCGTCATGATGCTTGTCTCCTCAAGGTGCGGGCCGTCGGGCGTCGGCCCGGTCGAGCGGGGCATGAGGGGCGCCGGGGTTGAAACCGCCGGAACGCTGCGAGGACCGGCGGGTCGATCCTGGCGCGCGGGGAGGCGCTGCCGACGGCGGCATCGGTCACGCAAGGCGGATCGACGTGTGGACGCAAGATGTCGATCCAGCCGCAGGGATGGGCAGTGGCGCGGTTCAGGCGGCAGACCAGCCGTCGGCGGGCGGGAACACCACCCCGTTGACGAAGGAGGCTGCGTCGGAGGCAGGAAGGTGAGGGCGGGTCGCGCGTCCGATGTACGGTGCCGCACCGGTCACCACGACGCTGTGTCCTACTGGATCGGTACTCATCTAGATCTCCTTGTTTCGGCCCTGCAGGTGAGTTGAGTCGGCGGAATTGGCACTACTGACGCGCGTCAGTAGCCAAGACGAAGTCGGAGGTCGTTCACAAGGGGCCGCTTCATCAAGATCGGGTAACGGTCGATACCGCTGGCGAAGGGAGCTCGAACCAAAAAACAGCACAGCTCACGGGGAGACGACCGTGGCTCTCGGCGGGCAGTTGTGGTCGGCGATCCGACGTACCGCCTCCACCGTCGGCACGGCGGGCGGGGCAGCGGGACCACGGGAGGAGTACCGGGCGAGCAGCAGTATCCCTCGGGCGGTCAGCACGGCGCCCGTGACGGCCAGTACTGTCCCCAGGGCCCCGTCCGAGAACCGTTCGCCGAGAAGCGCCACGCCGATGACGGCCGCCCAGAGCGGGTTGGCAAGGGTGAGAATCGCCAGGGAAGTTCCGAGTCCGCCCGTGTACGCGGACTGCGACAGCAGCACGCCCACCACCGCGAGGCCGATCGCCGCCAGCGCCACCACGAACGTCTGCCACGTAAGCAGCCGGTCGGTGTGCAGCACGGTCTGGGTGAGGGCGGAACCGGTGCCGGAGACGATCCCGGAGGCGGTGGCGAACACGGGCGCGCGCAGACCCGGATGACGGACGGAGCCGGCGAGGACTGTGACGAGAAGGGCGATCGCCGCGACGGCGAGGGATCCCGTGGTGGTGAGAGTGCCGCCCGCCCCGGTGGTCGACATGAGCGGGAGCAGCAGGGCGAAACCGACGGCGGTCAGGCAGAGGCCCTTCCGCTCCGAGGGGCCGACGCCCCGGCCGGCGGCGCGGGCACCGATCGGGACCGCGACGACGACGGTGAGGGCGCCGAGACATTGCACCAGACTCAGCGGTCCATAGGCGAGGGCGGCGACGTGCAGGACTGCGCCGAGACCGTTGGCGCAGACCGACACCCACCAAACGCTGTCGGTCAGCATGGCTCGCAGACCGGCCCCGGCGGCCCTCTCGGCCACCCGGTGCTGCACCGCGGCCGCGGTCGCGTAGGCGACGACGGATGCGAGGGCGAGGGCTACGGCAGCCGGGATATTCGTCACGACAACTCTCCAGTCACGAGGTCTGCGGTCTCGCACACGCCGGTGATGCGATGTGACGAGAGAAGGGGACCGCCCCAGCCGGAACACGTGCCGTCCGGGTGAGGAAGTGGGAGGCCGCCCCGGTCTCCAGACTTCCGTCGCGGGAGCGCCATGACGAGGCGGTGCGCCCCCGGGTCCGAGGTGTAGAGGGCTACACCCGGCCGCCGCCGCTCCGCACCGGGAGATTCGTCCCGGCATGCCGCCGAGGAAGCCGAGCAATGTCGCCGGAGCCGCCGGAACGGCTCGGGCCCGGCGGCGAGCGGAAGATTCGCTCGGCCGCCGGGCCCGGTCCCCGCCGTTCCCCGTCCCCACGG
The DNA here is from genome assembly GCF_044540485.1 of Streptomyces sp. NPDC085946. Lineage (NCBI taxonomy): Bacteria > Bacillati > Actinomycetota > Actinomycetes > Kitasatosporales > Streptomycetaceae > Streptomyces > Streptomyces sp. NPDC085946. Next base: position 22,530 of record NZ_JBITSF010000031.1, on the reverse strand, counting down.
TCACGGCGGATGTGGGGCCGCCACCGCTGGAGCGGCCCCGGTCAGTCGATGGGTGCGCAGAAGGCCTCCCACCGGGTCGTGGTTCTCTACCCGCGGTATGCGGGCTCGTTCTCGTACTGGTGGGACGGTGTGTGCGCCGTAGTGCGGGTGAGGGCTTCACCTTCGATGTCAATGTCGGGCAGGAGACGGTCCAGCCGGCGCGGCAGGCGCCAGGCGCGGTCGCCCAGCAGGGCGAGAACGGCGGGGACGATGGCCATGCGGACCACGAAGGCGTCGAAGAGGACTGCGACGGCCAGGCCGAAGCCGATCATCTTGATCATGGACTCGGCGGAGCCGATGAAGCCGGAGAACACCGCGATCATGATCAGGGCGGCGGCCACCACGACCCGGGAGCTGGAGCGGAAGCCGGAGACGATGGCCTGAGCGGGCCGCTCACCGTGGACGTAGGCCTCGCGGATGCGGGAGACGAGGAAGACCTCGTAGTCCATGGCGAGTCCGAAGACGATGCCCACCAGGAAGATCGGCATCATGCTCATGATCGGGCCGGTCTGTTCCACGCCGAGCAGTTCAGCGCCGTATCCGTGCTGGAAGACCAGGACCACCGCGCCGAGGGCAGCCAGTACGGAGAGCAGATAGCCGAGGGCGGCCTTGAGGGGCACCAGGAGGGAGCGGAAGACCACCATCAGCAGCACGATGGCCAGGCCGACCACGACGATCAGGTAGGGCACGAGCGCGGACTGGAACTTCTGGGCGAAGTCGATGTTCGCCGCGGTGCTGCCGGTGATCTCGTAGGTGGCGCCGACCTGCTGCTCCACGGCCGGACGGTCGCTGCGGATGGTCTTGACGAGGTCGATCGTCTCGGCGTCGGTGGGAGCGGTGGAGGGGGTGGCGGAGAGGATGGCCGCGTCACGAGCCTGGTTGAACTGGGCCGGGGAAACGGACACGATGCCGTCGGTGGCGGCTATCTCCTCGGAGATGGTCGCGACGGCCGCCTCGGGGTCGTCGCTGTTCTTGGTGTCGACGACGACGGTCAACGGGCCGTTGAAGCCGGGGCCGAAGCCCTCGGCGAGGGCGTCGTAGGCGCGCCGTTCGGTGGTGGTGGTGGGCTTGGCCTCATCGCCGGGCATGCCCAGCTGCAGGCCGGTCGCCGGGATGGCCAGCGCGCCCAGGCCGATCACACCGAGCAGTAGCACGAGCACTGGGCGGCGCACCACGAGGCTGGCCCAGCGGCTGCCCATGTTGTCGGCGGTCTGGCTGCGGCCGGAGGTGGTGATCTCGCCGCCCCGCTTGGCCGCCTTGCGGTCGCGGCGGGCGAGTACGGCCTTGGGCCAGAAGCCGAGCAGGGCCGGCACGAGGGTGAGGCAAATCAGGACGGCGATGACGACCGCGCCGGCGGCGCTCAGGCCCATCTTGGTCAACATCGGGATGCCCACCACCGACAGCCCGGCCAAGGCGATGACGACGGTCAGGCCGGCGAAGACCACGGCCGATCCGGCGGTGCCCACGGCGAGCCCGGCCGCCTCCCGCGGGTCACGGCCCTTGGCGCGCTCTTCGCGGTAGCGGGAGACGACGAACAGGGCATAGTCGATGCCGCACGCCAGGCCGAGCATGGAGGCGAGCGTGCCGGTGGTCAGGGAGAGGCCGAAGGTGCTGCCCAGGGCGATGATGCCGGTCATGCTGATGCCGACGCCGATGATCGCAGTCAGCAGCGGCAGTCCGGCAGCGGCCATGGAGCCGAAGGTGATCACCAGGACCACCGCGGCCACCAGCAGGCCCATCGCCTCGGCCGATCCGCCGGCCGCAGGTTGCGTCGCCAGGGCGTCGCCGCCGACCTCGACGGTCAGGCCGGTGTCCCTGGCCTGGTCGACGGCCTTCTGAAGGTGTTCCTTGCTCGCGTCGGTGAGATCCGCCGCCTTCACCTCGAAGGTGACGGTGGAGTACGCGATGGAGGCGTCCTCGCTGACCGTCTTCGCCTGGAACGGGTCGACCGCCCGGACCACCTGCGAACCCTCGCCGGCCTCGCCGACCAGTTCCTCGATGGCCGCCTTGTTCTCCGTGGCGGTGACCTTCTCCCCGTCGGGGGCGACGAACACGAGCCGGGCGCTCGCACCCTCGGCGCCCGAACCCGGGAAGCGCTCGTCCATCAGGTCGAACGCCTTCTGCGACTCAAGGCCCGGCATGGCGAACCCGTCGTCGGGGGCGGCGGGTGCCTTGGCCGCGGCGAAGCCCACGGCGGCCAGCACGCCCACCCACAGGAACGTGACAAGCCAGCGCCGTCGGAAGGCCATATGACCGACGTTGTACAGAAAAGTTGCCATGGCGGGGAGAACGCCTCCACATCAGCGGTACGGAGCAAGAGACAGGGCCGGCACTCGCATCCGCCGCGGCGGACGCCGAAGCGGCGTGCCCTGTGTGCTCTCCACGATCCCGTCCGGCGGGCGCCGCGACGAGGGAGTGGTCTCCCGAACCGATGGTGTAGCCCGCTACACCATCGGGCGATGGCGTCAAACGGCCGAGCGCGGGTCCTTCAGATACGTGAGGACGGCCAGCACCCTGCGGTGTCCGCTGTCACTAGGCGGCAGACCGAGTTTGAGGAAGACGTTGCCGATGTGCTTGCTCACCGAGCGTTCCGTCACGACCAGGGTTTTGGCGATGGTGGTGTTGTCGTGCCCCTCCGCCATCAGCTTCAGCACCTCGCGTTCACGAGGGGTCAGCGAGTCCAGCGGTGAGTCGCGGCGGCGGGTGAGCAGCTCGGTGACGACCTCAGGGTCCAGGGCCGTGCCTCCGGCGGCGACCCGTTCCAAGGCGTCGAGGAACTCGTCCACCCTTCCCACTCGGTCCTTGAGCAGGTACCCGACTCCGCTGCTGCCGCCGCCCAGCAGTTCGGCGGCGTAGGACTCCTCGACGTACTGCGAGAGCACCAGTACCGGCAGGCCCGGGATCCGCTCACGGGCGGCGAGGGCCGCGCGCAGTCCCTCGTCCCTGAATCCGGGCGGCATGCGCACATCGAGCACGGCGACGTCCGGACGGTGTTCCAACAGGGCCGGCAAGACTTCCGGCCCCGTCCCGGCGACGGCGACCACCTCGTGTCCGGACGAGGTGAGCAGGAGGACCAGACCTTCACGCAGAAGCGCGTTGTCTTCGGCGATCACCACACGCAAGGGAGCTCCACGGCAACGACTGTCGGTCCTCCTTCGGGACTGATCACCGTCACCGTACCGTCCAGCGCGGCCACCCGGCGACGGATGCCGATCAGCCCTGAGCCACCGGTCTCGTCCGCGCCGCCCGTGCCTTCGTCTCGCACGGTCACCCTCAGACCGGTGCGCAGCCGTTCGAGCTGGACGGTGGCGCGTGGAGAGCCACTGTGCTTGGCGGCGTTGGTCAGGGCCTCCGCCACGGCGAAGTACGCTGCCGCCTCGACCGCCGCGGGGGGCCGGGGACCGTCGTCGGCCAGGCCGTCGGTGGCGACGGCCACGTCCAGTCCGCTGCCGGCCGCCAAGGCTCGCACCGCTCCGGCCAGGCCCCGGTCCGAGAGGATCGGGGGGTGGATGTTCCGTACGACCTGGCGCAGTTCGGTCAGGGCCTGCTCCGCCTGTTCCTGCGCGTCGTCGAGGAGCTTGCGCGCGGTCTCGGGCTGATGGTCGTAGGCACGCCGGGCGAGCCCGAGCCGCATGGACAGGGACACCAGATGTGCCTGTGCGCCGTCGTGCAGGTCGCGTTCGATGCGGCGCAGTTCCGCGCCGTGTGCGGCGATGGCGTCTGCCCTGGTCTCGGTCAGTTCGTCGACCCGGGCCGCCAGCACCGCCTGCGGGGAGGGCCTGAGCAGGGCGGCCGACCAGCTGGCCTCCAGGTCCGCCAGGCGGCTGATCAGCGGCAGTACGACCGGTCGGCGCCGCAGCAGCCCGCTCCACACTCCGTCGACGACCAGACCGAGCAGCCATAGGGGGACCGTGAGCAGCCCTATCCAGCCGTAGACGTAGAAGGCCGCCATCCACAGCAGGTCGGAGCGGGTGCCGGGGTCTCGCACCGAGGTACGCAGACGTTCCCGCAGGCGGCCGGTGATCGGCTGGTACGCCTGCGGGATCTCGCGGCCCGTCCACGAAGCGACCAGATGCCGCTTGGCACCGGCGATCCGGCGAATCAGCAACACGGTTTCCGGGAACAGCCAGGCGCCGATCACGATCAGCGTGCCGGCGGCTGCGATCAGGAGCACGCAGACGAACAGGCACATCCCGAAGACCATCGCGACCGATTTGCCCAGTTGAAGGGTCGCCCGAGCGGCCTGGCTCATCGTTTTCCACATATCGCTCACATTAGGCGGACCGGCGACCGCGAGCGGGAGAGCACAGCACCCCACGGTGGTGTAGCGGGCTACACCACCGCTCCTCCCTCCGTGCCCAACGGGCGCAAGGTGCCGATCGAGGAACAGCCGACAACGGCCGTCCACAGGATCCGCACCGAACCGGTTCCACCTGTGAGGGCTCAGTCCTTGGACTTCGCGAGTGCCGCCTCCGCCTTCTTGCGGTAGTTCGCCAGCTTCTCCGTCGGGGCGACGGCCGCCTGCTTGCTGCGGGGCTTCACGGACACGTCGTGGCCCTCGGCGGCCCTGCGGAGCGCGCACACCGTGGCCTGCTCGCGCGGGATGTGCGCGAAGGGGTCGAAGGAGTACCAGCGCATCGCGTTCTCGTAGGTCATCTTGTGGATTTCGTCGTCCGGCACGTCGTTCGCCGTGAGCACCCGGTGCAGTTCCTCCGGTGCGTCGGGCCACATGGAGTCGCTGTGCGGATAGTCCGCCTCCCAGCAGATGTTGTCGATGTCGTGGCGCAGCTTCACGCCGACGGGGTCGGAGATGAAACAGGTGAGGAAGTGCTCGCGGAAGACCTCGGACGGCAGCTTGCCGCCGAAGTCCTGAAGGGCCCAGGTGGCGTGCATCTCGAAGGTGCGGTCCATGCGGTCCAGGAAGTACGGGATCCAGCCGGTGCCGCCCTCGGACAGAGCGATCTTGATGTGGGGGTACTCCTTGAGCATGCGCGACTAGACCAGATCGGCAGCGGCCTGGACCAGGTTGATCGGCTGGAGGGTGATCATCACCTCCGGCGGGGCGTCGAGGGCCGTGATGGCGAGGCGACCCGCCGGATCTCCTGGGCGCACAACTCGGCGTCCCAGATCGCCGAGAGCTCCATCGGGATGAACCTGCCGGGGTAGGCGCCGCACTACTCGTCGATGTGCCAGTCGTTGTAGGCGCGCACCAGGGCTAGGGAGAAGTCGGAGTCCTCAGTGGCGAACAGCCGGGCGGAGAAGCCCGGGAAGGAGGGGAAGTTCATCTGGGCCAAAACACCGCCGGCATTCATGTGGGCGACCCGTTCATCGACGTCGCAGCCGGGCCTGATCTCGTCCAGGCCCTGCGGCTCCATGCCGTACTCCTCCTTGGCGAGCCGGGTGCCGACTTCACCCGGGTCTACCCGTTCACGGTGGGAGCCTGAGAGGGGCCGTTCCCGCCCTCACCCCGGGTGTCCTCGTGCCCGGGCTCGTCATCCGTGAGACCCAACAGGACCGACAACGTCTCCCGCACGATCGTCGGGTAGTGGTCCGCGTCCGGCTCCGGGTCCATGAGCCACCACTGGTGGATGCCCTCTACCAGGGCGAGGATGGCGGTGGCGGCGGCCGACGCGCTCAGGCCGCTGGGCAGCCGCTCGCCGTAGCGCTCGGCCAGTCGGGCGGTGAGGTGGGCCTGGAGCGAGCGCAGACGGTCTCCCACGTAACCGCGGGCGGGCTCCCGGCCGGTGACCGCCTCGGCCATCACCACGCTGTACACGGTGGCGAACGAGGGGTGGCTCTGTTCGAAGGCGACGGCCGCCGCGAAGTCGGCGGGCAGGTCCTCGCCGACCGGGTGGTCCGCCAGGTGCTCTCGGTTGAGCTGCTCGCGGAAGGACAGCATCTCCAGGAGCAGCCGCTTCTTGCTGGGGAAGTAGTGCAGCACTCCCTGCCGGGTCAGCCCGGCGCGCTCGGCCACCGCGTCGATGGAGGCGTTCTTGAAGCCGCGCTCGGCGAACACCTCCGAGGCCGCCTCCAGGATATCCTGACGCCGCGCAGAACCCACCTCATGCCCTTCCGCCGTTGGCCAGTGCCCGCACACAGTACGCACCCTCCGCCGGGCCGGGGCGAGAATTCGGACGTGACCGGCCCGGCCCCGGGCCTCACCGCCCCATGGCCTCCAGGGCGGAAAGGGCCGTTTCCCGCACTGGGCTCCGTCGTCCCTCGCCGTCGGCGACGGCGGCCTCGACGATGCTCGTGAACAGCCGCACGTCCTTCGCCAGCAGTCCGCCCGCGTGTGCAGTGATGCGCCGCAACGTGCCGCCCGCGTCGACGACCCGCTCCAGGGCGAAACTCGCCGCGCTGCCGCGCGCAGGACCCGGCCCAGCCCCGCGGTGTCCAGCCCCAGTCGGCCCCCGAGTTCCAGGGCGTCCGCCGCGAGTCCCAGCTGAGCGGTGAACAGAACGTTATTCAGGAGTTTCGCCACCTGCCTGGCACCGGTCGGACCGAGGTGGACGACGGGATCGCCGTACGTGGCGAACAGGGAACGGCAGAAGGCGAAGACCTGGGGATCGCCGCCCGCCATGACGAGTAGGGTGCCTCGTTCCGCAGCCCGCCCCCCGCCGCTCACCGGTGCGTCCAGCACGGAGACCCGCTGGAGGCGGGCGCGCTACTCCAGCCGACGGCAGGTTTCGGGGTGGACGGTGGAGTGCACCACGAGCACACCCCTGGGCGCATCCCGGCGAGGACACCGTCCCCTCCGGTGGTCAACTGCTCGACGTCCGCGTCGTCGACGACACAGAGGCACACCATGTCGCTGACGGCGCCCAGTTCGGCTGGCGATCCCGCGGTGTCCGCGAAGGGTGCGAGCGTGGCGGAGCGGCGTGCCCACAGGGTCGTCCCGTACCCCGCCTCGACGATCCGCCGTGCCATCGGCGCACCCTGACTGCCCAGTCCGATGAAAACCGACCCGCATGTCGCGTCGTCCTCTCATGTCGTCTCCCGTGGCCGCCAGAAGGCGGCGAGCAAGCCGCCCGTCGCCACCACCGTCACCGCGAGCACCAGGCCGACACCCGACCATCCAGCCACCGCGAGGTCCGCCGCCGTGTCGACGGCGTACTCCCCCGGCCCCCACACACCTAGCGTCACCGCAAGCACGCCCAGCACCAGGACGTACTCGTAACCCTCCTTGAAGACGAAGAAGCCGTGCGGGCGGTGCCCGAGCAGTCCGGCGACCAGCATCACCGACAGGACGGCGGCACAGGCCAGCGAGGTGAACAGTCCCACGGCCAGCAGCGCGCCCGCACCGATCTCCGTCACACGCTGAACCACGCCTGCAGGCGCGGGCGGCGCAGACCGAGGCCGGCGAACCAGCCCGCCGTGCCGGTGATGCCGCCCCCGCCACGCAGTGATTCCAGCCGTGCGCCGCCATCACCGCATCCAGGGCGACCCGGACGAGCAGCAGGGCGGCGTCCGCGGGCTCACCCATCACCGCGCCCTCCTCTCCGAGGGCAGCGCCGGCACGCCGAGGGCGCACTCCTCGACGAATGCCAGCACGTGCAGGTGGTAGGCGAGGGCGGTGCGGCTGACGCTGGTGTTGTGTCCCGCACCCGCCTGCTCGTGCAGCACCAGACGGGGCGTTCCGGTGAACATCGAAGCCGGGTCGGCCAGTCCTTCCGGACCGTTCCTCCACACCCGCTCGTACTCGGCGAGCGTGATGTGGAGGGGTACCGGCACACGTGCGGCGAGCCGTGCGAACTCCTCCTGCCAGCCCTCCCGACGGCCCTCGTACGACGGCGAGGCGGCGCCGATGACGCGTCCGCCGTAGACGTCAGCCGGGTAGGCGTGCGGCGGGTCCCACAACGCCCGGCGCAGGTCGGGCCGGGTGCGGGCCGGATTGCGCCGCCACTCCTCCATCGCGGCGAGCACCCTGGGGTGGTGGGTCCGGCCCATGCCGGCGAGTTCCACGCCGAGCAGATCGGCGCCGCGCGGGTCGCTCGCCATCCGGACGGTCAGCTCGCAGCCCGCCGAGTGGGCCCAGAGGAACACACCGAGGCCTCCGTCCCGGTCCCGGAGGAACGTGTCGACGGCGGCGAACGCGAAGTCCGTGCGTTGTTCAGGTGCCTGGAGGCGTTCCTCGTGTCCGGCCGAGCTGCCGTAGCCGGGGCGATCGAGGGCGATAACGGTGAAGCCGGCCGTGGCGGCGGTGCGCAGCAGGGAAAGCCTTGGGTGGCCGGGGTGGTCGAAGTAGGTGGAGGTGGTGGCGCCGCCGTGCACGGCCACGATCACGGCGCGCGGGCGGGCCGCCTCGATGACCAGTGCGGAGGCGGGGACACCGTGTACGCCCACCACCTCCCGGTGGACACCGCTGGCGAGTTCGGGTTCAGTCGAGGTCATCCGTCCGTCCTGAGCAGGAGTACGCCGCTGGGGGTGAGCCCGCCGCTGGAGACCACAGCCGTCCGGGCGTCCGCCACCTGGCGGGCGCCCGCCTCGCCGCGCAGCTGGACGATGGCCTCGTGGAGCAGGCCCATGCCGTGGGTGCGGCCGTGGGAGAGCTGTCCGCCGTGCGGGTTGAGCGGGAGGACCCCGTCCCAGGCGATGTTCTTGCCGCCGTCCAGGAAGTCGCGGGCCTCGCCGATGCCGCAGAAGCCGAGCGCCTCGATCCAGGACAGGCAGTTGAAGGTGAAACCGTCGTACAGCAGCGCCACGTTCACGTCGGCGGGGCGCAGCTCGGTGCGGGTCCACAGGTGGGCGGCCTGGCCGAGCACCTGGGGTTCGTGGGTGAGCGTGGCCTGGTCCCACTTGGGGCGTTCCATGATCCGCGTCCCGACCGCCTCGATACGGATCGGGCCTTCGGCAGGTCGTCGGCGGTCTCGGCGGCGGAGACGACGACGGCGGTGGCGACGTCGCAGGGGACGTCGCAGTCGTAGAGGCCGAAGGGCGTGGTGATGGTGCGCGCCGACAGGTAGTCGTCCATGGTGAGCGGGTCGCGGTAGACGGCGTCTGGGTGCAGGGCGGCGCCGGCACGCTGGTTGAGGGCGATCCAACCGAGGGTCTCGCGGGTGGAACCGTAGCGGTGCATGTGCCGCTGGGCGTTCATCGCCAGCATCATCGCGGGTGAGACGGCGCCGAACGGCTTGAACCAGCCGTCGGCCGCTCCTCCCCGGGGAAGCCGGATCTTTCCCTGACGGACGAGTTCGGCGTGGGTCGCCTCCCACACGGTCCGGAAGCAGAGCACGTGGCGGACGAGGCCGCCGGCCACCGCGAGCATGGCGGCGATCACGGGGCCGCCGGGGCCGAAGGTCTCCCCGGCTCCGTTGTGCCAGACGGGGCGGATGCCGAGCGCGGATTCCAGTGCGGTGACCCCGCCCTCGGCGAAGCCGCCGTGAGCGCCGCCGCCGGGGTAGGTGGACAGACCGTCGATGTCATCGAGGGTAAGTCCGGCGTCGGCGACGGCCTTCTCGCACGCCTCCACTGTGAGGTGGAGAGGCGGGGCCATGAGGCGGCGGCCGATGCGGGAGGCACCCGCGCCGCTGATGACGGCGCGGTCCTCGAACTTCCGGGTGACCGGCGTGCGGCGGATGTGCTCACGCATGCGTTCGGGGGCCGGGTCGTCGGTCGGGAGGGGGCCGGGTCCGGCTGGTCGGCGGCCGGCTGGAACAACGGCAGCAAGGTGTCGCCTGCCTGTTCGAAGACGACCTCCATGAGCATGCGTGAAGAGGATCTCCTTGGCCTTACGCGGGCCCAGCTCCCAGGTGTGGCCGTGGTACTCGACCCCACCGATTCCCATGTGCACCACCAGGTCAGAGAACTCGGCGTTCTCGACGGCCACGATCAGGTCGCACGGCCAGCACAGCATCAGCCCGGCGGCGATGCACTTGCCCTGGACGGCGGCGATCGTGGGCTTGGGGATGTTGCGCCACTTCAGCGAGTACTCCAGGTAGCGGCGCGTCTCGGCGTCGTAGATCCACTCCAGGGTGATCTCGTCCGGTCCCGGCCAGCGGACTTTCAGGTCGTGTCCGGCGGAGAAGTGACGCCCGTTGGCCCGCAGCACGACCACACGGACCTCCTCTTCCCGGGCCGCGCGCATCCAGGCCGCGTCCAGGTCATCGAGAAAGGCCATGGTCTGGGTGTTGGCGGCCTCGGGGCGGTTGAGCGTGATGACGGCGACGCCGTCTTCGGCTTCCTACAGGATCTGGTCCATGACCGGCGTCCTAACGCGGTAGGCCGAGGATGCGCTCGGCGATGATGTTGCGCTGAATCTCGCTGCTACCGCCCGCGATGGTGCCGGCGAAGCTGCACGCGTACCGCTCGAACCAGCTGGAGACGAAAGCCTCGTTGTCCATGTGGTGGTACGGACCGGTGCGGGCGGGATGCGGCAGTGCGTCGGCGCCGTGCGCCTCCAGGGCGTGCAGGGACGCGTTCTGGACGGCCTCGGAGCCGAGCAGTTTGAGCACGGAGATCTCGGCGGGGTTCCGGTCCGGGCCGAGCCGGCGGTAACCGAGCAGTCTGAGGGCCGTCAGGTCCATGAGGAGGGTGGCGTACCATTCCTGGCCTGAGCTGGCGTCCACGGCGTCGCGCACCAGGTCCTGCAGGCGCTCGGCATACGACAGCCACAGCAGGGTGCGTTCGTGGCCGAGGGAGCCGTTGGCCACCCGCCAGCCCTCGCCCAGCGGCCCGACCAGGTTCTCGCGCGGCACGCGGACGTCGGTGAGGAAGACCTCGTTGAAGTCGTGGTCGTCCTCTGAGGCGATCGACCCGAAGGGCCGCCGCACGACACCGTCGGCGGCGGTCGGGATCAGCAGCGCGCTGAGCCCTTTGTACTTGGCGGCGTCGGGGCCGGTGCGCACGAAGGTGAGGAGCACGTCGGCGTCGTGGGCGCCGGACGTCCAGATCTTTTATCCGTTCACCGCGAAGGTGTTCCCGTCGAGGACGGCCCGGGTGCGCAGCGAGGCCAGGTCGAAGCCCGCCTCGGGTTCGCTCATGTCGAGCACGGCGGTGATCTCGGCGCGCAGGATCGACACGGCCCAGCGCCGCTTCTGCTCGTCGGTGCCGAAGGTGAGCAGGGATGCGGCGATGATGCCGAGTCCCTGCAGGTTGAAGCTGTGATAGATCCTGCGGTGGACCAGCTCCTCCAGGTGGGCGAGCTATTGGGGCAGGGTGGCGTTCCGGCCTCCGTACTCGGGTGGCTGGCCGGGCAGCAGCCAGCCGTTCTTGAAGAGGGTGCGCTGCCAGCGGCGGGCCCAGGCGGGGACGTGGGCGCTGGAGCGGGGGCGTTCGCGGGCCTCCACTTCCGTGGGCAGGTGTGCGTCGAGGAAGGCAGAGAACTGAGCGCGGAACTCCTCCACCTCGGAATCGTCGGCGAGCTTCATACGGTCAGCAGGGCCTTCCTGTGGGCGGACGCGGTGCCGAGCAGCAGGTCGCAGGCCTGGGCCCGTTTCAGGTGCAGTTGCAGTTCGTTTCAGGTGGAGCCCATGGCACCAAACAGCTGCAGGCCGTGCCGGAAGACCAGGCGCTGGCACTCCCCCGCCGCCGCCTTGGCCATGTGGGCGGCCCGGGCCCGGCGCGGGTCGCCCTCGACGATCGTGGGCGCGGCGAAGTGGGTGAGGGCGCGGGCCCGCTCCACGGCCACGTGCATGTCGGCCACCTTGTGCTTGACGGCCCGGAACGAGCCGAGCGGCCGGCCGAACTGCGTGCGCTACTTCACGTGCGCGAGGACCAGGTCGAGGATGCGGCGGCAGGCTCCGGCCCCGGTGGCCGCGAGACCGGCCATGGCGAGATACGGGGACGCCGGCCGCCAGAGCGCCCGCGTCGACGTGCGCCACGTGCAGGTGCGGGTCAAGGACGTCGACGCGCTCGGCACCGAGGCTCGCTCCGGACACGACGGTGACACCGTCCGGGGTGAGCAGTGCGATCTCGTCGGCGCGGTCGGCGTCGAGGACGTAGCGGCCGGTACCGTTGAAGACGGCCGTGCCGCTGCCTTCGGGCAGCCGGCCGGCCAGCGGCGCGAACCAGGTGACGGTGGCCAGAAGCGGGGGCGGATCGGCCGCGTACCCCAGCTCCTCCAGGATGAGAACCAGCTCCAGCGGCGGTGCCTCCAGCCAGCCCAGGCTCCGATAGGTCTCCCACTGCCGGTCCTCGGGCTGCGGCCGCACCTTGGCGACCGTCTCGCGCACCGTTCGGCGCAGCATCCGCTGCTCCTCGTCGAGTTCGAACTCCATGCCCGGCCTTCGCTCCCCCGAGGTTCTGGTGGCACCCTCTGTGGCACACGCGCGCGCGGCGAGAATATCATTCTCGCTATAAGGAAGTTAGGATCTCGTTTCACGCGGAGCGCGATTCGGCAGGGGGAGTGCCACCTCTTTTCACATATGTGGAGTACCGTTCTGCCATGAGTGTCGTCCCCGCCGAACCGGTCGAGTCCCCTGAGCCCGCATGGCGGCAGCGCGCCGTCGAGCGATCCACCCGGGCCGCGAAGCTGCGCGCCGAACAGCGCGTGCAACGCTTCCTGGACGCGGCGCAGGAACTGATCGCCGACAAGGGCACCACCGACTTCACGGTGCAGGAGATCGTGGAGCGGTCCCGTCAATCGCTGCGCAGCTTCTACCAGCACTTCGACGGCAAGCACGAGCTGCTGCTCGCCCTCTTCGAGGACGCGCTGTCGAGGTCGGCCACCGAGATGCGGGAGAAGATCTCGGCCGTGGCAGATCCGCTGGAGCGGCTCAAGGTGGCGGTGAACCTATTGTACGAGGCCTCCACACCCCGCGAGGGGCAGCAGTCCCCCCTCTTCACCGACTTCGCCGTCCAGCTGCTGGTGAGCCACCCCGATCAGGTGGCCACCGCCCACGTGCCGCTGCTCACCCTGTTCACGGAATTGGTGGAGGACGCGGTCGAGGCCGGCCTGGCCATCGCGCCCCGTCCTCGCCGCACCGCCTCGCTGATCATGCAGACGGCGATGTTCACGGCCCAGGCGCCTACGACCCCGGTCGGCGTACAGCCTTCCCGGATCGGCGCGCAGGACGTATGGGAGTTCTGCCTGGGCGGCATCACCGGGACGCTCCGTGGCGCCGACGAGAACACGGCCGGGACCGCCGAACCCAAACCCAAGAAGGCCGCGGCCGCCAAGAAGGCGACGGCGAAGAGGGCCCCTGCCAAGAAGTCCGCCCCCGCCAAGGGCGCCGCCGGCGGCACGGCCTGACACCACAGCCGTCAGACGGGGAAGGGTCCACATCCGCGCGGACCCTTCCCCGTCTGACGGCTGACCCCGGCCCCCCGCAACTACGTTGTGTTCCCCGGACAGTTGACGTCTCTTTTCGTCTGTCCTTTGGCATGTTTCACACATCAGCAACCGGCAGAGGGGTTCCCCGCCGTGGGTTTCGAGCTGACCGAGGACCAAGAGACGATCCGCAAGGCCGTGGCTGGTCTCCTGCGCGACTTCGACGACCGGTACTGGATGGAGAAGGACCGCGACCACGCCTTCCCCAAGGAGTTCTACGACGCCGTCGCCGGCGGCGGCTGGCTCGGCATCACGATCCCGGAGGCGTACGGCGGCCATGGCCTCGGTATCACCGAGGCCACGCTCCTCTTGGAGAAGGTGGCCCGCTCGGGCGGCGGCATGAACGCCGCCAGCGCCATCCACCTGTCCATCTTCGGCATGCACCCGGTCGTGGTGCACGGATCCGAGGAACTGAAGCGCCGCACGCTCCCCCGCATCGCGGACGGCGACCTGCACGTCTGCTTCGGGGCGACCGATCCTGGCGCCGGCCTGGACACGACGAGCATCACGACGTACGCCCGGCGGGACGGCGACCATTACGTCGTCAGCGGCCGCAAGGTGTGGATCTCCAAGGCGGCGGAGTCGGAGAAGATCCTGCTGCTGACCCGCACATCACGGCGCGACGAGGTCGCGAAGCCGACGGATGGCATGACACTGTTCCTCACCGACCTCGACCGCGACCACGTGGACATCCGCCCGATCCCGAAGATGGGGCGCAACGCCGTCACCTCGAACGAACTGTTCATCGACGAGTTGCGGGTCCCCGTCCGGGATCGGGTCGGCGAGGAGAGCCAGGGGTTCCAGGAACTCCTCAGCACTCACCCCCAGTCGGCGCAGCGCCCGCGGCCGCGAGGCCTCGATGACGATGTCCGCCCGGTCCACGGCGTCGGCCAGCTCGTCGGAGGCGAAGTCCAGCACCAGGCTCTCGTGCCCCTCGTGCAGCCGGCGGTAGAACTCCGGATGCCCCCACCGCGCACCGTCCGGTCTGGTGGTGCTCTCCGCCTTGGTCACCTGTGCCCCGGCCAGGCCGAGCAGCCGCGCGCACAAGGGCCCGGCCCACAGTGCGGAGAGGTCGAGCACGCGCAGGCCGGTGAGCGGGCGGGGGCACCGCGCACCATGGGACCGGGCGCGCACGGGGCGGCGGCGGGCACGGGCCGATCCGAGCGCGGCGGCGGGGATGCCCACCGTCTGGGCGGCGTCCGCGAGACGGGACGCGGTGACCCGGCGGGCCCCGCCGACCAGGTCCGTGTGCCGCGTGTCGAGGAGGGCCAGCAGCGCGGGGAGGGAGACGTGGTCGTCCGGACGGGCCAGGTTGACGGCGGACCATCCGTCGGCGGTCCGCAGGAGTCGGCACGAACCGCCGGCCGAGGTCCGGCCCGGTGCCGGGAGCCCGGCGAGGCACGCCCTCAGGAAGAGAGCCGTGGGCAGGTCGACGGTGACGCCGGAGTAAGTCTCGAAGTCGTCCGTGACGTCCTGGAGCGGGGCGAGGTACGGCGCGACATCGGACATCCAGAGATCAAAATTGAGATCGGTATTTCCTACCGAGGAAACACCCTTCTCTGCATGTGGAAGTCGCATTACACTCGGGCCGTCATGGAGTCGCCCTGCCGCGTGATCGACATCGACCGTCCGGCACCGCCGCCGACCGCGCGGGACCACGTCGTGGCGGGTGTGGCGGCCCGGCAGGAACAGGCCCCGGACGGGTTCGACGTCCTCCTGACCGAAAGCCCCGAGGCGCCGCCCCCCTGGGTGGCGTGCGCCGACCCGTAGGCCACCGCCCGGCACATCGGCGACGCGGTCGGCCGGCACCCCGCCGCGTCCGTCGCCCTCGTTCAGGCACTCCGGATGGGGCGCGTGCTCCCACCGCCGGACAGACTGCTGATGGAGTCCCTCGCCTACTCGGCCCTCCAGGGCGGTGCGGACTTCCGTGCCTGGCTGGCCGCGGCCCCGCCCCGCACGCCGCGTCCCGCGCCGGAACCGGTACGGCTCCGGCGCGACGGCGACTGGCTGAGCGTCGTACTGGACCGCCCCGGGCACGCAACGCCTTCGACGCCGCCACCCGGGACGCCCTCTGCGAAGCCCTCGAGGTCGCCTCGGCCGACCCCTCGATCACCCGCGTCGACCTGCGCGGCACCGAGCCGGCGTTCTGCAGCGGGGGCGACCTCACCGAGTTCGGCACCGCACGGGACACCGCCGAGGCGCACCGGGTACGAGTGTCCCACAGCCCCGCGGCGCTGCTCCTGCGGTGCGCCTCCAAGGTGACCGCCCACCTGCACGGTGCCGTGTGGTCGCGGGCATCGAGCTGGCGGCGTTCGCCGGACGGGTCACGGCCACCCCGGACACGGTGATCCGACTGCCCGAGATCGGGATGGGCCTGATCCCCGGCGCGGGGGTACGGCGAGCCTACCCGCCCGCATCGGCCGGGAACGCACCGCCTACCTGGCTCTGACCGGTACCGCGCTGACCGCGACGGAGGCCCTGCACTGGGGCTTGGTGGACGAAGTGCTCCTTGAAAATTGAGTAGTAGAAGTTTTTTACGGCATCTTCACGTCCACCTCACGGAAATCTAGCTCGGACGAATGCAAAAATGCTAGCTTCCACTCAATATTCAGGGAAGGATGGTCCATGGAAGCTGCCGCACGCTCACGGAAGCGCGGCCCCTACCAGCGGTCCCACGAACGCCGGGAACGCATCGCACTCGCCGTGCTCCGACTGATCGACGAACGAGGTCACGAGGGGGTCACCACCTCACTCGTCGCCGCCCTGTCGGACTCCAGCGAACCGACGGTCTTGTACCACTTCCCCACCAAGGACCACCTGCTCGTCGCTGCCCTCGACCGCTCGGACGACCTGGAGTTGGACCTCGCGACCGTGGGGGGCGAGGAGCTGACGCTGAACCTCGACGCCCTGCGCACCGTCGCGGACGCCGCGGTGTCGGCACACGAACGGCGACTGCGTCTGTTCGTGATGCTGCGCGGCCAGGCCGCGACGCCGGACCATCCCGCCGCCGAGTACTTCGCCCGCCGCACGGGAAGGGCGATGGACGTCTGGACCGGGATGATCTCGAAGAGGCAGCGCGACGGGCTGGCCCATCCCGGTCTCGACGCCCGGGAGACGGCCCGGCAGGTCCTCGCACTCTGGGACGGTCTGGTCCTAGCCCGCCTCGGCGACCCCAACTTCGACTGCGGACGGGCGCTGGTGGACGGTGTCCGCCGCCTCACGGGCCAGAACTGGGTCGAAGGGCTGGCCGTCCTCAACCAGCCGGGCAACGGCCTCTGACGGAACGGGAAACGGAACCATGACCGCCCAGACTTTCGAGCACCCCTATGTCGATGTCGACGAATGGCGCGACACGCCGCAGCCCCACCGCTATGTACACGGAGGCTTCAAGGGCACCGAGACCCGGTTCTCCCTCTACTTCCCACCGCCCGGGATGTACCGGAAACGGTTCTTCCAGCACATCACCCCGGTCCCGGACAGCGAGCACCTGGCGCAGTCCGCGACCGGACAGGAGGACAAAGTCGGGTTTGCGTTCGGCGCGGGCGGCTACTTTCTGGAGACCAACGGCGGCGGACCCTCCGGAACACCCGGCTCGGACATGGATCCGACGATCGCCGGCTTCCGGGCGAACGCTGCCGCCGCGGAGTACTCAAGGGTGATAGCGCGTCAAATGTACGGCGACCACCGCCCCTACGGTTACGCCTACGGCGGCAGCGGAGGCGCCTTCCGGACCATGGGCTGCGCGGAGAACACCGAGGGGGTGTGGGACGGCTTCGTCCCCTACGTCCCCGGCAGTCCGATGGCCGCTCCCAACGTCTTCGCCGTGCGGATGCACGCCCAGCGGGTGCTGCGCCACGCGTTCGACCGAATCGTGGACGCGGTGGAACCCGGCGGCAGCGGCGATCCGCACCAGGGCCTGACTCCCGAGGAGAGCGCCGCGCTAACCGAGGTCACGAGCATGGGTTTCCCGATCCGCTCGTGGTTCGGGCATCGCACGATGGGAACGCACGCCTTCGGGACGCTGTACCCGCACATCGTCACCGTGGACCCCGGATACTTCGAGGAGTTTTGGACCACGCCCGGGTACCTCGGCGCGGACCCCGACTCGTCGGTCCACCGGGACCGCGTCCGCTTCGACACCACGGTCGGTGACGTCCTCACACGGCGCGACACACCTGATCTCGGTCCCTTCACCGATCCTGCCCAGGCTCCGCGGGGCGGCGTGGACGAGGCGTTCAAAGGGCCCGCGGATGAGTACGACACCGTGGTCGCGCTGCGCCTCGCGTCCGTGCCGAACACCGAGACCCTGGGTGCCGAACTGATCGTGACGACCGGCGAGGCCGCCGGTGCCCGGCTGCGGCTGAAGGGCTTCTGGCACGACCTCGCCGTCCTCGACATGCCTGGCGCCGAGCACCCCCCGGGTGGTCTGCGCCCCGGCGACACCGTCCACGTGGACAACAGCAACTTCCTCGCGGCCCAGACCTACCACCGTCATCAGGTGCCGGGCCCCGAGTACCCGGTGTGGGACCAGTACCGTGACGCCACCGGCGCGCCGCTCCTCCCTCAACGTCCCTTCCTGCTCGCCCCCTTGTTCGCGGCCGCGGCGGCCGGACACGTGCCCACCGGGAAGTTCGGCGGCAAGATGATCGTCGTGTCCTGCCTGCTCGACAGGGAGGCCTTCCCCTGGCAGGCCGACTGGTACCGCGGCAGGGCCGCCGAGCATCTCGGTGACGCCCTCGACGACCACTTCCGCCTCTGGTACGTCGACAACGCGCTGCATGCCGACGCCGAACGGCAGGAACACCCGACCCACACCGTCAGTTACCTCGGCGTCCTGCACGAGGCGCTGCGCGGTCTCGCCGACTGGGTGGAGAAGGGCGTCCCGCCCGCCTCCGGCACCCGCTACAAAATCCAGGACGGGCAGGTTGTCGTGCCCGACTCGGCCGCCGATCGCGGCGGGGTCCAGCCGGTGGTGCGGATCACCGCCGACGGCGCTGCGTGTGCCGACGTTCGCGCCGGCACACCCGTGACCCTGGCGGCGACCGTCGAGGCCCCACCGGGAACGGGCGGCATCGTGCGGGTCCAATGGGACCTGGACGGAGACGGCACGTACGAGATCGACGACGTTACCGATCCCGTCCTCCGGCTGACTCTCGAACGCCACCACACCTACCTCGAGCCCGGTATCCGCTTCGTCACCGTACGGATCTCGGCACAGCGCGACGCCGACCCGGAGACACCGTTCTCCCGCGTCGACAACCTGGCCCGGGTCCGCGTCGTCGTACGCCGATGACCGTGCCGGCGCCCGGAAGCGCTCAATCGGCCTGCGGGGGGGCGAACGCGCACCAGCTGGCTCTGATAAGCGGTCACCAGCCCAGGTAACCGCCGCCGTCGGCGCGCAGGGCGCGAGTTACGTTCTCGTCGTACTCGAAGGTGGTAAGCACCAGGACGCGGGGTCCAGACAGCTCCTGCCGTCCGCAGATGTCGGCGGTGGCGGCGAGCCGTCGGTCAGCAGCATCCGGAAGTCCATGAGGACCACGTACGGACGGTGGCTGCGGGTGAGTTCGACACTCGGTATGGGAAATGCCGTGGACGGAGGAGTACCAACTCGCCTACTTCAAGGCCAGCCACCGGGCCTTCGACCCTGTCGACGCCGTGGTGGGCGAGCGCGTGTGGGCCGCCTTCCAGACCTCGAACGGCATCCACCGCGTCGGTGGTAACAGCAAAGACGCTTTTCACCCGAGGCCGCCGCTCCAAGACCGCCGCGCACACCCTACGTTTCTGCTGAAAGCCGCCGACGGGTGGCGAGCCCTCGACCGGCTGACCGCGTCCGCCGAAAGCCGCGGGAGAAAGCGGAGGCAGGCCTCGGCGATTCAGGAGAGGCCTGCCGCCGTGATGGCCAGGGCGGTGCGCAGGGTCTCCGCGAGGTCGGCCCGGGCCGTCTCGGGACTGGTGGTCGGCTCGGTCGTCCGGTAGGCGTGGTGTTCGACGGCCGCACGCAGCGCAGCGTTGAACATGGCGGCCCAGACCGCCGGCCGTACGTCGTCGGCGGGCAGTCCGGCCCGCTCGGCGAGGGCGCGTGCGAAGGCCGGCTCCGCCTCGTCGTGGGTCTGCAGCCAGACCGCGCGCAGGCCCGGCTCGGTCCGGGTCAGCCGCAGCAGGGCGCCTACGTCCGGACCGGGCAGGACCGTATCGGTGGTCCATACGTGGTCGAAGGCTTCCTGGAGGGGGCGGCCGGGACGCCACTGCCGCAGTGTGGTGGCGATCGTGTCGATGCCGGACGAGAAGAGCGGCCGCACACAGCTCTCCTTCGTGGGGAAGTACCGCCACACCGTGCGTGCCGAGACGCCGACCGCCTGACCGATCTGTTCGCCCGTGGTCGCGGCGACGCCTTGGGCGATGAACAGGTCGACCGCGGCGCGGGCGATCTCCAGCCGGATGGCGGCCTTGCGCTCCTCGGTCAGGGGTGGTCGCCCCGTCCGTCCGCGAGCTGCGGTCATCTGCTCCTCCGGCATCGGTGATCCCTGTCCGGAGCATTCTCCCTCACGACTTTATGTCACCCAGAGACACAAAGCGGTAGGGTGCTGGCGCGGTGTGACACGAGTCCACCGCACCAGCACTTCTTGGACGGAGCACTTCATGACCGGCGATCTGAACGGGCGCAGCGTGATCGTCACCGGAGCAGGATCGGGCATAGGACGCGCGACCGCGCTCGCCTTCGCCGCCCAGGGTGACCGCGTCGTGGTGGCGGACCTCAACGCCGAGGGGGCCGACGCGGTCGTCAAGGAGATCGAGCAGGCGGGCGGCACTGCGGTGGCCGTCACGGGCGACCTGAGCGAGCAGGCCGTCGTGGACCGGGTGGCGGCGACGGCGGTGGAGCGGTTCGGCGGGGTGGACGTCCTGGTGAACAACGCCGGGATCATGGACAGCATGTCGGCCCTGGCCGACGTGAGCGACACCGAGTGGGAGCGCGTCATCCGGGTCAACCTCACCGCGCCCTTCCTGCTCGCCCGCGCTGTGCTGCCGCACATGCTGGCTGCGGGCCGCGGCGTCATCGTAAACACCGCCTCCGAGGCCGCTCTGCGCGGTAGCGCGGCGGGCGCCGCCTACACCGCTTCCAAGCACGGCGTGGTGGGCCTGACGAAGTCGCTGGCGGTGATGTACCGGAAGCAGGGCATACGCGCCAACGCCATCTGCCCGGGCGGCACCGCTACCGCCATCGCGGTAGAAGCCGACCGCACGGCGCACGGCCCGGCGGCGATCGGCCCACACTTCGTCAACCTCGGCCGCATGGCGCAGCCGGAGGAACAGGCGGCTGTGCTCCTATTCCTCGCCTCGGACGCCGCGAGCAACATCAACGGCGCGATCCTGCCTGTCGACGACGGATGGTCCGCCGTCTGACACGACGTCGGCCACATCTACCGAGGTGCCGCGTCGCCGCATCGTGAGCGCGTGGCACCTCACTCGATGAGGGACCGCACCCCGGGCAAAGCCCGGCCGGAAGCTGCCGGGCACGCCCCGGACCGTACCGCGTTGCGGTCCGTCTTCCTAGCTTGGCGTTTAACGCTGACCTTGGTGTTCCTTGATCGATTCGGCGCGTTTGACGGTCTTGCCGACGTCGTGGTGTCTGGCTCGCTGCTTGTTGCGGGAGCCGGGTGGGCGTCCCGGTCCTGGCCGGGACGGTTTTGGTGCGGCTGCCGGGTGGGAAGCCGCAGCGCGGACGTTGCGAAACCCTCGCCTCACCCGGGCGGGGGTGAGGCGGCGGGGCTCGGTGTGGCGTTCCCAGGGCCGGCGCAGGTCCTCCGTCAGGGGCCGGGCGAGGCGGAGCTGGGTGTGGGCGGCGATGACGAGCCAGGTCCACAGGTCGGCGGTGTCCGCGTGGCGGGTCTTCGGCGCGGTCCAGCCGAGGGTCTGTTTCATGAGCCGGAAGGTGTGTTCCAGGTCGAATCTGCGCAGGAACGACTGCCACCAGCGGTCGATGTCCGCCGGCGTGGCGCCGTCGGCCGAGGACCACAGCCAGACGGGTTTCGGGTCGCGGTTGCCCGGCAGGTGCTCGACTTCCAGGCGGATCAACGTGCCGTGGAGGATGGGCAGTTCTTCGTGGGTGTGATCGAGCCAGGGGCCGCGGTGGGTGAGGCGAGGGTGTATCCGGTCCCAGGCGATCGCCTCGGCGGTGCCGTAGCGGCTGGTGTCCGTTGTGGTGGTGAGGTCGGGGGTGTGCCAGGTGTCGGGCTTGGCGAGGGTGAGGACGCCGCCGTGCCGGCGCGGTCGCCCGCCCTTCGGCCCGGAGCGGGCGGGGCCGGCGTCGCGGAGCATGACGCGGTCCGAGCGCAGACGTCCGACCAGCACCACCGGCAGGTCCGCCAGGACGTGGGAGAGGTAGGCGGTGTCGTAGCCGGAGTCCATGACGATCAGGATCTCGGGATCGCCCGGCCGCCACTGCCCGGCCGCCATCAACCGGACTACCACGTTCCGGAGTTGGCGGGCGGTGACCTGGGTGGCGTCGTCCGCCCGGCCCAGGCGGACTGCGTCCAGGAGCGCGACCCAGGAAGTGCGGCCGGTCTCCAGGGCGGCGACGAAGGAATACGGCCAGCCCGGCACGAACTGGTCACTGCTGCGGTCCCCCCGTCCGTAGACGTGGCAGAACAGTCGCTCGTCGCTGGTCGGCGCGTCGGGCCGCAGCCAGTTGGACACATCCACCGCGAGCACGATCCGCCCGTCGGCCGCCCTCGGCAGCGGCAGGCCGGCCAGCACGCGGCGCAACCGCGCCGGCTCCAGCCAGCCCCGGTCCAGTGCCGCGTACATCGCCCCGTGCCCGCGCCGGTGCTCGGCCGCCAGGGACAGCTCGACCAGCGTCTTCACCGGCCCGTCCGCGCACAACAGCGCGTCGGTGAGCTCGAAGAGCGCATCCGCCCGCTGGTAGAGACACTCGTAGAACTCGACCCGAAAGCGGGACAACAGGCCCAACGCCTCGCTTCCGGGCACATCGACGGGCAGACTCATGGGCAGCGGCCGTTCTCTCGTTCTTCGTGACTCGACATCTCGAAGCGTGGAGAACGGCCGCCTCCGCTGTCCCGGGAAGAACCGCAGGTCAGCAGGACGAGTGACCCGCGATGCTAAACGCCAAGCTTACTGATCTTTTCGTTAGTTCGGTGGGTGTGACGGGCTTGTTGGTGGGATTCTGGGTTCGTGTCTTTCAAGCCTTCGCCTGTTGCCTCCAGGCC
>NZ_JBITSF010000030.1:0-69776 GCF_044540485.1 Streptomyces sp. NPDC085946 | reverse complement strand
AGCTCGTCCACGCCCTTGCGGACCGTCGTCTCGCTGACCTGGGCCGCTCGTGCGACCGCCCGGATACCGCCGTGACCCAGGATCCGGGCTTCGGCACCCATCATCAGCCGCCGCTGCCGTTCGTCGAGGTGCGGGAACAACACCCCGAACCTCTTGGTGTTCGTCGACCGGCTTCTGGCCACGCTCGTGCACCTCCGGCATGGAGCCACGCACGACGTGCTCGCCTGCTGGTTCGGTGTCGACCGCTCCACGATCACCCGGGCGATCGGTGAGGTGCGGCCGCTGCTCGCCGAACGGGGGTGCGCCGTCAGGCCGGACGTGCGGCTGCGGACCCTGGCCGAGGTCGTCGACCATTTCGGCGCCAGCGGGACGACAGGGATCATCGACGGCACCGAGATCCGGGTCCGCCGGCCGGCCGCCGGGCGCAAGGATCGGGACAGGTTCACCTCCGGCAAGAGCAAGCAGAACGCGGTCAAGACCATGGTCGTCACGGACGGGGACGGCCGCGTGCTCTTCTGCAGCCCGACCAGGCCCGGCAGCTGCGCGGACATCACCCAGGCCCGTCAGTTGGGGCTGGTCGGGCTCTTGGCGGATGGGCCTGCGGTAGAGATCCTTGCGGATGCCGGCTACCAGGGCCTGGGCGCGCAGACCGGTGGACGGGTGGTGACACCACCGCACCGCAAGTTCAAGAAGAACGCTCCGGACTGGTACGAGGAGATGTACGAGAGACAGCGCAAGGCGCACTCCTCACGACGCATCCGCGTCGAACACGGCATTGCCCACCTGAAGAACTGGCGGGTCCTGGCCCGCCACCTCGGCCGCCGCGAGCACATGAGCGACACCGTCCAGGCCGTCGCCGGACTGCTGTCCCACCAACAGACCGCGGACCTGACATCGGCACGGCAGATGTGAACACCGAGCCCTGCCACAACCCTCGACGCCTCACCGCTTACCGTGCACGAGCTCGTAGAGGTTGTCCCGTAACTGCTGGTCAGAGGTGGGATGATCTTGTTGTGGCTGGTGTGATCACGGCGTCGGAGCCCTCGTGGATAGGGCCGTTCACTGGGCTGAGTCCGCGGCAGTTCAACAAGCTGATCACTGCGCTGCGGCGTGAGGGAGCCGATCCGGTCCGTAAGGGCCGGCCGTGGTCGCTGCCGTTGGAGGACCGGGTGCTGCTGGTGGCCGCGTACTGGTGCACCAACCTCACCCTGCGCCAGCTCGCTCCACTGTTCGGCGTCTCCAAGTCGGCCGCCGACCGGATCGTCGCCCACCTCGGACCGGCTCTTGCGCTCCAGCCCCGGCGGCGGTTCCGCAAGGAGGCCGTGCTCATCGTGGACGGCACGCTGGTCCCCACCCGCGACCGGGCCGTGGCTGCCTCCAGCAGGAACTACCGCTACTCCACCAACCACCAGGTCGTCATCGACGCCGACACCCGGCTCGTCGTCGCCGTCGGCAGGCCGCTGCCGGGCAACCGCAACGACTGCCGGGCCTGGGAGGACTCCGGCGCCAAGGCCGCCGTCGGCACCACCCCCACGGTGATCGCCGACGGCGGCTACCGGGGCACCGGCCTGACCATCCCGCACTACCGCCGGCACAAGGACGAGGAACTGCCGACCTGGAAGGAGGAGCACAACGCCTCCCACCGCAAGGTCCGCGCCCGCGTCGAGCACACCTTCGCCCACATGAAGAGCTGGAAGATCCTGCGCGACTGCCGCCTCAGAGCCGACGGCGTCCACCACGCCATGCTCGGCATCGCCCGCCTGCACAACCTCACCCTCGCCGGATGACAGGCAAACGAGCAGCTCAGCCGGCATGTCACAGGGCATTTACGGGACACGGTCTAGCGGCCTGAGCAAACGGGCCGGACCACGCAGAGGCCTATCAGCATGGGCGCCAACTCGTCCGCGTGCTCAAGGCGCCGACAGGGCGGGCTCCGAGCGCATCCATGCTGTCCTCGGCGTCAGCGGGCACTACCACATGGACCGACAGTGGTCCGGCTGCAGCCGGACCAAAGCCCACCAGCCTCATTCGACCAGTCAGGCCGGCTTGTCGTCGATCCACTGGTAGACCAGGCGGCAGGTGATGAGGGCGTAGGCGGGGTGCGCAAGGGCAGTGAGGTCAGCGGTGGTGATGTCCAGGCATTGCCAGGCCGGCCCTTCGCCGGGGCCAGGCCCGGGGGTGGCGTCGTGGGCGGCGGCGAGTGCGACCGCGCTGGCGGAGCAGTCGATGCCGGTCGTCCGGTAGCCGAGCTCGTGATGGAGGTGGCGGGCCAGGGCGCTGTCACCGCTGCCGATGTCGAGGGCGGGGCGACCCTTGCCGGGGCCGAGGTGCTCGGCCATCAGTTGCTTCTCGGCCGTGCACACCTGCCGGTAGCGGCGGCCGCCTGCCCAGAGCGGCTCCCAGTACGCGGCGGGCAGGGAGCGGCTGTCCCGGCCCGGTGCTGGTGCTGGTGCTGCGGTGCTCATCGTGCCGCCTCCTCGGCGTGCGTGAGAGGACCGTCCGGTCCGGTGTCCCAGTCCCAGGCGCCGACGTAGGCCGCCACCCCACTCCGATGGGCCTCCATGACGGCCGTCAGCCGGTCGAAGTCCCTTACCGGCATCAGCGCCCGCCACTGCTCCAGCGGCAGCGTCCGTACCTCGTCGTGCTCCTCGGGGGCGAGGACGATGCCTGCGAGCTGCTCGTCGGTGAGCCGCCCGCCGTCGAACACGAAGGTGACGGTCGACGACGGGAACCCGGGCCCGGGCAGACCGAACACCGCCGCCAGCAGCTGCGGCGGCCCGGACACCACCAGCCCGGTCTCCTCGGTGGTCTCGCGCACCGCGGTCTGCCACGGCCGCTCGCCCGCCTCCGCCGTTCCACCAGGCCACTGCCAGGGGTGCCCCGGGCTGTAGACGCTGTGGAGCTGCACGGGCCGGTCGTGCTCGTCGGTGAAGAACACGCTGGCGGACACGACGGCCTTCGGCAGCGCCGCCGCGTACGCCTCGGGATCGAGCCTCTCCTCGGTCATCGCGCACCTCCGTCCCGGGCCTGCGGGAGGTTCGTCATCCGCATGAGGGCCGGATCGCGCGCGAAGCCGAACTCCTCATACAGCGGCGCGGCCTCCTTGCTCGCATGCAGCTCGTAGAGCGTGACCCCTTCTCGCTCCAGCGTTTCCAGCAGCGCGGATACAGCCGCCCGGGCGAGGCCGCGCCGCCGGTGGGCGGGTTCGGTGGCCACGACGTGGATCCGGGCGGCCAGCCCCTTGGGGTACTTCGGGGCCGACAGGACGGGGTGGACCAGTGCGAGCGCGCACGTGGCCAGCCCGCCGCCCGGCGCGTCTACGACGCAGGCACGGGCATCGCCCCCGGGCCGCAGCCGGGATGCGAGCTGGTCGCGGCAGATGCCGAGCCACTCCTCGTCAAGCGGCTCGGACAGGACGAGCTGCGAGCGCAGCCGGGTGATCTCTGCGGCGTCGTCCGCAGTGCCCGGGCGCGGAACAAGCCCGGTCACGGTGCTCGGTACGTCGGTGCTGTGTGTCATCGCGGGTCACCTCCGTCGATCGTGCGGGAAGCGTGCGCAGCGGCGCCAGCGCGGCAGCGCACAAAGGTGCGGCGCCCCCGTTCGACCAGCTCCGGGTCGCCGGTCTTGCTCCCGAAGGCGATGCCGGACACCGCGTCCAGGACCGTCTCCACCAGCAGGCGCGCCCTCTCGTCCTCCGTGAGACGGCGGCCGTACCCGTCAAAGAACGCCTCGTAGCCGGGGCGGTGCCGCCTGTAGGCATCCACCGTGGCGTGGAACAGGGTCACAGGGCTTTCTTCGTGTGGTGCTCGGTCGGGCAGGGGGCGGCGGGTTGGTGGGGCACCGGCGCGAGCGGAGGCAGGACCCACTTCAGGGCGCGCAGATGGGTACCGGAGGCGACGTGCTGTGGCCCGCCGTCTTCCGGCACGGTCACCCGGTACCTGTCGGGTCGTCCGGCCAGGACCCAGCGGGCGTGCACGTCCTCCAGCTCGGGGGCGGCGATCGTCATGTTCTCGGCCTGGAAGTCGCGGACGAGTCCGGGTGCCAGGTACGCGGCCGCGAGCCAGAAGCCGTACGCGTCGTCCGGCGGCGGCGCGAGCCGGGTCGGTCGCGGTACGCCGGGGTCGTCCTTGATCCGGGGCCGCATCTTCACCGCGTTGAGCCACCGGTAGCCGAGCATGGGCCGGTATCCGCGCGGCCGCCCTCGCGCATGCCCGCTTCCTGCCGCAGGCGGCGCACCACCTCGACGAGCGGCTCATACAGGGCCGGATCGTCCCCGGTCAGCTTGATCCCGTCGACGCCCTGGGCCCGCACCGCGGACGCCACGGTGATGAGACAGTCCGGATCCAGGTCGGTGCCGGCCTGGGTGGCCACCGCCTCTCCCGAGGGCCGGCAGTAGAAGCAGTTTCTCTTGCAGCGGGAGTTCACCGTCACCCGCACCTGCGGTAAGCGCATGTCACCCATCCCTCGGACATCGCTGACATTCACGGTGCGCAGCGTCCCGATAGCCCTCTGTCATCAGCAACGACTTCGACGAATCGCGATGTCAGGGTTTGTCGTTGAGGGGGTCGAAACCCTGACACGAGCTTCGCCTGCCAAGCGCATCTCCGAGGCTTGGTCGCAGCGACATGTCTCAATCTGTTTCATGCGGCGACCTTGGCAGCGAGAAAAGCCCAGATGGGTGATGGCACTTTCTCGCCAGGCCAGCAGCCAAGTCCGAACCGACGGCTGATCTCGGACGCGGGTCGCTGCCGGCCGTGCCCAGCGACGGGACAACGATCCGATCGAGTCGTGTGCAGGCAGGCGGACGCCTGCGGAGGAGGCCCTCGCCCGGGGCGCGAAGCCGCCGAGAACCGCCTTGTTTGCCTGTTCAGCGACTGTTACGGATTACGTCACGGGGTCAATCTGCTGAGTTCTTCTGTGGGTGCTTCTGGCGCTACGCTGCGCTGGGCCGTGCAGTCAGGACAAGCTCCGAGACCTCCGTGTGCCCCTCGAAAGCAGCGAGCGCCCTCGTGGAGACGGCGTTGCACCCCAGCGAATGAAGGACAGGTCCAGGTGAGCAGGGAAGCGCCCAAGCGCACGGTCGACGTCGTCGTGCTCACCATGAACGATCGTGACGAGGAGTTCTGCACGGCGATGGCCTCGGTCCTCGCCCAGCAGGACGTGGACCTGCGCGCCGTGATCGTCGGGAACGGCGTGGAACCCGACTATGTACCCGACGGCGTGCAAAGTGTCACTCTTGCCGCAAACACCGGCATTCCGGAGGGGCGTAACGTCGGAGCGGACGCTCTGGCTGCCCATGGCGCCGAGTTCGTGCTGTTCTTCGACAACGACGCAGTCCTGCCGGACCCGCACACCCTCACCCGACTGATCGCCGAGTTCGACCGGCACCCGCAGGCCGCCTACGTCCAGCCCCGCATCGCCGACCCCGCCACCGGCCAGACGCTGGGCCGGTGGGTTCCCCGGCTGCGGTCCGGCGACGCCCGGCGGTCGGGGGTCGTCACCGTCATGGCCGAGGGCATCGTCCTCGTCCGCCGCGCGGACTTCGAGGCGGTGGGCGGCTGGCCCGGGCACTTCTTCCTCTTCCACGAGGGAGTCGATCTGTCCTGGCGGCTGTGGGACCTCGGCCGGGTCGGCTGGTACGCCGGGGACATCGAGGTGCACCACCCGGCGACGAACCCGGCCCGTCACAAGCCGTTCTACCGGATGGTGGCCCGCAACCGGGTCTGGGTCGCGCGCCGCCGCCTGCCGGCTCCGCTCATCCCCGTCTACCTGACCGCCTGGATCCTGATCAGCATCTGGCGCTTCCGGTCCTCGGGAAATCTCGGGGTGTGGTTCAAGGGATTCGCCGAGGGGCTGCGCGGGGACGCGGGGGAGCGGCGGGCGATGTCGTGGCGCACGGTGTGGCGGCTGACGCGCGCCGGCCGCCCACCGATCGTCTGACCCGCCCACGCCCCGTGGGGACCATCAGCCGACGGCGGTGATCCGTTCGCGAAGGTCCCGTACGGCTGGCAGGGTCTTGTGCGAGGCCATGGTGGCGAGGAGGTCCTGGAGGGGGCCGACGGTGCGCTGCGAGCTGATCTGGTCAGTGAGGTCCAGGGCCTGGTGCGCGGTGCCGCACGCCTGTTCATGGTGCCCTTGGAGCCACTGCGCGCCGGCCATGCGGGTCAGGTAGAGGGCGTGGGTGCGTACCGCGCCGCCGTCGAAGGCGCGGGCGGCGGCCGCAAAGGTGGCTTCGGCGTCGCCCGGGCGCCCCATGGCCAGCTGGGTGGAGGCCCGCGAGCCTTGGAACTCGGCGAGGTCCATCCAGTACGCCCACTCGGGCTCCCGCTCGTCCGGGCTCTGCTCCGCGCGGTGAAGGTGTCGCTCGGCGTGGTCGAGGTCGGACCAGCAGCGCTCGTCACGCAGGTGCGAGCGGGCGCGGGCGCGGCGAGCGTGGACCAGTGCTTGCACCCGGGGTGAGGCCTTGCCGCGTACGGCGCTCAGGGCCGCGCTGGCGATCGACTCGGCCTCCGCGGGCCGGTCGCAGTTGTAGGCGGCTGCGGCCCAGAAGGTGAGGATATGGGCACCCAGGATCTGATCGTCGGCGCTGTGCGCGGAGTGCAGAGCGGACTTGAAGATCCGGTCGTCACAGGTGCCGTGAACGTCGAAGATGGCCCAGGCGCGCATCCGTTCCAGGTCGGCCGCCGCGGCGTAGAGGCGGCGGCCGTGGTCGAGGGAGTAGCTGCGGTTGGCCAGAAGGTCGGCGACCATGTCGTTGGCCGCTGCGGTCTCGCGGATCAGGGTGCCGCCGCCATCCTCGTCGTCGGTGCGGCGTAGGACGCGGACCTTGCGCTCGATGTGGGTGACGGCGGCCTCGCCGATGCGCCGACCGCTGGTGATCTCGCCCGCGGCCGCTGGGTCGGCGGTGAGCCAGGAGAACAGGCCCGCGGTCAGGGCCGACGAGCCGAAGATGAAGGACCGGCGATGCATGTCACTCCCGACTGAGTCTCTGAGCGCGTCCAGCGCGCCTTGGGGGGTCCACGGGAAGTCGCTGTACTGCTGAAGCGGGTCGAACTCGAGCCACTGGGGCCAGGGGTGGGTGTCGACGAGGTGCGGGTCGATGTCGAACAGCTCGGCCAGCAGCTTCTGTGTCTCCAATTCGGGTTCGCGGCCGTCCTCCCAGCGTAGGACTCCGGACGGTGCGGTTCCCAGGGGGCGTCTGCGCTCGGCGCTCAGTCTGCGCAGTTCGCGGGCGAGATCAGGCCGGTTCATGTTCCGGGCCTGACGTGCGATCACTAACCGGTGGATCTTCCCCACTGTTCCTCCCGCAAGGGCCCCGCACGGGCGGATATCCGGGCGACGCTAGCGGCTTGGCACCCGGGGTGGAAGAGCATCGGGCGGTGCTCCGATGGTGCTCCTTGACGCACCGCAACGGCACCACCGGAGTGTCTTCCGCCTGTGGTCGGGCGGCAGCGAGGGTGAGTTCAGCCCGAGGTCGCGGCAGTGGATCTGCCATCGGGCACCAACGCCCCGGACGGCCACGAACGGAGCACCGCCTTGTCGTTCACCGAGACGCCCCTGGACTTCAGCACCCCAGAGCTGGAGGCTCTGGCCCTGGAGGTCATTCCCGAGCAGCACTTCGAGCTGCGAGCTGAGGACGCCCGCGACAGCTACTTCACCGACACCAGCAAGCTGGACGCCAAGCAGCTGGCCCACGACCGGTTCCGCACCAACCCGCTGGCCCTGCACGATCACTTGATCAGAGCCTTGGACCTGCGCGGCGAGGCTGTTTCGCGCCACCCCCAAGGCCCGGATCTCCCTGAGCAACGGCGCCGAGCAGCTCGCCCCGCACTTCGCGTCCGTCGAACGCGTGGACTGGCAGGACCAGCTGCAGTTCGGCAAGGCCGAGCACTTCATGGCCTTCTACCGCAGCTGCAACCACTGCTGCGCCGGCTCCAGGCCGGGCGAAGGGCTGCCGACGGCGTT
This sequence comes from Streptomyces sp. NPDC085946, assembly GCF_044540485.1. NCBI lineage: Bacteria > Bacillati > Actinomycetota > Actinomycetes > Kitasatosporales > Streptomycetaceae > Streptomyces > Streptomyces sp. NPDC085946. The sequence continues at coordinate 61,811 of NZ_JBITSF010000030.1, read as the reverse complement.
CTTCACCGAGCTCGAGGAGCGCGTGCACGCCCACGTCCAGGCCGCCATCGAAATCACCGGCTACTTCGCCCTGACGAAGTACACCGGCCACTTCATCTGCTCCTGACCCCTCCTCACCTCCACCCGGGAGACCTCTGTGCCTGCACCGCTGCACAACGACCTGACCGGCGCCCGTGTTCTGATCACCGGCGGCGCCGGGTTCATCGGCGCCGCGCTGCGCGCCACCCTGACCCGCGCCGGCGCACGCCCGGCCCTGCTGGACGACCTGAGCGCCTACGGGCCCACGACCCTGACCTTGCTGGGCACCGGTCCCACCGACCCGGCACTGACCATCGGCGACATCAACGACGAGCAACTGGTGCGCCGCACGGTCGCCGACGCCGACTACGTCGTCCACGCCGCCGCCCACTCCTCCGTCCACGGCTGCACCACCGACCCGGACAAGGCCTTCCGCTCCAACCTCGCGGGCACCGACACCGTGCTGCGGGCCGTAGCCGCCGCCCCCCACGTCCGCCGCTTCGTCCTGCTGTCCACCGCCCAGGTCTACGGCCACGGCGCCCCGCACGCCCCCCGCGGCGAGCGGGCCGACTACTTCACCGAGGACCAGCCACTCGACCCGCTGAACATCTACGCCAACTCCAAACTGTGGGCCGAGGGGCACACCCGGCAGATCCTGGACCTCGCCGGACGGGACTACACGATCGTGCGCCCGTTCAGCGTCTACGGGCCCGGACAGGTTCCCAAGCAGGGCGCCGCGTCGTGGGTGGTGGCGCAGTTCACCATGTACGCGGCCCTGGGCCAGCAGCTGCTGCTCAACAACGGCGGCCGGCAGGTCCGCGACTTCATCCACCGCGACGACGTCGCCGAAGCCCTGCGGCTCTGCCTCACCGCGCCCGCTGCGGCCGGGCAGACGCTCAACCTCGGCACCGGCATCCAGACTTCCGTCCGCCAGGTCGCCGAGCACGTGGCTCGTCACTTTCCCGGCGCCCGGATCGTCGACGCCCCCCGCGTCGCCCAGGACCCGCTCGGCGCCTGCGCCGACACCACCCGCATGCGCACTGTCCTGGACTGGCAGCCGGCCATCGGTGTCGCGGACGGCATCGCCGGCTACGTCGACTGGGTGCGCACCACCCCCAACGCGATCCCCGACTGGATGCGCGCCGAGACCAGCACCAGCCGCATCGCCGCCTGGAGTGCCCCCGCCCCCCGGTGACCCGCCGTCCCCGTTTCGAAGGAGAGAGCCCCGTGACGAAGCTGCGTACCGGTGTGGTGGGCCTGGGCTGGGCGGGCACCGTCCACGCCCGCACGATGGCTGCTCTGCCCGACGTCGACCTGGTCGCCGTCAGCGACCTCGATCCCGCCAAGCACACCGCCTTCCCCGACATCCCCCTGTACAGCGGCGTGGAGGAGATGCTGCGCCTGGAGCTGGACTACTGCGTCATCGCCACTCCGAGCGCGACCCACGAGCACTACGCCCTGGCCCTCGCTGCGGCCGGCGTACCCGCGCTGATCGAGAAGCCGCTGGCGCCCACCGGCGCGGCGGCCCGCCGCATCCACGACGCCTTCGCCCGCACCGGGACCTTCGCCGCCGTCGGGCACACCGAACGCCACCAGGCGCCGCTGGCCGAACTCGCCCGGCTCCTTCACGGCGGGGACTTCGGTGAACTGTGGCAGATGGAAACCCGACGCCAGGGCCCCTACTCCGGCCGCATCCTGGACGTCGGCGTCGCCCTGGACCTGCTGGTCCACGACATCGACCTGGTCTCCTGGCTCGCCGGGGAGCCCATCGAGTCGGTCACCGCCGCCACCCGCACGCTGGCCGGCCCGTACGAGGACACGGCCACCGCCATCACGCTCCTGCGTGGCGGGGTCCTTGCCCACCACCACGCCGACTGGATCACCCCGTTCAAGCACCGCAAGGTCCAGGTTCACACCGTGGCGGGGGTTCTGACCGCCGACACCGTCGCAGGCACCCTCACCCACCACCCCAACACCGCTTTCCCGACCGCAGCGGGGTCCTTCCCCGGCGTCCAGGGGGGCGAGGCCCGGCTGATCACGCTGCCCGAGCAGGAGCCCCCCTTCACCGTCGAGCACCGGCTGATGCGCGACGCCCTCCTCGGAGCGGGCCCCCGCGGTCTGGTGACCCTGGCCGAGGGCGCGCACGCCGTGGCGGCGACCGAGGCGCTGCTGACGGCGGCGGGCTCCGGACGGGCCACCGCGGTGACCGCCCGCGAGCTCGCCCTCACCTGACCGTCCACCCTCGGAGGGAAGACATCCTGTGCTGCCCGTGCAACCACCGTGCTCACTGCGCGAGTTGGCCGCCGCCCGGAAGTTGCCGGACCACCAGAGGATGGACGCCGCCACCCTCGACTGGATCGCCGGCAACCCGCCCCCACCGGCCGCCGACACCCCCCGCCTCGCGGCGGACGACATTCCCGTGCTGACCCCCGACCCTGCGTGGTTCACCAGCCCCGTGCAGGCCGAAGGCCTGCACGGCATCAGCCACGGGGCCCGCACCAGTGTCCTCGCCTTCCTCCTCGCGCGCGCCCACAAGCTCGACGGGCCGCACACCGCCGCGCTGTGGACCGCGGCCGCCCTCCACGACTGCCGCCGCCACGACGACCGCGCCGACCCCGAGCACGGACGGCGCGCGGCCGACTGGTTCACCGAGCACGCCGAGCACGTCCTTCCCGCCCTGGGACAGGACGTGCCCCGGGCCCTGCGTGAAGAGGCGGCCTCGGCGATCGCCGTGCGCAACCTGCCCTACGACGCCTTCACCCCCGCCCAGCACACCGCCTACCAGCGGGCCCCGCACCTGACCGACCTGCTCAAGGCCGCCGACTGCCTGGACCGCTACCGCCTGCCGCTGGAGCGCTGGTGGCCCAACCTCATCCACCTGCGCGTGGCGGTCCCCGACTGGCTGCCGCCCCTCGCACACGGCCTGGTCGTCCACAGCGAGCAAGCCCGTCTTAACGGCGCCGGACACCGCGACGCGCTCACCGACGCCCTGACCGCCCTGACCCGATAGAAGAGAAGGGGGATGACCCTCGTGTACGCCGCCTGGGACCCCGTCCACACCGACTACGCCTCCCGCCCCGCACTCCCCGGCCCCCGCGGGCTCGCCGAGAGCACCGATGACTGGCTCGCCATCCACCGCGGCGCCCCGAACGGACACCTGCTGCACCCCGGCACCAACCAGATGCTCGCCTCCCTCACCAGCGGCCGGCCCGTCCACCTGATGCACACCACGCCCTACCTGGACGCCATCCGGGCCACCGGCGAACTCCACGGCTCCGGCGGCTGCCTGGTCGGCGCCCTGTACTGCGCCCCGCTCACCGCCACCCCCGACGGACTGCGCCCGCACAACCTCGGCACCTACCTGCTGCGGACCAAACCCGACACCAAGACCCTCGTCTTCGAGGTCCGCCCCGAAGCACCCGCGCCGCCCAAGGGCCTGAACTACCTCCACCTCGGCGGCATCCACCTGGACACCTACCTGACCCACCGCGGATTCCTGACCGCGGGCGAGGACGACCACCTCCGGCAGAGCGCCGTGGCAAGGCTACGCGGGGCCTCCGGCTTCCTGGACCTGCTGCTCGCCGACGCCCGCGGCGAGCACACCGCCTCCACGACCGCGTTCTTCCACCAGCTGGCCGCGACCGTCCCGCACATGCCGTTCCTGGGCTACCTGTACTTCGAGGTCCTGTCCGAGTACCTCCTGCTGCACTCCACCAGTCCCGAGACCAAGGCCTACGCGTTCGCCGGGGAGATGAACAACCACCTCTACAAGGAGCTCGCGTTCGCCGCCGTCAAGACGATGGGCCGCCTGTTCGACCTGGCCCTGTTCAACCCCGACCGCGCCCAGCTCACCGAGCTGATCGACCGGATCGACCCCGCGCTCACTCTGGGCGCCGACGCCTACGTACGCCAGCGCCTGCCGCACCTGTTCGCCTGCGCCGCACTCGGCCCGGACCGCGACGCGGGCGCGGTGTCCTTCCGGCACGCGGGCACCGACTTCGACACCCTGGCCACCATGGCGCCGCACCTGGCCGGACAGCTCGTCTTCCGCGAAATGCGGGCCCTGCCCCGCTACCCGGCGCTCTTCCCGGTGTTCGAACAGGCCAAGGCGACCTCCGTGTACGCGTACTGGAACAACCAGAACATCGCCGTCCCCTTCAACGGCGTGCTACCCAAGGGCGAGCTCGGCCTCAACCTCGCCTTCCCCCGAGCCTGGTGCACCGCGTGGGTGGCCGAGACCTGCGAACGCGGGCTGCTGCACCCCACCGAACAGCTCAACCTCCTGCCCGTCCCGCGCCTGGCCGACCTGCGCGGCACCGCCCTGGGCCGCGCGGCCTTCCCCGGCCCGCCCGCGCCCCCGGCCGGCCCGTCCACGCACCCGGCTCTGGTCGGCGCAACCTCCGCCGCCTGACCACCCCCTTCCCACTCTCCACGAGGAGCACCTGATGCGTATCGTCCTGCTCGGCGGCGCCGGCTACCTGGGCACCGTCGCCACCCGTCACCTGACCGAACTGGGCCACCACGTCACCGTCGTCGACGGCCTGATCTACAGCCGCGGCGACGACCCCGCCCGTCTCCTGCCGCCGACGAGCACCTTCGTGAACGCCGATCTGCGGGATGCGGACGCGTTGCGCCGGGCGGCCACCGGCGCCGACGCCGTCGTCCACCTCGGCGGGCTGGTCGGCGAGCCCGCCTGCGCCCTCGACGAAGTCCTGGCCGTCGAGCTCAACTACGCCTCGCCCGTCCTGGCCGCCGAGGCGGCCCGCGCCGCCGGCGTCGAGCACTACGTCTTCTTCTCCTCCTGCAGCGTCTACGGCCGCCACGCTGGCACCGTCGACGAGGACACCGCACCCAACCCGCTCGGCATCTACGCCCGCACCAAGGTCCTGGCCGAACGCACCCTGACCGGCCTGCTGGAGGACCGGGCGCTGAGCGTGCTGCGGCTGGCCACCGTTCACGGACGCTCCCCGCGCCAGCGCCTGGACTCCGTCGCCAACCGCATGACCGCCCAGGCCGTCGCCACCGGGCGCATCCCCCTCAACGGTGGCGGCCAGCGCCGCCCCCTCGTCCACGTCGCGGATGTCGCCGACGTCCTCGCCAAGGTCCTCGCCACCCCGGCCGGCCACCGGATCTTCAACGTGGGCGCCGAGGAGGAAAACTACACCATCGCTCAGATCGCCGCCGTCGTGGAGCAGGCCGTCCCTGGAACCCGCATCGACGCCGGGCCCGAGCGCGACGAAGCGGACGCCCGGGACTACCACACCAGCTTCGCCCGCCTGGCCGCCGCCTTCCCCGGCGCCTGCCCCACCCCCCTGGCCCACGGCGTGCGCGAGGTCGCCGTCGCCGTGGAGTCCAAGGAGCTCGAGGACCCCGACCTGCCCGAGTACGACAACCTCGCCGGCCTCAAGCACTCCCTGGCCCAGGGCCGCATCCGCGCGCTCGGCAGCGGCGACTGCGCCCGCCTGCACGTCGACTACACCGACGCCACCTGGAGCCCGCGATGAACCAGACCCCCGTACCGGCGACCGACCCGCTGCCATGGAACCGGCCGCTGATCGGCGAGGCCGAGATCGCCAGCGTCGTCGACACGCTCCGCTCCGGCTGGCTGACCCACGGCCCCAAGGCCACCCGCCTGGAGCACGCCGTGCGCGAGCGCCTGGACGTCCAGGACGCCTTCGCCGTTACTTCCTGCACCGCCGCCCTCCACCTCGCCTTCCTCGCCGCCGACATTGGCGCCGGCGACGAGGTCATCACCCCGAGCCTGACCTTCTGCGCCGCCCCGAACGCCATCCGCCAGGTCAGCGCGAACCCGGTGTTCGTCGACGTCGCCCCCACCACGCTTACCGTCACCCCGGAGGCGGTCGAGGCCGCGATCACCCCGCTCACCCGGGCCATCGCCGTCATGCACTACGGCGGCCAGATGTGCGACATGCGCGCCTTCCGCCGGCTCGCCGACCGCCACGGCCTGCTGCTGATCGAGGACGCTGCCCACTCCCTGCATGCCAGCCGCGACGGCCTGCCCGCCGGCAGCGCCGCCGACCTGTCGACGTTCAGCTTCTACGCCAACAAGGTCGCCGCCGGCGGTGAAGGCGGCCTGCTCGTCGGCCGCGGTGAACTCGTCCATAAGGCCCGGCTGCTGGGCCGGCACGGCATCGACTCCTCCGCCTGGCAGCGGCACGGCAAACGCAACACCGCCGACTACGAGGTCACCGGCCCCGGCCTGAAGTACGTCATGTCCGACGTCACCGCCGCCCTCGCCGTCGTCCAGTACGACCGGCTGGAGGAGTTCACCCGGCGCCGCGCCGACATCGCCGCCGCCTACACCAGCGCCTTCGCCCACCTGCCCGGCCTGGCAACACCTGTCGTCCTGCCTGGGGTTGAGCACGGCTGGTTCCTCTACGCCGTCCTCATCGACCCCGACGCCGCGCCCCTAGACCGCGACCAACTCGCCGCCGCGCTGCTGGAGCGCCACCAGATTTCCACCAGCGTCCACTTCAAGCCCGTACACCTCCTGGGCCCTTACCGGGACATGACCCACCGGCCGCTGCCGGTCACCGAGACCGCCGCCGCCTGCCAGCTGTCCCTCCCGTGCTACCCGGCGATGACCGACCAGGACGTCGAACGCGTCATCCACGCCGTCTGGGAGCTGTGGAGCTGACCGGCGGGCGCACAGAGTACCCGGAGCACCGGCGGAGCACCACGGTCTGAGGCGGTGCTCCGCCGGTGCTCCGGGCCGCACCGCTGAAGCACCACCCGACTGCCTTCCGGCCGACCGGCGCCTCGCCCATCGTGAAACCGCCGCAGAACACCGCGCCCCGGCCTCTTCCCGTATGCCGTCCAGGAGATCACCCATGCCCGAAAGCCCCGAAAGCCTGCGCGTCGTCGTCGGCGACCGGGCCGGCGCCGCCTACGCCCACACCCTGTCCGGCCACATCGCGACCCACCTGCGCGTCGGATCCGTGGTCCAGGTAGGCCTCGGCGAGGAGACGCCGGCCTATCCGGACATCGCCTTCGCCGCCGCCCAACTCATTGCCAGCGGGCACGCGGACCGGGCCCTGCTCATCTGCCACACCGGGCTGGGCATGGCCATCGCCGCCAACAAGGTCCGCGGCGTGCGCGGTCACCGCCCACGACTCGCTGAGCGTGGAGCACGCGGTGACCCACAACGACGCCCAGGTCCTGTGCCTGGGCGCCGGAGTCGTCGGGCTCGCCCTGGCCCGGGACCTGACCGGCCAGTGGCTGAACCACACCTTCGCCCCCGCCTCCCTCGGCGCCGCCGCCCGTCGGGGACGGACTTGGACCACCGACGCGCTGTACCGGGAGAGCGCCTCTGAAGTGCGGCAGTACACGGCAGAGGAGGCCGTCGTTGCCGAAATGGAAGCGGCCGGCATCCTGGCCGTCAACCGCTACTGCCACGTGCCAGCCGCCGCCGCGTTCGCGGTCGCCGACTCCCTCGCCAGCTGAGCTCCGCGCACCAACGCACCGCAGACCAGTGAAGGACTTCGACTCCTCCTTGACGCGGCCACCCACGCTCTCACGGACCGGGATGCCGAGTCAGGTCGGTGACGGCGTGGGTACGTCGGTGGTGGTGAGGACTCCGTAGGCGTGACCGAGGCGGATCAGGTGCGTCTCGTTGTCCGCACCCGCCTTAGCAATGAGGCGAGTAGTGGCGCCAGCGAGATCGAACTGGTCGATCCGGGCGTGCTTGGCGATGGCGGCGGCCGTGTGGTGTAGAGCGTGAGCCTGCCACAGCAGCCGTTCCTGCTCGTCGAACGGCGCAGGCGCTGTCAAGGGTTCAGGAAGAGGCAGTTCGCCGGAGACGAAGCCCATCTGTACTTTGAGCGTGGGCTTTCTGACCTGCATCTTGTGGCCGATCTGGGTGGAGTGGCCATTGAAGGTGCCTCGCGCCATCTTCAGGTTCGAGGAGCCGACCGCCGGCGCATGACCGAGGGAGATCTGTTCGAGGACCCTTCGCTCGGTGGCGGTGAGCGGGGTGATGACGGGAACACTCCGCTGGGTCATGTGCAGGTACCTCCGTGATTCGGCGGGTGATGCGGGTGACGGCGAGGACCCGGCCGCTCGCGACGCGGCCGGTAAGCAAGCTGTTGTGGGTTATGGAGTCGCCTGGGAGCTGCCGGCGTACGCGGTCGGCGTCGCGCGGGTTGAGGTCCGTGTAGATCTGGAGCGACTGCTCGAACGCGGCGCGGGCCTGGTCGCGGTGACCGGCCTCGGCCAGGGTGCGACCGAGGAGTTCGAGGCTGCGGGCCGTCCAACGAGGAGAGCGGACCGCGGTGCACTCGGTCACGGCCTGCCATCCTTCACGTTCGGCGGCGTCGAGGTCGCCGGACAGGGCGTGTGCGCGTGCGAGCCAGGCCAGGGCGCGGGCCGCGTCGAAGGCGTCCTGGATGTCCAGGAGTGTCGCACGCGCGGACGTGAGTCGGGTGATGGCTCCGGCAGTGTCACCGAGGCTGATGGCCACCTGCCCGAGGGCGGTGTCGCTGAGGGCGACCGCGCGGGCGTAGGTGCGCTGTTCGTGCGGGCCCGTGGCCTCAGTGCCAAGGATCTGGCGTAGAGCGCGGCCCCGTTCGAGCGGCGCGCGGGCGGCGTCCATGCGGTCGGCGGCCTGGCGGGCGTCCGCCCCCATGGTGCTCCGGCCCGGCCACTGCCCGAGCCGGGCGACGATCCGCTTCAGGCCGGCGGCGTTGTCGTGCTGGGTCTGGGCGAGGGCCGCGAGCCCGTCCGATGTCATGCCGAGGCGTTCGGCGCCGGGTGTGCGCCAGTGCGCCTTGGCGCGCTGCGCGCGGCCCAGCAGGTCCTCCGCGAGAGCGGGGTAGCGCGGGGCGGGCTGGTGGGGCTCGTTCATGAGCTCACCTGCTCTTTCGTGCCGGCGGTGCGGCGCCCGTGCTTGGTGGCCCCGGCCTGGCTCAGGAGGTCGCGGACGAGGGCGCCCAGGCAGGCCGCGCGCCAGATGTGCTCCCACCTTGCCGAGGGGCGCTGCGCAAGCACGGTGACGGCCATCTGCCGGAGTTTGGTCTGCACGTCGCAGTCCGCCTGGTGTCGGCGTGCCGCTTGCGAAACGAGGTGCGTCCCGGCGGTGACCAAAATGCCGACGGCCTCGTCGGCCTTGTCGGGGGGTGGCATGGTGCGGCTCCACCACCAGGCGTGTGTCTGGTCGCACGCCGCCAGCACGTGCTGGCCGGTCGGCTGCACGCCGGGAACGGCACGGCGATCCAGTTCTCGGACAAGATCACCCAGGTCGGGCGGAGCGGCTACGGGGAAGGGCGGAGCGGGGTGCACGACGGGGCCCTGGCCGCGACTGGCCAGTAACACCTGCTGATCTGCCAGCAGACGAAGGGCGCTGGCAGCGGCTGCATTGGAGGACACCAGGCTTCGTGCCAGGGGCCGCACGCGGGGCAGGGTTGACCCTGGCGGGTAGACGCCTGACTGGATGAGGAAACGCAGCCAGGCAGCGATCTGCTGGGGACGGTCCTTCGGCATGCCATTGCCGACTGCCCGGACCTGCTTGCCAGGGCTGATGGTGACGAGCCCTTCGCGCTGGAGATCCTGCAGTGCCAGATCGACGCGCCCGACGGGAGCGCCGGCTTCCCGCGCGATGCGGTTTGCCCCCAGCTTGCTCCCGGGCGGGTACATGCCGCTGACGAGGGCGTGCCGCACCTGATCGGCGACGTCACTCACATCCGGACCGGGCCGCTCGGCCTCCATCAGAGCATGCAGCAGACGGCGTGCGGCACCAAGAAACATCACGAAATCGGGCCGGGGCAGGCAATTGCTGCTGGGGCGGCGAACGGCGTTGATCATTCCGCGCCAGTGCGCCTGCTGCGAGGGTGACCGCGTCGCTTCGTCCAACCGCTGCTCTGCCAGCCACAGCCAGGGCTCCACCGCATTCCAGATCGCCTCGCGGTCGCGGTCGATCCCCGCAGCGGTCTGGCCGGTGAACCGGCTGGCTTTCAAGGTGAGGGATGTGCTCAGCAGCTGGCGATATCGCGGTGTGCGCTCCGAATGCTCGACCCGGGGGGCACTGCGAGTGCTGGCTGACGTGGTCATGCTGCTCCGAAAGCAAGAGGCTAAGGTTTGGGGCCGCCAAGGTCCCGTGCGCGGCTTGCTGCCTTCACGGGACGCCGCGCACAGGGGACTTCAGGCGACGGTGAGGTCGGGGCGTGGCTGGGGCGTTTCCCTGGCGAGGCGCTGGGCCAAGCGGCGCGTCTGGTCGATGCTCATGCGGATGGTGAGCTGGTCGGCGGCGTGAGCGCATCCGGGAACCGCTGTCACACGGACCGTGGAGGCGACGACACCGCTGAGGAGCCATTGGATCCGTTCGGCCAGACGGCGCATTCCGCGGGGACGATGCAAGGCGAGGCCGCCATCGATTCCGGGCGAACCGAGCAGCGCCGCAAAGCCGACGGCCGCGCGCAGGTTGTCGTCGGGCAGGACGATTTCGATGGTGTGCGTGTCGTGCACCGTGACGTCGCTGAACAGGCAGTGGCTTTCCAGCAGGTCGGCCAGCTGGGTCGCGGTGGTGTGAGCGCGGATGTGCGGATCCAGCAGGACGGTGATGAGCTGGTGCACGGATGCCTGCGTACGCAGGGTGAGGACAATGTCGTAACCGGTGTTGAGCGCGGCGGTGGCCTCGATGCCGGCCCTGGCAAGCCAGGCATCCGCTGCCTCGACCGTGCGGTCGAAAGGCGTCTTACTGCTGAGGAGCGTGACGTTCAGGGCGCTCTCGTCACCTGCAGTATCTATCCGTGCGGCAAAGCGGGCGTCCTGCAGAGCATCCTCGAGAAACTGCTGCAACGGTGCGGCCGGCTGCGGCGAGTGTGCGGCTTTTGCCACGGAGGAGTTCATGGTGTCGCTTCCTCAGATGCGTTGATCAAGAGAGAGATGGTGACGCCACCAGCACGCGACGGTTCATGCGGCGGTGGGGCCGGGGGTGAGGGCAGGGTGAGGGCGTGGCAGTCCGGTTTGCACACGGAGGATGCGGACTTACCGGCGTTCATGGACGCACCGCCTTTCGGACCACTGGGGAGTCCGGCACCTCACAACCAAGGAAGAGAGACAGACCTGGACGCGGTTCGGCCTTGCACTGCATCAGGGCCAACTGACCGTCCGAAGCGCGGACGGTCTTCTCATGTCCCCACCCGTTGCGTCCTGCCGCGATCAGCAGGCGGTTGCTGAAGCCGTCGGCCGGGAGCGGAAGCTCCCCGCGGACCCACTGTGCTTCCGACCGGGCGGCGAAGTCTGTCGCCCACATGGTGACTAGCTGCAGGATCCGCTCGGCAGAAGCCTCTGGGGACTTCACAAGGTGGCACAGCATGAGGCTGGGTTCGGTGCGCTTCGACTCCTCCCAGATGGCGAGCAGTGGATCGCGCACCAGGTAAAAGGCTGCGATAAGCCGGCCGTCTGCGGACAGCGTGAGAATTTCGCCACGGTGGTTGAGAAGGTCGGTGAGAGCATCGGTGTGCGGGCGTAGGGCGGGACGCTGGCCCCAGGTGGCCAGTTCGTCGGCGAGTCGGGGGTGCCCAACGGTCATGCGGTAGGGCGGTGAGGTGGACACTGCAGTGGTCCCTGTTCGTGCTCATGAAGCGGAGAGATGGGGCCCGGGCCTGTGTGGCCCGGGGTTCAGCTCAGGCGGCTGGTGTGCGAGGCGGACCTCGTCTGTGGCTAGGCCGAGGTGCCCAGCGCGACAGGCAGTGCGGTGATGTCGTTGCCGATGAAGGACCGCTGCGCTTGGAGGTCCTCGGGGGCGCAGGCCATCGCGATCCGGGGGAACCGGTCGAACAGGGCAGGCAGGGCAACCTCGGCTTCGAGCCTGGCCAGCGGGGCTCCCAGGCAGTAGTGGACGCCGTGGCCGAACGCCAGGTGCTGCTTGTCGGCCCTGTCGATGCGGAAGACGTCCGGGTCCTGGTGGATGCCCGGGTCACGGCCGTGGGCACCGAAGCCGATGATGATCGCGTTGCCTTTCTGGATGGTGACGCCCTCACCGAGGTCGATGTCCGCGGTGGCGTAGCGCAGCGGCAGGTACATGATCGGCGGATGCAGTCGCAGCGCCTCTTCGATGGCATCGCTCCAGCGCGCCGGATCGGCGAGCACGGCCGCCAGCTGGTCGGGGTGGGTGAGGAGTTCGCGGACGGCGGCGTTGATGAGGGCGACGGCGGTTTCGCTGCCGGCGCCGATCATCAGGATCAGGGTGGAGATCAGCTCGGTGTGGCTGAGCCGGTCGCCGTTGTCCTCGTGGGCGGCCAGTAAGAGGCTGGTCATGTCATCGCCCGGGGTGGTCCGCTTGACGTCGATGAGCTTCTGCATGGCCGCGCCCAGGTCGTGCTTGGTGGCTTCGGCTTCTTGTGCGGTGGCGTCCGTGGCGAGGACGGAGTCGATGACACGGAGCATCTCGGGCCGCTGATCTGAGGGAACGCCGAAGAGGTCACAGATCAGACGCGTGGGGATCTGGTAGGAGAAGTGGGCGCGCAGGTCGACGGGGCCGGTGTGGTCCTGGCGGTCCAAGTTATCCAGGAGGTCGGTGACGATGGTCTGGAGGACCGGGCGCATCGCTTCGACCCGCCCGGGGGTAAACGCTCGGCCGACCAGTTGGCGCAGCCGCCTGTGGTCGTCCCCGTCGGAGGTGAACATCGATACGACATCCACCCAGGCGTACAGCCAGGGGATGGAGCCGGGGGTGTGCGTGGGCCAGGATTTGCGGGCGTCCTTGGACACGTGGGGGTGGGTCAGGAGCAGTTTGGCGACGTCGCCGCGGGTGACGGCCCAGGCGATGACGTTGTCCGGCATGCGGACGCGGACCGCGGGGCCGGCGGCGCGGAGCTCGTCGGCTTGGGCGAACAGGCGGCGGCCGCCGTTGCTGTCGAGGGTCACGGGCGAGGGCTGAGCGGGGGTGCTGGTCACGAAGAGCCTCCTGCGAGCGCGTTGACGGGAAGGCGGTCTGAAGATTTGGGTCGGAACTTGACGGGCAGCGTCTGCGGGCACTGGTGGAAGGGGCCGTGACGCAAAAGCGGTTCCGGGTCGGGGCTGGTCAGTTCCATGTCCCAGAGCTGGTCCAGGACGGTCTCGACACTGGTTTGCACAATCGTGGTGGCCTGGGAGATGGCGGGGCAACGGTGCGGACCGGCCGACCAGGCCAGATGACTGCGGTTGTCGTAGCCGAGGTTCTTGGGCAGGGCCGGGTCGGTGTTCGCGGCGGCGTGAGAGATGAGAACCGGGACCCGGGCCGGGATGTACACGCCATGCAGGTGGGTGTCGTGGCGGGCGTAGTGGACGGAGAAGTTCGCCATCGGGGACCGCTGCCACAACGCCTGTTCCATAGCTCGGCGCACGGTGAGAGTACCGGCGGCGAGGTGGCCGGCATAGTCGTCGTCGCGCAGCAGCAGATGCAAGGTCCAGGCGGTGCACGCGGCCACGGGGATGATGCCGGCTCCGACGGCGCAGAAGAGCTGGTTGAGTGCCTCTTCGTCGCTCAGTTTCGCCGCATGGTTGATCATCCAGGATGTGAGGTCCTGGCCGGGCCGGGCGCGGCGCAGCTGGATGAGTTCGAACAGCAGCCCGGCGAAGTCTGCCGCGCCCTGGGCCGCTTCGGGGCCGGCGCTGATGAGGTCCTGGCAGGCGCGCACCATGCGGCTGGTCATCTCGGCAGGACATCCCAGGAGCTCGGCGAAGACGAGCATGGGCACCACATCAGCGAAGTCGCTCATCAGGTCGGCCCGGCCTTCGCCGATGACGCGGGCAATCAGCGTCAGCGCGCTGCGCCGGGTGATCTCCCGGAGCAGGTGGGGGTCGATCCGGGCGATGCAGTCATCCATGGCCTGACGCAGGCGGGCGTGCTCGTCGCCATCGGTGTAGAGGACGGAGGGACGGAAAGCCATCATGCCCAGCACCGGACTGTCCTGAGGGGCCTTGCCGTTGGCCAGGTCAGCCCACAGACGGGAGTCCTTGGAGTAGGTGCGGGTGTCGTTGAGCAGGGTGATGGCGGCGCGGTGCTGGGTGACCACCAGGGCGTGCACGTTGGGCGCAATCTCGGCCCAGCCGGCCGGCCCCTGGGCGCGTAGCTGGTCGTAGACGGCGTTGGGCTGGGCGGCGAAGACGGCGCCGTGCAGCACGGGGCAGCCGCGGGCGGAGAGCGGGAGTGGCATGGTCATGAAGCGGGCTCCAGGCTGAGGCGGGACAGCAGGTGGGAGACGAGCGCGATCAGTACCGTCTTCGCCGACTCCCTGTACCGGACGTCGCACTCGACCAGGGGAGTGGACGGGTCCAGGTCCAGGGCCCGGCGTAGTTCGGCTTCGCCGTAGCGCGGTGAGGCGGCAAAGGTGTTGACCGCGACGGCATAGGGCAGGCCGGCTTCCTCCATGCGCTCCATGGCGTCCCAGGACTCGGTGATGCGCGCCGTGTCGACCAGGACCACGCCGCCCAGCGCGCCCTGCATCAGCTCGTCGATCATGAAGCTGAATCTGGTTTGGCCGGGGCCGCCGAACAGGTAGAGCACAAGGTCGTCGGTCAGGGTGAGGCGGCCGAAGTCGAGCGCGACCGTGGTGGTGGTCTTGTCCGACAGGCCTTGCAGGGTGTCGACCGCCTCGCCGGCCTTCGTCATGCGTTCCTCGGTCGAGGTCGGCCTGATCTCGGAGACCGCGCGGACGAGGGTCGTCTTGCCGACGCCGAACGGCCCGAGCACGACGACCTTCAGTGACTGGTCCACCCCGGGCGACAGGTAGCGGCCCTCAGAGTTGGTGGAGCGCATCGAGAATCCTCTCCAGCAGCTGTCTGTCGTTTTGCTGAGCGGCGGGGACGGGGCTGCGGCTGACGAGGTGGCCGCTGTCGACGAGGGAGGCGACGAGGACCTTGGTCACGGCGGCCGGAAGCTGCAGGTCGGCGCTGACTTCGGCCAGCGACAGCACGCCGGGCAGGCAGTGCAGCATCAGCCGGTGGGAGTGGGCGTCCAGCCCGGCCAGGGGTTTGTCCGGATCGGCGATGAGGAGCGTGGCCAGGTCCAAGGTGCGGCGGGTGGGCGCGGCCCTGCCCCCGGTGGGGGTGTAGGGCCGCACCATCCCGGCACGCCGTCGTCCACGGGGCGTCACGGGGTCTTGGCCCGTGCGCGCGTGGACAGCGCGGGTTCCAGGCCCCGGATGGCCTTGATGGTCGCCGCGGAGGCGACCGCCACCTCGGGTTGGGTCATCTCCGCGCTGATCGAGACGGCGAGCACGGTGTGGTGTCCGGCGCCGAAGACCAGGACGCAGCGGTCGGGCAGGTCGAGAATGATCTTGCGGGGGATTTCGGCTTCGGGCGCGTGGGCGAACTCGGCGAGGCTGCGTCCCAGGGAGAACAGGCTCGAGACACTGGCACTGGTGCGGTCGACCACGTCACGGTCAAGCCCGTCGGAACAGGCCAGCGCCAGACCGTCGGAGGAGAGAAGAACAGCGTTCAAAACGTCCTTCTCCTGCGTGAGCCGGTTGAGGACCCAGGTCATGTTGTGGGTGTCGGCGGTGGGCTGCTGCTCAGGCATGGGGCTGATTTCCTTCGGTGGTGTGCATCTCGCTGTCGTGGATGGTTTGCCCCAGGTGGGCGAGGCCGGCGGCGAACGCATCAGGGTCGTCTGCCGGCGCGGGCGTGCTCTCGTAGGCGGGCGCCGCGGGGCGGGCTGTGCGTCGACGCCGCTGCGGCAGACCTCCAGGGCCGGTCTGCTGGGCGGGCGGGGTGCGGACATCCCCGGCGTAGGCGGGAGATTCATCGGTGACGGTTGCCTTGGTGGCGAGGGCCAGGGCCGCATGCCGTTCGGCCTGGATCTCCTCCTCGATCGGGCCGAGGCCGAAGAGGCTCCGCGGGATGCGCAGCACGGCCCGTACACCGCCGTAGGGGGAGGTGCTGGAGATGTCGGCGGTGAAGCCGTACTCGGCGGCGAGGCGGCCGATGACCGCGAACCCGAGGTGACGTGTGTCCTGCACGGTGGTGACGTCGAGCACCTCGTGCTGCGCGAGCTGCCGTGTGGCCTCTGCGCGCTGGAACGTGTTCATGTTCAGGCCGCCGTCGTCGACGACGATGCAGTATCCGCTCTGGAAGGCCTGCACCTGAACGAAGACTGTGCCGTCGGAGTACGCGGTGGCGTTGGACAGCAGTTCCGTGAGGGCGATGGTGACCGGCTCGACGGCGCGCCCTTCCAGCCAGGTCTCTCCGGTGTCCGGCTCGTAGGTATAGGTCACCCGTAGGTAGTCGTTGATCCGTCCCCGGGCCGATTCCACGACCTCGCGGATGGTGCAGTCTGCGCGCTGCAGACCGGGCCACGAGCCGGTCAGGATCCGTGTGCGCTGGAGTGTGTGCAGAGCCTGGGTGACCAGGTGATCGAAGTTCATCAGGCTCTGGTGGTAGGCGGTGCCGTCGGGGTGGCGGTCCATCTCCTGGATGACGGTCATCTGACAGCGGTGCAGACGGGTCTGTGCCTCGTCGATGATGTCCCGCACCGACGAGCGTGCCGCGCGCCCGATCTGCTCGCGCGTGACGGTGACGGCTTCTTGCAGCAGCCGCCTTATGGCCTGGTGCGCATGGTCGACGGCGGTGTCGGCGAGCTGCTCCTGGTGGAGGCCGGGCATCGGCACGCCGCGGTACCCGCGGGCGATGATGTCCACCAGGGCGGGCATCGTCACCTCGGCGAAGTGCAGCACCTCTGCTTCCACCGCGGTGGCGTACGCATGTGCGGCGCCCCGCCGCTCTTCCAGGGGTTTGATTTTCGCGGTCTCGGCCCGCACACGGCGGGTCTGCACGATGAGTCCCGCCGATGAAGCGATCAGTCCCGCACTGAGTAAGGCTGTTGCGGTCACGTAGAGGTCGAGCACGTGGTGTCCTTGCACAAAGTGGGGGCCGAAGCCGCTGCACAGGCGCGGGCGGCAGAGGGAACGTCGTGGACGGCGCGTGCTGGGCAGGGCGGAGCGCAGGCCGGCCGATGCGGCGAGGTACCGACGCCGCGCATTGGTCGATGTATGACAGCCGGCGCGTTCGGTGTCATTTCTCGATCACCGCTAGCAGGTTCCGGTGCTGGGAAGCGTCCCGGGCCGCAGCAAGGGCGTGGCCGGCGAGGATCACTGCCAGGTGGGAGAAGCCCTGCGGCAGGTTTCCGAGCTGCCGCTGGTGGTAGGGGTCCCACTCCTCGGCGAGCAGCCCGAGGTCGCTGCTGGCCCCGAGCAGGCCGTCGAGGAGGATTTCGGCCTCGTCGATGCGGCCGAGCGCGGCGAGCGTGGCCACCATCCAGCCCGAGCAGATGAGGAAGGCACCCTCGTCACCGGCCAAGCCGTCGACACCCGGCTGCTTTCCGTGGGTGGGGTAGCGATGCAGGAAGCCGCCCGCGATGGACAATTCCCGCTGGATCGCCTCGACCGTTCCGGCGTACCGCTTGTCCTGCGGTGGCAGGAAGCCGGCCAGGAGAGCGTGCAAGAGGGAAGCGTCGAGCTCTGCGGAGCCATAGGACTGGGTGAAGGTGTTGCGTTCCGCGTCGTATCCGTACTTGCATACCTGCCGGTGAACCGCGTCGCGCAGCTCACGCCACCTCTCCAGCGGGCCCTCAGTCACGCCGGCTTCGATGAGCTTGACTGCTCGGTCGAACGCGACCCAGGCCATCATCTTGGAGTGCACGAAGTGCTGGCGGGGTCCGCGGATCTCCCAGATGCCCTCGTCGGGCTGGTCCCAAAGGCCCTCCAGGGCGGTGACCAGGTCGGTGACGAGCTGTGCCACGACCGGCGCGAGCGCGGGGTCGCGCAGCTGCGCCTCGTACAGGACGCTGACGATCTCGCCGTACACGTCCAGCTGGAGCTGACCCGCTGCGCCGTTGCCGATACGGACCGGGGCCGAATTTCTGTAGCCGGGCAGCCAGTCGAGTTCGGTCTCGGTGAGCTCCCGCTCACCGCCGACCCCGTACATGATCTGCAGGTCCTCGGGGTGCCCGTCGATGACGGTGCGGAGCCAGTTGATCCAGGCCCGGGCCTCCTCCACGTAGCCGCAGAGCAGGAATGTCTCGATGATGAACGCGGAGTCCCGCAGCCAGCAGTACCGGTAGTCCCAGTTCCGTACCCCTGCGATCTCCTCGGGAAGCGAAGTCGTCAGTGCCGCTACGACGGCGCCGGTCGGCGCGTAGGTCAGCGCCTTCAGGGTGATCAGCGACCGCTCGACAGCCTTCCGACAGGGCCCCTCATAGGTGGACTGGGCGATCCAGGCGCGCCAGAAATCCCGGGTCTGTGCGAGCAGCTGGGCGGGGTCCGGGAGTGGCGGGGTGAGGCTGCGGCCGTGCTGCCACGACAGGGTGAATGCCACCTGTTCGCCCTCGGACACGATGAACTCTGAGCGTAGATCGCCATCGACGGTGCGGGTGGGGGCGGTGGTGTCGAGCCACAGGCGTCCCGTTGTGAGGTCGGCGCTGGCGCGGTGGCCGCAG
Organism: Streptomyces sp. NPDC085946; assembly: GCF_044540485.1. NCBI lineage: Bacteria > Bacillati > Actinomycetota > Actinomycetes > Kitasatosporales > Streptomycetaceae > Streptomyces > Streptomyces sp. NPDC085946. Next base: position 43,360 of record NZ_JBITSF010000030.1, on the reverse strand, counting down.
ATGTCGAGCTGCGGCACGTGCAGCCCATAGCCGGGGCGGGCCCTGAGTAAGGAGCGCATCGGGACCTGGCCGCTGATACCGCGCACGATGCGGACCACTTGCGAGCCCTCATCTGTAGGGGGCATGAAGTCGAGGATCTGGACCGTTCCGGCGGGGGTGATCCACGTGGACTCGAGGATCAGCGTTCCGTCCATGTAGCGGCGGCGGTCCGCCATGGGCGCGGTGCCGTTCGGCATCGCGGGGCCCAGTCGCCACAGCCCGTGTTCCTCGGTCCCGAGCAGGCTGGTGAACACAGCGGGTCCGTCGAATCGCTCCGGGCACAGCCAGGTGATGCTGCCGTCGCGGTCAACGAGCGCGCCCGTGCGCATGTCGCCGAGGAGGGCTTGGTCCTCGATTCGTCCCACCTGCCGCATACGTCCGTCCAAGGGGGCGCGGGGTGAGGGAATGAGCGGTGCGGCCGCGTCGATGGCGAAGACGTCAGTTGTCGAGCGGGCGGGGGAGTGCTGGTACATGGTGTAGGTCCTTGGTGAAGCAGTGGTAGCTAGGGCAAGAGACGGGTGCGGAAGACGAGGAAGTGGACCTCGTCGTCTGTGGCCGGTGACAAGGGGCGGTCGCGTCGCCGGCACTTGAGCCCGGCGGTGTTCAGTGCCTGGTGCAGCCGAGCCAGGCTTTTGCGCCAGTGGTCCTCCGCCCCGGAGGGAAGGACGCCGGTGTCTGGATCGCGCGTGAACCTGGCGGCCGGCCGCCAGATCAGCCAGGCGCAGCGATCTGCCTCGGGCGGCCACACGGTCTGGGTGATGCTGCGGACGACGACCTCACCGGCTGTATTTCCGTAGTCGCCGAGTCCGGCCTCGCGCAGGGCGCCTCGTACGAGGTCGCATGGTGACTGCTCGGGGTACCAGCTCTGCTGCCGGTAATGCGGCGGGATGGGCTCCGGCAGCCCACAGGCCGTGTCCGCCGGCACCCGCATCAAGGGCGTCCCCGCGGCTGTCCGGTAAACGAGAAACTCAGCGCTCGGGTGAAAGCGGGGCGAGCACCGCACCCGGCTGGGCTCTACGACGAACCCGCGGGACTCCAGGGCCTGCGCTGTCGCGGCGATCCGCTCGCGCCAGTGCTCTTCGGCACCGGCCGGAAGCGTGCCCCTCACGCAGTCCCGGCGCAGCGCGGCATCCGGCCACCACTCCACCGTGACGCACAAGTCTGCGCCCTTGGGCCACGCCGCCTCGGTGAGGACGAAAGCCCGGCAGACCCCGATTCCCTCACGCGTCGCACACGTGGCAGCGCGGAGTCCGAGGCCGGAGTTTTTGGCCTGCCATACCTCGCCGAGCCCCAGGTCACGGAGGTGGTAGTCGACCAGGGCCCGACCGCTTTGCGGATCATCCGGGTTGTAGGCGGGTTCTTTCACGTAGCTGACGAAAGGCTCTTTGCTGATCGGGTTCACGTTGAACGCGTCGTTCCCGGTGAGCTCGCCGATGTAGGTGGTGGGTAGTGCGATCATGTTGGGGGTTCTCCGGGCACGGCGGGGGCGGTAGAGGCGTGGGAGTCAGCGAGGCGCGCGTATGTGCTGGGTCGCGCTATTGGGCGGATGAGCCGGCCGGTAATGGTCATCACTGCCTCGGCACAGATCCGGCGTAGGTCACAGTGAGCATCGCGACGATGAAAACGGTGATTCGGACGTGGCTGCGGCTCGGACGCCAGGTCGGCAGCCAGCGGCCCTTCGATAAAGCCCTACGCACGGCACACCTCACGGCGGGCCTGCGGGTGCGGCACGCGTGCCGTCCGCATGCGGGATCGGGCCCGGCCAAGCGCGTCGTACAGAGCATCCGCCGCGGTGGTCGGGGCAGAGGTCGGTCTTGGTGGGCAGGCGTGTTGTACAGGTTCATGCCGCCGCCCTCAGGCACTTCTTCGCGACGAGCCGGTCAAAGAGCTCGTTGACGGTCCACGCCATCCGACGCAGGTGCCCGACGGCCGCCTGGTGGTCACCGAGGACGTCCTGGTCGCTCAGTGCCCGAACCTGCGCGATGAGCTGTGCTGCGGCCGCGTCTCGCTCTGCTTCACCAGCGATGCCTATGGTCACCATCCCCATGAGGTGGCTGGGGAGCCGCTGGGTGAACTGCTCGATGTCCTCCTCGGCCAGCACGACGTTGTCCAGGGCGTTCGCGACGTCGTTGAGCACGGCATTGCCGTCGAAGGGCTCCCACTGGTAGAGCCCCTTTCGAGCATGGAGCGGTCGAAGGCCGGATTCCTCGGCAGCCGGGAGCGAAAAAAAGCGCTGGATGGTGCTGGGGGCGGTCATGGGTGGACACCGGGGCAACGAATCGGCATGGTCATCGAACGTTCTCCGAGGTCGGAACTGAGATCATTGGCGGAGGACGCTTTGGCCAGCACCTTCAATTCAGCCCAGGTGCTTTTGCCCCAGTCGTGTTCGTCGCAGCCCCATCGCCAGCTCAGTGCAGCGACTAGCAACAGACCGCGGCCGCTTTCTGTGGCAACGTCGTCTTTCTGTACCTGCGGCTGCGCATGCGAGCTGTCAGCGACCTCGATCCGGATGACACCGTCCGAACACTGCTCGATCACGACTCTCGCCATGGGGCACGTGGTGTGGTCGAGCGCATTCGTCAACAGCTCCGACACGACGACCTCCCCGTCGTCGACCAGGTCGCCTATGCCCCAGGTCGCAAGAACGCTGGAGACGAACGCCCGGGCACGGCGCACGGATTTGGGTTGGCACGGCAGGAGCGCGGTGTAGCCGGGCCTGCCGATCGCGTGTGGTGTAGCGATGGTCAAGGTCACGAGATCACCCCCTCCGGCGTGGACACCCGCCCCTGACTGGGGAGACAGAGGCGGGCGGTCCTCCATACCGCCGAGCCAGTCATTAGCCCGGTGGCCGATGACCAGTTAACGAGGCCGTGCAGGCTTGCAACAGGAAGCCTTTCAGTTTTCAGTGCGACCATCGACCGGAAAACTTTGCTTGCCTATTACCTGACCTCTAGTCGCGACGGTGACCGCAGGGCTACCTTCGGTACATGGGAACGAACCGCATCCTTCAGAGCCGGATGCAGGAACTCGGGCTTACACAGGAGGAGTTAGCAGGTCAGCTCAACAAAGCACTGCTGGACATCACAGGGCGGCCGGGGGACGTCTCGTCGCGGACAGTCCGCAACCTGCTGAACGGGCAGAGCAAGCGGCCCATCGGCCGTACTTGCGCCGCTCTGGAGCGTGTGTTCGGCTGCCCTGTGGAGAACCTAGGGTTCAGCGCACCACGCTCCATGCAACACCCTCCGGAGGGACCCGTGCGGCGTCGCGATTTCATCGTCTCAACTACTGGAACGGCTGCCGCCGCCGCCCCAGTCATCAAGACGCCCAAATCAGTCGGGATGACCGACGTAGCGCGCATCGCCGCCGATATGAACCAGCTCATCGAGGCAGACGACCGTCAGGGCGGACACACGTCTTTGGCCTCCACTGCGCTAGAAAAACGGGCTCGGGTACTGGCCCTCCAGCAGAAGTCCTCTAGCGAACGCGTACGCCGCGTCCTGTACGCACTTGCAGCCGAGTTCACCACCATTGCGGCCTGGGCACACATCGACTTGCGCGACCTCGACACAGCCCAAAGGCACCTTCACGAGTCCTCGACCTTCGCCGGCCTCTCGCAGGACCCGCCCACGGGAATGCGAGTGTGGATCAACATGGCGATGCTCGCCTACCAGCGCAAGAACTGGGCCGAGCAGCTCGCGGCAGCACAGGCAGCTGAAGCGTCCGCAGCCGCGCGGAGAGACCCATTTTTCAGCTCCATGGGGCGCGTCCGTGTCGCCTTGGCTCACGCATGCATGGGAGACGGCAAAGCGGCACAGCGGTCGCTCGGCGCCGCACAGGAAACCTTCCACAGGGCCGCTGAAGACGAGCGGCCTCGATGGACGGCCTTCTACGGCCCGGCTGAGCTGAACCACCTTGCGGCCATCATCTTCAACTACAACGGCCAACATGCCTACGCCGAGGCCATGGCGCACCGGGCCCTGGCCACGATTCCGCTCAAGTTCCGTCGCAACCGTGCTCTTGCCATCTGCCAACTCGCACTTGCCCAGCTCCGCCAAGGGGAGCCCGAGCAAGCCACCCAGACAGCTTCTAAAGTCTTCACGATCATGGACGGCACTCCCCTGCCCGGACGGATGCGCACCCTGATCGGCGACTTCCATCGGGATCTCTTCCAATTGGCGCCATCTACGTCCTACGCCCGTGACTGGGCAGACCGCATGCGAGAGGAATGGAGTCGAGCGTGACCAGCAGCGTGATCGACCTGCGGCACTACCGTCAGGGGAACCTCCCGGACGGCTTCAAAGAACTGCTGATCAACGTACACGCTGATGCCTACGCCGAGGCCATGGACGATGAGTTCAACCAGAGGTTCCCGTGGTTCGTGGACCACTGGTCCAGCATGAACGGCTTCACCTGCGTCGTGGCCTTCGACGGTGAGGAGCCGACAGGTTTCGCCTACGGCGCCCCGCTCCAGCCGGGCCGAGAGTGGTGGCGCTCCACCGACTACCAGCCAAACAACGGCTACACCTCCACCTACGCCGTCTCCGAGGTCATGGTGCGCCCGCAATGGCGGAAGCAAGGCGTCTCCGCCCAACTGCATGACGCGCTGCTGAAGGAGCGCAGCGAAGACCTTGCCGTACTCCTGGTCGACGTGACGCACCCGAAGGTGCAGAAGCTCTACGAGTCGTGGGGCTACCGCAAGGTGGGACAGCAGCAACCGTTCGCCGATTCCCCGCTGTACGCGGTCATGTTGAAAGACCTACGGGCCTGAAAGGGGCGGTGGTATAACCACCAGCTGGCCCTCCCCAATGCTGGCAGGGGAGAGCGGTTGCTGTGCTGAACTACCCGATGGTCAGCGGCTGGTGGTCCGAAGCTGCCCAAAGATGCTTTGGCCAGCGGATTCGGTGATCTTGACTGATCGGCGGAGTACCAGGTGGTCGGCAGGCGCAGGGACCGCAGGCGGTTCGCGATGCCGTACGAGTCGAGATGCAGGGAGGCGATGTCAGTGCTCAGTTCCCGCCGCAATCACTGCTACGTCAAGCACACCATTCCCGAGCCGAGGGCCAGCGGGCCCACCGTCGGCGCCGCGGCAGCATGGGAGGCTGGCTGGTTGGTTTCGACTGGCAGATGTGCAAGCGCCGCAACGAGGTCGAGCGCACGAACTGCCGTCCACTCGTGCACAAGTGCTGTCGCGAGACTCGTGCGAAGCCAGTCTCATCCCCACGCGGCTCGCACATGTGGGACGTCCGCAGAGAGCGGGAGTGGGCACTATTCTCCCTGGGCCGTGCCCATGAGCAGTCCGGGAAAGGGCAGGGCCAGCGACGGGGACACGTACCACCCGGCCCCCGTACCAGCACTTCGGTCGGCGGGTGTCAAGGAGCGGCGGGGCCGCTGGTCACGGTGGCCCACCGGCCGGCGTCCACCGAGAGCACCGTCAGGCGCCGGTTGCCGGTGTCGCCGTAGCCGTCGAAGGCGACGCGGCCCGTGACTCCGTCGAAGGCGAGCCGGGCCACGGCCCGGGGCATCTGCGCGCGGGCGTTCCGGGGCAGGGTGCCGCCGTTGGCCTTCACGAGGGACTTCACGGCCTCGATGAGGCTCCAGGCCGCGTCGTAGGCATAGGGCCCGTACCAGCCGGCCGGCTGCGGATACCCCGCCTCGCGGTACCGGGCGAGGAAGTCCCCATTTTCCCCGCTGCCTCGACCGTTGAGAGAGAAGAACGTGCGCATCCCGACCGAGCCGAGTTTGGTGCCCTTCATCACGCAACGGAAGGGTAAGGACGCCGTGCCGGACAACCTGATCATCTACCCGCATTCCTCCGGGCCTCGGCTCTACTACGCCGACGAGGATCCAAGGGACCGGCCGATGCGGGGCATCCTGTGGACGCGGCGAGGGTTCAACCCCGTGGACAACCGCCGCATGCCGACGGGCGAGCTGCAGCGGAAGCAGATGCACCCTTACCGGCAGATGGTCATGATGGCGAAACTCCATTGCCAGGTATGCGCGGAACCCGCGCGAACCCCGCTGAGCTTCATCTTCTCCGCCGACCCGCGTGACCAGGACCCAAAGGCATCCATGATCGTCACCAACCAGTCTCCGATGTGTATCAAGCACGCTCGCGCCGCCGCGCTCTGCCCCACCTCGAGAAGAACCCCATGATCTTCCTCGCCCCGAGCCCTCTGTATGGAGTGAGCGGAGTGGTCTACGGCCTTAACGCGCGGAACCAGGCGCACGTCATCGCGCGGTCGGACTGCGCCCTGCTGCCAACCACCCGAACGTGCGCACGGCCTTGGCATCGCAGCTCGTCCGCCGGCTCGGATCCTTCCGCGTCGTCGCCATGGACGAGCTGCTGGAGGAGCTGTCGCTGGCCGCATAGCCCCCTGCCCGGCGACCTGGAAGTCCTCCTCGGCCTGAGCCGTCGGACAGGAACAACTTCCGGCGCGGAGACGAACTGCCCGACTCGTGTTCCCCCACGGCAAGGTCACCACCCCACGCCGGGTCCAGACGCGCCGACCGACCACACGAAGGACAGGCGGCCGGCGTCGGGCGGGCCCGAGGAGTCCCCCAACTCCACCTCTGCGACGGGCCCGCCCACCCATCCTGCAACTGCGACTCGAAGGAGTTCCAGATGTTCACCCACTCCGACCGCCTGCCCACCAGCACAGCGGTCCCGCAGGGCGCTACCACCCCGATCCCCTGGGGCATCAGCCGCATGGCACCGTACCCGACGATGGCTCCCGATTACGCCCAGGTCGAGCTGAATCCGGTAACTCAGACGGCCGTGTTCTTCGACGCTTCCGGCCAGGTGATGGAGACGCCCGGGCACGGCACCAGCACCGGCACCTCCCCGTCGACGGGGACCAGCCCCGACGGCAACGGAAGCACCCAGGACAGCGACACCGGGAGCGACAGCGACCAGTGAGTGATCCGCGTCCGGTGTTGGTCGTCACCAGCCTGTACGACCCCACCGCCGACGTGGTGATCAGTGAGCTGCACGACCGGAGTGTCCCGGTCGTGCGGTTCGACTCCGGGGACTTCCCCGCATCACTGTCGGTGGAGGCAGAGATCACCCAGGACGGCATGCGTGGCCACCTCAACACCCCCTCCCGCACTGCCGACCTGGCCAATGTTCGCGCGCTCTACTACCGCCGCCCGACTGGCTTCGCCTTCCCGCACCTCGACGAGCAGGATGCACGCTTCGCCGTCACGCAGGCCCGCTACGGTCTCGGGGGCGTGATCGCGTCGCTGCCCGACTGCCTGTACGTGAATCACCCACACCGCATCGGCGACGCCGAATTCAAACCCTCTGGCCTTGCCATCGCGGCGCACACCGGCCTACGTGTACCGCCGACGCTCATCACCTCCAACCCCGATGCCGCCAAGGCCTTCATCAAACGGCACGGCCCAGTGATCTATAAGCCCCTGCACAACCCCGTGTATCGCGTCGATGACGTCTCATCCGTCGTCAAGATCGCCGAGGTGGCCGCCGAAGACATCGACGACCGCGTCGCCGGGACAGCCCACCTGTTCCAAAAACTCGTGCCCAAGACGGCAGACGTCCGTGTGACCGTCATCGGCCCCCATACATTCTGCGTCCGGATCGACTCTGACCTCCTGGACTGGCGCACCGACTACAGCCGCCTGAGCTACGCCCCCGTGACAGCTCCGGCGGAGGTCGAGCTGGCCCTTCACACATACATGGACCACTTTGGGCTCCTCTTCGGAGCTTTCGACTTCGCGCTCGACGCTCAAGGGCGATGGTGGTTCCTGGAATGCAACCCTTCCGGCCAGTGGTACTGGCTGGAGACCGAGACCGGTCTGCCCATGTGCGCAGCCCTGGCCGACCTACTGGAAAGGAAACCGTGAGCGACCACGAACAGCTCCTCCAACAGCTCATCGACAGCATGACGGCCAGCGGTTCCCTGCGCACGGAACCTTGGAAGCACGCCGCCGCCGCAGTACCCCGACACGAATTCCTCCGCGGCGGCTTCTTCCGCGTAGTGCCGGGCTCATCGCCTACCGCTTGGGCCCCGGTCCGACAAGATGAAGACGGCTGGCTGTCCGCGTGCTACGCCGACGAGTCCCTGGTGACACAGATTGCCAACACGATCCAGCCGACGGACATCCGCGGCGAGATCATGCGCGAGCCGACCAGCTCGAGCACCCTCCCTTCATTGGTGCTGCGCATGCTCGAGGATCTGCAGGTGCAGCCGGGCATGAAGGTGCTGGAGATCGGCACGGGCACCGGCTACTCGACCGCAGTGCTCTGCGCTCGCCTTGGCAGCGGGAACGTCACCTCGATCGAGTACGACGAGGGTATTGCACAGCGCGCGCGGGAGGCCCTCGGTCGGCTCGGTACATCTCCTACCCTCTTGACGGGAGACGGCCTCGCCGGCGATACCGAAGGCGCACCGTACGACCGAATCATCGCCACCTGTGCCGTGCGCACGGTGCCCGCGGCCTGGCTGGAGCAGACCCGGCCGGGCGGGCAGATCCTGACCACCATCGGTGGCTGGCTCAACGCGTCCGAGCTGGTTCGTCTGACCGTCCACGGAGACGGTACAGCCTCTGGGCCGGTACTGGGCGGACAGGTCAGCTTCATGCTCGCCCGCCCCCATCTGCCGCCTCCGCTCGGCCTGCTTCCCGATCTCAGCAAGGGCACCGAACGCGAGGCCATCGTCGGCGCCGACGTCCTGACCGACTGGACGAGCCGGTTCGTCGCACAGTTCGCTGTGCCTACTGCGCAGCATTTGAAGCTACAGCAGAACCAGCGCACGGAGGACGTCCTGGTCGACGTCGACACCGGCTCGTGGGCTGCGCTGTACGAGGAGGCCGATCGCTGGGTCGTCCGGCAGGGCGGTCCTGAAGTTCTCTGGGACACAGTCGAGGAGCATCTCGGTCGCTGGTACGCCGCCGGTACACCGGCGGTGGAAGAGGCAACCGTACGCGTCACGACAGAAGCCCAAACTCTCCACTGGTAGGCCCCGTGACCCGCCCCGCTCGTTCAACTCCCTCCGGTGAACGAGCGGGGCTCTCCGTTGCACGTGGTCGTGTGGACTCAGGATGGGCCTGGGGTGTAACAGATCACTGGCGTTGACGTTCCGGGAGAGGGGGGTTGTGCTTTATGTCAACCCACAGTGATCCGGAGGAACGGTGACGACCGCGACAGCCCTCTCGCCCGAGACTGGACGCTCTCACCTGTAGGAGAGCCTGTGCGCCTAAGTCGGCCCCGGCGCCCGCTGCTGCGGTCGAAGCCAAGACGCTCGAGGAATCCACCCCCGAGGTTCTGTCGGCCCCGCCCGCGCCGGAGGAGAAGCCGGACCTCTCCCACGTGTGGGTCGTGGCCGCCGAGATCGAGGTGACTCCGAAAATCGCGCGCGTCACCGACTTCCGGGGCAGCTTCAAGACTGCAGAAGGGCAGTGTGGTTCTGTTCATGAGAATGGGCTCTGGCTCAACTTTTGTGAAGGCAGCGGTCATGTCGGGTCCAGGACGCTGTCCTGCCCGGCGCCTCGCAGGTCAGACAGGTGGAGCAGGTTCTTGGAGCAAGTGCTTCTTGTCCGTACCACACAAGTTGAGCCAGAACCTGAGAATGGGCAGCAGATGTTCACCACTTCGAGAGATGCCGACACAGAGTGCCGTTCGATTCCCAGTACAGCAGGTTGGTTGCAGATGGGCTGCTCGATTCCACCGTCGTCATCGGGCGTGGGTCAGCAAGGTGCGCAGGACGGCCTCGGCATGCGTCCAGAGCAAGGATCCCGCGGCGGCGGGAAGCAGGTGCCGGGTCGCCTTTGGGATCATCTGGGTGAGTGATTCGCCCAGATCCGGGGAGTGGACCGGGCTGGTGTCCTGCTCCCCGTACCAGAGGTCGACCGGGACGGCGATGTCAGCTGGGTCGAACGGCCAGCGGCCCATCGCCAGGACGGTGTCGCGTGCGTAGCCAGCTGGGCCCTGGCTGAATGCCTCGTCCATCGCGCGCCGGAAGGCGCGCTGAAAGACAGGGTCGGTGTAGACCGTGCGATCTGTTTCGGGGCTCGTCGTGATGATCAGATCCCACAATGCGTTGGCGCTGCCGAAGCCGGCGAAGGAGGCCTCAGCAGCGTCGGGGTCGGTTGCGACGGCGTTCACCATGTCCCTCACCTGCGGGGCCAGGATGTGTGTGCAGCGAGGATGGGCGAGTTCGTCGCTGCCGGACACCACGGCTACCGCGTTCACCAGACCATTTGCGGCCAGGGCGAGGGCAAACGGTGCCCCTTGCGAGAACCCCACCGCCGACGGGGCTCGCAGGGCCTGCTCTTGGATGAGGTGCCGGATGTCGGTGGCCCAGCTGGTCAGGGTCCGGCCGGGGGCTGGGTCGGAGGCGCCGAGGCCGGGCCGGTCCACGCTGATGAGCCGGATACCTGCTGCGTCGATGACGCCGCCGCCGAAACCGAGCCACCTGCTGGTAGCCGCCCCCGGGCACAACAGCACTGGGGTGCCGTTGGCTGGTCCCCATTCCGCCCAGCCCAGGAGTCGACCGTCCAACAGCTGGGTCTGTCCAAGCCTCACTGGTTCACACACGCCGTAGTCCATGAGCCGCATTGTTCCGTGCACGCATCCAGCTGCCGTTCCATCACCGGTCGCGACAGCGAGGCAGACGCTGCGGAGCCCGCATGCTGTTCGAATCGACAGGCACCCTTCAGGGCCTCCCGAAGTGATGAACATCTGCTGTCCGTTCTCGGGTTTTGGCTCAACTTCTGTGAAGGCGGCTGGTGCTCTGGCCTTCGGGCAGCACTAGGTTCGGGTCCGCCCAGGTCAGGTGCCTGCGGACGCTCTGAGGGAGGACGTCCTCGTCCTGTTTCACAGAAGTTGTGCCAGAGCCGCATCTCGTGAACAGAGCCAACCGTCATGGCAGCGATCGCCAGCCGCACATCGGCGCCCAGATCACGGCTGAGCAGCGCAGAGCATCGAGGGCGCGGCGGCGGGATGCCACAGCACAGTCAGGGCATGAGTGTGGCCGGCACACACCAGGATGGCCACATTGACCACGAGCGGCGAAAGACTGGGCGACCCGCTGATGGCACCGGCCAAGCGGTGAACAGCAAGCCCCGACAACAGATACACAGCCGGACGCACACAGCAGCACCGACGTGGTCAGCCATAAGGTCATATCGCGGTCGCTGCGGGTGACCGCGGCCTTGACGGCGTCGACACTGATCATGCAGTCACTGTTCATTCGGACGGTCGGCGAGATTGGCCGAGGGCGGGGACCGGCTGCTGACCATGTCCTCACCCTTGCTCGTGCCGACGGACGCCCATGCAGGACCCCGCAGGAAGCCCCGCTCCTGGAGCGCTATCGCGCCGGCAGCCCGGTTCCCTCTTCTACAGCTTGGCCCTGTCGTACGGCTCGGGGAGCCGCGCCAAGGCGCCTGCCGTTCGCAGAGCCCGGTTGACCTCGAGCATCGTCTTGATGTCCGGGCGCTGCGTGCCGCCGTCGGTGAGGTCGATGAGCAGTCCGTCGTGGCTGGTACGGATGCGCGCGGGTTTTCCCGGAAGGTCCTCGGGGACCAGCTCGGCACGCCTGGCGGAGAGATAGGCGGCGCGGCAGCAGCGGGGGTCCGGGACCTCCAGGCCGAACTCCTCCTCGACCGCGCCGTACTCGGCACGGTTGTAGGCCTGGCCCCAGTCGGCGTCCCAGCAGTCCGCGAGGGCCCGGAGGATCTCCGCGGAGTGGCGCGCCACCGGTGCCGACTCGTCCAGCTCGCGCGACCGCATCCGCACCGCGCACGAACCGGCGACGTGGGGCGAGGATCCGCCGGCGCTCACACTCACCACCAGTTCCGGCAGGCCCGCTCCGGCTGTCCACAGCGACGCGGTGTGAGCGGCCCGGTCCGCCTCGGACTCGGGATTCTCCCTGCGGAGGTAGTCAGTCAAGGACGCGACGGACGGTGACAGCAGGGGGGCCGTCCGGTCGTTGTCGGTTGCTTCACGCCATCCAGGGAAGGAGGTCCCGGCGATTCCCTCCAGGGCGTCCAGGAACGCCAGCCACCGCTCGGCGAGTTGCTGCGCTCCCTCCACCCGCAGGCCCCAAGTGCCGTTGACGACCAGCCTGAGCACCCTCATCACCTCATTCCTTCGGGCCGCAAGCACGCCTGGGCCGCCTCTGAGGCGGCAAGGGCCGGAGCCCGCTTCTGCCGGACGGTCCCTTCCCACCAACCCAACAGGTCCGCATGGACCGCCTCCTGACGGGAGTACGCGGATGCGAACCGCTGCCGCTGCTCATCGGTGAGGAGCCTCTGTCTCGGACGGCCCGGTACGTGACTACGCTGCACCATGACGACGGCCGACGCCTCGGTCCATGCGGTGATCTGACGCAGGACCGGCACAGCGACATCCTCTCCTGCTCGGGGCCGAGGATCTGATCATGATCACGGGTGGGCACTACGGATGTGACCCAACTCTTACTCTTCCATCGGAGAGCGCGGCGACACCCAGCTCACTGCGGTGTCTGTCAGAAGGGGGTGCTCTCATCGCGGTGCGCCCAGACGCTCTTCGCTGCCCTGTGTCCCGGAGCGTTTCTACATAAGACCCGACAGGTCGTTCACCAGAAGGTCGAGGGTGACCTCCTCATGGAGCGCGACGCCAAGGGAGGTCATGGCAGGGGCGAGATCCGGGTCCCATGCCGCGCTGACGGGCTGGCCGTCAAGCGGCAGCTGTGGGATTCCCTCGCCCTGACTGCGAGCGGCCAGGCGCTCGTAGTCCTCGGCGCTCATGCGCCAGGGCAGGGCTCCGTAACGGTGGATGATCCGGTTCGCCAGAGCAATGCCCGGCCAGTCGAAATCGCCATGATACGCAAAGCGACAGTCGGTGGCGGCGAGAGCGTCGAGGAGCGTGAGGACCACCGAGGCGGCGCTGCCGGAGGTGCACACCAAGGGCCGGACGCAGGCAGCGTCCGCCGCGGCTTCCACTACACGCGGGTTCTCACAGATGTAGATCACTGTTCTGGCGGGCAATTGCAGCTGCAGGTCGTGCAGGTCCCGCGGTGTGAGGTGAGCTTCGGCGTGATGGTCGGCCCGCTCTCGCAGGGCCTGCTCCTGCCATCCCCCGCCGACGGGCCGCAGTCCGTAGGTCAGCACTGTGCTGGAGACCTCATCCGGTGTGACGGACACCAGCCGCCACAGTGCGCGCCGACCGGCCGCGTCGCCGGGGAACTTGGTGTCATAGGCGAGAGCGACGCCGCGTTGGACGAGGCGCGCGAGCCAGGTGCCGTCGTCCAGGCCGTGTGCGGACCCGGTCGCCATGGCGGCAAGTTCTCCTCGTCCCCGGGTGCCACCCCGTTCCGGGCCGAGCAGTACGGTGAGGACCTGCACCGCCTGTTGGAGCGTTCGTACCGCCGTTTCTGGTGTCACTCCTCTCGGTACGCCGGTACGACGCAGCAGGTCGTACCACTGGCCGGTCCACTCCTGGCCGGCGAGCGGAGAGGCGTCCAGCGCCGAGACGAGCGACGACCAGACGTGCTCGCGTCGTGCCGCGATGCCCGCGCGGACGGCACGGCGGTCGGTGAGCGGAGGGCCGAGTTCCTCCAGGACCTCTCTGAGCCCTAGTCCGGCCGCCGAGGTGCGCAGCCGTGTGTCGAGGGCATCGAGGCGCACAGTTATGACAGCACCCGTGACGGGCTTGCCCAGCAGGAGCGACAGGTCGTTGCGTTCCTGAGCGTTCGCCGAGGTCAGCCGGAGGGACCCGATGGCTTGCACGCCGTTGCTCTCAAGGCGCTTGCGCGCTGCCTCCCAGAGTCGGGCGAGCCCGGGACCGGCCAGCCAGTCCCGTGTCGCGACGGGTAGTTTGCTCATACGGACACCAGACGCCGGTGTCGGCCGTTCCAGGTGTAGTGCAGGGTGGCCACCCCGCGCACATGGGGGTCACGGAGGCACTCGTAGATGTGCAGGGACGGAACCTCCGGCCAGTTGCCCATGAGCCGTTCGCTGGTGAGGATGAAGTCGAGGTCGAGATCGACGAGGATCCGCCCCAGCCGCCCGTGGGTGGGTTCGTCGACCTTGGCGAAGGCGTCGTCGAGCAGAATGAGTCGCGGCGCATGGGGTGCCGACTCGGCGAGGCTGGTGAAGTGGGCGGCGGCCGCGGCGAAGAGCACGAGGTAGGAGAGGACCCGCTGTTCGCCCTGGCTGAGCCCGGTGCGGCCGGTCAGTTTCCGTCTGCGTCCCGGGGCGGCGTCCTCGACCACGAAGGTGTCGAAACGGAACCAGTCGCGGTAGTCCAGCGCGGTCCGCAGATGGGCGGCGTAACCGGCTGAGGGATCGGCCCGTCGGGCATCCTCGATCCGGCGTTGCAGCACCTCGCGAAGCTGCTCGGTCTGCTCACGCGTGCGCAGGCTCGACGGACTGCGCAGCAGCTCCACGGCCGCCCTCACGTCCGCGTCGACGTCCTCGTCCAGCTTCCACAACAGCTCCACGCCGAGACCGTGGGAGGTGCGCACGGTCCGCAGGGTGTCGTTGAGCGCCGCGACCAGGTTCGCCGCGGTGATGACCTGGGCCGAGAGATGGTCGCCGAGCTCGCCGGTCAGGAACCGCTGGAACACCTCACGTTCGCGCTCGGTAAGCCGTCCCCGGGCCTCTGCCGCCTGGACGGCGATCCGCTCGCCCACGGCCGCGACGTCGTGGGAACCGTGGTCGTCGATCAGGCGGCACACCTTGATTCCGTCGCGTTCCTCCAGCTGTGCGTCGTAGCCGCCGGCCAGCTGGTCGCGCAGGTCGGTGTGCCGGTTGAGCAGGGTGCTGTCCGACACTTCGCCTTTCGGGCGGCCGAGAGCCTGCTGTACCGCGTCGGCCAGTGCCTGTAGCGCGCGCAGACGGCTGCGGACGTCCGCGCCGGGATCGTCCACCACGTCCTCGGACAGTGAGGACCGGTCCAGCCCGGCGCCGCGCACCACCTCCGGCCGGCCGAGTGCGCCGCGAAGGGCGCCGCCGGTTGCGATGACCGCCGTCTCCTGGGCGGCCAGGTCCTCGCGCAGGCGCTTTTCCTCCTCTTCCGCGCGCACGCGCCGGTCGTGCAGGTCGTTCCAGATGCGTTGTGCCACCGGGACGGCTTGGGCGGCGTGCGCGATGCGCTGTCTGGCTTCCTGCTCGCGGGTGAGGATCTCTTCTTCGCTCGCCCCGATGGCCTCCTCGCGGGTGCGCAGGTCCTGTTGCGCGGTGCGCAGCCCGGTCAGGCGGAGCCGGTAGTTTTCCTCCGCGTCCAGACGGTCTTTCCGGGCGCGGTCGTACCGGGCGGCATCGGCATGATGGGCACCGAGCCGCTCGCCTGTGCTGCTGATCGCTCGGCGAAGACGCCCGATGCCGGTGAGGAGGGCAGCCAGCGCGGTGCGCACGCGCTCTAGCTCGACGGGGTCGCTGGGCAGGTCATGGGCGGTGGCGGTGGCGTCCGCCTCGGAGTGTGTGGCTACGGCGAGAGCGCGGGCCTCCTCGGCCAGCCGCGTTGCGCGGGTCGCCTTGGCGGTCAGGTCACGCAGAGTCCTCTCGTCCGACTCGGCTCTGCTCCAGGCATCGGCGAGATCTCGGGCCCGGGGGAAGTCCTGCTCCGCGAGCCTGAGGGCCCGGCGCCGGGCATCAGCCTCGGCGAGTTCGTGACGGGCGTCGGCCAGCCGGTGTTTTGCCTGTGTGAGTTGCTCCTCCAGCCCGGCGAGGATGCGCCGCCGGGTGTCGGCGCGGACGGTGGCTCCCACATACTCGGCGTCCCTCTTGTAGTGCTGTCCGGTGAGGATGCCCAGACGCCAAGTTCCGTCGTAATACACCGCGCTATGAGCGGTCGTCTCCTCGGCCGGTGCGAGCGCGATGGCGGCCAGCAGAAATTCCACCTGCTCGGACGTGACCCCGCACCCTGGTTGGGGCGCCGGACGCAGGGCCGAGGCGAGACTCGGCCGGTCCGGCAGCGCAGAACTGGGACGCAGCAGAGTGTCACGGGTGCCGGGATCGACAAGGGCGCCGTCCGCGCCGACCCACGCGTCCAGGATCCCGCTGGCCTCCAGCGCCGCTTCCAGACCGGCTCGACGCTCAGGGCTCAGATCATCCGTGAAGTCCACCAGCCGGTAGAAAGGCGCTCCGGTGCCCGGTGCCCTTTCGGCGACGCGGTGGTAGGGGACCGGCGGCTCGGGATCGGTACGTCGCTCCCAGTCACGCTTCTGACTCGCCAGGCCGTCGAGTTCCTCGTCGAGCCGGCCGACGGTGAGTGCGAGGGCGTCGCGACGCCTGGTGAGTTCCTCGCCGTACGGCTCCAGTGCGGCATGGGCGGCCTGCCACGCCTGGCTGTCGATATCCGGCGGGAGTGTCCGGTCCGCGAACGGGGCGTCGGTGGAGCTCTCGCAGGCGACCGTGGTGTGGACGGCGTCCAGCGGCGGGCAGTCGGACCCGACGTCGGTCTGCGTGCGGGTGACCCACTCGGCGACCCGGCGGCCGTAAGCACCGCTCTCCTCGGCGACCTTCTCGCGGTTGGCGCCGAGACGGCCAGCGGCTTCCTCCGCCTCGCCCTCCAGCCGTTCCCGCTCGGTGTCGGCCTGCACCGCCCGGCTTCGGGCCTTCTCGGCCTGCGCGGTGAGACGCGTCACCTCCTGGACCATCCGGGTCCGGTTCTTCACGACCGTCTCGGCGGCCTCCAGCTGCCCGTGCCAGGACCGCAGTCCATCCTGCACCACGGCCGTGTCCACGAGGACGACCGATGGCTGCCGCACGGTATGCGTCTCCCCGTTCGGAGCGGTCAGCTCCGTCTCGGCGGCTTGGGAGCGGACCGTGCGGGGCAGGGCGACTGCCTCGCCGAGATGGCCGGTGGGAAGCCCGGCCTTCTCCGCCTGCGTCAGCAGCTCCCGGTGTTCGGTGCCCAGTTCGGCGAGCCGGCTCCCGAGGTGTTCGACACCGTCGGCCAGGCGCTCGGCCGTGCCCTCCTCTGCGCCGTGTGCGTTACTGAGGGCGGTGAAGGCGGCCACGGCGGCGGTATGCAGCGCCTCGACCGTGGTGCGGCGTTCCGACAGTTCGTGCAGGCTGCGGTAGGCGTGGCTGTCGTGCAGGGCAGCGAGGTCGGTCCGGGCGGCTTCTTCCTCTTCGCGCAGGGTTTCCAGCCGCGCTTCCGACTCCTCCTGCTGTGTCCTCAGCTCGCTGGTCCGCTGTGCGGCGTCTCCGGCCGCCCGGCGTCGCTGCGCGAGGACCTCCAGCTCCCGGCTCACTGCCTGCGCGGAGGTACGCAGGACTCCGGACAGGTAGCCGCGGTAACTGGTGAGGAAGGTGCGCAACGCCGTATCGGTGCGCTCCAGGCGGCCGAGCTCGTCGCGTACGGCGTCGAGATCGTGGAGGTTGCGCGCGACCTTCTCAACCACCTCCTCGTCGAGCCCCGGCAGGGTCTCGCTCAGCAGCAAGGCCAGTCCACCGTGCTCGATCCGGTCCCC
Source organism: Streptomyces sp. NPDC085946 (assembly GCF_044540485.1). Classification (NCBI taxonomy): domain Bacteria; kingdom Bacillati; phylum Actinomycetota; class Actinomycetes; order Kitasatosporales; family Streptomycetaceae; genus Streptomyces; species Streptomyces sp. NPDC085946. Next base: position 25,904 of record NZ_JBITSF010000030.1, on the reverse strand, counting down.
GACCGTGGGCCGCCGCAGCCGGTGGAGGAGCTGGGTGAGGTTGCGGTAGCGGGTCGCGTCGGTGATGCCGAACAGTTCCCGGGCCACCCGCGAGCGGTGGAGGACCGCGCGGTCGGTGATGTTGTCGGAGCCGACGATCTCCTTGAGCCGGTCGACCGGCAGGGGCTGTCCGCCTTCGACCAGGTGCAGGTCTTCACCGACACGCAGCGCAGTGACGAAGAACGTCGGCAGCGCCTTCTGCGTCGACTTCGATGCGCGGATGGCGGCGCCGAGGGTGAGGTGGCGGTGGTCGCCGCCGTCGGTCGTGCCCCGGAATTCCACCCACAGATAGCCGAGACGGTTGGTCTGCTTGAACCCGTCCAGCATCAGCCAGGCGAGGGTGGTCCGGCCGGTGCCCGTCGCATCCAGTGCCCGTGAGTCGCCGTCCAGCAGATACGGGAGCAGCATTTCCAAAGCCTTGGACTTGCCCGCGCCGTTCTTGCCGCGCAGCAGCAGCCGTCCGTCGCCGAAGGCGAACTCCTGCTCGTCGTACTGCCAGACGTTCTGAATGCCCGCGCGGTGCAGCCGGAAGCGGGTGCCGGCGGTCGCCGCGGGGCCGGAACGCGACAGCGGGATGAGGCCACGCGCATCGGTGGTCACAGCGGCAACTCCTCCTGAACGTCAGTGCTCTTGCCAGCTGCGGTGGTCGGGCGCACGGTCACCTGGGTGGCGTAGCGGGCCGCCGCGGCCAGCAGCACCCAGCCGTCACCGCCGGGCCGTGCCTCACGGACATCGGTCACGGTGCGCCCCTCGGGTGCCTCTTCGGCGTACCCCTCAGGCAGGCCGTCCCCCTCGGCACGCAGCCGGCCGCTCCGGGCCATCAGCCGCATACGGGACAGCAGGTCCAGCACGGCCACCCGCAGAGCGGGAATGTCCTCCAGATAGCCGCGCTGCCAGTTGCTGCGCTGGCCGTATTCGACGACCAGTTCGGCCAGCAGCTCGTCCACCAGGCCGTCCGGGACAGCCACGCCGATGACGAGCGTCCCCCCGGTCGCCGGGTGTCCGGGCTCCCGCGGCCGAAGCCGCTCCACGAGCCGTTCCACCAGCAGCAGCGCGGCCTGCGCGACCGTCCCGGTGCTCGGCAGGTGCAGATCCGTCAGCTCGTCCTCTGGATCCACCAGCGCCACTCCCTCGGCGCGGATCTCCACTTCCAGGCCCAGAAGTTCGGAGAACGCCTGCGCTTCGCGGCGCTGCCGGGTGCGCAACCAGTCGCGTTCGGCGTCGGTCAGCTCGTCGAGGTAGACGACGGGTGTCTCGACGAGCATCCGACGCACATAGGTGCGAGGTCCGCCGAACCCGGGGTCCGCTGCCCGCCGGACCAGGTCGGCCCCGTCACGGGCCTGGGCGAGCGGGCCGGCGACGACGACGCGGGCCAGCTCGCGGTCCACTGTGATCAGGGCCTCTCCGTCCGCATCCTGCGCGAGCGCGGCTACATGGCCTTCGGTCTCGATGAGGACGCCCCACTCGACCAGCAGGCGCAGAGCCGCTACCAAGGTCCGTTTCCCGGCCGCCCTACCTGTCTCCTCCAGCTCGATCTCCGCATCAGCCGCGGCGGCCCTGATGTCGGCCACCAGCTGTGACAGCAGCAGTTGCTCGGGAGCGGTCACCAGCACGGATAGGGCCAGCGCGAGGCAGGCGTACGTGTGCGGGCTGAACGGGGTGCCGGTGGAGCGCTCCAGCCGGTGGCCCGCGCCTGCCCCCAGCCCTGCCTTGAACAGCCGGGCGTAGGAGCTGTCGACCAGCAGGCGGTAGCCGAGCACCTGCTGGAACCGCTTGCCCAGCCAGTCGGCATGCCTGCGGATCAGCGGGAAGAGGTCGGAGTGCGGGCCGTCCGAGGTGACCAGCGGGTGGGCGAGCAGCAGCCGGGCGGCGCTGCGGCGCTCGGCTGCCAGGGCGACATCGTGTGTCGAGGGGAGGGTCATGACACGCTCACCTCCGCATCACCGTCGGCCGGGTTGGAGGAGGTACGGCCGACGTACAGCTCAAGGTCGTCCAGCAGCAGGTCGCCGTCAGCCGAGTGCAGGACGCACCGGGCGCCCGCCGTGCGTCGCACGGTGAGCCGGATCCCCAGCTCAGCGTCCTCGCTGTGCGCCTGGTCGAGGTCGAATTCCGTCGCGCCCTCCCCGCCCGTGCCGGCGCGACGCCTCAGCTGCGCGTTCCCGAGTGCGGTGGCCAGCAGCTCCAGGAGCAGCCCGAGCGCTGCAGAGGTGAGACGCACCTCGGCGAATCGCCCCGAGACACTGCGCAGTTCGTCCGCCGCCGCTGCCCTGGCCGCAGCCCGCTCACGGGCAGCCTCCTGCAGCCGCTGCTTCTGCGCGGAGTGGTCCTCCACCGTAGACGTCCGGCCCCGCTGGGCGCGGCTGCCCCTTTCCCGCAGGGCCACCGGCACCTCGACCACCGGGCCGATCCACCAGCTCGTGGAGGCGGGCACCACCTCGTCGGTGGCCGGAGGTATGCCCAGATGGCGGGCGCCATACAGCCCGAAGGCAGCGACGGCGATGTCATGAGCGTCCTGCGGCGCCGCTTCCTCGAACCACCGGGCCAGCCGCAGCAGGTCCTTGCGCCGGGACATCTCCCCAGTGGCCGACCGCAGCATCCGCTTGGCATTGGCGAGCAGCGACTGCAATGCACGCAGAGTGGCGTCCCGCAGTTGATCGACCTGGCTGCCCTGCCCGTCGGTGTCGCTGAACCAACCGCGCAGGCCCTCCCAGTCCGCGAACTCGCGCCCACGGCTGCGCTGGACCCGCGTCTCCATGCGGCCGTCGCCCTGCGGTGACAGCCCGGTGAGACCCTGTGCATGGGCGTCCAGCCGGGCGAGCAGACCCGGGACGTGAGGCCACAGCGTGTCCAATGCCGCCGAAATCCGGGGTCCGCGGAACGCCACGTCCTCCGTGATGGCCTCGACGTAGTCGAGCAGCAGCTCCTTGAATCCCTGGTACTCGGCACTGTCCAGGTCGTACCGGGCCAGCACCTGACCGAGGTAGGCGTAGAAGTCCCGGATGGAATCCGCGAACTCGGTGAACTGCACAAACAGCGTGCTGACCCGCTCCAGCCCGTCCTGCGGCTCTACGCCGCCGGGCGCGGTCACGAGCTCGGCCAGCTCCCTGAGCCCTCGCTCGACCAAGGCGAGCAGCTCGTTGCTCACCTCCCGGGCGGCGTCCGCCTCGGCCAGGACCCCGTCGGCGTTCCGCTGGATGCGCTCGCCCAGCTTCGACAACTGGTAGCGCGCACGGGACCGCTGGTACTCGCTGATGCTGGACGCCTTCACGGTGTGGCTGCTGCGCAGTAGGTTGCCCCACTTCACCAGCTGTTCGAGCCGGACGGTGAGGGTATCGGCGTCGAGCCCGGCGGCAGAGCCCTCGTCCTGACGCAGCTTCGCCAGGACGTCAGGGACAGCCAGGTCCGCCAGCAGAGTCCCGCAGAAGACCCGCATGATCGCCAGATGCTCCAACCGCTCGGGAGCACTGAGGTAGGTGTACGCGTCCAGCCGCCGGCGCGCCTCGCTGTGGACATCCTGCGTTGCGGCGTTTTGCGCTGCGCCGGGTGCGGGTGCCTCCATGCCTGCGAGGTTACGCGGTGCATCCGGCCGCCGCCGGTGTGTGGCCAAAAATGCCACGGACGCGTGCCAGGCCTGGCTCAGTCTCTGACGCCATGAGAAGTCGACGACGAACAGTGGGCGGTGATCGAGCCGCTGCTGCCCAAGGTGGAGCGCCGAACCCGGCACCCGGCACCCAAGCGGTATCCGGCCCGGCCGGTCTTCCAAGGCATTCTGCTTGTCCTGCAGACTGGGATTTCGAGGAGCATCTACCGCAGGAACTCGGTTTCGGCTCGGGCATGACCTGCCGGCGCTGTCTGGCCGAGTAGTCCGGGACCGGGGCGTGGCCCCGGTTGCACGAAGTCCTCCTTGCCAAGCTTCGGAGCTCGAACGTCCTGAACTCTTCTCGGGCGGTGGTTGACGGCTCCCACATCCGGGCGTTAAAGAGAGGTTCCAAGACGGGCCGAGGCTCTGTTGACCGAGGCAGAACCAGTAGCAAACACCATCTGATCACCAATGCCACCGGCATTCCGCTCGTCGCCGCCCCAGCAGGCGGCGACCGTAACACTGAGGCTTTTCCATCATCGGTCTGAGCTGGTCAGATGCAGGATGAGGACGGCTTGGACGAGGCTCGTGGTGCGGGTGGTCGAGCACCGGAGCTTGTGGAGGAGCCGCCAGAACTTGAGGGTGACCATGGCCTGCTCAACGAGTGCGGGGATCTTCGCGTGGGACCGGTTGACGGCCTGCTGACCGGCGGAAAGGGTCTCCCGCCGGCCCGGTACGGGACGCGGACCGTGTCACCTGCACCTCGGTGGCCCTTGTCGGTCCAGCACGTGATGCCGGCCTCGGCGAGGGCGTCGACGATGCCGTGTTTGCGGGCCGCGCGGACGGCATTGGGCAGGGCCGGTGAAACTCACAACAGCCGGCCGAAGGGATCAGCGAGGACCTGCACGTTCATCCCGTGCTTCTTGTGCTTGCCGGAGTAGTAGGGCCGGTCCGCAGCGATCCGGTCGATCGGCAGCAGGGTGCCGCCCAGCAGCACGAACGCCTTCGACGATGCTGTTCGGGCCGTCTCCGCACGGGTGGGCGCGAGAGCGGCCAGGACCTCGACGGCCTCGGTGATGTACCGGTAGGCCGTCGTGGTCCCGATGCCGAAACCGGCTGCGAGCTGGGCGTACGGGTGGCCGTTGTGAGGGTGGGCAGAGCCTGACGGCCCAGGCTCAGGCGCCGCCACCGGGTGCCGAGCTCCCGGCGGTGCTGGCGGAGTTGGGCGCACAGGAAGCGAAGGGCAGAGCTGGGCACGTCGACGCCCGACGGGTCGACAAGCACACGAAGCCTCTGGTGGAGACGGGCTTCTTGGTCGAAAACCCATCTACCAGAGGCTTCACCTGCCTATCAGCCCAGCTGCCCGCCCAGCCCGACAGGCTGGAAAGAGCTCAGTGTGGTGGCGGCGTCCTCGTCACCAGATCACCACCGAAGTTACGGTGGCATGGAAGCCGAACGCGAGGCCTCGGTCCTGCCATTTTTCGAGAGTGAGAGAGGTCTGGGTGTTGTTTTCTTGCACGGTGTAAAAGAACGTGACCTTGTTGTTGCCAGAATGAAAATCTGTCGCGAGATAGAGGCGCATGTTCATCGAACCGGCATTGGCGAGACATACCGGCCCCGGAAGGTAGTCCGTCTTTATGCGTGCATACTCCTGGATCACCGGAGTGCCGCAGTCAACGGTGTTGACCGCAGCGGCGGGGGTCGCTGGCATTGAAATCGTCAAGCCGACGGCGACCGCCACTGTGGCGGTGATCTTCTTAATTAATCCCTGAGCCCTGACGGGGCGGCTTATTTCCACGACAGACACGGTACTTGACCCCTCCAAGGGAATCAATGCCCGTTTGAGATAGGAGAGTTGGCCGAAAAAACTTCTTCGCTCCAGAGTGAGCTCTTTCCAGCCTGTCGGGCTGGGCGGGCAGCTGGGCTGATAGGCAGGTGAAGCCCCTGGTAGATGGGTTTTCGGCCAAGAAATCCGTCTCCACCAGAGGCTTCGTGTGCTTGTCTACCCGTCCGGCGTCGACGTGGCCGGCTCCGCCCTTCGCTTCCTGTCCGCCCAGTTCCACCGGCACCGCCGGGAGCTCGGCACCCGGTGGCGGCGCCTGAGCGCTGGCCGTCAGACTCTGCTCACCCTCGCCCACCTTCGCAACGGCCACCCGTACGCCCAGCTCGCAGCCGGCTTCGGCATCGGGACCACGACGACCTACCGGTACATCACCGAGGCCGTCGAGCTCCTGACAGCGCTCGCCCCAACTCTCGCGGAAGCGGCCCGGACGGCATCGACGAAGGGGTTCGTGCTGCTGAACGGCACCCTGCTGCCGATCGACCGGATCGCTGCGGACCGGCCCTACTACTCCGGCAAGCACAAGAAGCACGGGATACGTGTAGGCCCTGGCCGGTCCGTCCGGCCGGCTGCTGTGGGCGTCGCCGGCTCTGCCCGGAGCCGTTGCCAGGCCGTTGACCAAGGGAAATTTAAAAGTCCTGCTTGAGTATTAAGTGCCGATGCGCTCGATCTGCGCCATCAGACTGATCACATCCCGTAGAGCAGAGGTCAAATTCACCTCCTCTTCTACCTCCTTCAGGAGCAGCTCCCTGGCTTCAGCCCATTCTGCGGAATCAGGAACGAATGGCGGCTCGAAGCGCTGGTACCCCATGAACCTCATGCGGACCCTGGCCGGAAGCTCGACTGATCCCAGTTTCTGCACGGCTCGCTGGATCGTGACGTCGTGAGCGTCGGAGATCCAGTGCAAGCCTGCTGCGAGTACCAGAGGGCGTACCTCGCTCTCGATCCGTGCCCAGCGGTGCGCCAGAAGTGAGACCCAGGCGTTCAAGTCCTTGCCCTGCAGCGTGTATGCCGCGGTGCGGGCGGTGTTCCGCTCCACCACCAGCTCGTGCACCAGTCGAGATTCGGCGCGGCGCTGATCACAATCCTGGGGGCCATCTTCATCCTTGAGCTGCCGCTTCAGGTTGCGGTTAGCAATTTGCAGCTCTTGCAGATTGGCAACGATCTGAGCTTCATCCCCTGAGAACGGGCGCTTCAATTCGTTGAAAAAGTCGGTAACTCTGTTCGAAGACCTCCGAATTGCCTCCTCTCTCTGGGCGATCTTTTGCTGCTCCTCGTTCAGGCGTGAGATAAAAACCATAGCTAGAAGCAGGCCCAGCAAAAGGCCGGTGAAGCTGGAGAGGACATTGGTCGTGAACGCCCACGTCCAGAACCCATATACATCTCCTACGACACCCCCGACCAAAAAGACAGGCCCTGCCACGCCGCATACGACTGTCGTCCAGAAGATCAGTGGACCTACCTTGGTCTTCCACTGCTCGATCCGACTGCGCATCCCCGCCCCCTCGTAACGATCAATCAGCAGGCGATAGTAGCGCGGCCGCTGGTCACAGTGCAGCCCCGAGTCTGCGAACACTGTCCCCAGAAGCCGACCGCCGCGGCGGAGCCGCCAGAACCCCGTACCGAGATCAACGCGCGACGGACCTGGGGTCTTTCGCTCGGATTTTGCTGGGCTCGTGACGCCTGGACACTGCACCTCACGGCGTTGTTGTCGGTCGCCAATGCTCCGCAGGAGCTCCCTCCTCAACCTTGCGATGCACAGCACCAGACGCCACTTCCTGACCCAGCCTGATCCAAGCGAAAGCCCAGGTTGAGCGGCCGGAACTGGTCAGGCCACTCGCTGTTGCCGCCTCCAACTGCTCTATCGGCGCTGCATCACAGTAGTCGCACAGCAGGAAGCAGGCTCAGCGTCCGTGCTTATGGGTCGGCCGGTGGCATGTTGCGCAGAGTTCGGCCTCATCGCCGGGGCAGGTCCGCGTCGACATGCCCGGCTCTGGGACCGTTAATGGTGCAGAGGTGGTCATCTCAGTTCCTCTTCTCGGCTGCCGGCAACGGCTCCCCTCGAACAAAGAGCAGAACACGGCCCATGAGCAGGATGCCTCCCCCTGATGTTCAAATTTTCACCCCTTTTGTGTGTGATCGGCGGTGGGTTGGGTGAGTGCGTTCCAGCGTCGTTCGTAGGTCTGGTGGCGTTGGGTCAAGTCTTTTTCTTGTATGGGTCTGTTGTACTGGCCGGTGATGCCGAGTCGTGCGAGTTCTTTCGTGATCTGCTGCAGGGGTGGGTTGTGGGTGTGGGCTCGGTGTCGGGCCCAGGTGGTGTAGATGCGGAAGTCCAGCAGATATCGAGCGAGCGTCTTGGAGCTTATTGGTTTGCCTTCTTTGTTACGGAGGTCATGATGGCTGGAGAGGTGGTGGGAAAGTTCACTTGCGGCGGGTTCTTTGCCGTACTGCTGCTGGAAGTCGAGCCAGGCTTTGTAGTAACGGTCAACAAGGGTAAGTTGGGGAGCTTGAGTAGCTTGGCCACTGTGTGATCCCGTGTGACGGGAGCGTTGTGGCCGGGAAAGCGGGGGCCGCGGGCTTGCGGTATCGGCTGAAGTTTTCTGGGGTAGCTGCGCGGCCCGGCGGTCCCTGTTGAGGGATAGGCTGGCCGCTGGGGTGGGGGAGTTCTTGTCGGCTGGACTTTCTGATGAAGCGGTATCGGCGGGGTTGTGGGTTTGATATGGCCGCGAAGCTCTGTCTTCAGCGGACGTTGTCTGGGGTGCTGATTGGTGCTGAGGTGCCCTGAAGCCGTGTTCACTGCTGGATGTGTGGCCGGTTTTTGCGCTGGTGGCATTCCGCAGGCCAGCACGCCGCTGGTGGGCAGGAGTTGCCTGCTGTCTCGGTCCGTCACAAACTGCTGAACTATGAGGTATAGCGCCAGGAGTCGCGTCATTCAGGGCTGATTGCGGGGGTGCCAGGTGTATCGCCGCCCTTGATGTGCTTGGAATCGGCTTCGTTGTGGTGGTCAGAGGAACGCCGTACTTGGCCAGCTCGAGAGGAATCAAGGCCTCGACGGGGGCCTTGCGCCGCCAGGCCCGCCCGAAGCGGGACCGCAGCCGCGCCTGGTAGACGAGACGTTCCTGCTCCAGCTTGATCACCTGGTCGTAGGAGCGCAGCTCCCACAGCTTCATGCGGCGCCACAGCAGGAACGTCCGCACCGGCGAGAGCAGCCAGCGGGTGAGGCGGACGCCCTCCATGTGCTTGTCCGCCGTGATGTCCGCGATCCGGCCGATCGCGTGCCGGGCCGCCTCCACCGACACCACGAACAGGACGGGGATGACGGCGTGCATGCCCACGCCCAGCGGGTCCGGCCAGGCCGCCGCGCCGTTGAAGGCGATCGTCGCGGCCGTCAGCAGCCACGCCGTCTGGCGCAGCAGCGGGAAGGGGATGCGGATCCAGGTCAGGAGCAGGTCCAGGGCGAGCAGGACGCAGATGCCCGCGTCGATGCCGATCGGGAAGACGTAGGAGAAGTTCCCGAAGCCCTTCTGGACGGCCAGTTCCCGCACGGCCGCGTACGACCCGGCGAATCCGATACCGGCGATGACGACGGCACCGGCGACGACGGTGGTGATGAGGCAACGGTGGGCGCGGGTGAGGGATGGTCTGCCTGCGGGTGCGGGTGCGGGTGCGGGTGCGGGTGCGGGTGCGGGTGTGGTGTGCGGTGTCGGGGTGTGGTGCGGTGCTGGTGCCGGATGGAGTCGGGCTGCGGCGCGGTCGGAGTGTAGGGGGCGTGAGGGCCGTGTCGAATTCATCGCTGCGGTGCGGGAGGTATTGAGGAGTTGGCGAGTAACTGATCGATGAGTTGTTCCGTTTCGTTCTCGGGTGGGACGCCCAGGGTGTGGTGGACGTGCTGGAGCCGGGAGAGAGCGGTGTGCAGCCCTGGCCGGTTTCCGGCTGCGGCTTCGAGCCGGAGCCAGTCCCGGTAGATCAGCTCTGCTGTCTCGTCGACCTCCAGTGCGGTCGCCACTGCTTGCCGGGCCGTGTTGAGGTTCTGGTGGGGGCCGGCGGGGATGCGGTGGGTGGCCACGGTGTGGGCGACATCGATGATCCGGGTGGTCATCTCCTGGGCGAGGGGTTCGGCCCACGACAGGGGTTTGCCCCCGAATGGTTTGCCTCGCACCAGCGTGAGCGCCTTCTCGAGATCCGTCAGCCCTGCGGTCCCCAGCGGCAAAGCGTGTTCGACGAGGTGGAGGAAGCGGGTCCAGTCACAGCGCACACGGGGAGAGAGGCGGTAGGGGTCTTCGCCATGGCTGCGGCGGGGCACGTACGGGTTGCCGTCCGGGTCGTTCCCGAGGGAGCGGCGCAGGCCCTGCAGCCGGGCGTTGAGGGTGCTCGTCGACCAAGGGCTGTCGGGGTCCATGCTGGTGCACAGTTCGTCGGCGCTGCGACCTCCCTTGAAGTAGAGCAGGGCGGCGAGTTGGGCGGTGCGAGGGCCGTGGCCGCTGGGCCGGACGCCGGTGACATCCACTGGTCCCAGGACCCTGACCTCGGGCCCCTGCTCCTGATCAGTGGTGCGGTCGGATGTGTTCTGCTCGGGGTGCGCGCTGCCGGCCGCGGCGGTGTCTCCTGTCGGGCCACCTCGTCCTGTTCGAAGGAGTGCGGTGGTGGGGCACCGTGCGGCTTTGGAATCGGCTGAGGCGGCGGGTGTGACGGCTTCCCCGTCGGACAGGTTGGCAGCGGTGGAGAGCGGCGAGGTGGTCTGAGGGGTCGCGGCGCGCAGGGCGGGGAAGATTTCGTCGCTGTCGTTGGCTCTGTGACCGGTTGTTGCCGGTCCCGGAACTTCACCGGTGACGATTTTCCTGCCGGTGGAGATGATGCGCTGCTGTGGTGCTGGTCGGGCCGGTGCCGGTGCCGGTGTGCGGGCATGAGGGCCGTCCTGCGTCTGCGACTCGTTCGGCTGCGCGGGCCGTACGGCGGGTTTGAGGGTTTTGGTGAGGTGCTGGTAGGCGTGGTCGGTGAGGCGCTGGACGGTCACCGTGGCATTGAGATGGTCGAGCGGCTGTGGTTCGTCGAGTGAGGCGTTGAGCACCAGTGCCTGGGGGAAATGCAGGGCAGCGGCATGGCCCGGGGCGATGAGGGTGAGCGGGAGAGGTGCGGCTTTGTCGGCGAGGTCGGCAATGTGAGCGACAAGATCATCCTTCAGGGGCAGTGCGCTGAGCAGCAGGTGGGGCCGGCGGCCTGGGCGGGGGAGCTGGCTGGCTTCGAGGAGCCGTGCGCTTATTTCGGACACGGCGTCGGTGGCCTGCGGCAGGTGGGTGGTGCGGGGGGCGGGGGTCAGGTGCGGCAGGTCCTCGCCGAAGCCGACGGTGATGATGTCGGTGTCGGCCGCCCAGGGGCTGGTGATGAGTTCCAGGACCAGTGCGGTCAGGACTTCCCTGACGTGCGGTAGGTCGCCGTCGAGGAGCAGCGCCGGCGGGTGGGCGAAGTTGAGCAGCAGCAGCGCATCCTGGCCTTCTGCCGGGGTGGTGCCGATGGTGGCCAGCGCCGGATACGGAGCGGGCACCGTGCGGGCGGTTTCTTCGTCTAGCAGGTCGGCGTCGCTGGGCAGCTGCCACCAGCCGTCGGGTCCGGCGTGGAAGGGTTCAAGGGGACGCTGGGCCTGGTTCTCGGGCAGGACGGTGAGGTGATGGGCGCCGATGCGCGCGGCCTTGAGCTGCGGTAGATCCTGCTCGCCGTCTGAGGTCAGGCGGTGGGTCAGGGTGCGCAGGGCCGTGTCCAGGCGGGCGAGGCCGTCCGGTGCGGTCGGCAGGTGAGCCCCGGACCTGGCTTGCGGTGCGGTGGCGGTGCTGCCGGGGGTGCGGCGGCGCCGCAGCAGGATGCGCACTGCAAGAGCGCCGGTGACAGCGGCGGCCAGGAGAGCGAGAAGGCCGATCATGGTGCGCAGCTGGGGCCCGTGGCGTCCTTCGGCTGTCGGCTGGGGTGTGGCAGTGCCGGTCGGCGGTGCGGCGGCCGACGGCTGCGGGGAGGCCGGCGCAAAAGTGCCCGACGTGCCTGGAGCAGCGTCGTTGTGCCCGGTGTGGCCCGGCTGAGGGCGGCTGGCCGGCTGATGGGCCGGGAAGGGCCGGGGTTGGGGCGAAGGGCTGGCGGTGCCGGTGGTGATGACCTGGGTGAGGCCGAGCCGGCGCTGGTCGAGGTCGAGGACTTTGGGCCGGGCCAGCCGGTGGTGGGCGGGCAGCTGCAGGTCCGGATCGCGGGGGTTGAGAGATGGGGCCGGTGGTGCGGACGGCGGGGGCGTGGGCGCGACGGGTCCGACGGGATAGGCCTGGGCGGGCAGCGTGCCGGCGGTGACGGTGATGACAGCGGCCGCGATGCAGATGGTGAGCTGTGTGGTGATGCCGCGGGTGGGGGAGGGCGTCATGGGGGTGCTCATCCGGAGATCGCAATGGTGGCGGTGTCGAACTGCGGGAGCTGGAAGGTGACCTGGCGGGTGCGGGACGGCGGGGCGGGGAACTGCATGTAGACGGGGGCGGTCTCGCGTGCTTTGAGCACGGACAGGCCGGTGGTGGTCAGCGGGCGTCCTTCGGTGTCGCGCAGCACGTAGTAGCGCTTGCCGCCGGTGAAGTCCACGAGGGTGGCGCCGCCGAAGGAGGGGCCGTGCTTGACGATGTTGGGTTCGTTGCCCGACAGGTGGGCCGGCACGACTGTGGTGGTGGCTGCGGTGTTCGCCAGTGTGCCGCGCACCGTGATGAACCCGCCGGTGTCCCGTAGTGCGGAGGTGAGGGTCAGGCGCAAGTGGCGCGGACCGTTCAGGGTGGCCAGGGGCGCCGACCGAGGGCTGGCGGAAAGAGCAGGGCTGGCGGTGGGGCGGTCGTGGCCGGCGCCGGCCATGTCGGGGGAGGTCTGAGCCGAGCAGCCGGCGATGCTCGTCAGCAGCCCGGCCAGCACGATGAACACGGTCAAGCGCCGGGCGGCCCGGGCCGTAACAGCCCGGCTGGCGAAGCCTGCGGCTATCTGCACGGGACTGCTACCGGCACGCTGGCGGACCGGCACCCTTGCGCCTCGCGGTGCGGTGGCCGGTTCGTGGCTGGCGGCCGGGGCCGGTTCTGGGGCGGTGCCGTGTTCTGCGGCGGCGGCCGGCTGCTGCCGGGGCGTGCCGCAAGGCGGTGGGAGTGGCAGGCGTCGGGCGGTCTGCGCGGCGCCCGTTGACCCGTGGAGGGGTATGTGCGTCATCACAGCTCCCTGGGGTGGGGCCAGACGGTGATGACGTCGCCGTCGAGGGTGACGTGCCGGCCGGGGAAGCGGCGGCGCACCAGAGTTAAGTCGTCCGGGTCGAAGTCCTCGCCGTGGGAGTGCACCACCCACGCGTTGTTCAGGTGCGTGATCGTGCGGGTGCGGGTCGGCCAGCCTTCTTGCGGCGGCCGGTTGGGGGTGTGAACGGCAGGGGCGGTGTGCATGACGTGCCTTCTCCAAATCCATGAGAAGTCAGGGGAGTTGTGATGCGTGCGGGATGCACGTGACAGCAATCTAGAGTTCGCCTGTGCAAAGTTCAAGGGTTTGTTGATCGTGCTCCGGGCGTGTCCCGGCCGGTGGGCATATTTAGGCCACCCGCGCAATCCGTCGGCAGCGAGGGCGCCCGGCAGGGCACGTCGCGCGGCTTTGAAGCGGATGCCGGCTGCGGGGATAGCGCACAGACGGCCGGGCTCCTGCCGCCTGTTCCAGGACGTGCAGGTGCCCGCGGTCTTTGCCGGCGGCCCGGTCCTGCCAGACAAAGTCTTCACGGATGCATACCCGGGAAGCGGGCGGCGGGCTTTCCCGCCGTACCCGTGCATGCGGGGCAGGAGAAGGGAGGAGATGCAGGTGGCCAGGGTGATACGGCTGGCTGGTTCCGCAGGTGGGCTGGTCTGAGTGGTGTGGCCGCTGGCTGTGTCCTGCACGGTCCCGGCTCGGCCCTTGACCGTGAAGTGCCGCCGGTCAGCGCTGTCCACGCGGCGGCTCTCGAGCCGCGGGTAGGGCAGGCGGCCGCGCAGCGGCGCGAAACCTCGGGTCAGCCGCGCGCCCTCGCTCGTCAGATATCAGGCGCGTGTCCCCTTGGAGCGCGGTAGCACGCCACAGTCGATCAGACCGTGGCGGCGCAGCCGGTTGAGCGGCTGGGAGGAAGCTTGGCGAGCAGCGGCCGGGCGCCGAAAACTGTAGAGCCGGCCGGTGGTGGCTGTGCGGTGCGGGGGCGAGCACGGTGAACGGCTGGCGCGGCAGCGGTTCGATGGCGGGCCGCAGCGGCCTGGCTGCGGCGGCCACCGCAGTGGTAACAGCGGTTATAGCGGTGATCACTGGTATCCCCTCGGCTGGTCGCAGCCTGCTGCCAGGGCAGTGGCAGCGTGCTGGGTGAGGAAGCCGTCCACCCGGTTGAGCTGGCCGGCGGCCCGGGCCGTGAGCTGGGTCAGCGGTGCGGCGCCGGCCACCGTGCGAGCCGAGCGTTCCAGGGCGGCCGCCTGACGGGGCCGGGCCTGGTCGGCGAAGACCTCATCGAGGTGAGGGCCCGTGATCCGGACAGGTCCGATGCGGCGGCCGTGGACGGTCAGCGACATGTAGTGCTCGTAGCGGTCCAGGGCGGCGACGACGTCGGGACCGGGGTTGTCACCCCACTCCGAGGTGATCGGAGCGACGGCGGACTGCGAGCCCGCGGTAGAAGCCAGCGTGGAGGCGTTCTGCACCAGTGACAGCCGCACCGCGCCGGGCAGGCGGGCCAGCAGCTGGGTCATGCCGTGGACGTGCACCTTGTACTTGCGGAAGTCCTCGAACATCGCGGCGATGGTCTCCGGAGCCGCACCCGTCAGGGTGATCAGCTCGTCGAAGTACGCCCGGAACGGCACCCGCCGCTCTTCGGGGATGTCGCGACGGGAGCGCACCGCCCGCAGCAGGTCACGGGCCAGCAGCGCGGTGATGAGCCGGTCGGTGGGTCCGTTGCCGCCCGGGCACACCCACACGATCATCCGGCTGTCCATGGCGGCGCGGATGTTGTAGACGCCGGCCGGCTGGCCGAGGAAGGCGCGGGTGACGGGGTTGGCGGCCAGCCGGGCGATCGGGTTGAGAACGACGGCGAACGCGTCGGGCGGCAGGGTCGGGAACACCGTGCGCCACCAGGAGCGGGTCTCCTCGTCCAGCCGGCCTTCCACCGCCGCGAGCGCCGCCTTGCGGAAAGGGGCGTCGGTGAGCAGGGCCCGCACGTGGAAAACCGTCGCTTGGTCCTCCGGTCGCCCGGCTCGGCAGGCGGCCTCGTTGATGGCCACGAGCACGGCCACGGCGGCGGTGAGGATGGTCAGCGCGCGGGGAGCGCTGGCGTCGTCCCAGCCCAGCGCCGAGGCGTAGGCGTCGGTGACGGCTTCGACGACCTCGTGCGCCACCTGCCCCTGGTGCATGCCGAGTGGATTCCACGAACTCAGCTGCGGCGCAGGCCCGCCTGCGTTGAGGTCGATCAGTGCGATCCGCTCGGCCAGATGGTCGTGGGCCAGGAATGGCACCGCACGCGGCCAGGAGTCGCGGTGCGGATCGACGAACATCAGCCCGCCGCCGGCATGCGCCCAGCCGATCGCCTGCGCCAGGGCGCGTTCGGTCTTGCCGCCGCCGGCCTTGCCCACCCCGACTTCGAACAACGTCTCCTTCGCGTACGTGGCGACCAGGCGCCGCCGTCCGTCCGGCCCGGTGTAGATGCCCTGCAGCAGCAACTCGGGATTACCGTGCCGGAAGGTCGGCAGATCCCCAGCGAGCAGCGGCAGACGACAGTGCACGGTGGGCGGCTTGAGCAGACCGGTCAACTCCTCCAAGCGCACCCAGTTCACCCTCGGCGGCTGACAGTGCCCCAGCGCCCAGCGCCGCTCGAAACCCCGCCGGCTGGGCCAGCGATCCGCCCCCAGGCGCCACGGCCCCAGCCGCCACCCGCGCATCGCCCACCGCGAACCACCACCGAACACGTCCAAC
Organism: Streptomyces sp. NPDC085946; assembly: GCF_044540485.1. Classification (NCBI taxonomy): domain Bacteria; kingdom Bacillati; phylum Actinomycetota; class Actinomycetes; order Kitasatosporales; family Streptomycetaceae; genus Streptomyces; species Streptomyces sp. NPDC085946. The sequence goes on along the minus strand of NZ_JBITSF010000030.1, from coordinate 10,491 downwards.
GCGGCCTGCACCTGAGCGAGACGGGCGTGGGCGCGGCCCTCGGTGTCGGAGGCGCACAGCACCAGCAGCTGCACCCGCACCAGATGGTCGTCCTCGGCGAGCTTGCCCAACGCCTCGGCCGCCTCCACCCGCCGCGGGACCGGCGGCATGACCAGACGGCGCCCGCCCCCGCCCTGCTTGCCCGTGACCAGCTGCTGCAGCTGCCAGGTCAGGGAGTCCTCGATGCCGGTGGCGTCCTGGCGTATCCAGCGGGCGGCCCGCTGCGCCTCGCGCCGCTCGGCGCGCCGGGCCTGGGCCATCAGCTGCACCCGGCGCGCCCGCAGCGTCCACTTCGGGGCGCGCTGGATGTCCAGCCGGATCTCGGCGAGGTCACCCAGCTCGGCGCGCAGGTCCGACACCGCGTCGACGAGCGGCTGGAGCGGGTCGGGGTCGATGGGAACTTCGCGCAGCGGAGCGGTGGGCTTGCCGCGCAGCACGAACTCGGCCCGCACCACATGCTTACGCGGCTTGTCCTTCAAGGCAGGTGCCTTCTTCACGGTGACGGCCGGCCCGAACGGGGTGATCGACAGCAGCCGCTGCGCGCCGGCCGGGCCTTCGACGCGGTAGCGCAGCGGGCTGGAGCCGTCCGCACGCAGCCGGATCTGCACGGCCTTGGACCGGCGCGGCGCCCACCACGGCATGGAGGTGGAGGCCCGGGCCAGCTGCACCCCGCGACGGAAGATCTCCTCCAGCCCGGGATCGAAGTGCCGCGAGGGCACCAGCTCCAGCGCCATCCGCTGAGCCGAAGCCTTCCTCGCCAGGTAGCGCACCACCACCTCGCCGACGGCCCAGAAGACGACCGCCACCGCGGCGGGCACCCACCAGTAGGCGATCAGCCAGCCGGCGGCGTGAGCGAGGCTGGTGAGCAGGCCGAGCAGCTCACTGGAGGCTTGGCCGATCAGGTGCGGGGCTGCGGGACCCATGCGGGGACTCCTTCCTTCGAGGTGCGGGTGAAGTGCAGGTCGGTGATGCGGCCGTCGCTGTAGGTGCCGCCGCGGTCGGCGCCCGCCCACACCAGGTGCACCACCGCCCGGTCCGGGCGACCGTCGAGGCGGGCGATGGCGGCCTGGACGCGAAACCGGGCGGAAGAGAACGCCGGCGCCAGGCCGGAGCCGGGGAAGACCTTGGGCCACCGCTCGCGGCCCATCCCGGTGGCATCCGCGCGCAGCAGAGCACGCCCGGCCGCCAGCAACTGCCGCTCATCACCAGCCGGAAGGTCGGCCGGCCACGCAGCTTCCAGCGCCTCCTGGATGGCCCGGTCACCGGCCGCGCCCTCGCCGCGCGGCGGCAGCATCGACGCAGGCGCCGATACCGGCGCCGATGGGGTCGGTGCAGAGCCAGGCGCGCGAGCCGAGTGGACAGCCGACGGGGCACCGCCGGTGAAGCGACGGCCGGCAGCAGGCCCTGAGGAATGCTCGGGCGAGGTGGTCGGTACATCCGCCAGGACCGGTGCACTGGGTGGCTGCGGTAGGACCAGCAGGACAAGCCCGGTGACGGCCAGGGCCACGGCAGTGATCGCCAGCGAGCGCGGTGAGGATGGAGTCATAGCAGGCGGGCTCCTCCCGCGTAGCCGGACATGGCGTCGACCGGGTCGAGGCGGACGACGGTGCCGGGCCGGGGGGCGTTGACCATCTGACCTCTGCCGAGGTAGATCCCGACGTGGTAGATCGTCGAATCGAGGCCCGGGGCGTAGGCGTAGAAGACCAGGTCACCGGGTTTCAGGGCGCTGGTGCCGCTGCTGGTAGGGATGCGCCGCCCGACGCCGGCCTGGGCGGCGGCGGTGCGCGGCAGCCGGATCCCGGCCTTGGCGTAGGCGTAGGTGGTCAGCCCCGAGCAGTCGAAGCCCTTGATAGCCGTGCCGCTCTTGCCGCTGGGCGAGCAGCAGATCCCGTACGACGGGCCGGCTGCGTTGCCGCCGCCCCACGAGTACGGCACCCCCCGCTGGGCGAGGGCCGCCTCGATGACGGTGCGGACCTTGCCGGACACGTCGCCCAGGTCCGGGCTCTTGGCGGCCGCGGTGTACTGGTCGATCCAGCCCAGCACGTTGGCCACGTATGCGCTGGAGCGGTTGTACTGGAAGATCGCCGCCTTCAGCTGGGAGCGCTGGCCCAGATTCCGGCCGCTGCCGCACAGGTAGATCGCGGCGCCGAGCGCGGCATCGTCGGCGTTGTGCGGATCAGCGAGCTTGTCGCCGCCTGCGTCCCGGCCGACGCCCTCCCAGGTGGAGGGCAGGAACTGGAACGGCCCGACCGCGCGCTCCCCGCCGGCGGTGCCGTCCCACTTCCCGCCGTCGGTGTCCGGGAAGACCGTCGTGTTGCCGCCCGCGCCGGAGCCGTTGAGCAGCACCCCGTAGATCTTCGGCCGGATGTCCCCGCCCGTGCTGACGGCACGCCCGGCGGCGTGGTTGGACTCGACCTTGGCGATCCCGGCCAGGACCGGCCAGCGCATACCCCGGCACCGAGGCACATGCCGGCCCACCCGCTGCACGGCGTTCTTGTAGGCGGCGAGCATGCGCGGCGGGATGTCCGCGGCCGTGCCGCCGTCGACGACGGAGCCGTCCCCGTTCGCAGTGCTCCGCAGCGCGACGTAGGCACTGATCGCGTTCGAGACCGGGGCGGCGCAGCACACCGCGGACAGCAGCAGCACCGCACCGATGCACCCCCACCGCCCCGCACGGCGCCGGGTCGCCTTCATTCCTGCTCACCGTCCTCGGACGCCCCGGACGATTCCTGCTGGCTGCGCTGTTGGCGCAGCCGCTCGGCCTCGGGCGCGGTCCTGCGCATCAGCTCCTGCATCCGGGCCCGGGCCTCCTCGCGCGCGCCGCTGTGCGCGCTGCCACCGCCGGGAAGCACCGGTCCCTGCGCACCAGTGCCGGAACTGTTCGGGAACCGGGTCGGCGACGACGTCGGCGCGCTCACCTGCGCGGCGTCGCTCGAAGCCGCAGACGCCGGCGCTGGCGCGCTGCTCCGTCCCGGTGCCGAGCCTGAAACGCGCGCGGCACTGCCGGAACCTGCCGTCTGCTGCGGGGTGTTCGGCCGCTGGCCGGGGGCGGTCGCCGTTGCGGTCGGGAGCCGGCGGCCGCCCGACGGAGCAGGTCCGCCCGGCGCTTCGGGGTTTTCCCGCAGCACGCGGGAGACCTGCCGGGCCGTGTCGCTCCAGGCCCGGCTGTCCTCGCGGACGGTGTTGCCCCACACCCGCACCTGCTGACGGGCGTCCCTGGAGTAGCGCGAACCTGCCGCCCGGGCGCGGCGGGCGTTGGCGGGCAGGCCGACGGTCGCCCCGTAGGCGGTGCGGCCGCCGCGGTGCAGGATGCGGTAGCCGCGAAAGCGTACGAGCCGGTTGTGGGCGCGGGTGGACAGCAGAGTGCGGTCGGCGTGCTGGTCGTGCAGCACCTCACCCGTGGCGGCGTCGATGATCTGCCCGTCGTCGTCGCGGTAGCGGTCGGGTGGTCCGCCAGGCCTGTGCAGTCCCCCGCCCGGGCCAGCCGGTCGGCCACCGGCCGGACCGCCGCCGGCCGGCCCGATGCTGTCGGGCCCGCCACCGGAAGGGCTGCTGGGGTGCGGGTCGCCGTCGGCGGTGGGCTTTTGCCACCGGGCCAGCTGCTCCCGGTCCGGCCGCCTGCCGATCAGCAGCCAGTGAGCACTCTTGGCGCCGACCCGCACACCTGCCCCGCCCACGGCCGCGGCCGCAGCCAGCGGGGCGAGTCCGCGCCCGGCCTCGGCGCTGGCGTCGGCGAGGATCCGTCCGGTGTCGAGGGGCATGCCCGCACCGTCGAACACCGAGGTGAGGGCGCCCATGAGGCGCTGCCGGGTGCCGAGCATCCCGAACCGGCCGCCACCTCTAGTGAAGGCGCGCAGTCCGCCGCCGTATCCGCCGAGCGCGGCCGGGGAGTTCATCGCCAGGGCGGCGCTGAGCTCGGAGGTGTCGCCGGGCAGGTGGGTGCCGCCGACCTTGGCGTAGCGCATCCGCAGGGCCATGCGCCGACCGAAGCCGGCGATACCGGTCAGCAGGCGGCGGTGGCCGGCCGCGCCGGCGATGGCCAGCACGTCCAGCAGCAGGATCCGCTCGACCATCAGGTCGGGGCCGTCGGTGATGGTGGCGTCCACGGCGATCCCGAAGAACGGGACGAACGCGCAGACGGCGACCAGGGCGAGGATCGCGATGCCCCACAGCGACAGCCACTTCCACACGCTCTGCCGGGCAGGACCGGGCAGCATGCCCGCGACGAACGCGACGCTGCCTGCGGCCGCGGCGGCCGCGCACACGCCCTGGGTGCCGAGCATCACGATGGCGCTGGCCAGCAGCATGCCGCAGATGAACAGCGCCGCGACCAGCAGCAGAGCGGCGCCGCCCACCCGCCACCAGGTCGGCTTCTTGGCGTAGGCGGCACACGCCTTGCCCACATCGCCGGCCTTTCCCATGTCCTGGACGAACGCGGCGAACTCGCGGTCCTCGTCGGTGACCACCGCATTCGGCGCGTCCAGCAGCTCACCGCCCGGGGTGAACTCCGGCAGCGTGCGCTTTGCTCCGTCACCGTCGTGGTCGCGTTCGCAGAACTGTTTGGCCGGGCCCCTGAGCAGGCGGCAGGCGTCCTTCGCCTCCTGCGAAGCCTCGCCCGCCTGGTAGCCGCCGGTGACCCACTTCAGATGGACCGCGTACGCCTTGCGGTCAGATGCTTTGGCGGGGTCGAGGATGCGCCCGTACTGCAGCAGCATGTACGGCTTGACGATCAGCGCATTGGTCACCGAATCCTGCAACGGGCGGGCCACCTCAGCGGCGGAGACCGGACGCTCCCCCTCGCGCTCCAGGCATTTGAGCTCCGCGTTGCCCGCCAGGCCCTCACACGGGTCGAGACCGGCGAGCTTGCCGCCCCAGTCGTAGGCGTTGACGCTCTGCTGCGCCACCTCCGCGCCCACCTGCTGCGCTTGGCCCAGCGGCCCGCCGGGGGCGAGGAGGTAGTCGGGCCGGACGAACGCGGACGCGGCGAACGCCGCGATCACCAGGGTCAGGACCATCTCGCCCAGCCCGCGGCCGATCCGGCCGCGCACGAGCATGAAACCGGTGAACACGAACGCCCACATCAGCAGCAGACCCTTGACCCCGAGGGTGTCGACGACCACCTCGTCGTAGACCTCGGAGACCTTCTGCGCCGGATCGGTGAGGATCTTGATCAGCGGGAAGCGGAAGGCCAGCTCGATCGCCCACCCGGCCAGCCCGACCAGCAGCCGGATCAGCGTGAACAGCCCCGACAGGGCGAAGGCCAGGGCCTGGGTCTTGAAGGCGACGATGGACCCGCCGGAGGCATTCAGCTCGTAGCCGTCGATCGGCACCCCCTCGGAGGAAGTGATGTTCAGCGGCGCCAGCAGGCCCTCGCTCTCACCGCTGCTGCCCGCCGCGTACACGACCTGGCCGTTGACCATGACGAACACACCGGCCAGCAGTAGGGTGAACGCGGCCGAGCGCAGCGTGCCGCGGTCTGCACGCACCATCAGCCCCGCTCCCGCCCGGCGGCGCTCCGCCCCCGCCACATCACGAGGGCGGCCAGGCCCGCCCCCGCCGGCACCAGCCTCCACAGCGCTCCCGCGGCGTCGCGGCGCCCGGCCGAGGCAGAGAGCGTGGAGCCCTGCGTGCAGTACTCCTTGGCCGGACCCACGATCAAACCGCACGGGTCGTCCTGGGCGGAATGGTCCTCGGCGGCGAAGGCCTGCCCGGTGCGCGGCCACCAGGCCTCCGGCAGGCTCACCGAGAGAGCCACGAGGAGCACGCCGGCGGTCACGGCGATGACGGTGAGGACGCCCGCGGCGGCGGCGATGCGCCGGGAGCGGCTGGGGGAGAAGGAGCTCATGCGAAGCGTTCCTCCGGACGATCACCAGTAGCGGCGCCGGCGAGCGGCGCGGATGCGGGGGCGGGGGCAGGCGTGCGGCGTCCCGGTGTGGTGGTGATGGACGTGGCGATGCGCTCGATGCGGGGGATGACGGCCTTGACCCGGCCGGTGTTCTGCCGCGGGCAGGTCAGCAGGAACTCGCCCTCCCGGCCGCGTTGTCCGACCGGGGACAGGCCGGTGGTCACCAGCCGCAACAGCTCCGGGTCGTTGGCGTCTAGGCCGACGAACTCAAGCCCACGCCGAGCACGTTCCCGGTCGGTGGTGCGGGCCAGCGCCCGGTAGGCCATCAGCCCGCGGTCCGGACCCAGTTCTTCGGCGTCGTGGGAGCCTGCGATCAGGCCGGCGCCGTGCTTGCGGCCGTCGTGGAGGATCTCGTGGACCAGGGCGGTGCCCTCGGCCGACGAAGTGAGCCAGTACAGCTCGTCCAGCACCACCGCGGTGAACCGCTCGGGATCTTCGAAGGCGGTCTGCCGGGCGATTGCGGCGATCAGGTAGAGCACCGCGCGGCCGATCAGTGCCTCCAGCGGCTGCTGGTGCAGCACCTCGGGCTTGTCGAAGGCGGCCTTGGGCGGCAGCTTCAGCCCCGTGGTCGTGATCACGATCATGTCGGAGGCGCCGGAGGCGTCCAGCCGCACCGGCGGCAGGGCGGGGTCGAACACCATCCGGGCCAGGGGGTTGGTGGCTACGACCCGGATGAGGCCGGCCAGGGTGGCGGCCGCGTCCTGCCGCTTGCCCGCCTCCCGCGTCGCCATCTCCTGCAGGACCTCCAGCACGCGGTGCATGGAGGGAGCGTCGCTGGCGGCGGCCCGCTCCACGGCATGGTGCAGCACCTCACCGCTGGTGCTCATCGGCCCGATGCCCAGCTGCAGCGTCAGGTAGGACAGCGCGTAGTGCCGTCCCTCCGGCCCGTCGAACATCCGCAGCGGGTCGATGGACACCTCCGCCTGGGCGGCGTCGATGACCTGGCAGCGGCCCGCAGCGGCGGTGCGGGCGAAGGTGGCCCACTCCCGCACCGGGGTGCGGTCGATGCAGATCGCGACCCCGCCGCGGGCCCAGACCGCTTCCGCGATGAGCTTTTCCAGCACGCTCTTGCCGGCGCCGAGATCGCCGACGATGCCCATGGAGGCGGAGGCGTCCTGCTTCGGCGCATCCGCCACATTGATCATCACCGGGCGGGTGGTGCCGCAGTCCAGATCGATCCCCAGGAACATGCCGTTGGGATCGCCGACTTCGCCCACGGTGAAGGCGCCGCCCAGTGCCCAGTCCTCGGAGACCTGGTGCTGGGTGAACTCGCGCACCACCCCGGGCCGCACCGTGCCCGGCAGTCCCAGGGTGAACAGGGCTTCCTGCAGGCCGGCCGGGCGCACCGCCCGGTAGTCGGCGCCGCCCAGCAGCGCGGCCAGCGCCCGGGCGCGGGCGTCGCAGATCGCGGCGGTCGGTCCCCACACCGTCAGCACGGTGACGGACTGGACCTCGACCTCGACCGACGTGCGGGACAGGCGGGCGTCCAGCTCGCCCAGGTCGCGGGCGGCCTCGGTCAGCGAGGCGGGCATGCCGGTGGGGCGGGCGTCGTACTGGTCGGCCTGGTCGATCAGCTCGTTCTTCTTGCGCCGCACCTGATCGCGCGCCTTCTCCGCCGGCACCAGGGTGAGGTCGATGGTGTAGTCGACGGGGAAGTCGAGGGTCTCGAGCTGGGCGAACAGGTCGGCGGCGTCCTGGCTGACCGCGGGCGGGCACTCGGCGAGCACCAGCTGCGCCTGGTAGCCCACTCCGGCATCGGACTCCACCTGCAGCCACCGCCTGCGCAGCGGAGACGATGCCTTGATCCGCCACCACGCCTTGCCGCCCGACCGGGTGATCCGGCCTGCGCTCTTCAGCTCGTCGACGTCGTCGAGCTCGGGGTCGACGCCGCCCTCCTGCAGGCGGACCTGGCCGAGGTCGGCGTAGCTGGGGGAGTGCAGCACCCCGTCGTGGACCCGCCCGCCGTACAGCTCGCTGGTTTCGGCTTCGGTCAGCAGCGGCTCGGGCATGCCGCGGTGCAGGGCGTGCTGGATCATCCACACGATCTCCGCCGGGCGGGCCGGGCGGAAGGCGATGCCGCCGGCGAGCGCGGCCTCCACACGGGAGGCCTGCTCGCGGTAGGCGGTCACCTCGCGCCGGGCCACCGGGGCGGCCTGTATGCCCAGCATCGGGGTGAGGTCTGCCCACATCGCTCCCAGCGAGGCAGCCAGCTGACCACCCGCGGCATCGCTCCGCAGCGGTACCGCCAGCCACAGCGTGCGGCGGTGCATCTCCTGCCCTTCCAGCAGATCCAGGGTGGCTCCGACGTTCTCCACCCACGGATGCGGCTCCCCGCCCGCCGTCTGCCCGACCGGTTCGATGCCCTCGATCATGCGCAGGGCGATCTCCCCGGCATCGACCTGCGCGCACAGCCCGAACAGACGCGGCGCCCCGGACAGCGAGCGCACCAGATGCGTGATCCTGGCGAGCTGCTCGTCGCGGACCGCGGCCGGCACATAGGTGCCCTGCACGGTCTCCTCACGCCGCCCTCGCTCATCGGGGCCGGGGTGCAGCCGGTAGACGGCCCACACGCTGCCGTGCGTGGACCACACCAGGTGCCCGGCGATGTGACGGATCGGCACCCTCACCGCACACCCCCGCCCTGCTCGGCGAGCGCGAGCAGCTGCTGCACCCCCGATACCGGACCCACCGGCTCCCGGTGCGCACGTACCGCCGGACGTCGCGGCGTGGGCGTGCGGGTCACCGCGCTCCGGCGCGGTTCGCGACCAGCAGCGTGCTGCCTGGCCCGATCGGGTACGGCCGCAGACGACGAAGACGGGGCAGCGCCGTGCTCGCTGGTGGGGGCGCCCTCGACGGTGAAGCCGCCCAGCAGGGCACGGGCAGCACGGTCGCGGGCGGCGCGCCCGCCGATCCGGCCGCCGTGCGGCTGCCAGGCCAGCAGCACCCAGCCCAGCGCGGCCTGCAGCGGGGCCCGCCCTCCGATCTTCGGGCGGCGCACCGTCCAGACGGCCAGCACCCACGCCACGATCGGCACCGGCCCCATCCACGACCACAGCGGGATCGTCTTGACCAGCAGGAAGCCGCCGCCCACCGCGACCGCGATCTGCGCCGGGGTGTAGGGGCCGAGCGGGATCTTCCAGTCGGCGACCTTGCCCAGCACCCACGGATGACGACGAGCCGCGGTGTAGAACCGCCCGACCCGCCCCGCGGCCGCGCTCACAGCCCGCCTCCAACACCGGCGGAGCGCTCCGGGGAGAGAGGGAGCGGACCGGCATCCTGAGCAGGGCCGCCCGCGGGGCCGGGGAGGGCGGGGCCTGGGATGGCGGGGGCGCCCTGGGCGGGGTTCTTCACCTCGTCCTCGAACATGTCCGCCAGGTCCTCGCGGGAGTTGTACAGCCCCAGCGCGATGATCATCAGCAGCAGGGCGCCGATCCCGGCCTTCAGGCTGAACTTCTGGATCATGATGACGACGACCAGCACGACCAGGCCGGCCTGCAGGCCCTTGGTCGCCCAGTCCTCGAACATGGTGATCCAGCTGTCGCCGAGATCGTCCAGCTGCCCGGCCAGCACCACACCGTGCACCCCCATCACGACCGGCCCCCCTTCTTGACGGACTCGGACCCGGGCCCGAGCGCCGCCACGTCCCATCGCCCTGAGCGGGCCGTGAGCTCCATCTCGTAGGCCAGCGGCCAGCGCCCGGCCGCGTCGCGGGCCTCCACCTGCGCGAGAACCCGGACCGTGGTGCCGTCGCCCGGCACCTTCTCCCCGGCCGCGGCCTCCTCGACGGCGAGGACCTGCCGGACGGTGACCGCGCGGTAGGGGGCGGGAGAGACGGCCGGCAGGTGCACGCCGGGTGCGAGGTAGCGCTCCACCTCCCCGGCCCCGGTCAGGTAGGCGCCCAGGAACTCCCCGACCGTGGAGGACAACTCGCCCTTGGGAACGGTCACGCCGTACGGCGACTTCGTCACCGCGGCCCGGCCGGGGCCGGCCACCACGCCGGGCGCGCCGGTCACCGTGAACGAGCCGCCACCGTCGCCGGCGGCCACCGGCACGGCGAAGTAGCGCACCGAGGCGTCCGCGTACTGCGCAGCCACCGTCACGGTCCATCGGTCCGCCTCGTGCTGCGCACTGCGCACCGCGGTCACCGACTCCAGACGTGATTGCGCATCGTACGCATCGACGACCCGATCGGGCAGCTCGACATCCGGTCCCAGCGACTGCGCAAGCCGGACCTGCGCAGTGGCAGCGTCGCCGGTGCTGCTGCGCAGCCACGCACCGACGAACAGCTGCGCATAGCCGGACGGGTCGGCCGCGGCCGCCGTCGTGGTGCGCATCGTGGCGGGCGCGGCCGAGGGGGTGGCGGCGACCGTGGTCGGGCCGGAGACCACCGCCACGCCCAGGGCGACGGGCCCGGCCGCGATCGCGGTGAACAGGGCCAGGCGCGACAGGCGCACGCGGCGGTGCATCTTCTTCAGCCGGACGCCCGCGGCCACTGCAGCCGGCTCGGGTGCGGTGGCCTGCTTGCCAGGAGACATGGTCAAACTCCC
>NZ_JBITSF010000029.1:0-72692 GCF_044540485.1 Streptomyces sp. NPDC085946 | reverse complement strand
GGGTCGACGTGCTGTGGGCGATGCTGCGTGACAAGAGGCTGTTCACCTCCGCCCCGCCGGTCACGCAGGCGGCTTGACACGATCATTGAGATTCCTTTCAGAAGTCTTGTCTGTCGTCCGCTCCGTTCGGGAGCGGACGCCGCGTCGGTACGACCGGTCAGTCGCAGACGCTGACGATGGTCTTGCCGCGCGCGATGCCCGCGGCGATGGGCGAGGCCGTCGGTGACCTGCCCCAGCGGAAGGACGCGGCGTCTGCCTCGAAGGCGACTGCGGCGACCTGGGCGGCGGCCGACGGTCCGAGTATTTCGCGCATGGGGATTCGCCGCGATGTCCGGCCGGCCGGCCCGGATCAGAAGGCGTAGGGGCCGAACCTTCCCCAGGCGACGACGGCGGCCAGGAGCAGCAGAACGACGTTGGCGCCGATCATCTGGTTCTCCTTGCGGCGGCCGTGGACGACCGCGGCGCCGAGCATGGTGATGGCCAGCCCGGTGGCCGCCAGGGGCACCAGGATCGGCGCGATGTCGAAGGCGGCGGGCAGGACCAGGCCGAGCGCGCCGAGCACCTCGACCGCGCCGATGGCCTTCACGGCACCGGCGGAGTAGTCCTCCACCCAGGCCATGCCCGAGGCGGCCAGCTTCTCCTTCGGTTGGCCCGCCTTCATCAGACCGGCCAGGAGGAAGGCGACGGCCAGGATGCTCGCGATGATCCAGAGGGTGACGTTCACGGTGTCGGACCTTCCGCAATGACTTGACGTTTCAAGTAACAGTAGGGCGAGTGACTTGAAGCGTCAAGTAAAAGACTGAGGCATCGGAAACGTGCGCCGTCGCGGATGTCAGCCCGGGTCCGGGGGCGGCCGGGCTGAAGAGGAGCCGGTCCGGGACCGCGGACGTGTCGCGCGGCCGGACGAGGCGCCGTGGAACATGCCGGTGATGACCAGAGGTGATCGGTGGGCCTCCTGACGGCAGACCCCTCGCCGCCCGGGAGCCGCCGGATGGATCAGCGACGGCTTGCCGAGCCCCGTCGCTGAGAGACTACGGAGCGGGTCTGCGCGGGCAGAGCGTCCAGGAACAGGGCTCCCGCGAGGATCCCGGCGCTGCCGCGGGGGCTCCAGCCTCGTGCGTGCAGGTCGGTGTCCAGGGCCGCGAGTGCCTCGGCGCCGGCGGTGGTCGCGGTGCCGCCCGCGTCCAGGACGGTCCGGGCGCCCGCGTGGACGTGGCGCAGGCCCAACGGTCCCGCGGCGTAGAGGATTTCGTTGTCGCGGAGAGTCGACATCACGGTCAGCAGGGCGTCGAGGCGTGCCTGCGTCTCGGTGGCGCCCGCCTTTCGGGATGCGGCGACTGCCTTGAGCGCGCGGCACACGTGGGGGAAGCCGGCGCGTGCCTCGCCGCGGGCGCCGGCCGCCCCGTACTTCACCGCCATCGTCGAACCGTGTGAGGGCCGTCGTGGGGCCTTCCGGTCGGGGTGCGCGGCGATCCGCTTGGTGGTCGCGGCGACCTCGGCGCCCCTGGCGGACGGATCGAGTGCGGCGCCCGCGACGAGCAGGCCGAGTGTCCACAGGGCTCCCCGGTGGCCGCCGCCGGCCAGACCCACCGAGTGTTCGGTGCACCGTCCAATGGCGCCCAGTTCCTCGCGCAGCAGGGGCGTGGGCTCTCCCGCGCGGCGGGCCGCCGCGGCCATCGCCGTCAGCCCCGGTTCCAGGGCCCGCGCCGACCAGCGCAGGGCCTGGTGGTCCTTGCCCGTGGCGCGCGCCGTGAGATCACGGGGGTCGGGCAGGCCGGGCTTCGGGGCGAGGGCCAGTTCTTCGATCAGAGCGGATACGGCGATGTGGGCGAGTCGCTCATCATGGTGCTTGGTCATGGCTGCCTGCGGAAAGAGTGGGGGCGGTGACTTCGCCGTGGCGTCGAGAGCGCCGGCTCGGCGCGGCGGACACCGGCTCGGTCTGAAAGCGTCTGCGGGAGCGGGCACAGGAGGTCCGGACGGTTCCCGACCGGCCGGCTCCTGTGTCCGCTCCCCGCGCGTCCCGGCGTGCGTCAGCGGGCGCCGCAGCCCGCACGCCGCGGCACGTCCTACTTCGAGGGCGCGGCCGAGGCGGTGGGAAGCACCAGTTCGTCTCCCGCGTTGGTGGCCTCCGGGTCGACACCCAGCGTGATGGAAGCGGCGACGCCCTTGGCGATCCTCTTCTTGTCGTAGCGCAGGGTGAGCAGGCCGCCCGTGGCGCCGCTGTCGTCGTAGATCACGTCCTCCGGGAGGGTGACCCGCTTGACGGTGCTCTCCGAGTACGGCTTCTCCTTGCCGACGGCGAGGACGGCCTGCTCCTCGAAGTAGAGCTGGCCGGTGTGGCAGGTCCGGCCGCCCTCGTAACCGCCCTTGGTCCACTTCCCGTCCACGTGCACCTTGGTGTGGATGTGCACGGCCCGACCCTCGTACCAGCCGGGGAAGATGCTGGTGAAACGGACCTTGCCCGAGTTGTCGGTGCGCTGGGTGCCGCGCAGGTACTTCTTGTTGTCGGTGGGCTCCAGGTGCATGTCGCCGGCGCCCTCCGGGAGCGGCGCATCGGTGGCCATGCCGCCGGGCAGGGCGGAACCCTGCGCCTCGTACCCGGAGTAGACGCCGAGCGCGTCGCAGTGCCAGATGTCGACCGCCGCGCCCCGCACCGGCTTGCACGTCTCGGAGTCGATCACCTTGATGGTGAGGGTCAGCGGAACGCCTTCCTTGCCCTCGGTGACGTCCGATCGGATCTGGTCCACGTCGACGTAGTAGGGGCCCTCGATGGCCTCCGTGCTCAGCCGGTAGCAGGTTTCCCCTGCGCCGCCTTCCGGCGCCTTCGGCTTGGCCTTGGCCGGTGTTTCCTCACCGAGTGCGTTCGAGGCCAGCACACCGCCGGCGCCGACCACGGCGACCGCCGCCCCTCCGGCGACAAGCACCTGTCGACGGGATGTCCTCTTGTGCCGAGCACCATCCTGGTTCACCTACCGGCTCCCTTCCGCTTGGACTGGTTCGCTTCGACCGGCCGTGGACGCTCACGTTGGCAGACCTACCTGAGGCGAAACTGAAATGGCCTGCTGTCCGGTGTCCTGGACGGGCCGTCTCCCCGTCCCCGCTCTTACGGCTGGGACCTGCAGGGATGGTCACATCCTGCGGCCCGCGGGCGGCGCATGCTCCGTCAGAGGCAGCCATACGGTGAACTCGGTGTCGCCCGGTTCACTGCGCACCTCGATCCGCCCTCCGTGCGCCCTGGTGATCGCGGCGGCGATGGCGAGCCCCAGACCGGTGCCGCCCTCCCGGCCGGCGGTGCGGGCCCGGGAGACGTCGGCCCTCGTGAAGCGTTCGAACACCGACGACAGGACCTTCGCGGGGATGCCGGGCCCGTCGTCGTGGACACGGACGACACACTCGGCGTCGGTGGCCTCCGCGGTCACCGTGACCCTCGTCCCGGCCGGCGTGTGCACCCGCGCGTTGGCCAGCAGGTTGGCCAGGACCTGTTGCAGGCGAGCGTGGTCTGCGGCCACGGTCACCGACGCGTCGAGACGCAGGACGACTTGCCAGACGTGATCGCTCCCCGCGGCACGCGCGTCCCACACGGCCTCGGCGACCAGGGTCGCGACGTTCACCTCGGCCGTGCACAAGGGACGGCCCTCGTCGAGGTGGGCGAGGAGGAGCAGGTCCTCGACCAGTCCCGTCATCCGCGTCGACTGCGCGGAGACCCGCCGCCAGGCCAACTGCGGATCCAGTTCCCCGGTACCGCCCGTCATGAGCTGCGCGTATCCCGCGATCGACGCCAGCGGGGTACGGAGCTCATGGCTCGCGTCGGCCAGGAAGCGGCGCATGCGCTCCTCGGTGCGCTGGCGTTCGGCGAGTGAACTCTCCACATGGTCGATCAGCAGGTTGAGGGCGACGCCGACCTGGCCGGCCTCCGTCGCCGGATCGGTGTCGCGCTCGGGAACACGGCTGAGTCCCCTGACCTCTCCTCGGTCGAGAGGCACCCGGGCGACCTCGGCCGCGGTCGTGGCGACCCGACCGAGGGGGCGCAGCTGACGCCGCACCACCACCGCGCCGACACAGCCCGCCGCGGTGAGTCCGATCCCCGCGATCACCAGCTCTGCCACCATCAGGCGGTTGGTCATACGCTGCACGTCGGCCATGGGGAGCCCCGCGATCACCGAGTTCCCGTCGACCTTCAGCGCGGTCAGCCGGTACTCGCCGAGGTCCGGAACCACACGTGTGCGCAGCGAGCCGTTCGCGGTGAGCCCGCCCAGAGCCGTTCGCTGCGCTGCGGAAAGCACCCGCAGACGGCCGTCGTCGGTCACCACACCGGCGGTGAGGACACGGCCGGAGGAGTCGACCCGGGCCCCGAGGGTCCCGACCGGTTGTCCGCGCAGTCTGAGAAACCCCAGAGAGGTGGCATCGTCGGTCCACAGACGCAGCAGTGCGCCCTGGTGCCGTTCGGCGGCCTCGGTGACACTCTGGTCAAGGTCTTCCCGCAGATAGTCCCGCTGCGTGAACACCGTCGCGAACGACATGGCCGCGCAGACGGCGGCCAGCAGCAGGGACATGGAGACCACCAAGCGCCTCCGCAGGGATCCGCCGCGTCCCCGGTGCGCCCCGATGTCCCGGCCGCGCCGCATCAGCATGGTCCGTCGTCCACTCCACGGATCACATAGCCGACTCCACGCACCGTATGGATCATCGGAGCCCGGCCTTTGTCGATCTTCGAGCGCAGGCTGTAGATGTACACCTCGACGAGATTGCCCTCACCGTCGAACGAACTGTTCCAGACGTGTTCGAGCAGCTGCGCCTTGCTGAACACCTGCCGGGGCGAGCCCATCAGGAACCACAGCAGGTCGAACTCCTTCGCCGTGAGGGTGACCGGCGTATCGCCCCGCGTCACCTCACGGCTCCGCTCGGACAGCACCAGATCACCCAGCCTCCGGACGGACTCGTCCGCGGCGGCCTCCGCGATGCCCGCCCCGGAGCGACGCAGCAGTCCACGAAGCCTCAGCATCACCTCCTCCAGGGAGAAGGGCTTGGTCACATAGTCGTCCGCCCCCGCCGACAGGCCCTCCAGGCGGTGTGCGAGCGCGTCGCGGGCGGTGAGCATGAGGACGGGCAGCTCCGCGTTCTCGTACCGCAGCCGCCGCAGGACCCTCAGGCCGTCGAGGTCGGGCAGCATCCAGTCGAGCACGACGGCATGCGGGTCACACTCTCGCGCCGCCTGGACCGCACCGTGTCCGTTCGACGCGGTGAAGGGCTGCCAGCCCTCTTCGGCGACGGCGACGGCGAGCACCTCCGACAGTTCCGGCTCGTCGTCGACGATCAGCACACGGACAGCACTGCCCTGGGCAGCTTCACGGTGAGACATCGTCCCGTCCTCTCCTGCTGGGCCCTCTCGACAGCCCGTACGCGGTCCGGACCCGCGTCTGACGACGGCGTCGCACATCGGGACCGGCGGCGTCGTCCCGCCGGCCGAGCCCTCGCGGCCTACTGTACGAAGCCGGGGCCGGGGCCCTGACGGCAGTGTCCGTACGGCGACACGTCCACCACGGCGCCTTCACCATCCGCTGTCGGTCTGCCGCCCCGGGGGGCGGCGCATCCCGGTCTCGTCCCCCACTGCGCACGAAGGCCGAGCCGGCGTACCCGCCGTGGTCGCGGACCCGGTACGGGGCCCCGGGCGGTACTCCCCCGAGTCCGGCGAGGACATCCGGGTGTCCGACAGCGGGTCGAACGTGGTGAACCCTGCTCGCGTTCCCGGACGTGAGCGATCGCGATGCCGGGTTACGCTCCGGCGCTCCTGCCATGGAGCGCCTCGCGCGGCGACATCCCGAACCGCTGTCGGAAGACGCGCGCGAAGTAGGAGTGGGAGCCGAAGCCGCACTCCCGCGCGATCTGCCCCACCGATGCGCGCTCGGGTGAGGACAGCAACCGGAGCGCGAGGTTGAGGCGCCGGTCGGTGACCCAGTGCGCCACTCCCCCGTGTTGGCTGAAAATGCGCGACACCTGTCGTTCACTGACACCGAGTACCGCCGCGATCCTCGTGGCCGACAGCGTCGGGTCGGCGAGGTGCTGGCGGATGTACGCTTGCGCAGCCGCGAGTTGCGAACCCGCGTCGTTCGCCGCCGGACGTCTGACCATGACGCGCAGGAGCGCGAGCACATGCCGCTCGAGTGCCTCGGTGTCACACGTCTCACCACGCGCGGTGCCGTCGACGAGCTTCGCGAGAACGGCGCCGGGCCCTGGCCGCCCGGCACCGGCCGACAGGTCGAGGACCTCGTAGGGCCTGGGGACGTCGGACGCGACGAATTCCTGGTAGACCGTCTTGGGCACCGTCAGCGCGAGGTGGTCGAGCCCGTGGGCGAAGGCGCGCATCGAGGGGACGTCGGTGTCGCTCAACATGGCCTGCCCGGCCCTGAGAGTGATCACCCCGTCGCGGTAGTAAGCGCACGTCTCCCCCGCCAGCACCGCGGTCAGCAGCACTGTGCCGGACGGGTGCCGCTCGATCTCGCGGGCCGAACGCTCGGCGATGTGCGGCGCGGCGGTGATGTGTGCCAGCCGCAGGCGAGGCGTTCGCACGTTGCGCTCCGTCGCTTCGAGCGCCTCACCCAGGAGTGTGCGGCATGTCGTGTGGACCATGGCCCGCGCGTTGTACTGCTCCCAGAGCTCTATCCGCCGTGACGCAGGGACACCGAGCGTCGAGAACGTCATCGAGGCCGACCGCTGTGCCGGTGGCGTCTCGGGATGCCCTGCCGGCAGCTCACCCATCGGTAGTAGCGGCCTTGCCGATGCGGCTCTGCCGATCCGCGCCGCGGCGCGTGCGATCGGCCGGGGTGCCTGCGAACATCACTTCAGTGCTGTCCCTCAATGTTCTCGACTCCCTGCGACGGTGTGAGCACCGACCGACGGCTTGTCGGTACTCAGCGGCTCCAGTCACGACGCGGTACACAGATTCGCCCGCTTAGCGCCCAACGGTACGCACAGCGTCCAACGCTGGGCAAGACTTTGCACCGGCCGTGATGGGGCCCCTGCTGCCCGGGAAGGGCCGAGCCGACCGGTCGCAGAGCGATCAGCCTCGATGCGAGCGGGTGGGGTGAGAGGGCGGTACATCGATGGGCTCGCCGCCCCTTGCTAAGGATCACCTCGCCCGCGGCTCGCTGTCCTCGAGCGGTGTTTCGTTGTCCTTCAGCGCCTTCAGCTGTCGCTGCCGGCGCCGCCCAAGAGGGACGACGTCCGGTACGGCTGGCTGACGCGCAGCTGCCGGCGGGCGGCCTCGGGGTCGGTGGCGGCCGCGCGCAGCACGTCCAGGGTCTTGTCGACCTCCGCCCGGTCGGTGGTGTTGAACACCAGGGTCTTGAACTGGGTAGCCCGCGGCGATCCGTAGTCGAGGAACGCGTCCCGGCGGCGGAGGGAGTACTCGTCGAGGATCTCGTCGTCCGCGGTCCCCGCCAGTACCGCGGCGAGCGCCTCCGACAGCACGTACGAGTCGAACAGACCGCCGGTGAGGCCCAGCCCACCGATCGGGTTGGTGACGTGCGCGGCATCACCGGCGAGGAGCAGGCGGCCCGCACGATAGCTGGTCGCGGTTCGCTGGTGCATCGTGTACGGGGAGTACTGCACCAGTTCGTAGGACGCGCCGGCCGACAGCAGCCCGGCGAAGAACGCGGCGATCCGGGACGGCACCGTCTCCATCGGCAGGCTGCTGTCCTCGTGGTAGGTGACGCGCCACAGGTCGGACTCGTCGACGCGGGCAATGACCCCACCCACGACCGGGTCGACGACCAGCGTCGAGTCGGCGTATCCGAGGCTCCTGAAGTCGTAGCGGACGTTGGTGGCGATGAACCGCTCGGGCCAGGTCGTCCCTTCGAAGCCGAGGCCGGCCGCGGTGCGCAGGGAGCTGGACGCTCCTTCCGTCGCGACGACGTAGTCGGCGCGGTAGGCGCGAAGGTGCCCGTCCACGAAGGCCGAGACCGACACGCTGTCGGCGTTCTGCGTGACGTCGGTGACCAACGCGTTGAAGAAGACCTCCGAGTCCGAGTACCGGCGCAGATGGTCCAGCGCCACGTCGGCCAGGCGGTCCTGTCCGAGGTGAACGTTGTACGCGTAGGGCTCATGTCCCTCGAACACCCCGAGGTCGAACCGGACCGCCTCACGGTTGGCGTGGTCCCAGAACGCGAGATCGGTCACGCGAAAGCCCGCCTTCTCCACATCATCGAGGATGCCGAGCTCGGCGAGTCCCGGGAGCACTCCGTTGTGGTAGACCATGGCGCGCGGCGAACGGACGATGTCCTGCGCACGCTCGAGAACCGTGACGGCGACCCCCCGGCGGGCCAGTCCGAGCGCCGTCACGAGTCCGACGGGCCCCGCACCGACGACGATCACCTGAGGCTGCTTCATCGCAGCTCCTCCGTTTCTCGAGCATGAACGCATTCGTTTGGTGAGCCTGTTCCGGCGGCGCTGGGAAGCGCATCCGCCGGGGGCTCTGTTCCGCCCCAACCTGCCTCGTCGAGCGCGCGCGTCCGCACAGCTGGCGGAATCGGTCAACACGGTGGCGGGAATGGGTCATCGTCTTCCACCGGCTCACCCGTTCCAGGGCGGCGGCGAAAGCAACGGCACGCACCAGTGGGCGCGCGCCGCTCACAGGTCCTTCGACGAGAGCCACGATGCGATGACGTCGGCGACCTCGTCGCTGTTGCGCTCGCACATCATCATGTGCCCGTTGCCGCGCACCTCGTGGTCGGCGAGCCGGACGTGCTCGGCGGCGACGCCGGCCTGCTGGAGGAAGGCCACCGTTCCCGGATCCGTGCCCATGGCCCACGACGCCTCCCCGGTCACGACGGCGACCGGGACGCCGGCCAGCTTCGGCAGCTTGCGGGCGGGTTCTTTCTGGAGCACAGCGGTCACACCCGAGGGCAGGGTGGCCTCGCGGAGCTCAAGGTCCTCCGGTGTCGTCGCCGATGGTTCGAAGGTCAGCGGGACGGCGGTGAGCCCCCAGGTCAGAGCCCCGGGGGGCGCCCCCCGGAACGACGGTCCGAGCGGCTCGACCGCGACGATGCCCGCCACCAGCCCGGGACGGGCGTCCGCCACGAGCCACCCGACCGGACCTCCGGCCGAATGCGTCAGGAGGATCGCTTCGCCGATCAGGTCGAGGAGCTCGACGCCACCCCGACGGCAGTCGGTGTAGTGCTGCGCGGCGTCCGCGTTCATCGGCCCCATGCCGGCGAGGAACGCGTCGAACGCCTCGTCCCCGTACCGGCCCTCCCCGACCCACTGCGTGTGCAGCTCGGCCCCCGGGTACCGGTCCGGGAGCCGCGACGGGGCGCTGAACAGCCGCTCCACCATCGGTGCGGGAAGCGAGGGGCCGAGCGGCCCCTGGATCTTGGGGTCGGCCGGTGACCGGCCGTGGCCGGGCCGGTCGATCACGTAGACCGCGTAGCCCTTGCGGACGAACCGGTGGACCCAGCCCTCGCCGCCGGCGACGTCACCGAGGTAGTCCAGGCCCTGGCCGCCTCCGCCGTGGATCATGACGATGGGCAGGCGGTGCCGCAGATCCTGCGGGATCCAGTACTCCACGTACGTCTGGCCACGGACGGCCGGCCCGTCGTCCGTCGTGATCGGTTCGACGCCCGTCCAGAAGAATCCGTGCCGAGCGAGCACGAGCGGTTCACCGGCCTCGGAGTGGAGCCGGGCCGGGCTGAAGGGAGGGGTCATGTGAGGTCCTCATGTGGTGTGGCCCGGGGGTTCAGGAGACGCCGCCCGTGAAGGCGTCGAACTCGGACAGCCCGCGCAGGAAATCGACGAAAGGCTGGCTCGAAGGGTGGATGAGGTACATCTCGGAGTCACGCAGGTAGCGCTGCATGCTGTCGCCTCGCCCCGAGGCGCGGGAGCCCGCGGACTGGAAGAGCAGTTGGACCGCCTCGGCCCCCAGCATGGCGGCGCGGCAGGCGAGGGCGTGCAGACGCATCAATTCGGACGGCGTGATCGGCCGGCCGTCCTCGGACCAGCGGGCGTACAGGGCGTCGATCCGACGTGCGGTGTCGACCATCACGGCGTGGGCCGCGTCGGCCAGTGCGGCACCCTTGCCGAGCGCGCGCAGGGCATCCGGGTCCTTGTCCATCTTCTCGGTGCCCAGGATCTGCTTGGTGGTCGGCATGAGCTCGGCCATCCGGTCGACGGCGGCCCGTGCCGCACCGGAGAGGATCGCCGCGAACGACATGTGGTACGTCGGGTCGAAGAGCCCGAGGTAGCGGGGGTTGCCGTGCAGCCGGGTGCCGGGGGTCCCCTCGGAGAAGTCGGTGCGGGTGCCGAACAGGATGTCCTGGTCGGTCACCCAGTGCTCGGGGATGAACTGGTCCTCGATCTCGACCGTGTTCGAGCCGCTGGCCTGCATGCCGAGGGTGGTTCCGTTGCCCCAGTCGGGGAGCACCTTGTACTGGTCGCGGTGCGCAACGAAGGTCACCACGCGCGACTGCTCGCCGTCCTCGTGGACGAAACCGTCGCCTATGAAATGGGTCGACACGGGAGAGCCGGAGGAGAAACTCCACTTGCCGCTGACCCGGTAGCCGCCCTTCACGGGCACGAGCCTGCCTCCGGCCACCGCTCGGTGCGGGGCACGGAACTCACCGTCACCCAGGATCTCCCGCTGGGCCTGCTCGCCGAAGTAGGACGCCACGACGGCGACATGCGTCGCGGACAGGCAGAAGCACCAGCCGGTTCCCGGATGTCCGGCGGAGATGCGGTAGACGACCTCGAAGAACGTCTCGGTGTCGAACTCGTAGCCTCCGAAGAGCTTCGGCTGCAGCATCCGGTAGAAGCCGGCGTCGCGGAAGTCCTGGAGCACTTCGTCGGAGAAGTGGCCGCGCTCGTCCGCCTCCGCCTGCGACCGGCGCAGCTTCGGGATCATCGCCTCGGCCCGTGCGACGACGTCTGCCGGGCGCAGGCCGGGCTCAGGCTGCGGGAGGGGTTCGGTCAGCCGTGACGTCTCGTTGAGGCTGCTCATTCGGACGCTCCAATCGTCTGGCGGTCGGTCTGCATCTTCGATGGAGGCGGCGCGCACAGAAGACCGAAGTCCCGATGGCGCAAGGAAGCCGGCATCGCATGTCCCGTACGGTCAAGGGCGGCAGGTGACCGTCATGGGGGGGCAGCCGGCGCCAGATCTCCGTCCACGCCGCTGCTGCGCTCCGTGGCGAGCCGCCGTGACCGGCGTCACTGGCTTCTTCCTGCTCCACCATGCCAGCATCGGGCGTTGGCCGTACAGGCGTGCGCTAAGCGTTCGAAGTGGCATGAGTCACAAGCGGATGTCCTCCAGGCGCCCGGCGGCCGCGGCTCGAAGACGACACTGTTGCGGTGGAGGACATCGCGCTATAGCTTCCCGAGAAGGCTGCCTCGGACTCCTCACCGACGAGCACGCGGCGGCATGACGGCGGCTCCGCCTCACGCTCGTCCGCATCCCTGGCCGAGACCCTGGCACCACCGAACCGAGCCGCGTCACCCTTCCCTCTGGAGCGGAGTCCGACTGTGCCGTCCCAGCCCTTGCAAGTCCCGGGCCGCCTCGTGGAGTTCGACACCGCGCGGGTCCAGGCGAAGTCGCGCATTCCCCTGTGGGAGGTATTCAACCACCGATGGCTGGCTCCTCTCCGGTGTCGTACGTTCACGGCCGGCGACCTCGAGGCGAAGGTGCGCTGCACCGAGCTGGGCGACGTGAGGATCACGGAGATGCGGGGTCAAGGGCACTTCGTCGAGCGGACCCGTGAGCACATCGCGGCCGGGAACCGTGACGAGGTGTACCTGTTGGTCCTGCTGAAGGGTGAGGGCAACATCCTGCACTCGGGCGGCACCGACCGGATCTTTGCGGGTGACGCCCAGATCTACGACGCCCGAGTGCCGGCCGTGTTCGGCCTGCTCGGCGAGTTCCACCTGATCGCCGTCCGCATCGGCAAGGACAGCCTCCCCGGTCCCACCGCGGTCGCGTCATCCATGCCGACGGTGCTGCGCGCGGCGGACGGCGGGCCCCGGGCCGAGTACACCCGCCGGGCCACGCTCCTCGCCCGGTCCGCCCTTCGGGAGCCCCTCGACGCGCCCGAAGCCGCCGAGCGCACCATGAAGGATCTCTTCGGCCGGCTCCTGGGCGCAGGTGACGCGGCCGAGTCGTACTGGATCACGGCGAACGACTTCGTACGCCGCAACCTGCACGACCCCGATCTCGACGTGAGCCGGGTCGCGAAGGCGGTCGGAGTCAGCACCCGCCATCTCGCCCGGGTCTTCGCGGAACACGGCTCGACCGTCGCCCAGTTCATTCAGACGGCCCGCCTCCAGCACGCCCGGACGCTCCTCCTGGACGACTCCCGGGCGGCCGCCTCGATCGCCGACATCGCCCGCCTGTCGGGTTTCCGGTCGGCGTCACAGTTCTCGCGCTCCTTCCGCGGTGCCTACGGCGCACGCGCGAGCGACATCCGCCGCGGGTCCGGGCACTGAGGACACAGCCGCTTTCCGACCTGCGCCCCGCAGGATGCCGCCCCCGGACCGGCCGCCGACGGGACGACGAACCACTGCCGATGTGTGAAGGGACCGGTCTCCATGCCCGTTTCGACGTTCGACCTGACCCGGCTCGAGAAGGTGGTCTCCGGGCTCGGAGCCACGCGGGAGCTGGCCACCGAGATCGATCGACGAGGAGCATCACGCGTGCTCGTCGTGACGACCGGGTCGCTCCTGGAGTCGACAGCCCTGGCAACGGTCCGCGAGGTCCTGGGACCGCGCCTCGTCGGCGTACGTACCACGGCTCAGCACGCCCCGTCGGACCGGGTGCGGGACATCGCCCGGGCCCTCGGCGAGACGGACGCCGACGCGGTGGTCAGCCTGGGAGGAGGCAGCGCCGTCGACTCCGCCAAGGTGGCCGTCGCCTCGCACCTCGCCGGCCGGGACGTCACGTCCGAGGCCGGTGTACTGGACCCGGCTGCCGGTTTCGGCTCCGACGGCGACCCGGGTTTCCTGCACATCGCGCTGCCGACGACCCTGTCGGCGGGTGCCTTCACCCCCGCCGGAGGCGTGTCCGACGTCGAGACCCACCTCAAGTTCGCCGTCATCCGTCCCGAGCTCCAGCCGCGCGTGGTCATCCACGACGTCGAGCTGACGCGGGAGACCCCCGACTGGCTCTGGCTCTCCACGGGTGTACGTGCCCTCGATCACGCGGTCGAGGCCATCTACGCCAAGCGGCACCACCCTCTGTCGGACGCGGTGGCCGAGCAGGCCATCCGGGCACTGGTCACCGACCTTCCGCTGTCCGTCCGTGCGCAGTCCACCCTGGACAGCCGCCAACGCTGCCTCGACGCGGCCTGGATGTCCCTCTTCGGCGGTTTCAACACCGGGCTGGGGCTGTCCCACTCGCTCGGCCATCAGATCGGGCCGGCCTGGGACGTACCGCACGGCTACACCTCGTGCGTCATGCTGCCGCACGCGATGCGCTTCATGGCCGGCATCGCCCCCGAGCGCTTCGCGCCGATCGCCCGCGCCCTGGACGTCCCGTACGACGCCGCCACCGCGCGCCGGGCGGCGATGGCCTGTGCCGACCGGCTCCACCGGTTCATCGCGGCCTTCGGCCTGCCGACTTCCCTCGAGGAGGTCGGGGCGGACCGACAGGATCTGCCCAAGGTCGCCGAACAGACGCGTGAGGAGCTGGCGGTCTTCGACGCGGTGGACCGGCCCGTGTCGGCCGACGAACTGCTCACGCTCCTGCAGGCCGCGTTTCCCCGTGTCACGGTCCCGGGATCCGGCTCGGGAGACTCCTGACGTACCCACGAAGGTCCGCGGGTCCGGGCGCCGGTTCGAGACGTGCGACTTGTCGATTCCCGCCAAGCGGGTCCCCGGCGCCACGACACGGTTAACGTTCCTGGCCACAGGTCAGCGGGACAGGAGGAGCGGTGGACAGCGAACGGTACCGCGACGTCATGGGCCACTACCCCACCGGCGTCGTCTTCGTCAGTGGCATGTGCTCGGGCGAGCCGGTCGGCATGGTCGTCGGCACCTTCAGTTCCGTCTCGCTCGACCCGCCGCTGGTGTCGTTCATGCCGATGAAGACCTCACGTTCGTACGTCCGGCTCCTCGAATCACCCGTTCTGTGCGTCAGCGTCCTCGCCCACGACCAGGTCGACGTGTGCCGGACACTCGCCGGATCGGCCGCCGACAAGTTCGACAAGGTCCCCTGGTCGCTCTCGTCTTTCGGGGCGCCCGTCGTCGAAGGGGCCGTCGCCCACGTCCACTGCACCCGCAGGACGCAAGTCGACGCCGGCGACCACTGGATAACGCTCTGTGACGTCGTCGACATGGAGGTCGCCCGCTCCGTCACGCCCATGCTCTTCTTCCAGGGCGGCTACGGGGCCTTCTTCCCGAAGAGCATGTCCGCCCGGGGCGACGCCGAACTGTTCGCGGCGCTTCGCCTGGCCGACGTGGCGACACCCGAGGTCGAGGCCCTCGCCACCCGGCTGGACTGCGAAGCCGCGGCTCTGGTCGTCGTCGACGACGACGAACTGACGACCGCGGTCGCGGCCTACGGCGGTGACGCGGAGACGGGCGGGCAGCTCGGCCAGCGGATACCGCTCGTACCTCCCATCGGCATGGCGTACATCGCAAAGGCGGCACCACCGGTGGCCGAACGCTGGCTGGCCACGCTGGCCGACGCCGACCAGCTGGCGTCGTACCGCCGGCGGCTCGACAGCATCGTCGCGCACGGCGTCGAGATCACGATGGCCGGATCCGACGCGCGCGCGTTCGAGCGCCTGCACGACGTCCTGACCGACTACGCCACCGGCCGATTCACCCCCGCGGGGCGACGCGCCGTCATCTCCGACCTGGCTCGGGCACCGGTCTTCACCGAAGAGGTGCGCCTCGACGACCACGAGGTCTTCGACGTCGGTTCGATCGTTGCGCCGGTCCACAACCCCGAGGGAGACGTCGCCCTGCTGGTCAGGATCGGGCAGCTGCCCTCGTCGAGCACCGGGGCCACGGTCAAGACCTGGATCGCGCTGCTCAAGGAGACGGTCGCGACGATCGAGCGGGGCCTCGTCGACGGAGCCGGCCGTGCCCGGCTGGAGGAGTACCGCAAGCGGTTCGCCCGCTCGGCCGAGCGGCCGGCCTGACCGTCTCCGTCGACGGGACCGGCCCTGCGGCCGAGCCCCGGTTCCCGCCGCGGCGCACGCGGACGACGGGCACCACACCCTGGAGCAGGGCCGCGATCGCGAGGTACACCAATCACCGCGGTGAAGCCGAACACGCTGCCTGGGCAAGCGGAAGGACCTCCGGTTCGCGCAGTGGTCGCCTGCGGCGGATCCACTGCTCGTCCGGAGGTCCTTCCCGGCAAGCATCTGCTCAGGGCTCGCCCCTGTCACTCCGCGGGGCCGGAGGGGGAACCCCCGAACCGGCCCCTCGGCCGCGTCACTCCCCCGGTGCAGCTCCGCCGATCGCCCCGGCCTCGCGGAGGAAGTCGGTGAGCCGCTTGTTCCCGCCGTGGGACCACTCACCGCCGTCCACCGGGATCTCCGCTCCGCTGATCCACGAGGATTCCGGTGAGACGAGGAAGACGACGAGAGGGCTGACGTCGTCCACCGTGCCGAGCCGGCCCAGCGGCACGTTCGCGAGGGTCGCGTCGCGCATGGGCTGCCCCAGGAACCCGACCATGGGGGTGTCGATGAACCCGGGACTGATGGTGTTGACCCTGATCCCGCGCGGACCCAGTTCCTGGCTCGCGCTCCGGGAGAGGCCCCGCAGGGCCCATTTGCTGGCCGTGTACGCCGGCAGTACCGCGCCCAGCATGCCCGCGAGCGAACTGACGTTGACGATCGAACCGCCCTCGGTCATCAGCGGCACCAGGTGCTTGATCCCGAGCATCGGGCCGGTGACGTTGACCCCGAACACCCGGTTCCACTCGGCCAGTTCGAGGTCCTCGAACGTCGGGGCGGCGCTGGCCACCCCGGCGTTGTTGACAAGGGCGTCCACCCGGCCGTAGGTGTCGCCGAGCCAGCTCGCGAAGGCCCGCCACTGCTCCTCGTCGGCCACGTCCAGCGTCCGGAACACCACCGCGTCGGGCAGCTTCTCCCGGGGCTCGCCGATGTCGGTGGCGATCACCGTGGCGCCCTCGGCGGCCAGCGCCACCGAGTGCGCCAGGCCCTGCCCGCTCGCCGCGCCCGTGACGACCACCACCTGGCCCCGGGTACGGCCCCCGCTCATCGAGCGTCCTCGGCCGACGCCGTCACGGCGGTCAGCAGGTTCGCCATGTGCTGCGTGTCCATGTACTCGCGCACGGTCCTGATCCGGCCGTCGGCCACCTCGTAGACGGCGGCATACCGGTTCTCGTAGCCGGTTCCGTCCCGGAACGAACCCGTGCCCTGCGATTCCACGAGCACCCAGCCGCCCTCGGCGATCAGATGCGTGATCTCCACCCGGGGGCTGTCGTCAGCGAAGAGGCCGAACACGACCGGCAGTTGCTTGAGCGTCGTCTCCCGGTCCATCGTGCCGGCGCCGGGGAACTCGTAGCCCATGATGGTGTACTGCACGTCGGGAGCGAGCAGCTCGCCGAAGCGCTCCCAGTCCTTGCGGTTGAGCGCGTCGACGAGCGCCCGAACAGTGGCCTTGGCCTCTTCCATCGTTGTTCTCCTTGGTCACCGGGGTGTGGTCTAGTCGAAGAAGGCCATGAACCGGGCCTCGATGCTCTCCCTCGGCAGGGCGTCGGCCGGGGCGTCGGGAATGCGGAAGGCGGTGTGCATGACGCCGCTGACCCGGCTCGGGTCGGTGTCGTAACCCTTGAAGACCAGCACCTCGTCGGCGCGCATGCCCGGGAAGTAGTTCCAGCTGTGCTGCGGGTTGGCCGTGGCCAGCCGGGACTCGAAGAAGCACGACGGGAAGTTCTCCGGGCCGAGCCGGGTGTCCATCAGGAAGATGTCCTCCTCGGGCACCGACGTCGGGTCGGCCACGGCCAGCAGGTTGTCCTGCGGCGGCGGCGAGATGACCCGCCAGGTCTGGAACAGCGCCATGCGGCCGTAGGGCGCGATCGGACCGTCGTCGGTGGCGGACAGTTCCAGGAACGACTCCATCGAGCGGTCGGTGAAGTCCAGGTGCGCGAAAGCGGCGGGCAGCAGGTGGTCGTTCATGCTCTCGCTCTCGCCCTTGTTCATCCTGGACCGGCGAATCTGCATGCCGCTGCGCTGGGGCCGGACCTCGCGGGCGCCCGTCAGTTCCTTGATGAAGGCGCTCATCTCGTCGAGATAGGCCGTCTCCAGCTCCTGCCGGGTGCCGGTGACCGCGATGGCGCTGTTGTGCTCGTACAGCCGGAACCCGTTCACATCGAGGTCGAGTTCGGCGTTGCGCGGCCGGGCGTCCCGCACCGTCACCGGCGCCGGGGCGATGTTGACGGTGGTGCGCTCCTTCTCCACGAGGTCGAACCGGGCACGCCCGTCGACCTTGAGCGCGTAGTTGATCTCCGCGGCAATCATCTGGTGAGACTCCTTCGTCGCACTGCTGATTCTTCGGGGCGCCCGGCGGTGTCAGCCGAGCCGCTTGTGCAGCCAGGCGAGGATCACGTGGAGCGCCTCTCGGTTGTTGCGCTCGAACATCACGCCGTGGCCATTGCCATGGACGCCGTGGTCGCCGAGGCGCACCAGGTCGGCGTCGCAGCCCGCCTGCTGCAGGAACGCCATGAGGTGCCCGTCGAACCGCATGAACGGTGACTGCTCGGCGGTGACCACGGCGATCGGCACCCGGGCAAGGTTGACGAGTGTGCGGGCCGGTTCCTCCTGGAGGGTCATCGGAGGTTCGCCGTCCTGCGGCGTGGTGACCAACCTCAGCTCCGAGGCGTCCGCCACGGGTGGGTCGAAGGTCATGGGTACGCTCGCCAGTCCCCAGTCCAGGGATGCGCCGGGGCCCCTGCTGAGGAACGGCGGTCCGATCGTCTCGATCGCCACCAGCGCCTTGACCAGTTCGGGGCGGGCGTCGGCGGCGAGGTAGCCGGCCGGGCCGCCGGCCGAGTGGCAGAACACGATCGCCGGGCCGACCTGGTCCAGGAGTTCGGCCATCCGGGTCCGTTCCAGGGCGTGCATGGCGGCCCAGTCGGCCGGCATCGGACCGAAGCTCGCGTGCAGGTCACGGACGAACGGGTCGTCGGTATCCCGGCCGCCGGGCCACTGGGTGTGACCGGCCGCCGCGGCCGCCGGAGCGAAGACGTTCATCATGGCTTCGACCGGCATGGTGGGCACCATCGGGCCGAGCACGTCCGGGTCGTAGGGCGACCTGCCATGTCCGGGCCGGTCCACCACGTAGACCTCGAAACCGGCTTCGACGAGGAAGCTCGCCCAGCCGGACCGCCCGTCGGGGGTGCTGAGGTAGTCCAGCCCCTGACCGCCGCCACCATGTACCAGCACCACCGGGTGGGGCTGGGTGACCTCCTGCGGTGCCTGCCATTCCACGTGCATCGGACCGACCGAGACGGTGCCGGAGCCGGTGGTCCGCTGATCGGAGCCGACCCAGAAGTGTTTCCGTGGCATGAACGTTCTCTTTCACTCAGGCCGAGATGCCGCCGAGCAGGAGGGATCCACGACGGCCCTCCGTACCCGACCGACGGTGTCACCCACGAGTAACAGCCAGATGGCACTGGCGGATTCGGTCACGTCGATGGCGGCAAAGTGCGCACCGGCCCGACGTGCGGAGCCGGCGGACGGCAGGACACGGCGGGCACGCGGACGCCCGGCCGCCGCCGTCCCGGGCCGGCGCTTCGAGGCCGGTCCGGGCTTGCAGCCGTGTGATCAGCCCACGGCCAGCGGCACGTCCAGCCGGGCGCGGAGATCGTCGAGCCCGATGCCGAAGGTCTCCCGCACGAGCACGCCTTCCGGTCCCACGTCGAAGACCCCGGCGTCGGTGTAGACCCGGCTGACGCAGCCGACGCCGGTCAGCGGGTAGGTGCACTCCGGGACCAGCTTGGACCGGCCCTGCTTGTCGAAGAGCTTCATCATCACGAAGGTCTGCTTGGCACCGATGGCGAGGTCCATCGCACCGCCCACGGCCGGGATCGCGTCCGGTGCGCCGGTGTGCCAGTTGGCCAGGTCGCCGGTGGCGGAGACCTGGAAGGCGCCGAGCACGCAGACGTCGAGGTGACCGCCGCGCATCATCGCGAACGAGTCCGCGTGGTGGAAGTACGACGCTCCGGGCAGTTCGGTCACCGGCACCTTGCCCGCATTGGTCAGATCGGGGTCGATCTGGTCGCCGGTGGCGGCGGGGCCCATGTTGAGCATCCCGTTCTCGGTGTGCAGCACCACGCCCGAGCCCTCGGGCAGATGATCGGCCACCTTGGTGGGCTGGCCGATCCCCAGGTTGACGTAGGAGCCGGCCGGGATGTCGCGCGCGACGACCGCGGCGAGTTCGTCTGGGGTCAGTGCCATGTCAGCGCGCTCCCTGCACGGTGTAGTGACGAGCCTCGACCCGCACGATGCGGTCGACGTAGACGCTCGGGGTGACGACGGCCTCGGGGTCGAGATCGCCGGTCGGGACCACCTCGTCGACCTGGACGATCGTGGTCGCGGCCGCGGTCGCCATCACCGGCCCGAAGTTGCGGGCCGTCTTGCGGTAGACCAGGTTGCCCATCCCGTCGGCGCGGTGGGCGCTGATCAGCGCGACATCGCCCTTGATCGGGTACTCGAGCACGTAGTCGCGCCCGTCGATCGTGCGGGTCTCCTTGCCCTCGGCCAGCGGTGTCCCGACGGCCGTCGGGCAGAAGAACGCGCCGATACCGGCGCCGGCCGCGCGCAGCCGCTCCGCGAGGTTGCCCTGCGGGACGACCTCCAGCTCGACCTTCCCGGCCCGGTACAGCTCGTCGAAGACGTAGGAGTCGCTCTGCCGGGGGAAGGAGCAGAGCACCTTGCGCACCCGGCCCGCCTTCAGCAGCGCCGCCAGGCCCACCTCGCCGTTGCCGGCGTTGTTGGACACGATGGTCAGGTCCTTGGCGCCCTGACGGATCAGGCCGTCGATGAGGTCGAACGGCATTCCCGCCATGCCGAACCCGCCGACCAGGACGGTGCTGCCGTCCTCGATCCCGGAGACCGCCTCGTCGACCGTGTCGAGGATCTCTGCCCGGCTCACGCGGCCACCTCCGTGTTCTCCAGAACCACTGCCAGGCCCTGCCCGACGCCGATGCAGATCGCGGCGACACCCCATCGCTCGCCGCGCTCGCGGAGCACCTTGGCCAGCGTGCCGAGAATGCGGCCTCCGCTGGCACCGAGCGGGTGGCCGACCGCGATCGCGCCGCCCTTGGTGTTGACGATCTCCGGGTCGATCCCCCAGGCGTCGACGCACACCAGCGACTGCACCGCGAACGCCTCGTTGAGTTCGACCGCGCCGACCTGCTCCCAGGTGACACCGGCCCGCTTCAGAGCGATGCTGGCCGCCTCGACCGGGGCGTAGCCGAACGCCTGGGGGTCGAGGGCGAAGGCGCCCCGGCCCGCGATGCGGGCTACCGGCTCCAGGCCGATCCGCTCGGCGGCGGCCTCCGATCCCAGGAGCACGGCGGACGCGCCGTCACTGAGCGGGGAGGCGTTGCCGGCGGTGATGGTGCCGTCCTTGCGGAAGCTGGGCTTGAGCCCGGCCAGCTTCTCGGGCGAGGAGTCCGGCCGGATGCCCTCGTCACGGGTGAGGCCCTCGACGGGAGCGACCAGATCGTCGTAGAAGCCCTCGTCCCAGGCGGCTGCGGCGAGCCGGTGCGAGCGGACGGCGAACGCGTCCTGCCGTTCCCGGCCGACCCGGTACTTGTCCTGGAGCTGTTCGTTGGCCTCGCCGAGGCTGACCGTCCACTCCTCGGGCATGCGCGGGTTGACCAGCCGCCAGCCCAGCGTCGTCGAGACGGCCGTGACGTTGCCGACCGGGAAGCCCTTGGCCGGCTTCGGGAGCACCCAGGGGGCGCGCGTCATCGACTCGACGCCGCCGGTCAGGACGACGTCGGCGTCACCGGTCTCGATCGCGCGGGAGCCGATCATGGCGGCGTCGAGCGAGGAGCCGCACAGCCGGTTGACCGTGGTGCCCGGGACGCTGGTCGGCAGGCCGGCCAGGAGCGCGGCCATCCGGCCGACGTTGCGGTTCTCCTCCCCGGCGCCGTTGGCGTTGCCCCAGACCACCTCGTCGACGGCGGCACGGTCCAGCCCGGGCGCCCTGGCCAGCAGCGCCTCGATGACACCGGCGGCCAGATCGTCGGGCCGGGCGCCGGCCAGGGCGCCCCCGAAGCGGCCGAAGGGGGTGCGGACGGCGGTATAGACGTAAGAACTCATGCCTGGGACGGTAGGCTCCGCCAGCGATACGGTGAAGTATCAATATCATGCTGGATTAATACGAGGAAGCTATGGATCTCCGCCAGCTGCGCTACTTCGTCGCCGTGGCCGAGGAGCGCCACTTCGGCCGGGCGGCAGACCGGCTGCACATGGCGCAGCCGGCGCTGTCCCAGGCGATCCGCAGGCTGGAGGCGGACCTGGGCGTGGAACTCCTGTACCGCACCACCCGGCGGGTCGAGCTCACCGACGCGGGCCGCGCCTACCTGACCAGGGCCCGCGCGATCCTGGCGGACGTGGACGAGGCGGCGCACGAGGCCCGCCGGGTGGCCTCCGGGTCGGTGGGCCATCTGTCGATCGGCTGTGTCGGCTCGGCGACGTACAGCCTGCTGCCCCCGCTCTCCCGTCACCTCGCGGCCGAACTCCCCGGGGTCGACTTCGCCTTCCGCGGCGAGATGCTCGCCCCGGACCAGGTCGAGGCGCTCCGGACGGGCGCGATCGACGTCGCGCTGCTGCGCCCGACCGTGGCCGACTCGTCCCTCACGGTCGCACCCTTGCGGCGTGACCGGCTCGTGGTCGCGGTCCCGGCGGACCACAGGCTGGCCGACCGCCGGCAGGTGCGCGTCGCCGACCTGCGGCAGGCCGACCTCATCGTGCACTCCGCCGACCGCCGCTCGGTGATGTACGACATCGTGCTCGGGCTGTTCCGCGACGCCGGGATCGATGTGCACGTCAGGCACGAGGTGGGCGAGACCTCGACCCTGATCACCCTGGTCGCCGGCGGGCTCGGGGTGGCGATCGTCCCCGAGCCGGTGACCGCGCTGTCCCTCGACGGTGTCGCCTACCGGCCGCTGGTCCGCCCCACCGCCACCGTCGACCTCGCGGTCGCCCACCGGACGGACCGGACCGAGCCCCACCTCACCCGGACCATCGAGGTCATCCGGCGGGTCGTCTGATCGCCTGCGTCGTCCGGGCGCACTCGCGGATCACATCCGCGCCTCTGCGATGGTTGACACTTAAAGGAACCGATCCTACGGTGACCGAACGACCGGACGTTCATCGCACGAGGCCCGGAGACGGGCGGGCCCTGGACGTCCATGAGTGCACAGCCGCCCCACCGACGTTCGCCTCCCTCGACACCCCGGCTCCCGACATGCACGCACCTCACACACCCTCGGCAGCGGTCCGCCCGGTGCCGGTGTTCTCCACGGCGCGCGTTCCTCCCGAACTGCGTCTGTCGGCCTGGGAAGAGCACAACGCGGATGCCCTGATCGCGTTGAAGTGCCGGACACGAAGGGGGGAGGAGTTCCGGGCCCGGGAAGACAACCTCCAACTCGACCGGGTGCATCTGGCCCGTGTCCGGAGCACGGCTCACTCGGTGGAGCGCTCCCTCGATCTCATCGGGCAGCAGCCGACAGGCGCCGTGGCCCTGTTCGTCTCCCTCCACGGGGAAGCGCTGTTCAAGCAGGCGGGGCGACGGCAGATCCTGCGTCCGGGGGACCTTCTGGTCTGTGACGCGGACGGGCACTTCGTCCGTGGGTTCGCCGACGGCCTGGACGAACTGGCACTGCGCGTGGACCGCCGTGTCCTGCCGGAGGAGATCCGCTCCCCCGCGCCCGGGGAGCCGCTCATCATCCGCAGGAGTGAGGCCAGCCCGTACGGCCGCGCGATCGCGCGTCTTGTCGGTCGTGCCGTCGACGGCCACGATCCGACGCCGCCCGACGAGCAGACGATCGTGGACCTCCTGTCCGTGCTCGTGAGCGACGGTGCCGTCCGGCCTCATGTCCTGCACCGGGCCCTCGCCTGCGCCTATGTCGAGGACAGGCTCCGCGATCCCCGGCTGTCGGCCACCGAAGTGGCACAGGCGGTGGGCATCAGCGTCCGCCAACTCACCCGTGTCTTCGCCGATATGGGAAAGACGTTCCCACGGCACGTGCTCGGCCGGCGGCTCGAGCTCGCCCACAATCTGCTGACCGGTCCGGACGCCCCCACACTGTCCACGGCCGGGGTGGCGGCCAAGTGCGGCTTCCGGTCGACCGCGCACTTCTCGCAGACCTTCCAGGAGCACTTCGGCATCGCCGCCGGTGAGCTGCGCCGCGCGGCCGCGAAACGCTGCTGAGCCCACCCACCCGTACGGATTTCGGCCGTCCTCACACCGATCCGGCCAGGTGGGGCGGCGCCGATGCCACGCTGCTCGAAGAACACCGTGAGCAGAAGGTGAGGCATTCAACGTGCCCGAGTTCAACGACGGTCTGGGTGAGACCGCACTTCCGACGTCATCGCAGTTGGAGACCGACGTCCTGATCGTCGGCTCCGGTCCGGCCGGTGCCTCGGCGGCACTGTCCCTGTCCACCTTGGGGATCGACAACATCATGATCACCAAGTACCGCTGGACGGCGAACACGCCCCGCGCGCACATCACCAACCAGCGGGCGATGGAGATCTTCCGCGACCTGGGGATCGAGGACCAGGTGCTGGCGGACGCCACGCCTCACGACCTCGTCGGCGACACCGTCTTCTGCACCTCCATCGCGGGCGAGGAGATCGGCCGCATCCACACCTGGGGCACCCGGCCCGACCGGGAGGCGGACTACCGGCTGGCCTCGCCCTGCCTCACCGTGGACATCCCGCAGACCTACCTCGAGCCGATCCTGGTCAAGAACGCCACGGTGCGCGGGACCCAGACCCGCTTCTCCACCGAGTACGTGTCGCACACGCAGGACAACGCCGGTGTCACGGTCCAGGTGCGTGACCGGCTCACCGGCCAGGAGTACGACATCCGGGCGAAGTACCTCATCGGTGCCGACGGCGCCCGGTCGAAGGTCGCCGCGGACATCGGCCTGCCCTACGAGGGCGCGATGGACATCGCCGGCTCGATGAACATCACGTTCAAGGCCGACATCGAGAGCTACGTCGGACACCGGCCGTCCGTCCTGTACTGGGTGATCCAGCCGGGTGCCAACGTCGGCGGCATCGGCGCCGGTCTGGTCCGGATGGTGCGGCCCTGGAACGAGTGGCTCATCGTGTGGGGCTACGACATCAACGGCGAGCCGCCGGTGGTCGACGAGGCCGAGGCCGTCCGCATCGTGCGGCAGTTGCTGGGCATGCCGGAGCTCGATGTGGAGATCACCGGCACCAGCCTCTGGGGCAACAACGAGATGTACGCCACCCACCTGCAGAAGGGTCGCGTCTTCTGCGCCGGTGACGCCATCCACCGCCACCCGCCGAGCAACGGTCTGGGCTCGAACACCAGCGTCCAAGACTCCTACAACCTGGCGTGGAAGATCGCCGCCGTGCTGCGCGGGCAGGCCGGCCCGTCCCTGCTGGAGTCGTACTCGGCGGAGCGCGCTCCGGTGGCCGAGCGGATCGTCAAGCGGGCCAACAAGTCGGGCCGCGAGTTCGTCGACATCTTCCAGGCCCTCGGCGTCCTCGGTGCGAAGGACGAAGCGGAGATGCGGGCCGCGATCGAGGAGCGCAAGGCCAACACGCCCGAGGGTGCGGCCAAACGGGCCGCACTCGTCACCGCGATGGAGACCAAGAACTACGAGTTCAACGCCCACGGCGTGGAGCTCGGACAGTTCTACGAGTCCGGTGCCGTCGTCTCCGACGGCACGCGGCCCCCGGCCGGCAAGGACGAGGACCTCTACCACGTCATGTCGACGTCACCGGGTGCCCACCTCCCGCACGCGTGGGTCGGTGACAACGTCACCAAGCTCGCCATGATGGACCTGGCGCCGTACACGCGCTGGACCCTGATCACCGGCATCGCGGGTGAGGAGTGGGCGGGAGCGGCCGAGAAGGTCGCGCAGGACCTCGGCATCCCGCTCGAGACGGTGGTGATCGGCCCGGGCCGTGACGTCACCGACCTCTATTACGACTGGACCAAGCTCCGTGAGGTCGAGGAGTCGGGTGCGATCCTGGTCCGCCCCGACAAGCATGTCGCGTGGCGCTCCATGAACCTGGCAGAGGACCCCGAGGCGGCACTCCGTGGCGCCCTCACCAAGATCCTCGGGAAGGACTGAACCATGCGGTTCACCCATGAAACTCTGGGGCAGCGGGTCGTCTTCGCCTCCGGCGAGGCGCCCGCCGCCGTGGCGGCCGAGGTGGCCGCGCTGGGTGCGCAGAGGGTCATGCTCATCGCCGCGCCGGCGGAGGCGGCCCTCGCCGACCGCGTCGGTGCGGACCTCCCGGTCGCGGTGCGCCACGACGAGGTCGTCATGCACGTCCCGGTCGAGGTGGCCGAGCGGGCCCGGCGGGCCGCGGCAGCGGGTTCCGTGGACGCCCTGGTGTGTGTCGGCGGCGGCTCGACGACCGGCCTGGCCAAGGCGGTGGCGATGACCACCGGTCTGCCGATCGTGGCGGTCCCCACCACGTACGCCGGTTCGGAGGCGACGAACGTCTGGGGCCTCACCGAGGGAGAGGTGAAGACCACCGGCGTCGATGCCCGGGTCCTGCCCCGCTCCATCGTGTACGACGCCTCGCTGATGCTGAGCCTGCCGGTGGAGATGTCCATGGCCAGCGGCCTCAACGCGCTGGCGCACTGCGTCGACTCCATGTGGGGACCGCGTGCCGACCCGATCGACCGGGCCCTGGCCGGTGAGGGCATCCGCGGACTGGCCCTCGGACTGCCCGCCGTGGCCTCCGACCCGACCGGTCTGGAGGGACGCGAGCAGACGCTGTACGGCGCCTATCTGGCCGCCGTCGCCTTCGCTTCGGCCGGCTCGGGGATGCACCACAAGATCTGCCACGTGCTCGGCGGGATGTTCGACCTGCCGCACGCCCAGACCCACGCGGTGGTGCTGCCGCACGTACTGGCCTTCAACGCCCCCTCCGCGCCCGAGGCCGAGCGGCGCATCGCCCAGGCCTTCGAAAGCCCGACCGCCGGCGAGGGCCTCGCGGCCCTGCGCAAGGTGCTCGGCGCCCCGCGCGCGCTGCGCGACTACGGCATGCCCGAGGACGGCATCACCCGCGCGGTCGCGCCCGTCCTCGCCGCCGTCCCCAGCGACAACCCCACTCCTCTGACCGAGGAGAACCTCACCGCGCTGCTGCGCGCAGCCTGGGAAGGAAGTGACCCCGCGTGACCGTCTCACCCACCCGCGCCGTCTCGCCGGAGCAGTCCGCCCGCGAAGAAGACCTGGTCGCACGTGTCCTGGCGTCGTTCGACTCCTGCCAGGACCCGCGTCTCAAGGAGCTGATGCAGGCGCTCGTCAAGCACCTCCACGCCTTCCTGCGCGAGGTCCGCCTCACCGAGGAGGAGTGGAACAAGGCCATCGAGTTCCTCACCGCCGCCGGGCACATCACGGACGACAAGCGCCAGGAATTCATCCTGCTCTCCGACACCCTCGGAGCGTCGATGCAGACCATCGCGATCAACAACGAGGCCTACGGCGACGCCACCGAGGCCACCGTCTTCGGCCCCTTCTTCGTCGAAGGGTCTCCGAAGATCGAGCCGGGCGGGGACATGTCCTTCGGCGCCGCCGGCGAGCCGTGCTGGGTCGAGGGGACCGTCTCCGACGTCGACGGCAACCCGATCCCGGGCGCCAAGATCGAGGTCTGGGAGGCGGACGAGGACGGCTTCTACGACGTGCAGTACGGAGACGGCCGGGTCTCGGCCCGGGCGCACCTGTTCACCGAGGCCGACGGGAGCTACCGCTTCTGGGGCGTCACGCCGACGCCGTACCCGATCCCGTACGACGGGCCCGTGGGCAAGATGCTGGAGGCGACCGGTCGCTCGCCGATGCGGGCCTCGCACCTCCACTTCATGGTCGAGGCGCCCAAGTGCAGGACCCTCGTGACCCACATCTTCGTCCGGGGTGACGAGCTGCTCGACTCGGACACGGTCTTCGGCGTCAAGGAGTCGCTGATCAAGGACTTCGAGCGCCAGCCGGCCGGCACGCCGACGCCTGACGGGCGCGTCGTCGACAGCACCTGGACGAGGGTCCGCTTCGACATCGTGCTCGCCCCGGCCGACGTCTGAGGGCGACCGCGTCTGCGGCGCGACTCAGCCGGTAACGGGCCCGTAGCGAACGAGTGGGCGCTACGGGTCCGCCCGGTGGTCTAGTCTTTGGTCATGAGCACCGAGTTGGACGAGCCCCGCCTGGAACAGCTCGAGCGAGCCATCGCCATCCTCCAGGTATTCGACGAGGAGCATCCCCGGCTCACCGTCAGCGAGGTCGCGCAGCTGACCGACACCACGCGGGCCTCCGCGCGCCGCATCCTGCTGACCTTCAAGTCGCTGGGGTTCATGCGGTCCGACGGCCGGCACTTCTCCCTCACCCCACGCGTCCTCGAACTGGGATGGAACTACTTCGCGTCCCTGGGGGTGGACGAGATCGCGAAGCCCCTGATGCGCGACCTCGTGGAGAAGGTCGACGAGTCCTGCTCGATGGCGACGCTCGACCTGCCCGACATCGTCTACATCGCCCGGGCCCACACCAAGCGCGTCATGACCATCGGGGGCGGCATCGGGACCCGCCTGCCGGCCCATGCCACGGCGTCGGGCCTCGTGCTGCTCGGCACGCTCAGCGACGCCGAACTCGACGCGTACCTCGCGGCGCCGCTCGATGCCTACACCCAGCACACCCCGACGGACCCGGAACGACTGCGGACGATCGTCATGACCGCCCGCGTCCGCGGCTGGGCCCTGAACGACCAGGCCCTGGAGATCGGCCTGCGCGGTATCGCGGTACCGGTGCACACGCAGTCGGGCGAGGTCGTGGCCGCGCTCAGCGTCTCCTCGAACTCCGCCCGCACCACATTGAAGGACCTGCGGGAACGGTGCCTGCCAGCCCTCCAGGAGACGGCTCGCGCCATCGCGACCGGCCTCTCCCGGGGAGACGCCCGGGAGAACCTGGCCTGACCGTCTGACCCCGTCCGCCCGCAACGGTCACATCCGCGATGTGACCGTTGACGCACCATGACCAGCGAAGTACGGTCAAAGAACATTTGGGCGTCTAGCGAACGGGACGACTAGTGACCACATACTCGGAGCGCCTCAGCGAATTCGTCGCGCAGCTCAAGGTCGAGCAGATTCCCGCGGCCACCGCCGAACACGCGGAACTCCACGCGCTCGATGTCCTCGGATGCGGCATCGCGGCGCACGCCTTCGGGGAGGCCGCGTACGCGCTGAGGGCCGTGCGGGAGACCGGCGGAAGCGGCCCGGCCACCGCCATCGGCGGCCGGGACCTCGCCCCCGGCGACGCGGCCTTCGTCACCGGCACGCTGTGCCACGCCCTCGACCTCGACGACACCCACCCCAACTCGGTGGTGCACGTCAGCGCCGGCGTCGTGCCGGCCGCCATCACGGCCGCGCGGGCCGCCGACGCGTCCGGCGCGGACCTGCTGGCGGCGATTGTGGCGGGCAACGAGGTGTCGATCCGCGTCGGCAACGCGGCCAGCGGCAAGTTCCACGCCCGCGGCTTCCACCCCACCGGCGTGTGCGGCGTCTTCGGCGCCACCGCGGCGGCGTCCCGGGCCCGGGGGCTCGACGCCGTCCGGACCACCCATGCGCTCGGCATCGCCGGGAGCATGGCGTCGGGGCTGCTGGAGTTCCTCGCCGACGGGTCCGAGACCAAGCGCCTGCACCCCGGGTGGGCGGCACGCGCCGGGCTCACGGCCGCAGCGCTCGCGGCCCACGGAGCGACCGGCCCGTCGACCGTCTTCGAGGGCGCGCGGGGCTTCTTCGCGACCTACATGCACGGCGAGGAGACCGACCTCGAAGGCCAGTTGGCCGACCTCGGGAGCCACTGGGTCACCGACGAGATCGCCTACAAGCCGTACGCGGCCTGTCACTACACCCACGCGCCGGTCGACGCGTTGGCGGAGATCCTGGCCACCACCCCCCTGCGGGCGGCGGACATCAAATCGATCACCGGCTACACCGACGCGACCGGTGTCGGCCTGGTCTGCGAGCCCGCCGCCGACAAGGTCCACCCCCGGACGCCGTACGACGCGAAGTTCAGCCTCCCGTACTGCCTGGCCACACGGCTCGTCACGGGCACGCTCGACGTGGCGTCCTTCACTCCCGAGGCCGTCGCCGACCCCGAGGTGGCGGCGCTGACCCCGCGGATCACCTACGAACTGCGCCAGTACAACCCGACCCCCGACGCCTTCGGCGGCGGTGTGCGCGTCGAGACGGTCGACGGCCGGGTGCTCGAGAACGAACTGCGCTGGCAGCGGGGAGGTGCCGAGAATCCGCTGAGCACCGACGAGATCCTGGCCAAGTTCCGCACCAACGCCGGGTACGGCCTGCCGTCCGGGCACGTGGCCGCTCTGGAGCAGTCGACCCTCGCGCTCCCGTCGGTGCGCGACCTCTCCTACCTGGACGCCCTCGCGGCGGCAACCACGCGAAAGTGAGACATGCCATGCAGCACAACGATGTGCTCGTCGTCGGCGCTGGCCCGGTCGGCGTCCTGAACGCCCTCGGCCTGGCACAGGCCGGGCTGAGCGTCACGCTCCTCGAAGCGGAGCCGGCCATCGTCAACGCGCCGCGCGCGA
This sequence comes from Streptomyces sp. NPDC085946, assembly GCF_044540485.1. Taxonomy (NCBI): domain Bacteria; kingdom Bacillati; phylum Actinomycetota; class Actinomycetes; order Kitasatosporales; family Streptomycetaceae; genus Streptomyces; species Streptomyces sp. NPDC085946. The sequence continues at coordinate 42,918 of NZ_JBITSF010000029.1, read as the reverse complement.
TGGTGTACCACTGGTCGGTCCTCGAAGGGATCGAACGGCTCGGCATCCTCGACGCGGCGAAGCGGGTCGGGTTCACCAAGCAGGACTACTCCTACTTCGTCTACGCGACCGGCGAGCGCATCGACATGAGCGTCGGCGTACTCGAAGGTCTCGCCCCCCATCCGTACAACCTGCACATGGGCCAGCACAAACTCGCCGGCATCGCCCTGGACGAGCTGCGCGGGTTCGACAACGTCACCGTGCGGTTCGACACCAGGGTCACCGGCGTCGCGCAGGACGACGACGGCGTCACGGTCACCGTCGAGACCGCCGACGGCACCGACCAGTACCGTGCCTCCTATCTGATCGGGGCCGACGGCGCCGGCAGCACGGTCCGCAAGTCCCAGGGCCTCCAGTTCGAGGGGATGACGTGGCCGGAGGTGTTCGTCGCGACGAACGTGCGCTACGACTTCGAGAAGCACGGCTACGCGCGCTCCACCCTGCAGATCGACCCGACCTACGGCGCGATCATCTCCAAGATCGACACCACCGGCCTGTGGCGCGTCACCTACGCCGAGCACCTGGACACGCCCGAGGACCAGATGGGCGCCCGCATTCCCCAGTGGTTCGAGAAGCTCATGCCGGGTGACGAGGAGTACGAGCTCGACGCCTACCGCCCATACCGGATGCACCAGCGCTGTGCCTCCACCATGCGTGCGGGCCGGGTTCTCCTCGCGGGCGACGCCGCCCACGCCACCAACCCGATCGGCGGCCTGGGCCTGACCTCCGGGCTCTTCGACACCTTCGTGCTCTACGACGCCCTCACCGCGGTGATCAAGGGCGCCGCCGACGACTCGGTGCTCAACCGCTACTCCGAGGAACGGCGGCGCACCTTCCTCGAAGTCGCCTCGCCGCGGGCCAGCGCCAACAAGAGGCTCCTGTACCACATCAGCGACCCCGAGCAGCTCGAAGCCGAGCTGTCGAAGCTGCGGGCGCTCGCCGCGGACGAGGAAGGGCAGCGCAAGAACTTCCTGTTCACCAAGCAGCTGGAGACTCCTCCGCTGGTCCAGCCGGTCTCGGCCGTGTGATCGCCATGGACGCACTACGTGACAAGGTCGTCGTCATCACCGGCGCCGGACGCGGCCAGGGTCTGGAAGAACTGCGGAAGGTCGTCGCCGAAGGCGGCATCCCCGTCGCGGTCGATTTGGACCTCGGCGAAGAGGCACGCTCGCTGGCGGCCCTCTCCCACCAGGGCGACGTGAGCGACGCGCAGCTCTGGACCGACATCGCCGGCGGCATCGGGCGCGAGCACGGACAGCTCCACGGACTCGTCAACAACGCCGGCATCGGCGCACGCACCCCCCCCTCCTGGACGTCTCCCCCGAGACCTGGCGGCGGGCCCTGGACGTGAACCTGACCGCTCCGCTGCTCGCCATGCAGGCGCTGGTCCCACTGATGGCCTCGGGCGGCTCGATCGTCAACGTCGGCTCCATCGCGGGGACGACGGGAATGCGCACGACGGCCTACACCGCCAGCAAGTGGGGCCTGCGCGGACTCTCCAAAGTGGCCAGCAACGAGCTGGGCGGGCGTGGCATCCGGGTCAACACCGTGCTCCCGGGCTACATCGACACCCCGCTCGTACGGCAGAACCCGGAGAGCTTCCTGCACGCCTCGCTCGCCCAGATCCCGCTGGGGCGGGTCGGACGCACCACCGACGTCGCGCCCCTGGTGGCGTTCCTGCTCAGTGACGACGCCAGCTGGATCACGGGGGCCGAGATCGTCGTCGACGGCGGCCAGACCTCGCACGGGGGGACACGCCTGCTCGTCGGCCCCTTCGACACGGATGGAGACGTCCAGTGACCGGTACGACCCCGCGCTACGCGACGGAGGACGGCGTCCTCCGCAACCCGCAGGTCGACTTCGAGGCGCTCGGTGAAGGCCCGTGGGACGGCATCCACCGGTCGTACATCCCCCGGCCGGAACTCTCGATCGACCCGGGTCTGGCTCTCCACACCGAGGCGGACCTCCAGGTCGATCCGATCACCTACCAGGTGCTCCGGTCGCGGCTGTGGCACCAGAACCTCGAACACGGCGACATCATCCAGCGGGTCACGGGGTCGCCTCCGGTCATCTACTCGAAGGACTTCGCCACCGCCGTGCTGACGGAGGACGGCGAGGTCGTGACGGTGAGCCCCACCATCCAGTTCTTCTCCACGCTCGCCGACCTCGTCGTCAAGTGGACTCTCGAACACCGAGGCACCAACCCGGACATCGGTCCGGGTGACGTCTTCCTCCAGAACAGTCCGTTCGTCGCGGCCGGCCAGCAGCCGGACACCGCGGTGTTCGCCCCCGTCTTCCACGACGGCAAGCTGTTCGCCTGGGTCTACAACGCCCTGCATATGGGTGACCTCGGCGGTGTCGATCCGGGTGGGTGGGCGGTGCACGCCCGCGACAAGTTCGAGGACGGTGCGGCCACCGCACCGGTCAAGATCGTCGACGGGGGCCGGATCCGCGAGGACGTCCTCGCGCTGTGGGTGAACCAGGGTCGTGACCCGGGAACGTTGCGGCTCAACGTCAACAGCGGCATCGCCGGCTGCCGGGCCATGGTCGAGCGCGTCACGGGTCTGGCCGACGAGTACGGGCCGACCGTCGTCAAGAGCGTGATGCGCCGGATGATCGCCGACTGCTCCCGCGTGGTCGGCGAGCGGCTGCTGCGGATTCCCGACGGGACGTGGAGCCAGCGGCTGTACGTGTCGGGCGCCCTCGGTGAGGATCACCGCCTCCATCAGGAGGTGCTCACGATCACCAAGCGGGGCGAGCGGATCGTCTGCTCCAACGCGGGCACCTCCCCGCAGGGCGGCCCCGGGAACTCCACGTACTCCGTCCTGCGCTCCGCCGTGGTGGCGGCGCTCGCGTCGGCGGTCGGCTGGGACCAGCAGGGGTGCATGGCGGGCATCGCCGACCACGTCGTCATGGAGCCGGTCTTCGGCACCCGGAGCTGCGCGAACCCCCCTGCCGCCACCTCTGCCCTGCACAGCGTCTTCGTCACGATGAACCTGGCGGGCCTCACGACCGGCGCCATGCTGATGAGCGGCCCGCCGGATCTCCGGGAGCGCGCCACGGCCTCCAGGGGTCTGTCCGTGGCCATGGCCGACATCGGCTTCGGGCTCGACGAGAACATGTCCCTCGTCGCACCGCCGGTCTCCCTCCACGGCGGTCTGCTGGGCGGCGGCATCGGCGCCTTCCCGCACCGCGACGGGATGGACAACGCCGGCTCGTGGTTCATGCTCGGCACCTCCGCGGGCAACATCGAACCCATCGAGCAGGACGGTGTCGGCCTGGTGCTCTACCGGCGCGAACTGCGCGACGGCGGCGGGCCCGGCCGGTGGCGCGGAGGCAACGGGACCGAGGCGGCCTGGATCCCCCACCACGCCTTCATGAGCAACGCCCAAATGGTCTTCGTCGAGCCGAGCGCCAACCTGGCGGCCGGACTCGCCGGGGGCTACTACGCCCTGGCGGGGAACTTCATGCGCTCCACGGGAGGTGCCGTCGCCCGTGCCATGGCCGACGGCCGGGTACCGGGTGACCGGGAGCAGCTGGAGCAGGCGACGGGCCGGCTCGAACGGCTTCACCCGCAGGCGGTGCTCATGCCGGTGCCCCCGGGTGACGCCGTCGTCGTGGAGCACAACGGCGGTGGGGGCTTCGGCGACCCTCTCGACCGCGAGCCCGAGCGCGTCGCCGCCGACGTCGCCCACGGCCGGGTCAGCGTCGGCGCCGCACGGAAGTACTGGGGCGTGGTCCTGGACACCCAGGACACGGTGGACGCGTCCGCGACCGCGGCACTGCGCCGGGAGATCCGCCGCGAGCGACTCGAATCGGCTGTCGCACCCCAGCAGGGGACACCGCGCCCCGAGGGGAGCCTGGAGGTCGTGCTGCCCGGAGCGGGCGGAAGCGTCGACCTGGCCCGCGTGAGCGACACCTTCGGCTGGGCCTGCTCCGGGTGCGGCCACTGGCTCGCCGACGCCGGGACGCCGTTCCAGAACGGGGCGGCGGTGGCGGAACAGGCACCGCACGAGGTCGACTCCCGGCTGTACCCAGACCCGGCCGAGTTCGGCGATCCCTCGCTCCTGCTCCGCCGGTATCACTGTCCCTCGTGCGCCGCCCTCCTCTCGCAGCAGTTCTGCCGACGCGAGGACGGCCCCGGCAGCACCCTGCACCTCGAACTCGCCACTCTCCAGGTCGAGAGGACGGTAGGCGGATGAACATCGACATCACTGAAGCCGGCACTGACCAGGGCTTCGTCATCGGCGTGGACATCGGCGGCACCTTCACCGACTGCGCGATCGTCCGTCCGGACGGAAGCGCCGTCTCCGGGAAGACGCCCACCACACCGGAGAACCGGGCCCTGGGCTTCTTCGCCTCGATCGCCGACGCGGCCGGCAACCTCGGGCTCTCCCTCGACGAGGTGCTCAGCCGCTGCTCGCTGCTGATCCACGGCACGACCACCGGCACCAACGCCCTCATCGAACGCAGCGGCGCCCGGACCGGCCTGATCACCACCTCGGGACACGGCGACGCCACCCTCATCATGAAGGCCGAGGGACGCCTCGCCGGTGTGGACGGCGGGATGATCTGGGACCTCGCCCACACGGACAAGCCGGAGCCCATTGTTCCGCGCCGCCTGATCCGCGAGGTGCACGAGCGGGTCGACTTCCAGGGCGAGGTGCTCGTCCCGCTGGACGAGCGGCAGCTCCTCGACGCGGCGGACCAGCTCGTGGCCGAGGGCGCGGAGGCGATCGCCGTCAGCTTCCTGTGGTCGGTGCGCAACCCCGTGCACGAGAACCGCGCCGTCGAGCTGATCGGGGAGCGTCATCCCGGCGTCTTCGTGACGGCGGCGAGTTCGGTGTCGTCCTACGTGGGTGAGTACGAGCGCACGATGACCGGCGTCGTCAACGCCTACATCGGCCCGTTGATGAACGAGTACGTGCGCAGGATCCAGGAGGAGGCGAACACCTGCGGTTATCGCGGGCGCATCCTCTACGCCACCTGCGCGGGCGGCGCGATCACCGAGGCCGAGGCACGGACGGCACCCGTGCAAACCGTGCACTCCGGTCCCGTCAGCGGCCTGCTGGGCAGCGCGTTCGTCGCGGCCGTCCGCGACGAGCCGGATCTGATCGTGGCCGACATGGGCGGCACGTCCTTCGACGTCAGCGTCATCCGCGGGCTCGTGCCCGACGCCCGGGACACCTCGATGTTGGAGCGGTTCGAGGTGTCCCTGCCGATGATCTACATCGACACCGTGGGCGCGGGCGGCGGCAGCGTCGCCTTCCTCGACGCGGCGGGCAACCTCCAGGTCGGTCCGCGCTCGGCCGGTGCCGTCCCCGGTCCGGTCTGCTACGGCCTGGGCGGCTCCGAGCCGACGGTCACCGACGCCGACGTGGTCCTCGGCATCATCGACCCCGAGGACTTCCTGCACGGGGAACGCCGGCTGGACAAGGCGGCGGCCGAGGCGGCGATCGGAAAGCTCGGAGAGCCGCTGGGCCTCACACCGGAGCAGACGGCGGCCGGGATCAACCGGATCATCGATTCCAAGATGGCCGACCTGCTGCGCCGGATGAGCATCCTGCGCGGGTTCGACCCGCGGGAGTTCACGGTGTTCGCCTACGGCGGCGGTGGGTCCGTCCATGTCGGGGCCGTGGCCCGCGAGGTCGGTGTCCGCAAGGTGATCATGCCGGTCCTGCACATGGCCTCCGCCTGGTCGGCGTTCGGGGCGACCGTGGCCGACGTCATCCACGTCGCCGAGCGCTGGGACGACCACCCCATGCCCGCCGCCCCGTCCACCCTGGCCGCGACCCTCGCCGAGCTGGAGGACGACGTGCGCCGCAAGCTCGCTGCCGAAGGGTTCGCCCCCGACGAGATCGAGGTGGACCGCTCGCTGCGGATGAAGTACACCGCGCAGCTGCACAACATCGAGGTGCCGCTCACCACGGCGGAGCCGGACGAGCGGACCGTCGCGGAGCTGGGCGAGGAGTTCGCCCGCCGCTACGACGAGCTGCACGGCGAGGGCGCCGGATACCGCGAGGGCGGAGTCACCGTCACCGGGTTCGTCGTCCGCGCCCGCGGCCTGACGGCCCGTCCCGCGCCCGCCGAGGCTCCGCCGGCCGGCGAGGTGAGCGAGCTGTCCAGAAGGGTCTACTGGTCCGAGAAGCAGGACTGGCTGGACACCCCCGTGCTGAAGCTGCGCGGCGGACGGGTCGACGGCCGGTTCGAAGGGCCCATGCTCATCGAGCTTCCGGACACCGTGGTCGTCATCCGTCCGGGCCAGGTCGCCTCTTTCGACGGCTGGGGCAACCTGGTGCTGGAGACCGGCTGAGACGTCCGGGGCCGCGTCCCCTGGGCTCATCGGCGGCATGGCTGCACTGTGAAAGCACAGCCGTGCGCTGTAAGAACAACTCTGGGAGTAGATGTGAGTGTGGAACCCGGCTGGCAGGGCCGCTTCTTCGAGGACTTCGAAGAGGGCTCGATCTACCAGCACCCGTTGGGACGGACGGTCACCGAGGCCGACAACACGTGGTTCACCCTGCTGACCATGAACACGAACCAGCTGCACTTCAACCGTCAGTACGCGGCCCGGTCCGAGTTCGAGCGTCCGCTGGTGGTCTCCACCCTCACCGTGGCCATCGCGGTCGGCCAGAGCGTCACCGACCTGACCCAGAACGCGGTGGCCAACCTGGGGTGGGACGACATCAGGATGACCCACCCGGTCTACGCCGGCGACACGCTGTGGAGCGAGTCGATCCTCGTGAGCAAGCGGGAGAGCAAGAGCCGCCCCACCGCGGGCATCGTGACCGTCAGGACGCGGACACTCAACCAGGACGGCAAGGAAGTGTGCTCGTTCCTGCGCACCTTCCTGGTGCACAGGCGCGGCGCCGAGCAGCTCCAGAACATCTTCCCGGAGGGCGAAGTGCCGCTGACCGCTCCGGAGCAGCCGTGAACCGCCGGCCGCCCCTGGAGGGCGTGCGCATCCTGGCGGTCGAGCAGTACGGCGCCGGTCCGTGGGGCAGCCTGCACCTCGCCGACCTCGGCGCGGAGGTCATCAAGATCGAGGAGCCGCGCTCCGGCGGCGACGTCGGACGGTACGTGCCGCCGTACGCCGAGGGTGAGGATTCGATCTTCTTCGAGGCCTTCAACCGCAACAAGCGCAGCATCTCCCTGGACCTGACCAACCCCCGCGGACGGGAGGTGTTCGAGCGCCTCGTCCGCGAGTCCGACGCCGTCTACTCCAACCTGCGGGGCGACGTACCGGCCAAGATCGGCATCACCTACGACGATCTCAAGCACCTCAACCCGGCCATCGTCTGCTGCTCGCTCTCCGGGTACGGCATGACGGGCCCGCGCAGCAGCCAGCCGGGCTACGACTACCTGCTCCAGGGGCTCGCCGGCTGGATGGACCTCACCGGCGATCCGGGCGGCCCGCCGACCAAGAGCGGTGTCTCGCTGGTGGACTTCACCGGCGGTTACGTGGCCGCGCTCGCGCTGCTGTCCGGCCTCCACGCCGCGCAGCGGGACGGCATCGGCATGGACTGCGACGTGAGCCTCTACGACGTCGCCGTGACCCTGCTCAACTATCCCGCGGCATGGCATCTCAACCGGGGCTTCGAGCCCACCCGGACCCGGCACTCCGCGCACCCGTCGCTGGTGCCGTTCCAGGCCTTCGAGGCGCGTGACGGATGGATCGTCGTGGCGTGCCCGAAGGAGAAGTTCTGGGCCAAGCTGGCCAAGCTGCTCGGTCACGCCGAGTGGTCGGCCGATCCGCGGTTCGACACCTTCGCGCACCGGTTCGAGAACAAGGACGAGCTGATCCCGCTCCTGGAGGCGGAGTTCGTCACCCGCGACGCCGAGGACTGGCTCGCCTCGCTCACCGCCGCGGGCATCCCGTGTTCGCCGATCAACAGCGTCAGCGAGGCACTGCGGGAGCCGCACACGCTCGCGCGGGACCTGATCGTCGAGACCGAGCACCCGCGCTTCGGTACCGTGCGCCAGCTGGCGTCGCCCGTGCGGGTCGGGCCCGAGCGTCCGGTCTACCGCCGCGCGCCCATGCGTCATGAGGACGTCACCTACGTCACCCGCGACCTCGCCGGTTACGACGACGGCGAGATCGAGGCGCTGACCGCCGAGGGCGCCTTCGGCGACGTCCGCCCCGCCTCGGACCCCACCACGACAACCACCAGCTAGGACAGGACCGGATGGACTTCGCACTCACCCAGGAACAGCAGGACTTCAAGGCGACGCTGCGGGCGTTCGTCGACAAGGAGATCATCCCCGTCGCCCGCGAATGGGAGCAGTCCGGGCGCTACCCCGCCGAGATCGTCGACGGCCTCAAGGAGATGGGCCTCTTCGGCATCACCGTCCCCGAGGAGTACGGCGGCCTGGACCTGGACCCGGTCTCCTTCGCCCTGGTCTTCGAGGAGCTGGCACGCGGCTGGATGGGCATCGCGGGCGTGCTCGGCAGCCACTCGCTGTCCTGCCGGATGATCGCCATGCACGGCACCGAGGACCAGAAGCAGCGCTTCCTGCCGGCGCTCGCGGAGGGTACGCGGCGCACCGGCCTCGGTCTCACGGAGCCGGGTGCCGGCACCGACATGCAGAGCATCCGCACCACCGCCGTGCTCGACGGCGACCACTACGTGGTCAACGGGACCAAGTCGTGGATCACCAACGCGCGTTTCGCCGACCCGCTGCCGGTGATCGTCAAGACCGACCCGTCCGCCTCGCCGAAGCACAAGGGCATGAGCGTCCTCCTCATCGAGCAGGACACCCCAGGCTTCGAGGTGCTCAAGGACATCGGCAAGCTCGGCTACAAGGGCCCCGAGACCTGCGAGGTCCTGCTCGACAACGCCCGGGTGCCGGTGGCGAACCTGCTCGGTGGTGTCGAGGGCCGCGGCATGCAGCAGACGCTGTCGGCGCTGGAGTGGGGCCGGGTCAACATCGCCGCCCGCGGCGTCGGGGTCGGCCAGCGGGCGTACGAGGAGGCCCTCGCCTACTCCAAGCAGCGTGTCGCGTTCGACCAGCCGATCTCGGAGTTCCAGGCCATCCAGCTCAAGCTGGCCACCATGGCCACCAACCTCCAGGCCGCGCGGCTCATGACGTACTGGGCGGCCACCGAGGTGCGAGGCGGCCGCGCGGACGGGCCGACCGGCATGGCGAAGATCTTCTCCTCCGAGATGGCCCTGGAGAACGCCATCGACGCGATGAAGGTCCACGGCGCCTACGGCTACTCGACCGAGTACGAGATCGAGCGTCTCTTCCGCGACGCGCCGCTGATGAGCATCGGCGAGGGGACCAACGACGTCCTGCGCACCGTCGTCGCGAAGGCGCTCGTCTCGGGTCGGGCCAGCGTCGGATGACCCCGTCGATCCCCCGGTCGCATCTGTACGTACCGGGCAATGCCGGGGCCCGCCTCGACAAGGCGTGGGCCGGTGACGCCGACGCCGTCATCATCGACCTCGAGGACGCCGTGCCCGTCGCGGAGAAGCTGGCGGCGCGCCGTGCCGTGGTGGAGTGGCTGGCCTCGACGGCCGAGCGGCGTGCGGAGTCCGGCCGCGAACTGTGGATCAGGATCAACGCCGGCGCCGAAGGACTCACCGACGTCGACGCGCTGGCCGGTGCCGAGGGGCTGACCGGGCTGGTGCCCGCCAAGGCGACCGTCGCGGACGTCCGGACCCTGGACACCGAGCTGGACCGGCGGGGTCTGGGCTGGCGGCTCAGCCCGCTCCTGGAGACGCCGGGCGCCGTGCTGGACGCGCGCGTCATCGCGCAACTCCCCCGGGTGCTGAGGCTCCAGATCGGCGAGTACGACCTCTGCGCGGCGACCGGCATCCAGCCGGGAGCGGACGAGGTCGAGACGGCCTGGGCCCGCTCCTGGGTCGTGTTCGCCGGCAGTGAGGCCGGCATCGAGCCGCCGGTCGCCCCGGTGTCGACCGTGGTCCGTGACGAGGCGGTGTTCGCCGCCTCCACGGAGCGCGCGGCACGCCAGGGCTTCCTCGGCAGGGCGTGCATCCACCCGGCCCAGCTGCCGGCCGTGCACGCGGTCTTCACCCCGAGCGCCGAGGCCGTCGCCGAGGCCACCGCTCTGCTCACGGCGTACGACGCGGCGATCGCCGCCGGCGCCGGGGCGTACATCGACGAGAACGGCCGCATGGTCGACGAAGCCCTGGCACGCGGTGCGCGGCGCATCCTCGCGCTCGCGCGCGGCTGATCGCGCCAGTCCGTACGAGAAGGGAACCGTGTGATGAAGGAACTCCGGGGCCGCGTGGCGGTCGTCACCGGCGGCGCCAGCGGCATCGGCTACGCCCTCGCTCAACGCTTCGTCGCCGAAGGCATGAAGGTGGTGATCGCGGACATCGAGGAGAAGGCCCTGGACGAGGCGGTCGCCTCCCTGGGCGCCGACGGAGCCCAGGTCCACGGGGTGCGTACCGACGTGTCCCGGGCCGAGGACGTCGAGGCGCTGGCCCGGGCCACGCTCGACCGCTTCGGCGGCGTCCACGTCATGTGCAACAACGCCGGCGTCGAGAGCGGCGCACCGTTCCTCGACATCCCGCTCAGCACCTGGGAATGGGTACTGAAGGTCAACTTCTGGGGCGTCCTCCACGGCTGCCGGACGTTCCTGCCCCTGCTGAAGGAACAAGGCGAGGGGCACATCGTCAACACCGCCTCGACCGCCGCGTTCGCCACGGGGCTCCCGACGTTCGCGCCCTACTCGGTCTCGAAGTTCGCCGTGCACGCCCTGTCGGAGAACCTCGACATCGAGCTGCGCACCGCCGGTGAGCCCGTCGGGGTGTCCCTGCTGGTGCCCGGTATGACGAAGTCCCGCATGGCCGACGCCGAGCGCAACCGGCCCGAGGGCGTGCCCCTGTCCGAGGCCCCGGAGCGGCGGGCGGTCCTCGACATGATCCGCGGTGCGATGCGGGACAACGGGCTCGACCCGTCGGTCACCGCGGACCAGGTCGTCGACGCGATCCTCAACGACCGCTTCTTCGTCCTCACCCACCCCGAAGAGACCATCGGGGCGGTCAAGGCCCGCCTGCACTCCCTGGAGACCGGCGAGCCGTCGGCCGTACGCAAGCCCTCAGGCGCGCAGTGAGGTCACACCCGCCCCACAGGACCGGCTGCCGGCGCTGCGAGCTTCGCAGCGCCGGCGGCCGGTCCTGTGCTGTCGAACGGGGTGGCCGCTGCGTCACATGTGGACGACGGGGGCGGCGTCCGGGTCCACCTTCGGGGCGCCGCGGCGGAAGAGCAGCCCGCAGATGACCGCTCCGACGACGAAGAAGACGGCGGACCACGAGTAGGCGGTCGAGTAGCTCTCCAGGGCGGACTGGCCGATCACCTCGGCGGTGGGCTTCTTCCCGGCGACGTAGTCACTGGCGGCACTGGCCGCGAGGGAGCTGAGCAGGGCGGTGCCGATGGATCCGCCGACCTGCTGCATGGTGTTGACGCTCGCCGAGCCGACACCGGCGTCCGCCGGGTCGATGCCCGAGGTGGCGGCGCTCATGCACAGGGGCAGGACCAGACCGAGGCCGACAGCGAAGAGCAGCAGCGGGGGCAGGACGTGCGCGGCGTAGGAGGAGCCGGCGTCCAGCCCGGTGAGCCAGAGAAGACCGGCCGCCGCCAGAACCATACCGACGGGCACGATCGGCTTGGGGCCGAAGCGCGCGTTCAGGACGCTGGTCGCCACGGTGGAGACCACCATGAGCACGCCGACCATCGGCAGGTACGCCAGACCGGTCTCCAGCGGCGAGTAGTGCAGCGTCTGCTGGAGGTAGTACGTGAGGAACAGGTTCACACCGAACATGCCGGCCGCGGAGATGAAGATGCCGATGGAGGCGGCACCCCGGTCACGGTCCAGGAGGACGCGCAGCGGCAGCAACGGGTGCGCGACCCGTGTCTGCAGCCAGCAGAACACCGCGATCAGCACGGCACCCGCCACCAGGAAGCCCCAGGTGCCCGTGGCGCCCCAGCCGTCCGTCTCCGCGTTGGCGCACCCGTAGACCAGGGCGAACAGACCCGCGGTCACCGTGATCGTGCCGGGCACGTCGATCTTCACACCCTGCTCCCGGCGGTGGCGCGGCAGCAGCACCAGGGCGCCGACGAAGGCGACGGCGGCGAAGAGGAGGTTCACGTACAGGCACCAGCGCCAGCTGAGGCCGTCGGTCAGCACGCCACCCAGCAGCAGCCCGAAACCGCCGCCCGCACCGGCGACCGCACCGAAGATGCCGAACGCCTTGGCCCGCTCCTTGGCGGTGGTGAACGTCGTCGTCAGCAGTGCCAGCGCGGTCGGCGCCAGCAGGGCGCCGAAGACGCCCTGCAGCGCGCGACCGGTCACCAGGACACCGAAGCCCGTCGCCGCGCCGGCCAGCGCGGAGGCTCCGGCGAAACCGACCAGGCCGATCAGCAGGGTCATCTTGCGGCCGATGAGGTCGGCTATCCGCCCGCCGAGAAGCAACAGGCTGCCGAAGGCCAGGGAGTAGGCGGTGACGATCCACTGCCGGTTCTCGTTCGAGAAGCCCAGGTCCTGCTGGGCGGACGGCAGCGCGATGTTCACGATGGTGGCGTCCAGCACCACCATCAGCTGGGCGACCGCGATGACCGCGAGGATCAGCCAGCGCCGGCCGTGGTGCGGGTTCGTGGCTCGATGATCGGCCTTCGGGGGGCCGGCATCGGTCGAAAGGGTGCTCACAAGGTCTCCGAAGACGAGAGAGGGCAAGTGGAGAAGGTATCTCCAGTTACGCGTCCCACCGTAACACTAATCGGAGACGCCATCTCCACTTAACGAGTACAGTGGAGCCATGAGCCGCAGGACCGCCCCCGTTCAGCCCGCCGGAAGCCCGCCCCGGACCCGCCCCCTGCGGGCCGACGCGGAACGCAACCGGCAGCGCATCATCGCCGCAGCCCAAGAGGTCTTCGCCCGCAGAGGGCTGGAGGTCACTCTCGACGACATCGCCCACCACGCGGGCGTCGGCGTCGGCACCGTCTACCGCCGCTTCGCCGACCGCGAGGCACTCATCGAGGCGGTCTTCGACAGCGAGATCCAGCGCGTGGTCACCCTCGCCGAGCAGGCCCTCTCCCACGAAGACGCCTGGGAGGGACTGGTCCAGTTCCTCACCCTCACCGGCCGGGATTTCGCCGAGGACCGCGGGCTGAAGGAGGTCCTGCTCGAAGGCGCGCACGCCCAGAACCGGGTCGCCACCACACGGGAGCGCCTCACCCCCGCGCTCAGCGCCCTCATCGCCCGCGCGCAACAGGAGGGCTCGCTCCGCAACGACATCGAGGCGACTGACGTCCCCCTCCTTCAGCTCATGATCGGAGCCGCGGCCCACCACACCCTGGCTGTGACGCCCGATCTGTGGCAGCGGTACCTCGCCCTCGTCCTCGACGGCCTGCGCGCCCGGAGGGAGGCCCCCAGCCCCCTGCCGCACCGCGCGCTGACCCAGGAGGAGTTCGACCAGGCCGTACCCAAGACCCTGCCGCCGCGTTCGGTGGCGGACAGGACCGGCGACCGGTAGCCCGCAGGACTACGCGAGCACGCGCATCACCACCGCAAGAATGACAAATTTACCTATTTATCTCTAAATGCACAGCAAAAGGAGCAAACCATGTCCAAAGTGATCGCCGTCTTCGGTGCCGGTACCGGCCTGGGTGTGTCCGTGGCCCGCCGCTTCGGCCGGGAGGGTTTCCGGGTCGCCCTGGTGGCCCGCCGCAAGGACCGGCTGGACACCCTTGTCGAAGAACTCGCCGGCGAAGGCATCGAGGCGGCCGCCTTCTCCGCCGACCTCTCCAAGCCTGCGGACGTACCCGCTCTCGTCGGGGCGATCCGTGACCGCTTCGGCCGGATCGACGTGGTCGAGTACGCGCCGATCGGCGGCAACCAGGGATTCACCGCGGCCGCCGAGCTGGACGCCGCCACCCTGGAGGGCCTGATCCCGCTCCTGCTGCTCACCCCGGTCGAGGTGGTCAAGGCCGTGCTCCCCGAGTGGACCGAACGCGGCGACGGCGCCTTCCTGCTGGCGCAGGGCTCCTCGGCAGCCCTGCCGATGCCCCACCTCAGCGGCTTGGGACCGGTCATGTCCGCCACCCGCAACTACCTGTACTCCCTCAACGGCGAGCTGGCCGGGAAGGGCATCTACGCCGGCGCCCTGACCATCGGCGCGCTGATCACGCGCAGCGAGGCGGCCGCCCGGGTCGAAGCGGGCGACTTCGAGACGCCCGACGGTCCGCAGTTCCCGGTCGTCGACCCGGACGACCTCGCCGAGCACTACTGGAGCATGTACACCAAGCGCGACCGCGTCGAGCAGTTCCACCCCGAGTCGCTGTCACCGCACGCTGCGGCGTAGCACCGGGAACGCGGACCGGCTCGCGGCGATCCGCCCGGGCCGGCACGGCATCTCCGCGCGAGCCGGAGGTGGCCACGCGCGGAGATGTGTACGAGGTGACGACGGCCCGGGGACGAACCTTGGCCGTCACGCCTGTGCCGGGGCCTCCCAACGAGCGGAGCGGTTGGTCCACAGCACCGCGGCGAGGATGAACAGGAGGGGTACGGCTCCGCGGTAGGGCTGCAGTTCGCTGATGGAGTTGAGGGATCCCTGGAGCGCACCGATGACCAGGCCGCCGGCCAGCGTCAAGGGGAAGCTCCGGAAGGAGCCCACGAGTGCGGCGGCGAAGGCGCCGGTGGCGAGCATCGCCAGGGTTTCGAAGTCGGCCGGGAAGAGCGGCGCGACGAGGATGAGGGCCAGGGCGGTCAGCGCGCCCGAGCCGGCCCACACCAGCATGGCGATCGGACCGGACGGGACACCGATGAGTTCCGCGGTCTTCGGACGGTCGGACAGAGCCCTCAGGCGGAGTCCGAGGCGGGTGCGCTGCAGCACCCAGCTCGAAGCGAACGTCAGCGCAATCGCCGCCAGGACGGTCACCACCACGAGCCAGGTGACGGCCACGCCGGCCACATGGACCGCCGCCGACTCGAACGGCGCCGGGAGCGTCCGCGGATCCTGGGCGTTGAAGAAGCGTCCGCCCAGGGCGATGAGGGCGGTGAACAGGGAGATCGTGACGGCGGTCTTGACGACCGTGGTGCCGTCGGCGAACCACGTGATGAGAACGGCGCCGATCGCCAGGTTGAGTACCGCCGCCAGGAGGACGCCGATGGGGAGGGCGAGCCAGAGGGACGTACCGTTGCCCCACAGGTCGGCCATCACGAAGGCGCCCATCGCGCCGACCGACGTCTGCGCGAAGTTGATGACGGCCACGAACCGGTAGGTCATGAGCGTGGTCAGGCCGACCAGGGCATAGGCAGCCCCGGCTGCCAGCCCGGAGATCGCGGTAGCGAGGAAAAGCATGCTGTCACCTGATCTTTTCTCTACGGCACACGGACATCACTTCCAGGTGAACCAAGTGCCGGACACCGGCTTCCACACGCCGTTCTCCAGTTTGCCGACCATGATCGCGTCGTTCGAGGCTCCGAACTCGAACGGAGTCCCGGCGAGATCGTTCTTGATCGGTGACATGTCCGAGAGCGCCTTGCTGACCGTCTCCGCCGTGATCGGGCCGTCCATGCCCTTCAACACGTCGACGGTGTACTTCGCGGAGAGGTAGGCACCCTCGGTGAAGCTGCTGACCGGCAGGTCGTGCTCGGCCATGAAGTCGGTGTAGTCCCGCATGTCCTGGCTAGAAGTGTCGGAGGGCGCGAATGAGGACCCGGCGTACATCGGTATCTTGAACTTGGCCAGCGCCTTGCCCACCGCGGTGTCGTAGGAGCCGCTCATCTGCAGCAGAACCACGTCGTCCATACCTTGCGTCTGCATCTGCTGTGCCACCGCCGGTGTCTGCTGCGGACCGCCGGCGATCAGGATGGACTGGCATCCGGCCGACTTCGCCTTGAGCAGGTCAGGGGTGTAGTCGGTCTGATTCTCCGGAACGCTGTAGTCCTGGAACGCCAGTTTGTCCCCGGTCTTCGCCTCGACCTCGGGAGCCGCCTTCCTGAAGGCCTCACTGAGCGAAGTGGCCGTCTTGATGACGCACTGACGGGTGAGGTTCAACTCCTCCGACCCGAACTTCAGCATGAGCTTGAACTCGGTGGGAGGACTGGGGTTGACCTGCGTGATGTTGCTGCTTGTCACACAGCGCTCGGTGGCGCCGATGGCCTCGATCGCACTGATGTCGTTCTGCTTGTAGTAGCCCTCGTTCGTGGCGCACGACGCGTAGCTGGCTCCGCCCACAAGGGCGACGACCCCGTCCCCGACGAGCTTGCGGGCGGCCTGCGCCGCACCGTTCGGCGTCCCGGAATCGTCGACGACCGAGTACTCGATCTTTCGGCCGTCGATACCGCCCGCCGCGTTCACGTCTTCGAAGTAGGCATCGACCGTCTTGTCGATCTTGGTGGGCCCGAAGGCGTGAGAGCTGCCGCCGAGGGACACGATGGCCCCGAGCTTGATCGGTCCCGAGGTGCCGTCTCCACTGTCACTGGAGCCGCACGAGACGGCTGCGAACAGCACGAGGGCGGTACCGGCCGCCGTGGTCGTCCCCCGGTACGCGCGGCGCTTGCCGGACACTGGGTTCTTCACATGTGTCATCTTCTTCTCACTGTCCTTCGGATTCGGAAGTCGCCGGCGCGGTAGGAACCGGCACTCGTGTCCCGAGGTAGGCTTCTGCGACCTCGGGCCGGGAGAGAACGTCGTCCGGCTCGCCGCGGGCGATGACGCGGCCGCCGTCGAGGACCATCAGTGAATGACAGGCCTCGCGGATGAAAGAGATGTCGTGCTCGACGACCACGACGGTGCTTCCCGAGATCCGCGGGATCAATGAGACGGCCTTCGCGAGGCGCGCGGACTCCGCGGCTGCCTGGCCGGCGGCCGGCTCATCCAGGAAGATCACCCGCGCCCGGGACGCCGCCAGGCCCGCGACCTCCACGATCCGGCGGGTTCCGACGTCGAGGGCTCCCATGCGGGCCTCCCGCGGAGGGCCGTCGAACCAGTCCAGGTACGCGTCCACATCCGTGTCGCTCAGATGCCTGGCCGCGACGCTGCGCAGGAAGGCCGCCACGGTGAGGGAAGGCGGCACCAGAAGTTGCTGGAAGCTGCGCCGCACCCCGGCCTTGGTCCGCGTATGCGGCGCCTGGCCCACCACGCTCGTCTCCGCTACCAGCACCTCGCCGTCATGGCGTTCGGCGAATCCGGTGACGGCGTCGATGAGCGTGGACTTCCCGGCCCCGTTGGGACCCAGCAGGCCGACGATCTCACCCGGCTCGACGCGGAAGGTGACGTCTTCCAGAGCACGGACGGCACCGAAGGAAACAGTGAGACCGGTGACTTCGAGAGCAGTCCCCCCTGGCTCGTCGACGGCGACGCCCGAGAGCTGCGCGGCCTCCGGAGCGGTCACCCGTTGGACCTGCTTGGCCTGCAGCAGCTCCCTGGTTCTTCGGGCCCGGAACTTCTGGCGGATCATGTCGCTCTGGCCGGCTTGCCCTTTGCCGGCCTTCAGGACGACGGCGGCCGTCAGGCCGAAGAACACGGTGGCGTAGTGGGTCGGCACTCCCGTCTCGACCAGCACTGCCGGCAGCAGGGCCAGAAGCAGGCCGCCGAGCAGCGCCGACTCCGCGTGGTGGACACCCAGGATGACCGCCACCGAGAAGAGACTCAGCGAGGCGACGCTGTTGAAGCCGGCCGGCGTGGCGGAGCCCTGTTGCCCGACGAACAGGCCGCCCGCGAGCCCGGCGAGGAGCGCGCTCAGTGCGAACGCGGCCAGCTTGGCGGTCAGCACGTTGACGCCCCGGGCCGCGGCCGCACGCTCGGCGTGACCCACCTCGACCCACGAGGTGCCGAGACGGTTCCGGTCGATCAGCCAGAGGAGGAGCATCAGTGCTCCGACGATCACGGTGACGAACGCCAGGTAGCTGCTGTCATCGCTCAGGAACGCGGGACGGTCCACGTAGAGGCCCGTCGCGTTTCCGGGGAACTGCGTGACGCCCCACACGACGTCCGCGGTGGCCGCGACCGAGAACAGCGCGATCGCGAAGGTGGCTCCGCGCAGGCGTGTCGAGATCAGGCCTAGGAACAGACCCGCGGGCACGGTCGCGACGGCGCCGATCAGCATCCACACCAGGAGGCCGCCCGGCACCCCGGAGACGGCGCACTGGAGAGTGACCATGGCCCCGATGCCGGCGAAGGTCAGCTGCCCCAGGGCGAGCACGCCCAGCCGGCCCGTGAGGATCCCGGCACTCAGCATGAGGACCACGTTGATGAGGCCCGTCATGACCGCGTGACTCCAGTAGCTGGTGAGTCCGGAAGCGATGACGAAGACGGCCACCAGTGCCGCGCCGAGTACCAGCGGGGCACTGACGCCACGGATCGGCCCGGGAATCCTGGAAGCCAGGGGAAGGGAAGCGGTTTGAGCCATCACGCCACCCGCTCTTCGACACTGCCCAGATAGAGCGTCTGGAGGAGTTCAGGAGCGTCACGCAGTGCGGCGGCATCGCCGCTGAAGACGACGCGCCCTTCACGGAGGACCGAGACCTCGTCGGCGATCTCCAGCGCCAGCGCGGCGAACTGTTCCACGAGGATCACCGAGGCACCACGATCGGCCAGCTCCCGAACGGCAGCGAGCAGCCTCACCACCACGACGGGCGCGAGCCCCAGGGACAGCTCGTCGAGGAGGAGAACCGACGGACGGCGGAGCCACGCCCTCGCGACCGCGACCATCTGCTGCTCACCACCGGAGAGCCGGCCCGCTTGCACGTTCTTGCGTTTGACCAGCTCCGGGAAGAGCTCGTAGGCCTCGTCGAGAGGCGCGCTCTTCGCGGCGGCGACCTTGAGGTTCTCCTCCGTGGTCAGTTCACGGAAGACGGAACGGCCCTGCTCGACATGGACGAGTCCGGCGGCGGCACGTCGCACACACCGCCAGCCGGTCACGTCCGCACCAGCGACACGGACGTGACCACCAGTCACCGGGAGCACCCCCGACAGGGCTTCCAGGAGAGTCGTCTTGCCCGCGCCGTTGGGTCCGACGACCAGCGAGACCTGCCCTGGCCGAGCGCTTACCGAAACGTCGCGGAGGATCGAAAGGCCGGCTCGGTCGACCACGAGGCCGTCGGCTTGGAGCCCGAGTCCGGGGTCTGCGGAGTCAGTCAACGTTTCACCCGTCGCAGAAGGATGCGCACCGCGTCCGTCGATCACCTAGTTCGCTGATCGCCCGCAGGTGCGCTGAATGAACGGGCTGAATGTAGGAGGGGACAAACCGGCGGTCAAGCACTCGGACACTGTCAAGGAGAAAGGTCCGCAGGCCCCAACAGGCCGCTGGAAGGGCGATTCTCGGACAGGGCGCGCACCACGTGATCGGCTCCCGCGAACGAGCGGGACGGCGTTCGATGCGGTCCCGCGGGCGGGAGGAGGGTGTCGGGCGTGGACAGAGAGGACCCTGGACAGAGACGACCATGGCCGCCGCCCGCGCCGGCCGTCCCGCGTCCGGCCGGCTGATCTCCAGAGTTACTGTGGACCGCGTGACCGGTGAAGAACCGCTGCGTCCCATGTCCCTGATACTGACGTTCCTGGGCGACGAGGTGCTCGGGCGGAATGTGTGCGTGTACTCCGGCAGTGTCATCGACGTCTTCGCACGGGCCGGGATCTCGGAGCATGCGACACGTTCGGCGCTCACCCGCATGTCAACAGGGGGTTGCCGCGACGCGAGCGCGAGGGGCGGCGGATGTACTTCGGGCTGACCGAGCGGTCCGTGGCCGTGTTGCGCGACGGTGAGCGGTGCATCTGGCACACCGGTGCCGTCAACCGGCAGTGGGACGGCACCTGGACGCTGCTCGCCTTCTGACTGCCGGAGTCATGGCAGCGCCAACGCCACGACCTGCGCTCGCGGTTGACGTGGTCCGGCTTCGGCCCGCTGTTCGGTGGGGTGTGGATCGCGCCCGGCGAGGTCGACGTGG
Source organism: Streptomyces sp. NPDC085946 (assembly GCF_044540485.1). NCBI lineage: Bacteria > Bacillati > Actinomycetota > Actinomycetes > Kitasatosporales > Streptomycetaceae > Streptomyces > Streptomyces sp. NPDC085946. The sequence continues at coordinate 22,961 of NZ_JBITSF010000029.1, read as the reverse complement.
CGCCCTTGCTGGCCGAGCTGAATCTGGGTGCGCAGGTCAAGGTGTTCCACGGCCAGGCCGACGTCGGGACGGACATCGGCGCGATGATCGAGGAGACCTGCGAGCTGTCCGAACTCGCCACCACCTACGAGGTGTTCGTGAAGCGGTGGAAGCCGCACGAGAAGCGCACACCGGACGCGGACGACGCGTTGGTCCTGCGGCTGCGGATGCAGACGGAGTGGCTGCAGCTCGTCCGCCGCGATCCGAGGCTGCCGGTCAAGCACCTGCCGGACGACTGGCCGGCCGAGCAGGCCGAGAAGACGCCATCGGCGTCTGGGCACCGGCGCTGCTGGTCACCCTTCGCGTGGTGCAGGGCCTCGCCATCGGCGGCGAGTGGGGCGGCGCGACCCTGATGGTCGTCGAACACGCCGAACGCACCCAGGGCTCCCGACGCGGACTGTGGTCCAGCTTCACCCAGCTCGGCGCACCACTCGGTTCGATGCTCTCGGCCGGCGTGGTCACCCTCGTCTCCACCCTGCCCGACGACGACTTCCGTTCCTGGGGCTGGCGGGTGCCCTTCCTGCTCAGCGTCGTCCTGCTGGCCGTCGGCCTGTTCGTGCGCCTCAAGGTCGCCGAAAGCCCGCTGTTCGCCCAGATGAAGCGGGAACCGGCGGGCCGGCCGCCCGTCGTGGAGGTGCTGCGGCGGCCGAAGCCCGTGCTGCTCGCCGCCTGCGTCGGCATCGGCGCGTCGCCCTGGGCACGGAGTCGCGCAGTCCACGATGTACGGCCCGCTCGGCGCGCTGATCGCCGAACTGTTCGGCACGAAGGTCCGCTACACCGGCGCCTCCCTCGGTTACCAGGCGGCCACCCTGGTCGGCGCCGGCTTCTCCCCGCTGATCGCGAGCAGCCTCCTCGCCTCGTACGGCCGTGGCAGCACTCCCCTCTCGCTGCTCCTGTGCGCCGGTGCCACCATCGCGGCCGTCGCCGTGTGGCGCATGCGGGAAACCCGCCATGACGCGCTCGACCCCTCGGCATCCCAGAAGCCCTCCTCGGTCCCGGACGGTGCTCGCTCGTGACGAGACGGCCGCCGGCGGAACCGGCACCACGGACGAAAGTGGTCGCCCACCCATCCGCCCGTACCGACGTAGCTCTGTGCTCAGCGGTGCTGGTCGGAGAAGACGGTCCGCAATGACTGGGCCATGAGCTCGAGGGCCTCCTTGGCCGCGTCCGCCGGGCCTTGGTGGGTGAAGACGTGATCGGCGCCCTCCATGACCCGGTGGGTCACGGGGACTCCCGCAGCGGCCAGCGCCTGTGCGTAGTCGTCGGCCTCGTCGCGCATTGAGTCCAACTCGGCAGTGATGACGAGGGCGGGTGCGAGTCCTTCGAGGTCGTCGGCGAGGGCCGGGGAGGCGAGCGGGTCCAGGCGATCGGCCGTGCGGGGCACGTAGACGTTGGTGAAGAGCGCGGCTTGGCGGACGCTGATCACGGGTTTGCCGGTGCGGGCCCGCTTCGTGGCGGGGTCCTTGGCCAGGTTGGTCGAGGGATAGTCCAGGATCTGGAGGAGCGGGGCGAACGTGCCGTTGTCACGGGCCTGGCGGGCGACGCCTGCGGCGAGAGATCCGCCGGCGCTATGCCCGCCGACGGCCAGCCGCGTCCCGTCCCAGCCCTGCGCGGCAGAATGGGCGACGAGCCACTGCCACACCCCGTACGCCTGCCGCGGGGCGGTGGGGAAGGGGTGCTGGGGGGCGGTGGCGTAGTCGGCGTTCACGACCACGCAGCCGGCGTTCGCCGCCAGGTAACGGCAGATGTGATCGTCCTGCTCGGGGTGACGGATGACGAAACCGCCGCCGTGGAGGTTCAGGAAGACCGGAGGCGGCTGGGTTCCGGGCTCCGGCCGGGGCTCATAGACGGTGCAGGGCACGGAGCCCAAGTCGGTGGGGACGGTGAGCGTGCGCGTGTGTCCGGGCAGGTCGGTGAACCGGAGTTCGGGGATGGGGCCTACGAACCGGCCGGCGACAAGCTGCATGGCGCGAGCGATCAGGGTGTGCCTGACGGACATGGCGGTCACTCCAGAGGGGGGAGGGTACGGAAGCCCGCGGTCCTACCAGCGCACGACGGCTGCCCGGACCACGACCCGGTCGTCACCACAGGTCACGTGGGCAGACCGGTTTCCCATGAGTTTTCATAGTGCGTGACGCTGGGAGGCCCGGCGAAGTGTTCGGCCACCGCTCCGCGCCACTGCCGGAAGAGGTCGGATTTGCGGAACTCGACGGTGTGGGCCTCGATGGTTTCCCAACCGACCAGGAGCAGGTAGGTGCTCGGTTTCTCCACCTGCCTGACGAGCCGGGCCCACTGGTACCCGGGTGCCTTGGCGATCGCTTGGTGGCCGAGGGTGAACGCCTTCTCGAAGGCGGCCTCGCGACCCGGAACAATGGTGAGTTCCGCGTGCTCGATGACCATGTGGGCTGCTCCTGGTGCGCGAGGAAGGGACCGCGCGTGCGGTTCGGGCGTCATTCAGTGTGCGGTGGTGAAGCGCGGGGTCCGTTTCTCGGTGAAGGCCGCCACCCCTTCGGCGTGCTCGGGGCTTCGGGCGGCGACACCCTGCGCGTCGGCCTCGGCGGCGATCACCTCGGCGAGCGGGGCGTGCGCGGCCAGACGGAAGATCCGCTTGGTGAGGGCCAGCGCGGTGGCGGGCCCGGCCGCGAGCGCGTCGGCCCGGGCCTGCGCTTCCTTCTCCAGGTCACCGGTCGGGACGACGGCGTTGACCAGGCCGAGTCCGTGCGCCTCGGTCGCGCGCAACGACCGGCCCGTGACCGCGAGATCGAAGGCACGGGCGTGCCCGAGGGCGCCGACCAGCACGCTGGACACACCGGTGTCGGGAACGAGTCCGACCTTGCCGAAGGAGCAGGCGAAGCTCGCCTCCTCGGCGGCGATCACGAGGTCGCAGACCAGGGCCAGCCCCATGCCCGCGCCGACCGCAAGGCCGTTGACCGCCGCGACGACGGGCGTGTCCATGGTGGAGATCACCGTCACGAGCGGGTTGTACGTGTCCCGTACGGTCGTCCCGGCATCGTCCAGTTCGTGGCGTGCGGCGAGGTCTTGGCCGACGCAGAAGGCGCGGCCCGAGCCCGTGAGAACGACGCACCGGACCTCCGGGGCCTCCTCCGCTCCGAGCAGGGCGGCCAGCAGGGCGCGGCGGGTGGGCTTGTCCAGGGCGTTCAGCCGGTCCGGGCGGTCGAGGACGATCCACTCGACCGGTCCCTTGCGGACCGTGTTCACCGTGCTCATCGCCGGGCCTCCTCGGCGATCGTTCCGGGGTGCCGCGCACTGTGCTCGGCACCGTGGCGGGAGTAGCCGCGATCGGCGTACGGGAAGCCGTCCAGTTCGGTGTCCCGGTCGGTCTCCTGGCGGTAGTACGAGCGGATCTCGGTGATCCGGCCGTCCTCGCCGAACGTGAACCACTCCGCGCCCCGCGTGGCCACGCGCCGCCCGGTCCGGGGCGGGGTCCAGAACATCGTCCACTCGATGACGGCTTCGGCGTCCCCGTCGAGGATGTGGTCCACGATCCAGACGGCGTCGATCATCCCGTGCACCTTGCGCCAGTAGCGGGCCAGGTGCTCACCGCCGCGCACGGGTGCCGAGCCGGGGTTGAGGGCGAGGAAGAAGTGGACGACGTCGTCGGCCAGGGTGGTGCGCATCAGGTCGACGTCGCCGGTGCTGCACCCGTCGTAGTAGCGGCTGATGGTGTGCAGATGGCCGGTGGCCTGCGGTGCGGGCGCGGTCATCGCTGGATCGCCTTCGTCTCGGTGAACTCGTCGATGCCGTGGGTGCCGAACTCCCGGCCCAGGCCCGACTTCTTGTAACCGCCGAAGGGGGCGGCCGGGTTAAAGGCCGCGCCGTTGATGTCGACCTGACCGGTGCGGATACGGCGGGCCACGGCCAGGGCCCGGTCCTCGTCACCGCTCCACACGCCGCCGGCCAGGCCGTAGGGGCTGTCGTTGGCGATGGCGACGGCCTCGTCCTCGCTGTCGAAGGGGATCACGACGAGCACCGGGCCGAAGATCTCCTCCTGGGCGATCCTGGAGGAGGGGTCGACGTCGGCGAAGATCGTCGGGCGCACGTAGAAGCCCTCGGCGAGGCCCTCCGGGCTCTCCGGACCGCCGATGACGAGCTTGGCGCCCTCAGTCTCGCCCAGCCGGATGTAGTCGCGCACGGTCTCCTGCTGCTGGGCGGAGGCGAGCGGGCCGAGCCGGGTGGCCGGGTCAAGGGGGTGGCCGAGGGTGAGCCGCTCGGCGGCGGCGCGGGCGAGTTCGACGACCTCGTCCTGCTTCTCGCGGGGTACCAGCATGCGGGTCCAGGCCGAGCAGGTCTGGCCGGAGTTGAGGAAGGCGTTGTTCACGCCCGTCTTCACGGCGCGGCCCAGGTTCGCGTCCGGGAGGATGACGTTGGCGGACTTGCCGCCGAGTTCGAGCGAGACGCGCGTGATGTTCGCGGCGGCGGTGCGCATGACCTTCGCGCCGGCCTCGGTGGATCCGGTGAAGGAGACGACGTCCACGCCCGGGTGCCCGGCGATCGCCTCGCCGACCTCGGAGCCCGGTCCGGACACCAGGTTGAACAGCCCGGCGGGCAGGCCGAGACGCGTCGAGACCTCGGCGAAGACGTCGGCGAACGCGAAGGCCGACAAGGGGGCCACCCCGGCCGGCTTCGCGACGATCGCGCAGCCCGCGGCCAGGACGCCGCCGACCTTGGCGATCAGCTGGTGCAGGGGGTAGTTCCACGGCGTGATCGCACCGACCACGCCCGCCGCCTCACGGACGACGAGCGAGTTGCCGACCTGGTGCTCCCACTCGTAGGAGGAGACCGTGTCCGCGAAGGCGTTGAGTACGGCGGAGGGCAGGCCGACCTGGACCCGCTGGGAGATCTTCAGCGGGGTGCCGACCTCCAGGCTGATCACCTGGGCGATCGCGTCCTGCCGCTCGGTGAGAGCCGCGCTCAGCGCGCGCAGCGCCTCGGCGCGTTCGGCCGGCGTGGAGGAGGCCCAGGCGTCGGTGGCCGTTCGGGCCGCCGAGACCGCGGTGTCCACGTCGGCGGCCGTGCCGCGGGGCACGATGCCGAGTTCGGTGCCGTCGGCGGCGTTGACGACCACGTCGGTGGCCGCACCGGCCGGGAATCGCCAGTCTCCGTCGATGTACAGGGCGTTGCGCTCGGTGAGGGACGGGTCGGGGGTGGGGCGGGTGCTCATGCCGTGCTCCGGGAGGAGGGGGTGGTGTGGTCGTGGAATCCGCTGCCGCTCTTGCGGCCGAGGCGTCCATCGGCGACCAGCCTCAGCAGGCCGTCGGCGGGCTTCAGGCGCGGGTCGCCCGACGCCTCGTACAGCATGGCCTGGGCCGCGGCGGTGACATCGGTGCCGATGAGGTCGATCAGCTCGAAGGGGCCCATGGGGTGTCCGAGGGCCTGACGCATCAGCGCGTCGGCCTCGGCGGCCGTGAAGGCGCCGGAGTCGAGAGCCCGTACAGCGTCATTCAGGTAGGGGATCAGCAGACGGTTGACGACGAAGCCGCGCTCATCCCCGCAGCGCACCGGCACCTTTCCGATGCGGCGCACCCAGGCGCAGGCCGTGTCGAAGACGGCCGCGTCCCGTGCGGCGCCGACGACCTCGACCAGTTTCATGACCTTGGCCGGGTTGAAGAAGTGCAGCGCGATGACGGTGCGCCGCTCGGGGAGGTCCGCGCGGATCTCCCCGACGGTGAGGGACGAGGTGTTGGTGGCCAGGACGGTCGGCTCGGGCAGCGTGGCGTCGAGCCGCGCCAGCAACTCCCTCTTGATGTCACGGTGTTCGGCGATGGCCTCGATGACGTGACCGCAGCCGGCCAGGTCGTCGGGGCGGGTGGTCGCTTCGAGGAGGGAGAGGGCGCGGTCCCGGTCGGACGCGGTGAGCCGGCCCTTGGCGACGGCTCCGTCCATGCTCGCGGCGACCCCCGCGCGCAGCCGTTCGGCGGAGGCCTGGGAACGGGCCAGGACGACGGTGGGGACGCCGGCGCGCAGCAGGGCCTCGGTGATCCCCGAGGCCATGGTGCCGGTGCCGGCGATGCCCACGGGGTGGTCCCAAGCTCCGTCGTCGTGCACCTGGTCGCTCCGGTCGCTCCCGGTGTCCGCGGGCGGCGGTTCGGCGAGGCCGTGGCGTGCGCGGGTCTGTGGGTCCAGACCACTCAGGAAGGCGAGGGGCCCGACGGGGTGGCCGGCCCCGAGCCGCATGGCGGTGTCGATGTCGGCGGGAGAGGCGAGGCCCGAGCGGGCCATGGCGGTCGCGTCTGCGAGAAGTCCGCTCACCAGCTTCAGGGCGGTGGCGGAGGGCGCCTCGGTGGACGCCGATTCCTGGCTCATGTCATCTACCTTCCGGACGGTAGGTAACGTAGAGTGCGGTACGCCGCAGTGTCAACAGCCCGGCTCCGAGCCACGGCCGGGCACCGGCGCAGCGCCGGGCCGACTGCGCCGCGGGCCTCTCACCGTGCTCGACGCACCACACCCACCGACAACCGTTCAGGACCGGAAGGACGAACCGTCATGCCAGTGGATCCCCTCCAGAACAGCGCGCCCACGACGGACGACATCACCTTGAGCAAGGTGGTCACCGACCCCCTGGCGGCCGTCGCCGACGTCCCCGACGGGGCCACCCTCGCCGTCGGCGGCTTCGGCTCGTGCGGCATTCCCAGCCTGCTGATCGACGCGCTCCGCACGGCGGGCCCGCGCGGACTGCACGTGGTGTCCAACAACTGCGGTGTCGACGGCTGGGGCCTCGGCATCCTGCTGGAGGCCGGGCAGATCGACCGGGTCACCGCGTCCTACGTCGGGGACAACAAGGAGTTCGCCCGCCGCTATCTGTCGGGCGAGCTTGAGGTTGAGCTCATCCCGCAGAGCACCCTCGCGGAGCGGCTGCGGGCCGCCGGCTCGGGCATCCCCGCCTTCTTCACGCCGGCCGGAGTGGGCACCCAGATCGCCGAGGGCGGGCTGCCCTGGCGTTACGCGTCCGACGGCTCCGTCGCGCTGGCCTCACCGCCCCGGCGCACGGAGGTCTTCGACGGCCGCACCTACGTCATGGAGCGCGCCACCCAGGCGGACTTCGGCCTCGTCCGTGCCTGGAAGGGCGATACGGACGGCAACCTCGTCTTCCGTCACGCCGCCCGCAACTTCAACCCGCTGTGCGCCATGGCGGGACACCTCACCGTCGCGGAGGTGGAGGAGCTGTACGCGCCCGGCGAGCTGGACCCCGACGAGGTACACCTGCCCGGCATCTTCGTGCAGCGCGTCGTGCCGGTCGGACCGGACGGTCCGGGAGCCGAGAAGCGCATCGAGAAGCTGACCGAACGCCGGCCCGCCGCAGAGCAGGAAACGACCCGATGAGCCTGACCCGGGAGCAGATCGCCCGGCGCGCCGCCCTGGAGCTGCGGACCGGCCAATACGTCAATCTGGGCATCGGCCTGCCCACGCTCGTCCCCGGACTGCTCCCGCCGGGGGTCCGGGTCCGGCTGCACAGCGAGAACGGCATCCTCGGCACCGGGGACTACCCGCTGCCGGGCGAGGCCGACCCCGATCTGATCAACGCCGGCAAGGAGACCGTCACGGTGCTCCCGGGCGCGTCGTTCTTCGACTCCGCCACCTCCTTCTCCATGATCCGCGGCGGCCACGTCGACGTGGCCGTGCTGGGCGCCATGCAGATCTCGGCGGCCGGAGATCTGGCGAGCTGGGCCGTCCCCGGGGCGATGGTCAAGGGCATGGGCGGGGCGATGGACCTGGTGCACGGGGCCCGCCGGGTGATCGTGGCCATGGAGCACCTCACCCGCAAGGACGAGCCCAAGATCCTCGACCGCTGCACCCTGCCGCTCACCGGCGCGGGCGTCGTGCACCGCGTGATCACCGACCTGGCCGTGTTCGACGTGGCCGACGACGGGCTGGTGCTGCGCGAGACCGCTCCGGGCGTCACTCCGGCGGACGTTCAGGAGAAGACCGCCTGCACGCTGCGGGTCCCGGACGACGTGCCGGAGATGGGCCTGGGGCGGGCGGCCCTCGCATGACCGGACGCCTCGCCGACCCCGTGCCGGACGATCCGGAGATCCGCCGGCTGCTCGACCCCTACCGTCTCCCCGACGGACGCCCGCTCCCCCTCTTCGAGGCGCTGGCCCACAGCCGCGCCGCCCTGGACGACCTGCGGCGGGCCACCGTCGCCTGCCTCGGCGCCCCCGCGCTCGACGCGCGCACGCGGGAGATCGCCGTGCTGCGGGTGTGCGCCCGGGCCGGAGCGGAGACGGAATGGGCCGTCCATGTGCGGATGTTCGCCTCCGAGGCCGGTCTGGGCGAGGCCGAGATCGAGGCGACGGCAACGCCGCGGGACGCCTTCCCGTGGCCGACGCGCGACGCCCTGGTGATCCGGCTCGCCGACGAGATCCACGACGACTCCACCGTCTCCGACGCCCTGTGGGCGGCACTCTCCCAGAAGTACACCGTGCAGGAGATCGTGGAGTTGCTGCTCGTCGTCACGCAATACCACAAGGTGGCCTGTCTGACGAACGCCCTGGGGCTGCGCCCGCTGGACGGCACTCCCCGAATGCCGCGCCCGGCGCACGGAGCGGCGCGTGACATAGATTGAGCGGGCAGACGACGGAAAACGGGAGTTCAGTGGTGGCGGACGCACGGAGTGACGGCACGCGCATGCCGGGCGAGCAGCGCAAGGCGCAGATCATGAAGGTCGCGGCCGGACTGTTCGACACCCGCGGTTACCCGGAGACGTCGATGGAGACCATCGCCCAGCAGGTCGGCATCCGCAAGGCGTCGCTGTACTACTACTTCCCCAGCAAGGACGCGCTCTTGGTGCAGATGCACCAGGAGATGATCGACCTGATCATCGACGCGCAGCAGCGCCGCCTCGACGAGGGCTCGCTCGACCCGCGCGGTCTGCTACTGGCCATCATGACGGACCTGGTGTCCCTGATGGAGACCCACCCCGGCCACCTGCGCGTGTTCTTCGAGCACTACCGCGAGCTGCCCGAGCCGGTCCGCGCGGAGATCGCCGACAAGCGCGACCGGTACGAGGGGATGCTGCTGGACGTTCTCGAACGGGGCGTCGCCGCCGGGCAGTTCCGCATCCCCGACCCTCGCATGACCACGATGGCGATCCTGGGCATGTGCAACTGGGCCTACCAGTGGTTCCGGCCCGGCGGCGGACGCTCGGCGGCCGAGGTGGCCCGGTACTTCCACGACATGCTGCTCGGCGGCATCGACACCGGGGCATGACCACCGCCCGGCCACGCGTCCCTTCGGGAGGCGCGGCCGGGCGGTGGTGCGGTCCGGCGGTGGGTCCGCAGCCTGCGGCTGCGGGTGTCAGGCCGCCGGATCGGCCTTCTTGCGGGTGCCGGAGATCATGTCGAACGCCGCTTCCGCCTGGTCGATCTCGGCGATCTGCTTGAGGATCTCCCCCGGTGTCGCCTCGCCGACCACCTTCTGGAGGAGCGGCGTGTGGTCGAGGATCGCGTCCCGGACCGGCCGCAGGGGCTTCGGCGCGTGGTGGAAGACCTGGCCGAGGACGTACGCGGTCTGCGACTGGCGTGCGGTGTGCGGCTTGCGCGGCGTCTCGAACGCCTGGAGCGCCCGGCGCACCTGCTCGTGATCGCTCAGGTCCACGCCGGCCAGCCGACGGCCGAGGAAGTAGCCGTCCTCGGTGGCCATTCCGGCCCCGTACGCGGCGTAGGGGGAGGTGGGGTGCGCGGCGTCGCCCACGAGGGTGGCGCGGCCCTTGGACCACTGCTTGATCGGCTTGCGGTCGCGGATCGGCCAGTGTTGCACATGCGCCGGGTCGGTGGCGGCCACCAGGTCCGGGACGGGGGACTTGAAGCGGCCGGCCAGTTCCGTGGCGCGGGCGTGCAGGTCCCCGGTGTACGGCTCGCGCGCGTCATGGGCTTCGAGCAGCCACCACTGGTGGCCGGAGCGCCCCTGGTGCCGGATCTCCGTCACGCTCGCCTGTACCGATCGGTCATGGGCGATCAGGCACAGGCCGGGCTCGGCGGCGATGTCGTCGTCGAGCAGGAAGCCGCCGAAGATGTGGAGGTTGTGCTGCCGGATCGGGCTCTCGCCCCAGAGGGTGCGGCGTACGAGCGAGTTGATGCCGTCCGCTCCCACGACGACGTCCGCCTCGTGGACCGTGCCGTCGGCGAAATGCAGCCGTACTCCGGACTCGTCCTGCTCGACGCGCTGCACGCTGTGGTCGGTGCGCAGGACGCCCTCGGGCAGAGCGGCCAGCATCCGTTCGTACAACTCGGGGCGGAGCAGGCCGATGAAGCCGCCGCCGTAGTCGCGGATGATGTCCTCGGGCAGGTTCACGACGACGCGCTGCCGCCCCTGGACGTTGCGGAACACCGTCTTGCACGGTGCGCCCAGGTCGTGGGTGTCCACGCCCAGCAGCCCGAGTGCCTTGATGGGCGCCGGCCAGAGGTTGAGGATGTTGCCGGCCGGGCGGGCCTGCGGGTAGCGCTCGAACAGGGCGACCTCGTGGCCTGCCTGGTGGACAGACAGGGCGGTGGCCATGCCCGCCGGACCGGCGCCGATGACGGCGACGCGGCCCGGTTTGACGGTGCGAGTGCTCATGGTGGGTCCTCCGTGGTGCGCGACAGGGGCACCGGCTGTGGCTCGGGGCTGTGCGGTGGCCCTCGGAACCTGAGAGTCGGGAGCGGGCGGGCTCAGCGGGACGGCATCTGCCCTGCGAGCGCTGCCCGGACGGTTCTGTGCAGTGGCGGACACACCCTGGACAGACACTCAAAACGTAATCCGCACTACGGTATGGAGAGCATTCGTCACCTGACCAGGCGATGTCAATGGGCGGGGCGGTGTTTCCCAGGAGGCCCGGTGGGCGCACCGGTCCGGCGGACGGGGCCGTCGTCCGGGCGGGACCGCCCGTGATCACAGGGGAGGCAGCGCCGCCGCCGTGTCGGAGAGCAGGCCGAGCAGCCACCGGTGTCCGGGATCCAGCTGCCGCCGCGGATGCCACCAGGCGGCCTGGCTGAGGGCCGGCATCTTCGTCGGCAGGGCGACGCGGCGCAGCGGCACGTCCGGCGCGGCGTGCAGGTCGCGCTCGTGGACCAAGGCCAGCAGATCACTGCCCACCACCAGCCGGCAGAGCGCGGTGAAGCTCTGCACGGTCACGGTGCCGCGCCGTTCAAGGCCCAGGGCGGCCAGATGGGCGTCGGCCGGAGATGCCTGGGGAGAGGGACCGTACGGAACGACCCACGGACGCTCCCGCACGTCCTGGGCAGTCAGGGAGTCCGGGACGGTCGCGTTGTCCTTCCAGGCCACGCACACCCAGTAGTCCGTGTAGAGGTCCTGGTTGGGCAGGTCCGACAGCAGGCCCCGGGCCATGACCAGCACGTCGATGTCGGCGAGGGCCGGAAGCGGATCACTCAGCATGCCGCGGCCCACGGGCCGGAAGTCGACGCCCGCGCCGGGCGCGGCCGCGTGCAGGGCGGCGACCAGAGGCGCGCCCAGGACGGTGAGGACCGAGTCGGAGCACTGCACGGTGAAGCGGCGGCTCGTAGTCGCGGGATCGAAATGGGGCTGGGCGGTGAGCAGGCGCGAGAGCCGCTCCACCGTCTCCCCCAGCTCCGCCCGCAGTCCCTGGGCGAGCGGCGTCAGCTCGTAGTGACTGCCGACCCGCTCCAGGAGCTGGTCGTCGAAGTGCCGCCGCAGCCGTGCCAGCGCCGCGCTGGTGGCCGACTGGCTGAGCCCCACCCGTTCCCCGGCCCGGGTCACGTTGCGTTCCTGGAGCAGTGCGTGCAGCACGACGATCAGGTTCAGATCGAGCGTCGGAAGCTCCAACGTGCCCTCCACAGGCGGTTGTTCAGCGGTCATCGGTCCCGTGGATGGCTCACCATACGGATCATTTGTTGGCCTGCCGCGGGGGCCGGACCGCATGCTGCTGTTCACGCCGACGTTACATGGCGTCGGTCGAACAGCCTGCGAAGGAGCACGTGCATGGTGTCCTCGATCGACCACGCCGGACCCTGGGCGCTCGGCAGCTTCTCCCGTGCGGGGCAGTCCCCGTTCCCGGGGCTGCTGTGCCGCGACCGGGTCCTCGATCTGTCCGCCGAGGAGAAGGCGGGCCGACCGGCGTCCGTCCTGGCCCTGATGGAGGACTGGGACACCGTCCGCCCCGTACTGGAGTCCCTCGCGACGGTCCCGGACGGGGAACGGTGGGCCCCGTTGGACGGGCTCCATGTGGCGGCTCCGATCGTTCCCCGGCAGATCTTCCAGGCCGGCGCCAATTACCGCACGCACGTCATCGACCTGGCGGTCAAGCACCACGACCCGTCCGACGGGCGCACCCCGGAGCAGGTGCGCGAGGACGCCACGGCCCAGATGGACGAGCGGCTGGAGCACCCGCCGTACGTGTTCACCGGTCTGCCCAGCGCCATATGCGGAGCATACGACGACGTCGTCCTGCCGAAGTACGGCAAGCAGCCGGACTGGGAACTGGAGCTGGCGGCCGTCATCGGCCGGCCGGTCCGCGACCTGGATCCCTCCCAGGCGCTGGACGCGGTGGCCGGCTGGGTGATCGTCAACGACCTGACCCTGCGGGAACTGGTCATGCGCCGTGACATGCCCGAGCTGGGCGCCGACTGGATGGCCAGCAAAAACGCTCCGACCTTCCTGCCGACCGGCCCGGTGATTGTGCCCCGCTCGGCGGTGCCCGACCCGGCCGACTTCCAGCTGACGCTCAAGCTGAACGGCGAGGTCATGCAGAACGAGTCCGCCAAAGACATGATCTTCGACGTGGCGCGCATCATCGCCCACTGCTCGAAGATGGCCACCCTGCTCCCCGGCGACCTGGTGCTCACCGGCAGCCCGGCCGGCAACGGCCTGGTCCACGGCCGGCTGCTGCGGGAGGGTGACGTGATGGACGCGACCATCACCGGCCTCGGCGCCCAGCGCAACCGCTGTGTGGCGGCGTCGTGACGTCCGCCCACCCGCACGAGGTGCCCAGCGTCGACCTGCACGCCCACCTCGGGGTGCCCGCCGTCGACGCGCTGATCGAGGGCGAGCCGGGGCTGGCCCGGCAGCGCCGAATCGACGCCGCCGCCCAAGGGCCCGCGTCCATGGCCGTCAACATGGAGCAGATCGGATCGCTGGGCCCCCGCCTGACCGACCTGGACCTGCGCCTGGAGGCGATGGACCGGGGCGGAGTGGACATCCAGGCGGTCAGCGCCGTCCCCCTGCCCCATTCCTGGGCCGAACGGGACCTCGCCGAGCGGATCGCCGCCCTGTCCAACGAGACGGTGGCCGAGTTCTGCGCCAAGCGCCCGGACCGGCTGGTCCCCATCGGCACCGTCTCGCTCCAGTACCCTGACCTCGCCGTCGACCAGTTGCGCGAAGCAGTCACGTCCTTCGGAGTGCGCGGCGTGCAGATCTCCACCGCCGCGGCCCCGGGCGTCGAACTGGACGACCCGAGCCTGGCCGAGTTCTGGCAGGCCGCCGAGGAACTGGGGGCCGCGGTCCTCATCCACCCCTGGGGCTGCACGCTCGGCCCGCGGCTGGGCGCCTACTACCTGTTCAACACCGTCGGCAACCCCGTCGAGACGGCGCTCGCCCTGTCCCGCATCGCCTTCTCCGGGCTGCTCGAACGCCACCCCGGCCTGCGGATCTGGGCCGCCCACGGCGGCGGTTACCTCCCCTCCTACCTGGTCCGCGCCGATCACGCCTGGCACGTCCGGTCCGACGCGCGCACCACCGCCGAGCCGCCCAGCGCCCAACTGCGCCGAATATGGGTCGACTCGCTCGTCTACGAACCGCACCAGCTGCGCCACCTCGTCGACGTCATGGGACCCACCCAGGTCACGCTCGGCAGCGACTACCCCTTCGACATGGGCGTCGACAACCCCGTCGAGCGGCTGCTCGCCGCGGGCTTCGACGCCGCCACCGTCGCCGCCGTACGCGGCGGCAACGCACAGCGGCTGCTGAATCCCCTGCCCGGCTTCCCGTCCGAATCCACCGGAGGCATCCGATGAAGGAACGCCTGATCACCCACCTCCGCCACGTCGACCTCGCGGTCCCCGACTTCGACAAGCAGCGGGAGTTCTACACCACCCTGTGGGGGCTCACCCCGGTCGCCGACGACGACGGCGTCTGCTTCCTGGCCGCCGAGGGGTCCCCGGAGCAGTACATCGTGCGGCTGCGCCGGGACAAGGAGAAGCGGCTCGACCTGATCGCCTACGGCGCCAAGGACCGGGCCTCCGTCGACGCGCTGGCGGCACGCCTCGGGCACGACGGCGTACAGCTGGTGCACGAGCCCCGCGAGCTGCAGACCGCCGGCGGCGGATACGGCTTCCGCTTCTTCGACATCGACGGCCGGACCATCGAGGTCAGCTCCGGCGTAGCGGAGCGCAGGCACCGCAAGATCGAGGAGCGCGAGTCGATCCCCGTGCGCATCTCCCATGTGGTGGTCAACTCCGCGAACCCCGAGGCCACCAAGGCCTGGTACGAGAAGCACCTCGACTTCGACCTGTCGGACGCGCTGACCCTGCCGCACATGGGCGCCCTCATGTACTTCATGCGCTGCAACCCCCAGCACCACAGTCTCGCCATCGCCCGCGGTCCGCACACCTCCCTGCATCACGTCTCGTTCGAGATGCGGGGCCTGGACGAGTACATGCGCGGCTCCGGCCGGCTGCTGCGGGCGGGCGTGCACAAGGTGTGGGGCCCGGGACGCCACATGGCGGGTGACAACACCTTCTCGTACTTCCTCGACCCGCACGGCAACACCATCGAGTACACGACCGAGCTGGAACTGCTCGACGAGGACATCTGGCATCCCAGCCAGTACGACGTGTCGCAGCCGGAGAACCAGGACCAGTGGGGCACGGCCAACCCGTTCAACGAGCTGCTGGCCAAGGAGTCCTTCAACGACGTCGACCGCGGCTGCTTCGTCGCACCCCCGGTGTGAGGCCGGCCATGAACGTTCTCGACGAGTACGGGACCGACCCGGAGGCCGCCATCGCCACGGCCGCCGCCCGCTACAGCAACTGGAACCGCTGGGGCGAGGACGACGCCCTGGGCACCGTCAACTTCCTCGACGACGAGGTGCGCGGCGGCGCGGCGGCACTCGCCCGCCGGGGCGCGTCCTTCTCCCTTTCGCTGCCGCTGGACGCGAACGGCCCCCAGAACGGCTGGCGGCGCCGGGTCAACCCGGTGCACACCATGATGTCGACGGGGCAGGACACCGCCGAGCAGATGGGCACGCCGCACGGTCTCACCGCCGCCGACGACGCGGTGTTCATGCCGTTGCAGTGCGGCACCCAGTGGGACGGCCTCGGCCACGTCTTCGACCACGGCATCGGCTGGAACGGCCGCAAGGGCGCGGAGACCGTCACCAGTGAGGGCGACTCGGCCACCGGCATCGAGCGCCTGGCGGCTCCCCTGGTGGGGCGCGGCGTGCTGCTCGACGTCGGGCGGGCGCTCGGCGGGGAGGCCGGCGAGCTGGACGACGCCTACGCCATCACCACCGACGACCTGCGCGCCACGATCGACCGGCAGGGACCGACCGCGGAGGTCCGCCGGGGTGACATCGTGCTGGTCCGCACCGGCCAGCTCACCCGTGTCCGCCGGTCGCTGGCGCGGGGTGAGGGCTGGGGCACCTACTCCGGCGGACCGGCTCCGGGCCTGTCCTTCGGTACGGCGGGATGGCTGCACGGTTCCGAGATCGCCGCCATCGCCACCGACACCTGGGGCTTCGAGGTCCGTCCCAACGAGTTCCCCGGCTCCTTCCAGCCCCTGCACCAGGTCGCGTTGCCGCACATCGGGCTGCTCGTCGGCGAGATGTGGGACCTGGACGCGCTGGCCGAGGACTGCGCGGGCGACGGCGTGTACGAGTTCCTGCTCGCCGCCCAGCCCCTGCCCTTCACCGGCGCCGTCGGTTCCCCGGTGAACCCCGTCGCCGTCAAATGACCCTCACCGGAGCCGCCCCGCCGTGCGGCGGCTCCGGTCCGCGCACCCTGTGATAAGGAGTCATACCAGTGAAACTCACCACACTTCTCACCGACGACGGACCCCGGGTAGGCGTCCGGGACGGCGACAGTGTCCGCGTACTGCCCACGCCCGAGGCCCTGCTCCAGGTGATCGAGGGCGGGCGGGAGGCCCTCGACGACGTGGCCCGGCGGGTCGGCGACGGCGCCGTACTCAGCTTGGAGGAGGCGGTGTTCGGCCCGCTCCTGCAGCCGCCGTCCATCCGCGACTACCTCACCTACGAGAACCACGTCACGGCGCTCATGACCGGTGGCGTACCCGAGGGCTGGTACACGGAGCCCGGCTTCTACTTCTCCAACCCCGTGGCGGTGGTCGCGCCCTACGCCCCGGTCCCGATCCCGCCCGGCGCCCAGCGGTTCGACTTCGAGCTGGAGCTCGGCGCCGTCGTCGGCAAGGCCGGCTCCGACCTCTCGGTGGCCGAGGCCCGCGACCACATCCTCGGCTTCACGATCCTCAACGACTGGTCGGCCCGCGACTTCCAGACCCGCGAGCTCACCCTGCCGCTCGGCCCCTCCAAGTCCAAGGACACCGCCACCACCCTCGGCCCCTGGCTGGTCACCGCCGACGAGTTCGCCGACGTGTGGGACAAGGACGGCGTGCTGTCCCTCACCTCGCAAGTGTTCCTCAACGACGAGCGCACCGGCGGCGACACCTCCGCCCACATGTCCTGGACCTTCCCCGAGATGCTCGCCTACGCCTCCCGCGGCACCGTCGTGCGCGCCGGTGACGTCCTGGGCTCCGGCACCTGCGGCACCGGATGCCTGGGTGAACTGTGGAAGACCAGCCCCGATACCGCCCCGGGCCCGCTGAAGCCGGGCGACGTCGTCCGCATGGAGACCGAGGGCATCGGCCACATCGAGAACCGGCTGGTGGCCGGTCCTGCGGTGCGTCCCGTCCCGCCCGCCCGCAGCCGTCGCCCGCACTCCGCCGGGAGCTCCGCATGAAATCCGTATCCCGTGTCCTGGTCCAGGGCGGCGGCATCGGCGGCCTCGTGGCCGCCACCGCGCTGGCCCGGCGAGGAGTCCACGTCGACGTAGTCGAACACCGTCCCCCCGGTTCCGTGCTCGGCGTGGGTCTGAACCAGCCGGGCAACGCCCTGGGCGTGATGCGGGAGATCGGCGTCCTCGACGACTGTCTGAGCGCCGGATACCAGTTCAGCGACCTGCGCATGGCGGCCTCAGACAGCAGCACGATGATGGACATCCCGCCCTCCCTGTTCCAGGACCTGCCGCCGAACAACGCCATCCAGCGGGCCGAACTGTGCCACGTCCTGCTCGGCGCGGCAGGCAGCGCCGGCGCGCACCTGCATCACGGCTCGACCGTCGCGTCCCTCGCGGAGGACTCCGGTGGCGTGGACGTCACGTTCACCGGCGCGATGCCGGACGCCACCGTGCCGTCGGACGGGCGGTACGACCTCGTGGTCGGTTTCGACGGCATCCGCTCGCAGGTCCGCCGCCACCTCTTCGGCAGCCGGTACGACGCCGAGTACACCGGGTTCGCGTGCTGGCGGATCAGTCTGCCGCGCCCGCCGGAGCTGGACCGGATCGTCTACGCCCTCGCCGGGAGCATCAAGGCGACCCTGATCCCGCTCAGTGAGACCAACTGCTACGTGGCACTCGTCGTCCCCGAGGAGAGCATCCGTCCGCGGCAGACCTCAGCGCAGATCGTCGAGCGCATCCGGTCCCTGCTGGGTGAGTTCACGGGCTGGATCGGCGAGCTGGGCCACACGCTGAGCGAGGACGCGCTGGCCGCGTACAGCCCCATCGAGCAGGTGACCGTCGACGAGCCGTGGTACCGCGGCCGTATCGTGGTGGCCGGGGACGCCGCCCACGCCAGCAGCCCGCACATGGCCCAGGGAGCGGCCATGGCCGCCGAGGACGCCGTGGTGCTGGCCCAGTGCCTCGACGCCTCCGACGACCTCGACAAGGCACTGCGGGCCTGGTGGGAGCGGCGCATGCCGCGGGCCGGCTTCGTCCAGCAGTACTCGGCGGCGCTGCTGCGCACCGAGTCGGGCACCCCGACCGAGCAGGACCGCGAACTGCTGAAGACCCCGATGCCCGCGGCCCAGGCGAGGCTGGCCGAACCCTACTGATTTTCCCCATTACCTTCTTGGTGGCCCCGCAATGGGGCGCCCGGCCTTCGGAGTTGGCATGACTTTCTCCCCCTGTCGAACGCATGGCCTGGGGGGGGTGTCACCGGCTCCGGAGGCATCGACAGACCGCTGATTAGGGGCATGACCACCGGCCTTTCCGCAGGCCGGGAGGCTCTTCGTAATGTGGATGTGGCGATCGGTGCCGTGGGACGGCCGGGCAGGAACGACCGGAGGAAGCACGTGATCGACGTCAGCGACATCGGCGTCTTCCTCGGCCTGGACGTCGGCAAGGGCGAACACCACGCCACCGCCGTCACCCCGGCCGGGAAGAAGGCCTTCGACAAACGGCTGCCCAACAGCGAACCGAAGCTCCGCGAAGTCTTCGGAAAACTGCAGGCCAAGCACGGGAGCGTGCTCGTCGTGGTCGACCAGCCGGCCTCGATAGGCGCCCTGCCGCTGGCGGTCGCAAAGGACATGGGCTGCCCGGTCGCCTATCTGCCCGGACTCACGATGCGGCGGATCGCCGATCTCTATCCCGGCGAGGCCAAGACCGACGCCTGCGACGCGTTCGTCATCGCCGACGCGGCCCGCGTCATGCCGCACACCCTCCGCTCGGTCGAGCTCGAAGACGAGACCATCGCCGAGCTGGAGATGATCGTCGGGTTCGACGACGACCTGGCCGGGGAGGCCACCCGCATCAGCAACCGCCTGCGGGGCCTGCTCACGCAGATCCATCCATCGCTCGAGCGGGTTCTGGGTCCGCGAGTGCAGCATCCGGCCGTGCTCAAGCTCCTCGACCAGTTCGGCTCGCCCGCCCAGATCCGCAAAGCCGGACGGCGCCGGCTCGTGACGCTGATACGTCCGAAGGCACCGCGGATGGCCGAACGGCTGGTCGAGGACATTTTCACCGCACTGGATGAGCAGACCGTCGTCGTCCCGGGCACGGACGCGGCCGCACTGATCCTTCCCAGCCTCGCCGGATCGCTCCAAGCAGTGCTTGACCAGCGCAAGCTCCTCGCCACGAGGATCGAGGAACTGCTGGAGTCCCACCCTCTTTCCAAGGTCCTGACGTCCACGCCGGGGATCGGCGTCAGGACCGGAGCACGCATCCTCATCGACGTCGGCGACGGATCCAGCTTCCCCTCCGCCGCCCACCTCGCCGCCTACGCCGGACTTGCCCCGGCGACCCGCAGTTCGGGCACCTCGATCCGCGGCGAACAACCCTCCAGACGCGGAAACAAGCAGCTCAAACGGGCCTTCTTCCTCTCCGCATTCGCGGCCCTGACCGACCCGGTCTCCCGGGCCTACTACGACAAGAAGATCAGCCAGGGCAAACACCACACCCAAGCCCTCCTCTGCCTCGCAAGACGACGAGCCGACGTGCTCTTCGCGATGCTCCGCGACGGAACCTTCTACGAACCCCAACCCGCCCCAACAGCTTGACCAAACCCATAGTGTCATGCGTCGCAAATCACGCGGGTAAGTTACTACCTGTTTGTCGGGTTGATTTTGGTGAGGTAGTCGGCGAGGGATTTCAGGATCTCGTCGGCGGTTTTGACCCAGGAGAAGGGTCGCGGGTTCTCGTTCCAGGTGTCGATCCACGCCTTGATGTCGTCCTCAAGGGCCTGGACGGAGGTGTGCACGCCGCGCCGGATGAGCTTGTCGGTCAGCAGACCGAACCAGCGCTCGACCTGGTTGAGCCAGGAGGAGCCGGTCGGGGTGAAGTGGACGTGGAAGCGCGGGTGCCGGCTCAGCCAGGTTCTGATCTCGGCGGTGTTGTGGGTGGCGTAGTTGTCGCACACCAAGTGCACATCGAGTTCCCGCGGTACTGCCTTGTCTATCGCCACCAGGAACTTTTTGAACTCGATGGCCCGGTGGCGGCGGTGGAGCTGGCTGATGACGGTGCCGTCGGCGATGTTGAACGCGGCGAATAGGCTGGTGATGCCGTGCCGCAGGTAGTCGTGAGTGCGGCGCTCGGGCATGCCCGGCATCATCGGCAGCACCGGCTGCGAGCGGTCCAGCGCCTGGATCTGGCTCTTCTCATCGACGCAGAGCACCACCGCCCGCTCGGGCGGGTTGTGGTAGAGCCCGACCACGTCCACGACCTTGTCGACGAACTGCGGGTCGGTGGACAGCTTGAAGGAGTCCTGCAGGTGGGGCTTGAGATCGAACTTCTTCCAGATCCGCCCGATGGTCGATTTCGACAGCCCCGTGCGCGCGGCCATCGAGGCTCGCGACCAGTGCGTGTCCTTGCCCGGGGTGGACTCCAGTGTCGCGGCGAGCACGTCTTCGACCTGGTCGAGCAGGATCGACGGGGGCCGGCCGGGCCTCGGCTCGTCATGCAGTCCGTCCAGGCGCTTGGCGATGAACCGGGCCCGCCAACGCTCCACGGTCGACTCGTCGACCCCAAGATCGGCGGCTGCCTGCCGGTTCGTCCCGCCCTGCGCGCAGCGCAGCACGATCTTCGCGCGCAGTGCGAGGTACTGCGCGGTCTTCGCTCGCCTCGCCCAGCGCACCAGCCGGTCCCGCTCGGCGTCGCTCAGGACCAGCTCCGCCTTCGGCCTGCCGATCCGGCCCGCATCCTGCAGCCCGGCCAACCCCTCGGCCGCGAACTTCCGGCGCCACTTGCCCACCGTCTTGGCCTGAACGTCAACGAGCCGCCCCACGGCAGCATTCGACATCCCGTCAGCGCACGCCAGAATGATCCGGGCCCGCTCGGCAGCTCTCCGGTCCCGCGACCCGGCTCGGCGCACCAACTCGGCACGCTCGTCCTCGGACAACCTGATCGACACTGCAGAAGGCCCCGGATGCGACACCCGAAAAGGGTAGCAACTTACCCGCGTGATTTGCGGCGCATGACAATAGGGGCACCCCCGCACATGCCGCCCGCGCGGGCGAGTGATGACCGAGACGATCGGTCGCCGCTCGCCCTCGCGGGCGGTTCCGTGTGCGGCGGGTGTGGACTGCCCGTACCCGTGCACGCGTGCGGGGCGGGCGGCATCCTCCCCTGTCGGCCGGTATGACCGCGACGCGTCACCGAGGAGCACGCCGAAGGGGGAGGAACGGTACATCGTTCCTCCCCCTGTGCCGCCGCACGCGGGCGCTCAGCGGAACCGCGCCCGGCCGGGCCCCTCCTCGACGAAACTCCGCATGCCGGTCTCGCGGTCCTCGGTGGCGAACAGGCCGGAGAACAGGGCGCGTTCGATGGCCAGTCCGGTCGCCAGGTCGGTGTTGAGGCCCTGGTCGACGGCTTCCTTGGCGGCTCGCAGGGCCAGGGCCGGTCCGGCGGCGAGCCGGGACGCCCGGGCGAAGGCGGCCTTGTACACCTCGCCGGCCGGTACGACCCGGTCGACGAACCCGATCCGCAGAGCCTCCTCAGCCGTCACCTGGCGGCCGGTGAAGATCAGGTCCTTGGCCTTCGACGGCCCCACGAGGCGGGCGAGGCGCTGCGTGCCGCCGGCGCCGGGGATGAGCCCGAGCAGGATCTCCGGCTGCCCCAGCCGAGCCGTATCCGCGGCGATCCGGTAGTCGGCGCACAGGGCCAGCTCGCAGCCGCCGCCGAGGGCGTAACCGGTGATCGCGGCCACGACGGGCTGGGGGATGCGGGCCACGGCGTCGTAGCACTCGTGCAGGGTGCGCACCCGCAGTGTCATGGCCGCGTGGTCCATGGACTGCATTTCCTTCACGTCCGCGCCCGCCGCGAACACCTTCTCGCCGCCCCACAGGACTACCGCCCTGACATCCTCCCGCCCGCCGACTTCCTCGGCGATCTCCCGGAAGCGGTCCTGGGTCGCGATGTCGAGGGCGTTGACCGGCGGCCGGTCCAGCCGAACCGTCGCCACGCCTTCCTTGATCTCCCATGTCACTGTCACCAGCGGAGCGTAACTTCGCAGGTGGCGGTCGTGACAGGGAGTACGAGATCGCTTTTGGGCATGCCGGACGATCCACGCCGCGGATGCCGCGTGGCTGCCTCACCGGCCCGGTCAGGTGGCGGCGGGGTGAGGAGCGAGCAAGGTGCGTGCGGTGCTCAGGGCGAGGTGGGAGGTGAACGTGTCGTGGTCGACGGGTGTGGTGGCGAAGTCCGCGCCGTGGGCGGTGCGGACGACACAGGCGGAGAAGGCGGTGGCGAAGCACTGGCGGGCCGCGGCCTCAGGGTCGGGGTGGGTGAAGTGGTCGCGGGCGGTGAGCAGCACAGCGGTGAAGGCGTCAGCGAGCAGATGGACATGGTCACGGCCGCGGCGCAGAACTTCGGGATGGGCGCCGGACAGCAGCAGGATGGGTTTGAGGAAAGCGGCGTGCCGGGCGAACAGAGCGGTCAGTGCGGTGACGGCCGCGGTGATCAGTTCGGTCGGCGACAGCCCCTCCCGGCTCTGGAGCTCGGTGAAGACGTGCTGGTCGGCGGTCACGCGGATGACGCCGTGTTCGTACACGGCCAGGAACAGTGCGTCCTTGCTGGTGGTGCGGTCGTAGACAGCGCGAGGGGCGACCTGCGCGCGTTCACACACAGCGGCGATGGTGAACGCCTCGTAGCCGCCTTCCTCGATCAACGCCACACCGGCCTCCAGGATGCGCGCCCAGGCCTGCCGGGTGCGTTCCTGGCGCGGCTGCCGGATCGCCAGGTCATCCGTGCGTTCTGTCGAGGTGCCCATGCGGGTCATTGTCGCGCCCGGCCACAGAGGTGAAAAACCGATGGCTCGCTCCTTGGCCGGAGGGGCCGCACAGCTGCCACTGACCGCCTAGTGTGATGCGCCTGAAATCGCAGGCTTAAGTCTCTTTCGTGTTTTTAGTGGATGGTGGAGTGACCTTGGTGAGGTAGTCGGCGAGGGATTTG